>JAUTCR010000001.1 GCA_030673895.1 Verrucomicrobiota bacterium JB023
GGGCGGGCCTTGCGCAGGTCGGCGAGAGTAGGCCATTTGCTGAGAAAGGCACAGGCAAGCGGGCTGTAGAGATAGCGACCAACCAATTCAAGGGACTGGGGATAAGTGTCTTTGAGGGCTTGGGTGAGCTTGTTGGTGATGCTGGTGCGGAGGTCGACGAGCTGCCTGCGCTTCTCGGTCAAGGCGCTGAGTGCACGGGTTTGTTCGTCGGCTGGTTGCCAGGGTTGGAGTTCGCGGTGGCGCTCGAGAACGAAGCGGGCCAGGGCGTGGGCGTCACGACGGTCGTCCTTGGCGCGGGAGGCAGAAAGGCTTTCGCGGTAGCGTTTGATGACGGCAGGATTGACCAGGTAGAGAGCGAGGAAATCAAACTGCCTGAAGTAGTGGGTGAGGTTGATACAGGGCTGCTCAATGCAGGCCGCGATGGTGTCGGATCCAGATCCGAGGCGGTCTTTGAGGGAAAGGACCCAGGGTTGGAGGTCTTCAGGGGCGGAAGGCACCTTGCCTTGTTCGACGATGGTTCCGGTCTCATCGAGGAGACAGAAGTCGATTGAAGTATCGGAGCGGTCGATGCCGAGATGGAAGCGATGGTTCATGATGATGGTTTGATAATTTAAGAACACGCGGGCTTGCCCGGGCGACGTCTTTATCGGAATGTCATGGGAGACAACCACTGAGGAGTCGTTGTTGAGCAAACCACGCTCCCCCGGGTCGGACGCCTTGTTCTTATTCGTCGCAGCGAAAGACGCAGCAAAGTCCTGACCCGGGGAAGGCGTGGAGATTTATTTTCGAGGAGAGGAGCAGATAGAGGAAGGAAGGAAATGGGAATAAGTGACTCGTCGCGCGACGGACTTGTTCACAATCGGAGGAGAGGCGTGGAGGCTATCGTTCCGAGCCTCCTTCCTCCGCCTGATAAATAAGTCCGGATGTCCTATAAAGCCGCAGCACCACAAATCCGACCGCGCTGGCGAGTTGGAGAATTGACTGGAGGAGGGAACGTGATAGAAGTAATCACAGTGCGCTGAGTCGGTCGGATTGGGTGTGCTGAAACGTTCTCCCAAGAAAATGCCCGCGCTAGATGAACCAGCTTTCAAGGCAACGTTCGGCGCAAAAATGGATCGAGTTGAAGGAGCTCCACCGTTTGATTTCTGGCCTTACGTAGAGCTCATCCCCGAGGCGGATTATGACGGATTCGACTGTGACGAAGGGCAAGTGAGCAATGTCTGGCGGTCAGATGACGGACGCTTTGAGCACGTTCTAATCGATGCGAAAGACGATTCGAATGTCTTCATGGTTATCGTGCTAGATCTTCAGGCGCAATGCGTGTTCGGGCACCGGCTTCTCAATTTGAATAAGGAATATGGAATCGATTTACCGAGCGCTCATTGAGTCCATTGTTTACATCGCGACTCGCGAGGTTCCCGACGACATCGCGGATGATGATGTTCGTGCGCTAGAGGCAATCAACGCCGAGCTTGGAACGGTCAGTAGAGAAGAGCTTGAGAAGTTGATCGCCCTGGCTCAAACGATGAAGGATTCGGCCAGTGACCCTGTAAGGAAGCAGGGCCTTGGCGAGCTTATCGAGAACCTTACGGCATGGAACTGAATGGGGAGAACAAGGCGGTGGTGGCAAGGGCGAGGGACGCCGCTGGTTCGCTGCGCTCTGGAACGCTTGAATCCGCCCTGCCACACCTTTAACGTTAGGCTAAAAAATGCAGCCGCTCCCACCAATACTCGCAACACTCGGAATTCTATCCTTGGTTGCATGCACTGATCGCGATACAAATCGAATAGAAGTAGCCGACAAGATGGAAGCGCAGGAATGGCCATTTGACCAAGCCGAGAATGTTGCAGCTATCACCACCCGTCAGGTGATCGAGGACAACAAGCCGATACTGATGGTGATCCACTACTCAGACGATGATTCGTGGGCATTCCTCTGCAACACTACAGGAGCGGAGAGCGATGGACGAGTGATCGGCATGGGTGAAGCCCTCAATATCGATCCAACACTGCGATCCATTGCAGACCTACCTCCAGGGTGGATTGCCGAACGAGACTTCGTTGGAGGCGATTGGCGCAAGACAGCCGATCCTGACTACTAACTCACCCGCCAGAAAAACAAGCCTAACAAGGCAGAGCACACTAATCCACTACCCGCCGAGAGTCGAAATTTTGATGACCATTCCAACCCTTAACCCCGAAGTCGAAGCGCGCCCCCGGTAGTGGATGGGTGTCTTATGACGTTAGCAGAACAAAATATGCCCACATACACGCGGATAAGAGAGATCGGACGAGGAGGTTTTGGTGTCGTGGAAGAAGTCGAAGACGAGCATGGGAACCGCTATGCCCGCAAGACGTTTGCACCTGCAGCAACTATACCAGCCGACGCGCACGACAAACTGCGGAAGAGGTTTCGAAGGGAGATCATTACACAGCAAGAGTTGGGAGGGACGGAGTTGCTGCCCGTGCTCGATCAGGGCACTGACTCCGGTGACCCTTGGTTTGTAATGCCGTTGGCCGACATGATCTACAAAGACAAGATTGCTGAGGATCGAGCCAACGGAGAGGTCGATGTAAAGCCCATAGCTGACATACTGAACGGCCTTCAGCGATTGCATGATCTGGGTTACGTTCACCGAGACCTGAACCCCAACAATGTCTTGTTGAGTGAAGGCGTTTGGAAGTTGTCTGATCTAGGATCCGTTCTTCCTCCAAGTGGCCAGACGGTCACGCTTACCGAAGACACCATTATCTATACTGAGCGCTATTGCGCACCGGAACAGCGACAAGACTTCCACAACGCGCAAGCGTCAGCGGACGTTTACTCCCTCGGATGCATTCTACACGATCTCTATGGATCCTATACTCGGACACCATATGCCCAGCACTCGGCTGATGGAGCGGTAGGCGTGATCATCGAGAAGTGCACTAACCAAACTCCCGCGAAGCGACCCAAAATTGGCGTTCTCCGAACGATCCTTCTAGACGCCCTTCTCGAAGAAGGAGGCCTTTGCGAAGTTGAAGACGAACAAGCAAGTGAATGGCTTGCAAAGCTGGAAGACCTAGAGAACTGGGGCGAGGAGGATTACGAACAGTTCGCTAGGTTCTTCGCCAACCTGGATACGAAGGAGAGAGCATCAGGGCACGAGAATTCATGGGTATACTCTATGTCCACTCCTTTCATGACGCGTATCTCCAATGAGGAACTACAGCGGATCGTTGAGCGTCATGACGGGATCTCTTCTGCCATCGTTGAGAAGTATTGCGAGTGGGCGAGGAATACGGCATTTGAATTCAATTTTTCTGACAGTGTTTGCAGCCGTCTGACAACAATTTTCGACCATGGCACTCCTTCAGACAAGGCGGCGGCTTTTGCGGCACTCGTCGAACTGGGGCAGAGTCACAACAGGTGGTATATCATGCGATGCATGCTTAGGCGGGCGGGTAAGGATTCGACTGAGGATGGCCTTGCGAAGCGACTGGCGATTGAGTTGAAGACCGAGGAGCTTGAGTGGCCTTTCGAGCGATGCGTTCTCGAGATGAAGCACAACAAGGAGCTTCTCGCGACAGATTTAGCCGCACTCTGCAAAAACTGACTGCTAACAAGACGTCGCTCTCAAGACCTGCCCCGCTGCGAGTTCAATTTCCTTTGGCCATTCAACCTTTAACCCACAGTCGAAGCCTCGCCCTCGGGCAGGTGTGAGAGGACTTCGACGTTCTCTCAAAAAATATGGACGACGCAACATCGGCAGCCCTCGATTCATTCATTGCCCGTGCTGCAGCCGCTGGGATTGAGGGATCGGAGTCGCCGGAACCAGATATCGTCGCATTCGAGCAGCGATTCCCCGGATTACTACCTGATTGGTATCGTGAGGTTCTGGCTACCAAGAAGATCGGAGACATTTGTTTCGAGACTGAGGTTGAGGGACTCTCGTGGGGTGGCGAGGGACATATTCGTGATGCGGCTACCCTGCTCTCGGAGATTGAGGGAGCGTTCCCTGATGTGCAACTGGTTGACCACGGATACTTGGTCATCGGTGCAGCCGGAGATGGGGATTGTTGGGTCGTGCGGAGCGATTCTTCGCCAGCTGATCCGGTTCACTTGCTCCAGATGTCCTACTATGGCCCTGGCGATCCGAAGGACTCACCAGGTTGCCTCCTCCCTCACGGGGCATCGTTTGTAGACTTCCTGGGCAATCTCGAACCCACACCACAATAGGGAGAGAACAAGCCGCTGGACACCAAGACCTGACCCGTCACGAGTCAAAAGCGCCATGACAACTCGCGCCTTTATCCCGGATTCAACGCTCGCCCTCAGGTCAGGTCTGGGTCAGCTTTGACGTTCGCCATAATATGAGATATCAGCGCATCAACTACTCTGCGTTGAATTCTCGACAGAAGGAGATCTACAATTTTCAGAAAGTCGCAGCAGAGCTGGCTGATTTCGGATTCAACTGCATTAAGTTAGCGGATGATTGGCAAGGGGCCGATTTTCTTGCTTACCACTTGGATGGAGTAACTACTCTCAGGGTTCAGCTGAAGGGACGACTGACGATAGACCGAAAATATCTGACCAAGAGTCTTCATATTGCGTTTCCATACTCTGACGCTTGGTATCTTGTCCCACACGATGAATTAGTTGAGCTTGTAGGGCATCATTGTAATTGGTTAAACACGAGCTCGTGGCAAGAGAAGGGGCATTACAGCTCAAAATCTCCAAGCCAGGCTCTGTTGGGGGCACTTAGCCATTTCCGAATTGGGCAGGACTAGTAACAAAGGCTCGGCGAACAAGGCGTCGCTGCTGAACCCGACCGCGCTGGTGGGTGACTTATTGACACTCCATTTGATTACTGTAGAAGTAGTGAAAGTTCTCTGAGCGGTCGGTTCAGCAGGACTGGAACGTTCTCCATAAAATTTCGATGCCGCGTTATCTCACTTTCTCTCAGATTAAGACTGCATTAAATCGCGGGAAGAGTGTTGAATTTTTTCTGGGATCAACATGTGAAGGGCAGATATCTTGGTTGTCCCTTACTCCGAAGCAGGGGCTAGTTGAGCTATGGCGTTTTGATGTTTTTGATGACGGCGCAGATGATTATCTCGACGTCTATTCCTTCGAGATGGTCGAACCAGATTTTTTAGATCCACTTCGGGTATTCGATGCAGCGTCTGAAGCGCTCTCGTATGCAGCGGAGAGCCACGCAGCAGAGGCCGACCGGTGGGTGAATGAGGGTGTCGTGCAAGATGAATATGGTGATCTACGTGCCTCCCAAAAATAGACTCGGAGAACAAGTTGCAGCACACAAATCTGACCCGCGCACTGGGTGACTCGGAGGTGGTGCCTCTTTGGTGAGGAGTTCAGATTGTTCGAGAGCTTTTTGGTTTGTCGGGTCAGATTGTGTGTGCTAGGACGTTCTGCTCCCCAAATTTCGTGCCGAAATTCGTGTCGCAGCCCTTTCTCTTTGAGCTGAACACATATCTTGTGGCCCTTCGCTCGCGAAATCAGAAACGCCGCAAAATCCGAGTTCATCCCGCTCGAGACTTGCTCCTGAATGCGAAACCTAACCGCTCCTCGAGCGTGAAAGAACTGCCGAGAATCCTTGCTCTCCGGTTCCGCTGAAAACCACGCTCTCCCCTCCCCGACTGGCAATGAACTCAAGCTCTAGCTGGAACTGACTTCATCTTTTGCCTTGGGCGCGAATATCCCCTGAACGAAGCCCATGACCCACTCGCCAAAAACAATCCGAAAACTCGTCCTGAGCCCACTCGGAGGCAAAACCAGAACAACTCGCGGCAGACGGACGGCAGCCTTCAGCCTTCCCGGCATCACTCGCGAAAATCAGAGATTTTCCCTCGCTCTTGCCGCCGCTGCGCTCTATGTTCGCTTCAAAAATGGAACCCCTTCCTACAGGTTGTTGCACCGGTTGGGACGAGAAGATTCAGAATCTCACAGTTTCCGACATCGACAGAATCTTCACCGAGTGGGACGCACGGGTTGAGCGCAAGGATCGATGGTTCTCGGAGAGCAGCTTCGAATACCAAAATGGCAAAGACTATAAGGTGCTCAAGGTCGCCCGTTGTCTATCCGCGCCTGAGCGAGGCTACTTCGTTCTCCATACCACAGCTGACGATCACCGTTGTCGAGTCATCCAATCATTGGCCGAATATCTGGGAGAGACTGAAGAGGTTGAAGACTCGGCTTATGACGCACACGTCGTAAAGCGTGCGTTTCTCGTTCCTGGTTCTGTGGCGAAACAGGCCGTTCAGTTTTTCGCCGCCAACGGGATGGAGGATCCCGACTTAAACTGGACCATTTACGAGGAGGTCGATCCACTTTACGCTGACGAAACATGATGCACCCCGAGAAACCCAAAAGCGAACGAGACGGTGGTGGACAAGCGGCTACTCGCCCCGAATCGACATGACCCTGTTTAATTCAACACTTAACCCTGTTTCGGAGGTGCGCTCTCAGTAGCCGCTGCCACACCTCGGACGTTCGCTGAGAAAAACTACCTGCTCTATGCAAAGAAAATCAAGGCATCTAAGGCGTTTCCTCGTCTTTCAAGCTTGAGCATCCCTGCATAAATAGTCTATCTTTCCTGAGTTATGGCGGATCTACCAATATCTGGAAAGTCCGATTCGGAGCTTGAGAGTCTTCGTAGCACGGTTATTCCCCGTCCTGCACGCATACCTGTGGAGGTTCCCACGAAAGCTGCGCGTCCACTTCCTGTGTCGGAGTGGGTGATTACACTTCTTCTGTTGGCGATTCCGTTTGTGAATATTGTGTTGCTGTTTGTCTGGGCATTCATCTTACAAGACAACGTCGGGAGGTCGAATTTTTGTAAAGCTGTTCTAATTATTTTGGCTTTTGCAGTAGCCCTAAGTCTGGCATTAAAATTCAGGTAGGCTCGAATTCCCAAGGCAGAGCGAACAAACCACTGAGGCCAACTGACAAGTGATTTTTAGGTAAATTGTTCACAGAGTTTGGGGTGGGTTTTCCTGATAGCCTCAATGGTTTTCAGGAGCGGGCTTCCTGATTTCTCGAGTGCCTTGAGGTAGCGTTTTT
>JAUTCR010000002.1 GCA_030673895.1 Verrucomicrobiota bacterium JB023
GGCCTCCAGATATGATTGGCGTAGGCAAAAGGCAACCAGGAGCCTTTCGCATCCTGATAGTGGCGAAACTCAGTCCCATCCGCCCCATTGGCAAAGATCAGGCAAGGCCATAGAATGCCATTAAGAGCCAACCCGAGGAGAACGCGACCGAATGTCTCAAGATTCACTCAGACAGGCTATAGGCTCCACGCTGACGTTCCACTCAATTTGGGACTCATTCCGAGGTTCTCACTCGTGGCTCGACGCTCAGGGATTCAAAACGCGGGCTTTCCCTCCCGCCGATAAGGGGTAGGTTCAGGCAAGCATGGCCTCAATTTGGCTATTCAGACTGACTCCGTAATTAATTCCGTGAACCGTATTCCGAAACGCATTTCTGAAGCTCTTGGCAACTTTCCTCCCTTTTCCTTGCTCGCCCCCGAGGTGGTCGAGAGGCTTGGGGAGAAGGCTGCAGTGCAGGTCTGGGTCAAGAATGATACCATCTGGCAGCAGGGCACGATTCCGGAGGGAGAATTGCTCTTCCTGGCCAAGGGGCGGGTGGAGTATCATTGGAATCGCGAGGGCCACTCCGAGCTTGTGGATGTGCGAGATGTCGGGGACGTGTTGGGTCTCACCGCATTGGTCGAGGGTGTCCCCTATCAGGTCTCGGCGATTGCGACTGACGACTGCCTGATTTTTTCCCTGCCTTACAAGGACTTCTCAGAAGAGATTGAGAGAAACGACGAGGCGCGCAACTACATTACCCGCCACCTCTTCTGGGTGACCCGGTTGGGTGGAGCGGTCTCATCCACCGCAGTCAAGGATATCACCACTCCGGCTGGGATGAGCGGACGGGCCAAGGGCATCCTAGGAGCGCACTTGCACAGCGCGCAGGTCATCTCGGTGAGCGGGAATCAGCCAGTGAGCTGCCGGCCTGAGGCCCCCGTTGCACAGGCAGCCGAGTTACTCTCAAATCACAATCTGGACGCCATCGTGATCGTGGATGGCGAGCAGCGCCCCCTCGGCTACATCGCAGCCACCGACTTGGTCAGTGAGATCATCGTGAAGGGCCGCCCGCAGGAAATGCCGGTCTCCGAGATCATGCATGGTCCGGCGGTGTGCATCCCCGATTATTCCAGCGCTATCGCGGCTGTGCTGCTCATGATGCAAAAGCGCGTCTCCCTGCTCTGCGTGACGGAGGATGGATCGCCAACCAAGCCTCTTCTCGATGTCTGGACCGACCGGGCCTTGATGAAGATGAGTGGGTATCATCCTGCGGGGCTGATGCGCGATCTCGGGCGCACGACCACAATTTCGCGGGCCCGGCAGCTCTCGGACGAGGTCGAGAATCTGGCCGGACAATACCTCCGCTCAGGGGTGTCCTCAGTGGTGGTGGGTCAGATCTGTGCGGAACTTTACGATGAGCTGGTGGATCGGCTTATCCAGCTTGCAATGGAGGAATTGGCGGAGAAGGGGCAACACTTCGACGACTTCAACTGGGCTTGGATTTCGGTTGGGAGCGATGGGCGCCGCGAGCAGATCCTCCGCACGGACATGGACAATGCGCTTATCTTCGCGGATGGAGACACGCCGGAGGAAACCGAGAGCCGGAGGCAGCGTCTGCTGGTCTTGAGCAATCGGGTGGTCGCAATGCTCGTGGAATGCGGGATCTCGCGCTGCCAGGGCGGCGTGATGGCCTCGAATCCCAAGTGGTGTCGCTCGGAAGAGGAGTGGCTCCAGGAGCTGAGATTGACGGAATGGAATCCGTCTCCCGAGAATATTCTGCGCGCCATCGTGCTCTACGACATGAGGTTTGTCTCTGGTGATGAGAGCCTGGTGACTCCGATTCGCGAATCAATTTTCCAGCGTATTCCCAAGTGCTTCGGCGTCATGCATCGCCTCGCGGAGCTCACGGTGAGTTCGCAGCCTCCACTCAACTTCTCGGCCAAGCACGTCATTGAAAAGAAAGGGCGCAAGCGCCGGGACTTTGACCTGAAAAAACGGGCTATTACCCCACTCCGCGATGCCGCTCGCCTCTGGGTCTTGCGCCACGGCCTCAGCAAGCATTACTCCACGGGCTCCCGCTTCACGGATCTGCAAGCCAATGTGCCCAAGATCGCGGAGCTCTGCCAGCTCTCCCGGCAAAGCTACGAGGACCTGATGCGCTTGCGAGTCCTCAACGGGCTTGATAACAATGACTCCGGTCGCTTCATCAATCCGGCGACCTTAAGCAAATTGGAGCGAGCTCGGCTCTCCAATGTCTTCGATGTCATCAGAATGGTGCAAGCCGAAGTGCGCTCCCAATTCGGCCTGGAGGCCCGCTTGAAATGAAATTTCCCTGGACTCCAAAACGCGAACCCGAGGTTGAAGCTTATCTCGCGGGCACGTCACGGCGCTATCGGAGGAAGGACCCCACGGCGGAAGCCCCCTTCGTGGTGCTGGATACCGAAGCATCAGGCTTCCAATTGCACACTGACAAGATCCTCTCCGTCGCCACCATGTCCGTGCAGGGCAATCGTGCCGAAACATCCTCCCTGCGCCACTGGCTCATCAGGCGGACGGAAGCCGACGTCACGCCGGCCACCCGCATCCACACCATCCTTCCCTCCGACTCCTCGGAGGGCACTCCGGAGAAGGAGGTGCTCGGCCAGCTGCTCCCCATCCTCACCGGGTCCATCATCGTGGGCCATCACATCGGGTTCGACATCGCAATGCTCAACCGGGCCTTCCAGGAGCATTACAACCTCAAGCTCAAGAACCGCTACCTCGATACCGCCGTCCTGGCCCAGCGGGTGCTCGATGCCTACCGGCGTACTGGCTACGCCAACCAGCGTCCTCCCGGCCTCGATGAAGTCGTCTCCCACTTGGGGCTCACCGTCTGGGAGCGCCATACGGCTGATGGCGACACCTTCGCGACGGGTCAGCTATTCCTTCTTCTCTGCGCCCGCTTGCGACGGCAATTGGAGCGCGAGCTCGTGCTCTCTGATCTTCCGCTCACTTGATAGGGAACCGGCCCGATAGAGCTCCTCTGGGATGCTTCCTTGCAGCCGCTCTTCCATTTGATTAAGCTCGCTTAACTAAATGCCTGCCTCCGCCGACCAGCTTCAAGATGGCTTCCTTGAGTTCCTCGCCACTGAGAAGAACGTCTCGCACCACACCCTCTCGAATTATGAGCGGAGCCTCCGCTTCTACCGGGAGAGTCTTGGCGAGCGCTTCACCAATTGGCCTGATCTCACCGCGGATCACTTCCGGGCATGGCTCTTCGAGCTGATGAAGGGCGAGGTCTCGCGCAGCACCATTCGTCTCCGCTTTGCCGCATTGCGCTCCTTCTACAAGTATCTCACCCATCGGCATGGCCTCCCTGTCAATCCTCTCACCGAGGTGCAATTGCCAAAGGCCGAGAAGAAGCTCCCGGTGACCTTGACCCTGGCCCAGATCGAGGGATTGCTTGCCCTTCCCCATCAATTGCCCTTGCCGAAGCAGGCTCCCGATTGGCTGCCTCACCGGGATACGGCGATTCTCGAACTATTTTACTCCAGCGGTCTTCGCCTCGCGGAGCTTGCGGGGCTCGATGCGGAGCAGGTCGACTTCTCCTCCTCTACCCTCCGGGTGATTGGTAAGGGCGAGAAAGAGCGCATGGTGCCAGTCGGCTCCCATGCTGCGGAGGCCATCCAGCGCTATCGGCAAGCGGCCCAAGTCCATGAGGGCCCGCTATTCATCTCCAAGCTCCGGCGGCGTCTCTCCACCAGGTCCATTGACCAGTTGCTTCAAAAGTATCTGCGGCACTCCGGGATCCCCTTCAATGTCACTCCGCACAAGCTCCGCCACTCCTTCGCCACTCATCTGCTCGACCACGGTGCGGACCTGCGCTCGGTGCAATCCCTGCTCGGCCATTCCTCCCTCTCCACCACCCAGATCTACACTCACGTGACCAAGACGCGGCTTAAGGAAGCCTATCACAAGGCGCATCCGAGGGCACAATGAATGAGGTAAGGGCAAATTCCTTGTTTGAATTTGTGCGATCCTTTTTTTAGTCTCAGCTTGCTGTCTCGCAAAATCGTTATGAACCGTCCCCGCTTTCTTCTTCTGCTGCTCGTCCTGGCGATTGGCCTCCTCGCGCCTTCGGTCACGCAAGCACAAAGCACGAGCGCCCTGGAAACCCAGGTCGTCAATGGTCAGAGCTACGTGACGGGTGACAGCATTAAGAAGTTCTACGGCTTCACCGCGATGAAGAAGTCGGGCCGCCAATTGACCTTCGAGCGCAAGGATGTGCGCATGAAGTTCCTCCTCGGCCAGCAGGATGTTTACATGAATGGGGTGAAGTTCATCTTCTCCTTCCCCGTGCTCGCCTCCAGCAAGGGTTGCCTCATCCATCGCATCGATTTCGCCAAGATCGTCCATCCTGTCCTTTGTCCTTGGAATGTGAACAAAAAGGGCGCCTTCGACACCGTCATCATCGACCCCGGCCATGGAGGTCACGACTCCGGAGCGCGGAGTCCCCATGGCAATGGCATGGAGAAGAATCACGCCATGGAGGTAGCCAACAGGCTCTCCACGCATTTGAGAAAAAGAGGGTTCAAGGTCGGCCTCACCCGCAGCACGGACAAGTATCTCACCCTCCAGCAGCGGGTTGATTTCGCTAATAAGTTTCCAAACGCGATCTTCATCTCCCTCCACTTCAACTCGGGCGGCGGTGGCCGCGCGGAAGGAATCGAGACCTTCACTCTCTCGCCGAAGGGAGTTGCTCACTACGGCCGCGGGCTCATCGCCTCGGATTATAAGGACAAGCCTGGCAACGCCCAGGATTCTGCCAATATCGCCCTCGCCACCGCAATTCACTCCAATTGCATCCGCTACACCGGCCGCAAGGATCGAGGCATTCGCCGGGCCCGCTACTCGGTGATCACAGGAGTCCGCCACCCGGCAGTCCTCGTCGAGGGCGGCTTCTTGAACAATCGGGTCGAGGGAAGCCTCATCAAATCAACGGCTTATAAGGAGCGACTGGCGCTCGCCATCGCGGATGCCGTCGTCAAATACAAGGTCGCCACCGAGAAGATGCAGCGCCGCTAATGTTCTCCTCCGGTGAGATGCTTCAGCCGACTCAGGCGGCCTTTCGAGCCACCCAGCTGCCGAAGTTGAGGCATTGCAGGACTTGAGTCACTTGGACGAAACCCGCTTCCCGCAGACGCGAGAGATGGGTCTCGGGTGATTCCGGCACGAGGACTTCTTCCAAGGCCTCCCGCTTTCTCGCGATCTCTAGCTCGGAATAGCCTTGCTGCCGCTTGAACTGCCAGTGCAGCTCACGAAGCCATTGCTCATCGGGGTCACTCTGGCTCACGAACTTCTCGGAGAGGAAAAGAACCCCACCGGGTCGCAAGGCTTCATGGCAGCGGGTGAGGAGAGCGACCCGCTGAGACACGGGCACGAACTGCAGGGTAAAGTTCATGAGAATCAGCTTGGCCGACGACATCGCCCAAGTGGCGGCGTCTCCCTGATGGACGTGGAGCCCCTCCTTCCCGGCCAGCATCTCGCGGGCCCGGTCCACCATCGCCGGCGAGGAATCGATGCCATGAATGGTCACTCTCCTGCCCCGCACGCCCTGCCAAGCCGCTTGCATGCAAGCCCCCAGGGAGCAGCCAAGATCATAGACCTCATCCCCTGCCTCGCACTCCATGCCCGCGAGAGCTTGCACGGCGGTCAACGTCAACCCATAGCCCGGGACCGAGCGTCGAATCATGTCCTCAAACACCCGGGCCACATCGGGTGAAAACTCAAAGCGCCCGCCCGCTTCACTCCGGTAGATCTCGTCTTTCATTTACGCATAAATCGCTTTCACCAGACCCAAGGCCCGCTCGCCGGGCAGTACCCCAAGCTCCATCTGATTCATCACATAGGCGAAGGACACGCCTGTCGCGGGATCACAGAAGGCGTGACTCCCCCCGGCCCCGGGGTGACCAAAGGCCTCATCATTGGGTCCGAAAAGCTGCCTGCGCTTCTTCCCACTATCATCACGGGCATCCATCATCATCCCGGCAGCGAAGGAGGTCGCGACCCGCAGAACCTGGTCCGGTCCCTCCACCACCCTCTCGCCAAGCAGGCGACCCACTGACGCGGGGATGACCTCTCCGTAGCCGAGCACGGCTTGATAAAATCGCGCCAAGGCCGCTGCCGATCCCACCCCACCGAAGGCAGGAAACCCGCCTGCCCAAGCCTCGGGATCATTCATCTCGCCCGCGGACTGAAACCCCTTGAGTGATGTGAAAGCGCGGCGGCTGAGAGAGCCTTCCGTCTGCATGGCCTGATAGAATTCCTTCTCTTCCTTCCGCACGAGATAGCGACCGGGATACAGCGTGGCCACGCGATCGTTTTCCTCCGCAGGCAGGCCGATCCAAAAATCAAGCTCAAGCGGACCACCAATCCACTGCTGGAAGCATTCTCCCAAGCGACAGCCAAGGATGCGCTGACAGAGCTCATCCAGGCAGAAGCCGATCGTGCGCGCGTGATAGCCATGCCCCTCACCCGGCTCCCAGTAGGGAGCGGTCTCTTCCAAGCCACGGACCACCGCCTCCCGGTCCGCCACCGAGGTCTGGTTGGCGATGCCGGGCAGACCCGCCTGATGAGAGAGAAGCTCCAGAAAGGTCAAATCGCCGATCCGGCCTGCTCCCAGCTCGGGCCAGACGCTTCTCACCCATGCATCGGGCGAGAGTCCCGCCTCCTCCAAGACCATGAGGAATGTCGCAGCCGCCGGCCCCTTGGTGGATGAATAAACCGGAGCCAAGGAACGCTCCGTCCAAGGGCGCTGCTGCTCCCGCTCACACCATCCTGAGGACAAGGAGACAAGTTCCTCCCCCTCGAGCCAGACGGAGACCGAGGCCCCTAGCTCGCCCCGCTCCGCGAAGTTTTCCTCGAAGACGGCTCGCACCCGGTCCGCCAGTCCGTCCCTGACAATTTGCTTCATGGCCCATCCACGTCCAAGGCCTGCCCACCTGTCAACGCCCTAGTGGGTCCCCTTACCCAGCGGGCTCCCGCTCCCTCAGCATCTCCTGAAGCTGAGCGGCCTCGGAAGTGGGCTCACGGCAGCTCTGACCTTCGCACAAGTAGGCCACCACTCCCTCGCTCTGGTCCAGGGTGCGGGAGAAGTCATCGACTGGCCCCCGGCTCCCCATGATCAACAGGTCCGCGCCGCCATCACGCCAGGCAACGCGGAGGAACTCTCCTCGCTCCTCCCCCTCGCCAGCTAATACCAGCCTGGAAACAGGTTGCCGCGCCAGTTCCAGCCCCCTCGTCATGAGAGGCAGGGTTCCCGCCTGATGACGAAGAGCATCTCCGTGATAGGCCAGCGTCTTCTCCGCCACCTCGGCGAAGTCCTCGCGCCCCGTCATCTCCGCATAGCGAAGGAGCTCGCCTACCCCGAGCGAACCCGCAGCAGGGATCGCGTGGTCAGTGTCTTCCTTTAACATCATGACCAAGTCCTCTCTCTCCTTGGCATCGTAGAAGCCACCAAGACGATCGTCATGGAAGCGCGCCACTGCTTGCTCCATCAGTTGCAAGCCTTTCTCCAAATACGACACCTCTAGTAGTGAGGAATAGAGCTGTCGGCCAGCCTTCGCCATCGCAAAGTAGTTTAGGGAATGCTGGCTCGTCTCCACATCATCCTCCAGCCAGCGATTGTGCAAAGTCGCTCCCTCGCAAAGATGGTTCATCACGAAGTCCCAAGCTCTCACCGCGGAATCCAGATAGCGGGGTTCATCAAGGATGCGACCCGCCGCGGCCATGCTCGCAATCATCATCCCGTTCCAACTCGCGAGAACCTTCTCGTCCGTCATGGGTTCCGCTCGCTGCTCCCGCCTTTCCCGCATCTTGGCTACGGCCTGCTCGAATCGGTCGCTGTCTTCTCCGGGTTGTTCGACCAGTGAGAGAACGTTCAGATTGGGCAAGGGCTCGGGATCGGAGAAATCATGGAAGTTTCCCTGCTCGCTCATCCCAAAGACCCGCTCCACCACGACCCGCTCATTAGCATCTAAGAAGCTGGCCAACTCCGCTGTCGTCCAACACCAATACTTCCCTTCCTTTCCCTCGCTCTGCGCATCACGGGCACTGTAGTAGCCGCCGCCGGGAGACTGCATCTTCCCGATCACAAAGTCGCCGATGCCCTTCGCCACTTCGGCGAAGAGAGGCTCCTCGGTCAATTGCCAGGCCAAGAGATAGCACTCTAACAGCTGAGCCTGATCATAGAGCATCTTCTCGAAATGAGGAACGAGCCATATCCTATCCACCGCGTAACGATGGAAGCCCCCGCCGAGCTGATCGTGGATGCCCCCCCGGGCCATCCGTCGACAAGTCATCAGAGCCGCCTCACGTTCCATTTCGTCACCACTGGAGAGGAGTAAGTAGAGGTGAGACGGCTGCGGGAATTTGGGTCCGGGCCCCCAGCCGCCATGCTTCTCGTCCAGATTCTCGAGGAGGCTTCGTCTCGCCGCTTCCACTTCCGCCATGGTCAATGACTCCGTGCTGCCGGATCCCTCCGAGAGGATTCTGCCCAACTCCTCGTGGAGCCGGGTCCCGGTCTGCTCCACCTCCTCACGCTTCTCGGCCCAGGCCCTTTGCACTCCCTCAAGGACTTGGCGAAAGGAAGCCCGCCCCCCCGCCGGCCGGGGGGGGAAGTAGGTGCCGCCGAAAAACATCTTGCGGTCTGGCGTCAGGAAAACGTTCAGGGGCCACCCTCCGCCCTCACCCATGAGAGCTTGGAATGACTTCATGTAGATCGAATCAAGATCCGGTCTCTCTTCACGGTCCAGTTTGATGGCCACGAAGTGCTCGTTGAGGTAGGCGGCTGCTTCCTCGTTGGCGAAGGACTCCCGCTCCATCACGTGACACCAGTGACAGGTCGAGTAGCCGATGCTCAGGAGAATGGGTTTGCCTTCCTCTTCCGCCTTCTCAAAGGCCTCCCTCCCCCAGGGATACCAAATGACAGGATTGTGGGCATGCTGCCGCAGGTAGGGCGACTTCTCATCGATAAGCCGGTTCGAGTGCTTCGGTTCCTCACTGACCATGACCGCAAGAGAAGCTCGTATCGATGACCTCGCCAACGTTTTCTCGCTGCAGCCTCATCTCGATCAAGTCTGGTCGCCCCCTACCCCATCGCCCGGCCAGAAAGCTTGGATCGAACGGATTTAATTCTTACTTCGAACGAACCTGATGCCGGAGAGTCTGACGTATTGAAGACCGCGACTTCGGTCGCTGTTTTCATAAGGGTGAACAGCAGTGATTCAGCTTGAACCTCACCATACCGGTTCTGTTGAAGTTGATGAACTTGTTGGCCCCGGAGGACGATGGTCCTCCGGGGTTTTCCTCAACGTCAACTACCTCGCCGGAAAGCTTGCAGTTTGGTGACTGCCTGGACCGCTTGACCCGGACCTCTCGCTCCTGGGAAGGCACCAAGGGAAAAGCCGACTCACTCTTCCACCTCCGCACTTGCGCCCGCCCTTTCGTGAGGCTAAGCATCCCGTCTCACATGCTCGAAGACATTCGTAAACATACCGGTCTCTTCATCATCGTACTGGTGGCGATTTTCATTGGCCTGATTTTCATGGAAAGCGCCGGAGGTGGCGCCGGGGGCGGAGGCCCGGTTGTTGCACAGACCGACGACTTCACCGTTTCCTACAAGGAAGTTCAGGAAGAGGCGGGCGCGACCCTGCAATTGGCCGCACGCCTTCGCGACAACTCGATTCGGGGTGGTTCCTTCGAAGGCTTTTCCGACCTCAGCGCCTACATGACCTCCCTGCAATCACGTGCCGAGCAGGCCCCGACCACGGAGATCGAGAGTCTGGCCGCCTTCATGGTCAGCCGGCGCTTTCTCCAGGATGCAATCGAGGAATACGGCGTCCAAGCCGGCGAGAAGGAAGTGCAAGAATACATCAAGGAAAAGCTCTTCGCCGACCGCAACGGCCTCTTCGACCAGGCTAGCTACGATGCTTTTGTCGAGAATGGACTTCAGGGCCTGGGGATGAACCTGCGCGATTTCAACGAGTTCGTCGGTGAGCTTCTCTCCTTTAAGAAATTCTCGGAGGTTCTTGCAGCTGGCGTGCAAGGGAATTCCACAAGCGCCCAGGAAAACTACTCTTCCGAGGCTCAATCCCTCGATATCACCACGTTCTCCTACGATCTAGCGACCTTTAAGCAGGAACTCGAGCCAAGCGACGAAGAACTCAAGTCTTACTGGGAAGAGAACAAAGGGCGCTATCTCTCGGAGCCTAAGCGCAAGGTTCATTATGTCCTCGCCACGCCGGACTTCGACACCCTCCTTGAGGAGAAGAAGGCTCGCGAAGCGGAAGCCAGCGAAAGCGGTGACGCCCCTGAGGAAGAGGAGGAAGAAGAAGAAGTCGTCGAAAATGCCTCGGAAGAGACAGCCGAATCCCCCCTCCCTACGGACAGCGAAGAGCCCATGACTGAAGCCCCGACCGCTTCCGAAGCCTCGGAAGTTCCCGCTGCCGAAGTTGCTCCCGCTGCCGAGCCCGCTCCAACGACAATGGAAGAAGTCGAGGAATCGATCTTGGAGCAAGGTCTCCCGAATATCGCTGACCTCGCGCAACAGGCGGAAGGCACTGCCCTCACCGACCTGGAGCGCAAGAAAGCAGTCGACGAACTGGGCTTGGTGATCGAAGAGGTCTGGCTCGGATTGAAAGACTTGGTCGATGAAGAAGGTCAAGCTCCCAACCTCAAGCCTGTCGTGGCCAAAGTCTCAGAGGACTTCGGCGTCGAGCTGGAGGTTAAGGAAACCGACCTCGTCTCCGTGAGCGAATTGCCCCCCGGCTTGAAAGGTCCCGATCGCGGAGACTCGCGCAAGACGATCGAGCAACGGATTCTCGAAGCTCGCGTCAATGAGGCAAATCCCATGGACGCTGTTGTCGACGTCCCCGTCGGTGCCGGCAAGGAATCCTGGCTCGTGTTCTACGTTTCGGAAGTCGCCGATCCGCAGGAACTTCCCTTCGAGGAAGCCAAGAATGACGTTCGGGAGGACTATATCGACGAGAAAGGCAAAGAGCTGATGCGGGAGAAGATCGAGGAGGCTCACGAGGCCCTCGTTGCCGCTGCTGCCGAAGACAAGAACCTGACCGAAGTGGCTGCAAGTCTCAACCTGAAGACCGCCAATCACGAAGGCTTCACCAACGGCTCCCAGCTCCCTGGCGAAGCCAATCCCCAAGAGGTTTTCCGCCTCGCCGCACAAACTCCTGTTGGCGAATTGTCCGCGGCTGAGCTTCTGCAACCAGGTGAACAACGGGCAGTCATCGTGCAGGTGCAGAAGCGCGAGTTCGTGGAAAACGACGTCAACAAAGACGGCCTGACCCGCGCGGTTGATTCCCAGCGTGACCTCTTGCGCCGCAGTCTCGTCGAGCATTGGTTCCAAGCTCGTTGGGAAGAATCCGACGTCGAATTCCCCGAAATCTGATGAGCGACCGCGACGATTATTTGGACGAAGGTCACGCCAAGATGGCGGTGGGAGAAATTGATGCCGCCATCTCTTCCTTTCGCCAAGCCGTCGCGGCTGATTCCGAGTTTTTCGATGGGTGGCACGCCCTGGGCATGGCCTTGATGAAAAAGGGCGAAATCAAGGAAGCCATCGGCTGCGGCCTCAAAGCCACCACCCTTGAGCCCAACGATCTGCTTGCGTGGACCGCTCTCTCCCAGATGTACGTGAAAGACGGCCAGATTGCGGAGGCCGAGCACGCCAAGGGCAATGCCCGTATCCTCTCCATGGGCGGCAAGGTAGTGAAGTGAGCGACAAAACGAGTGCAGAGCACCGAGCACGTAGCCCGCTTCTGGTCTGCCGCAGAGCGACTTAAGCAAGAGCTTGATGAGACCGCCAGCGTGCGGAAAGCGCCGCGATGACGAGGGCGGTGGTATGCCGCTGATACCTCAACTCCGCCCTTCTCGGCCACAAGCCCTCGCCTGACAAGGAGGCGGCTGCCATCAAGGCATAGTTACATGCCCGGCGGCCGAGGCCAAGCGACATGAATATGCGTTGAATGACCCGGATCTCCGGGCCCTAAGGTTTCCGTGGCTCCCATCGCTTCGCACTGTCGGATGAAGTCACGCCAGTAAGGCGAGCCAGCTCGAACCGGCACCCCATTGATCCGATTGATATCGAAGGCCACCCCAAGATAATGACGGGAGCGTCGGCTGTGAGAACTGCCCGCAATCGAAGTGACATGGTAGCGATACCCGCGGTCAGCCATCACCTTCATGGCATAGAGCATCTCCTCCCCCAATTCGATCTGCCCGCCGGGCGCCGTGCCATATGAGCTACGCGCTGCAGGCAAGCCAGCTGCAGTCTGCTTGATATTATCAAGCGCGGTGGCCCGGTCGCGCCGACCACTCACGTGGTAGTTCGCGAGTTCAACATTCTTATGATTGAGAAGGGATTGAGCGAGCCCCTGACGGCTGGAAAACAAGCGGCCAATCCCGGTCGTCTCATCCTTCACCGAGCAACTGATCACGGTCACCAAGGTCAGACCAAGGGCCGCTGCCAATGCGCCATTCATCTTCATCTCCAATTCCTAGAGAACACGGGCGTTTTCGGCAATCCCCCTCTCTGCCATTCCCCCGTCGCCGGGAGCCTGGCGGGTCACTCTTCGCTCAGTGACTTTCGATACTCGCTGGGGCTGGTTCCATAAACCTGCCCGAAGGCCCGAGAGAAAGAAGTGAAAGAGCCAAAGCCACACTGCTTGGCGATGTCGCCTACACCTTCGTCGGTATCCCGGAGTAACTCGGTCGCCTTCATCAAGCGCACCGAGCGCACGTAGTGACCTAGGGAGACCCCCGCTTCCTCACGGAAACGCTCACGAAGATAACTTCCGGACCAATCCATTTTCAGAGACAAGGAATTGACCGACAGATCTTCCGTGAGGTGGGTCTGGACGTATTCCCGCACCTTACCGACCAATTCCGTATTCTGCGCCACTCCGGCCACCTCATCGCCTTGGAGAATGCCCTTCAAAAGTCGTCCCAGACTCGCACTGGCCAAGAGAACGTCGCCCCCTTCTTCCGCCTTTTGCCATTTGGACAAAAAGGCACCCATCTCCCGCATGGCATTCGCTGTCAAGCGGCGCGGATTGTCTCTCAATTGCTCGAGCGGCCCCCACTTGGAGCGCTCCAGCTCGAAGGTGATGAAGAGCCAGCAGAAGCCCTCTTCAAGCTCCGGATAATAATGCACCTGATGAGGAAACATTAGGACCGCATCTCCGGGGACAAGATTCCAAAGGTTCGTCTCGACCCCAACGCGGCCCCGTCCCTCAAGGGCGACCAAGAGCACGAAGCGTCTGTGTTGATCGTAACGGCCGGGAGTTGCGGTGATTCCGCCCCACCCTCCAGTCTCGGACTGTTTGAGACGACTGAAACAAAGAATTTTCTTCGGCAAGAGCTCCTCCGACCAATCTTTGCCATTAAAGTAATCTGACGGCTCCTGCAGACTTTTGGCTAGAGTCGCTAAAACGCTGGGGTCCACGTTCGAATTTTCCACTGGCGATTAGTGAATCGAATGATCCGAAAGCGCGCAACCCTGTTCCACGCCTTCAATGGAAGAATTTATGCCGAAATTGCATTTTTGACGCTCAATCGGGCAAATTTCGCGTCTACAACTGGCGAAATCCGCCGAATTTAGCCAAATTTCAATTCAGAAGCCGCAGCTTCATCGAGCAAGACTAGCACGTTCCGGTGCTCTTGAAGGAAACTGGCCGGAACTTCAGCCGTCACTTCGCCTTGCAAGGCCTTGGCCACTATCCCGGCTTTCCCCTTGCCCCAAGCCATCATCACAATGCGACGGGCTTCCAGGATCGTCCCAATTCCCATCGTCAACGCAGCCACAGGCACCTTGTCCAACCCTCCAAAAGCCTTGGCGGCATCGCTCCGCGTCCGGGCATCTAGTTCCACCCGTCGAGTCCGGCTCTCCATATCAGACCCCGGTTCATTGAAGGCAATGTGCCCATTCCCGCCGATTCCGAGCAGCTGCCAATCCAAGCCACCGGCCTGCTCAATCGCATGCTCATAAGCGGCGCATACGTCCTCCGCCTCATCCGGCGTGCTGGTGCCGGGCAGGAAATTTGCCTGCCTCGCATTGATATGATCGTAGAGCCGGGACTCCATGAAAGAACGGAAACTCATCGGATCCCCTGCCTCCACACCCTCATACTCATCGAGATTGAATCCGCTCATGCCCCGAAACGACAGCCCGCTCTGATGCCGTCTCACCAGCTCTTCATAGAAAAGCTCCGGAGTCGAACCCGTTGCCAGGCCGACGACAGGATAAGAGACCGACTTCAGCAGGTCCGCGAGTTCATCACCCGCTCGCACCACCGCATCCTGCGGCGTGGCATAGATCTCCACCGACAAACCCGTTTGCAATTCCAAGCGCTCAGCAGTCATTAAGGGAAAATCTTGACTATGTATTCCATTTTTACAATTCGAAAAATCTTCTTAGACTTTTCCCCGTTTGGCCCAAGATTGACCGCCCACCGCGACTCACGGCCTGGCTCGCAGTTTTCACTATTTTCTGAAAAAACTGTTGCACGTCCGGTGACTTTGTGAAATTTTTCACAAGCTTCCAAGCCATCCGGAATTTTCAGTATGAACCGAAAACTAAAAAAGCCCGCTAAGACCGACCTCCTTGCCCCCTTCGCTTTGGTTCGCCCCCACCTTTCTGAGATTGAGAAGCTCCTCCGCGAACAGGTTGATTCCTTCGATCCCGGTGTTCAGCCCTACGTCGATTACGTTTGCGATACTGCGGGCAAGAGAATTCGCCCGGCCCTGGCCATCCTCACCGGTGGTGCTCTGGGCGATATCACTCCTGACCACCTGAAGCTGGGCAGCATTCTTGAGCTCATCCACATCGCCAGTCTCGTGCACGATGACATCATCGACGGTGCGGATATCCGCCGGAAGGTGGCCACCCCCCACACCAAATGGGGTGAGGGACTTGCCGTGCTTCTGGGTGATGCCCTCTTCTCCCACGCACTCATGTTGAGCACGGAGTTCAACGACCTGCATCTCAGTCGAGGCATTGCGAAAGCCGCGCGGGAGGTCTGTGAAGGCGAAATCATCCAGACCCAGAGACGCTTTGACCTCACCTTGGGACGTAAGGATTACTTCCGTATCCTTGAGATGAAGACGGGCGCTCTCTTCGCCGCCGCCACCGGACTTTCGGCTTATCTAAGCGGGGCCGACGAAGAAACCGTCGAAGACCTCTACCAGTTCGGCCTTAAGCTGGGCACAGCCTATCAGATCTACGACGATTGCCTCGACTTGGTCGGCACCGAAGAGCAATTTGGAAAAACCCTCCGCACGGACTTGGAGAAAGGCAAACTCACCCTCCCCATTCTCCGCCTGCTGGAGACCGCCAGCCCATCCCAGCGTGAGAAGCTGCAGGAGCGCATCATCAAGCAAGAACCTCTGGACTTGCCCGTCCTAAGCGGCATCGCCGATTACGAAGGAGCCATCGATTACTCAATCGAGACCGCCGTCCGCCTTGTTGAGGATGCTCGCGACCCTCTGCACTTCCTCCCGGACAATCAATATCGCGACGCCCTCTTCACCCTCGCGAACTACCTTCTCGATCTCCTGCGCAAGCTTCGTTGAGCAATTGCATCGCGATTAAGATACCTTAAAAACCAAGGGGACTGGAATCTTCGTCATTCCAGTCCCCTTTTCGTTTAAGATTTTTCTGCAAGGCCTTGGATTCGCCTTCTCGTCACGATCTTTTACAAAAATTCAGTCGGGCAATTCTGCAAGACTCGATATCACACGATTTACTCTTTCGTCCCTATCTTTGCAGGGAAAACTGGGCCCCGAAACGCGATGCGATGCATTCAATGTGGCTCCATGAAGGACAAAGTCCTCGATTCCCGCCTCTCCAAGGACGGGACATCGATCCGGCGCCGTCGTGCCTGCTTGGAATGCGCCTACCGTTACACAACCTACGAAACGATCGAGCGTACCGAATTGCAAGTGGTCAAGAAGGACGGCACGAGACAACCACTCGACCGCGAAAAGTTGACCCGCGGACTGGTCAAAGCCTGCGAAAAGCGTCCGGTCTCTCTCGCCCGCATCGACCGTGCCGTGGAGGAGATCCTCAGCGAACTCCACCGCGACAATCTCCCCGAACTCCCTTCCTCGATGATCGGAGCCAAGGTCATGGACAAGCTCCATCAAATCGATCCCGTCGCCTACGTCCGCTACGTCTCCGTCTACCGCGAGTTCGAAGACGTGGGCGAATTCATCGCCGAAATTCAAAATCTCACCAAGAACGCCAGACGTGACCCCCTCCAGCGGAAGTTCCCTATCTAATCTCTCGAAAGACTCTCTACCTGTATGATCTGCCTCGTTGGAAATCGCCCCGTCCTGCAAGTAGGACGCTACCAAATAGCCGGTTACGATACCGATTGGATCGAAACCGCGCTGCAACGGGCAGCGATTGCGGCAGACCGCGACGACTTCCCGTTCATCAATGATATCCGTGATGGCATCGTGCACTACCTGGAGAATAAATGCCCGCTCCGGCTTCTTCCCATCGAGGAGCTCTACGCCCGCATGCAGCGAATGCTGGAACGAATCGGCTGTGAGGCCATCGCCAAGCAACTCTCCATCCTCACTCCCCCGGTCACTCTTTCCCTCGCCCGCTCCGCGCGCCAAGTCCCGGCAGGCTTTGAGCTCGGGTTCTTTCAGCGAATCAGGGACGAACTGGATGCCCTTCACCAACTCGGCACCGAAGAAGTCCACTTTACAGAGATTCGAGAAGCGACGCTGATCCTTGTCGGTTCAAAACGATGGTCGCCGACGTGCGAACATCTGATGGGCGAAATTCTCGCCTTCCTCCGAATGACTGCTGAGCAAAACTCAACTCCTGACAGTCAACTTTGTGTCACTCTGGAGGATGCCTGAAGCTCGGCGTTGTTCGAGCATAACATCAGGACTCCTGAAAACGTTCCGGTCAATCTGGCTGGCGACTTTCCGATACGTAACGAGCGGCTTGAATCAGCCACCCATGATTACAGACTCACGATGGTCCAGAATCATGATAAATAAGCCGCTTTGAGCGGCTATCTCAAGTGTTAGCACTTATTTGATACGACGCTTCAAATCGTCATATTCACTCTGCATCGCATCGAGCTCAGCACGCTTCGCTTCCATAGATGAATGGAGATCGGCTAGACGCTGATAAATTTCGACTGCAGTAGCACTTTTAGGCAGGGGCGCACCCACTCCTGTTTCTTTCTGTGACCTCAACCAGCTATTTACTGTAATTGGCGAGATGCCGAAGTGGCGTACAGCTGCCGAGACGCCTCCACGGCCCTTCTCGGAATTCACTTTTCGCACGTATTGCAGAATCTCTGCTTTCTCGGCGTCAGTGTATCGTCTTGCGGTCTTTTTCTTTAGTTCGTCCGTCATTTTCATAAATTTTTAATATGGTTTTTTATAAACTCAAGCGTATTGTTCGAATTCTTTTATTTTTGATTTATCATTTTCGTTGCCTTATCGATAGCGTCTGACAAGAGACAAACATCATGGCCGAAAAGTCACTATTCGAAAAAATCTGCGATAGAGAAATTCCTGCCGAAATCATCTACGAAGATGAGCTCTGCCTCTGCTTCAAGGATATCTCCCCGCAAGCCCCAACACATCTGCTAGTCATTCCTAAAGAGCGGATAAATCGTTTGGCTGAAGCAACTTCCGACCATCAGAATCTTTTGGGTCATCTCTTTGCAACGGTTCCTCACATCGCCAGGCAAGAAGGCTTTCTCGAGAGCGGCTTCCGCTGTGTCATCAATAGCGGTCCCGATGGCGGCGAGACCGTGCCCCACCTTCACATCCACCTTCTTGCCGGACGTAAACTGGAATGGCCTCCCGGCTAAGAGGTGAAGCCTCCCGGCTAAGAAGAGAATTCAAGGAGACCGGGAGCCGCTCTCCCGCATTTTGCACAAATTCCGCGAAGAGAGCGGTAAGGCGTTTCAATTTCGAGGGGGGATTTTTAATATTTTTCATGGGAACACCCGCTTTTTGGAGTTGTCGGCCAAGACCGATTCACATGCTTGACTGCCGCCCGAGAATAGCGAATTTTCGCATTCTCGCCGCAGTTGCTATACACTACCTTACCGAAAATCAGCAAAAAGACATCTAAAAGTTCATTTTTTTGTTCATACTCGAGCCCGTGGCCATCTCTCTGAGAGGGTTACGTAATTTTGCGCAACTGAACAAATCCCCCCTCTGGCTTTCTGCTAGCCCCTCCGGTAGCTCCTCTGTTGATGACTTTCCTGCGCCTTGTGGTGGATGCTAGGCGATCTGTCTTACGAAAGTTGCCACTCGCAGTTCCCGGCCACCCCAAGCGAGATCTCGCTTTTTGGAGAATCGCGACGAGAGCTCCGGTTCTCCCTCTAGTTCACGAAAAAGCCCTTGGGGCAGATGCATCCAAGGGCTCGTCCGACGTTCATCAGACATCGGTAAGGCCGGTCAGGGGCTCCACGCAGAAGCCCTCCCCCGGTAATCAGGACAGCCTTACTCAGCCGTCACCGCCGCGCGGTCATCGTCGAGACCGCTTTTCTCCAGGAAGTAATCATAGCCTCCCGTGTAACGAGTCAGTGTGCCATCATTCACGTGCAGAGTGGTCTCGGCGAGCGAGCGGATGAAGTGCACATCGTGCGAGATGAAGACGAGCGTGCCCTCATACTTTTTGAGGCCCGCGACCAAGGCATCGATCGAGTTGATATCCAAGTGGGTGGTCGGCTCATCCATCAGCAGAAGGTTTGGAGGATCGACGAGGAACTTGACCAAATTGAGACGAGACTTTTCTCCCCCGGAGAGAACCTTGATTCGTTTCTCCGTGTCGGCGCGGCGGAAGAGGAAAGAGCCGAGCACCGCACGCACCTCGTCTTCGGGCATCGTCGTATTGGCAGCCATCACCTCGTCGATGACCGTATTATCCTCATTGAGCGAATCCACCCGGTGCTGGGAAAAGTAGCCCAACTTGGTGGCGTAGCCCATCTTGCGCTCACCGCTCTTGAGCTCCAGCAAACCAGCAATGATCTTGAGGAGGGTCGACTTACCAGCACCATTCGGCCCGACGAGAACGACCTTGTCACCTCGCTCTAGAACGAGGTCGAGATCGCGGTAGATGATCTTGTCGCCGTAGCCCTGCGTCACTTTCTCCAGCTCGATAACCTTTTGATTCGCTCGGGGTGGCTCGGGGAAATTGAATTTGAAGACCTTACGAGGAGCGCGCGGCTTCTGCATCTTCTCCTTCATCTTGTCGAGCTGCTTCATACGGTCCTGCACCTGTGAGGCCTTGGAGCCCACATTGCGGAAGCGGTCGATGAACTCTTGGACCCGATCCATTTCCTTCTTGTGGTTACGCCAAGCCTGCACCTTCTGCTCATAGCGGGTCTCGCGCTGCGTCTGGTAACTCGAGTAGTTCCCCGTGTAGCTCACCAACTCCATCGCCTCGGGGTCAATCTCTACCACTTGCTCAATCAATCCGTCCATGAAGTCGCGGTCGTGCGAAATCATCAGGATCGCGCCGGGGTAATTGATCAAATAACGCTGGAACCACATCAGGGACATGAGGTCGAGGTGGTTGGTGGGTTCATCCATCATCAGGAGGTCCGGCTCCATCACCAGGAGACGGGCAATGTGCGCACGCATGACCCACCCTCCGGAAAAACTGCCGGCAGGCTTGTCAAAGTCCTCTTGTTTGAATCCCAGTCCGGCGAGAATCTTCTTTGCTTTCGGCTCCAATTGATAGCCGTTCAGCTCGGTGAAGCGATCCTGGGCCTTGGCGAATTCAGGAGTATCGAGCTTACCCGAGGCTTCTCCCTCGCGAATCGTCCTCAGAATCGAGACCATCTCGGGGTCGATACCGATCGCGATCTCCAGCACGGTCTCATCGCCGGGCGTGCCCGCCTCCTGCGCCAGAAAGCCGGTGATTGCGTATTCATCACGATCGATCGTCCCCTCATCCGGAGTCTCCTCGCCGAGGATCATCTTGAAAATGGTCGACTTGCCCGCGCCATTGGGGCCGACCAAGGCCACTCGCTCCCCCCAGTTGACGGTCATGTCCGCATTGCGGAACAACGTCCGCCCGCCCATTGTCTTCGTCAGATTTTTGATCGTCAGCATCTCTCGCCCCCACCTTGCGAATCCCGGGCCACCTTTCAACCCTAATCCATGGACTCTGCTCCTCATTTGAAGACAGGTCGGAAAAGAGCCCTTTCAAGAAGCCGAATCCACCAGTGGACCACAGCGCCCAGGCGATAAGAAGAGGCTGGAAGAAAAGTCGCACCAACCGCTTGGTATCCGTATCGAGACCGAAGGCATCGGTCCCCTCCCGGTATTGGTGAACGTTACCCGGGAAGACGAGGACGAAAAAAATAGCCAGAGCCAGCCCCACCTCAGCCCGCCGCTGTCTCCAAAAGAGCATGGCAAGCCCGAAGAGAAGCTCCACGACCCCTGAGGCGATCACGGTGAAATCCTTCCCTGCCGGCACCCAATCCGGGACTTGTGCCTGAAACTCTCCTCGCTGGAAGGTGAGGTGAGCGACTCCGGCGAAGACCATGAAGCCCCCCAGGAGAATTCGCGCTCCATCCTGCCACCGATTCGTCTTCATTCTCACAGCATTCACTTCCGCAAGGTCGTCCGCCCTCCCCTTCCGGCAAATCTTTTCTCTTTACTTAGTGTCACTTTCACACGAAGAGAAGACATGCCGTTCACTTATGAGCACGCTCGACCATCGGTCACTGTCGATTGCGTGGTCTTCGGTTTTGCCGGAGAAGGCTTGCAGCTGCTACTCGTGAAACGGGGTGGCGAACCCTACGAGGGAGAATGGGCCCTGCCCGGTGGATTCGTTCGGCTCGATGAAGATCTCGATTCCGCCGCCCGCCGGGAATTGGAGGAGGAAACCCAGCTGCGGGAGACCTATCTTGAGCAGCTCTACACCTTTGGCTCACCGGAACGGGATCCAAGGGGAAGAGTCATCAGCGTTGGCTACTACGCACTCGTTCGGCCCGACCGGCAACCGGTTGCTGGCGGGACCGACGCTGCAGACGCCCGCTGGTTTCCGCTTAACGGGCTCCCCTCTCTCGCCTTCGACCACGGGGAGATCATCAAAGTGGCCCGAGACCGCCTCCAAGGAAAAATTCGCTATCAACCCATCGGCTTCGAACTCCTGCCGGAGAAGTTCACCCTCACGCAAATTCAGACGCTCTATGAAGCCATCCTCGGATGCCCGATTGATAAGCGCAACTTTCGCAAGAAACTTCTCTCCTTCGGGTTCCTCGAGGCACTCGAGGAATATGTTCGCGGCCCCCACCGACCCGCCCGCCTCTATCGTTTTGACCAAGCCCGATACAGCAAACTCCAACGAGAAGGGATTCTCTTCCAGATTTAGCGAACAAGTCGCAGCTTTCAACCTTCTCTAACTCAAGTTCACACAAATGACTCCCCTTCAAACCGATCTCTATCAGCTCACGATGGCCGCCGCCTATTTTGCCAATGGCAAGGCCGACCAAGAGAGTGTCTTTCATCTCTTCTTCCGCCGCCTGCCCTTCGCCGGAGGATACGCGATTGCCGCAGGGCTTGATTCTGCCTTGGATTGGCTTGCCAGTTTTCAATTCAGTCACAATGACCTTGCCTATCTGGAGAAGCTGAAGACTGCGCAAGGAAACCCACTCTTTGACGCGTCCTTCTTGCAATACCTTGCCGACCTGCAATTGAGCCTCGATATCGAGGCGATGCCCGAGGGAACGGTGGTCTTCCCTCACGAGCCCCTCCTCCGGGTGCGCGGTCCCATCCTCCAAGCTCAATTGGTCGAGACCGCGCTCCTCAATATCATCAACTTCCAGACTCTCATCGCGACGAAAGCAGCCCGTATTTGTCGGGCCGCCGGAGAGTCACCTGTCGCCGAATTTGGCTACCGCCGCGCCCAGGGTCCGGATGGGGCGCTCATGGCCAGCCGGGCCGCCTACGTCGGCGGGTGTGAGAGCACCTCGAACGTCCTCGCCGGGCAGCGCTATGGCATCCCGGTCAAGGGAACGCATGCTCATTCCTGGATCATGTCCTTCGACAACGAGCAGGAGGCCTTCGATGCCTACGCCCGGGCCATGCCAGAGAACGCCATCCTTCTCGTCGATACCTACGACACCCTTGCCGGGGTCGACAAAGCGATTGCCACCGCCCGAAAGCTCAAGGAACGCGGGCATCAACTCGCGGGCATCCGCCTCGATTCCGGCGATCTCGCTTGGCTCAGCCGCCAAGCCCGCCAACGTCTGGATGACGCTGGCCTACCCGAAGTGAAAATTGTTGCCAGTAATGATCTCGACGAACACTTGATCGAAAGCCTCCGCCACCAAGGTGCCCGTATCGACATCTGGGGTGTGGGGACCAACCTGGTGACCGCTGCGGATCAGCCGGCTCTCGGAGGAGTCTATAAGCTGGCTGCTATCCGCGACGCGCAGGGAGACTGGCAACCGCGTATTAAACTGAGTGAGCAGCGGGCAAAAAGCTCCATCCCAGGACGGCTTCAGGTCCATCGCATCGTTCGCGAAGGCAAGTTTCTGGGTGATGCGATCTATGACGACAGCGAACCACGTCCGCAGAACCTGACAATTGTCGACCCGGACAATCCCCTCCGTCGCCGAAATTTCCCTCCGGACTGCAGCGGGACCGACCTCCTCGTTCCTGTCATGACTAAAGGAGAAGTCGTTCACCGCGAAGGACTGGACCGCATCCGTGATCGCACCCAGGAGCAGCTAGACCAGCTGGATGAAACGATCCTTCGTCTCGATAACCCTCATCAGTATCCTGCCGGGATTGAAAATGGCCTCAACGACCTCCGCGAAACCCTTCTTGCAAACCCGAAATGAACTCATCTCTCCAAGACAAAGCACTCGGCTGCCTCCTTGGCCTCGCTATTGGCGATGCTCTGGGGACGACCCTCGAATTCCGGCCTCCAGGCTCATTCCCCCCTATCGATGACTTGGTCGGAGGCGGCCCCTTCAATCTACGACCCGGCCAGTGGACCGACGACACCTCGATGGCTCTCTGCTTGGCCGAAAGCCTTATCGAATCAGGCTTCGATGCCCGCGACCAAATGACTCGCTACCTGCAATGGCGAGATGAGGGGCATCTCTCGTCCAACGGAACCTGCTTTGATATTGGCATGACCGTCAGCTCGGCCCTGCGCACCTTTGAACAATCCGGAGAACCCTACTCCGGCTCAACGGATCCTTATTCGGCGGGGAATGGCTCCATCATGAGACTCGCTCCCCTCCCCATCTACTACGCCGAGGCATCGAAAGCGATTCACTTATCTGGAGAAAGCTCCCGCACCACCCATCAGGCTCCGGCCGCCATCGATGCGTGCCGTTATCTCGGTAGTCTGCTCTGGGGCCTGGTCCACGGCGGGGCCTCCAGAGAACAAGTGCTGGCTCCCGACTACCATCCTCAACAAAAAACGTGGCAGCTGCAGGCAGAGATTGCCCGAATCGCCGCAGGCTCATTCAAGGAAAAGGAGCCCCCCGCGATCAATGGCAGTGGCTACGTGGTGGAGTCTCTGGAAGCCGCCCTCTGGGCTTTTAACAAAGCGGAGGACTTCCGCCACGGAGCCCTCCTAGCCGTCAATCTCGGAGATGATGCCGACACCACCGGTGCCATCTACGGACAACTCGCCGGTGCTTACTTCGGACTCGCCGGCATCCCCGGCGACTGGCTGGAAAAACTTGCCCACCGCCCACTCATCACCGACTTCGCCCTCAAACTCATCGCATCAAAGTGAACCCACACGCTCTACTCCTCATCGACCTCCAGAACGACTTTCTCCCCGGCGGCCCCCTCGGCGTGCCGGGAGGAGACGAGGTCATCCCCCTCGCCAATGCGCTCATCGACAACTTCGAGACCATCGTCGCCACCCAGGATTGGCATCCGGCCAATCATGGAAGTTTTGCGGCCAACCATCCGGGACGAGAACTCTACGAAACTATCGACCTCCACGGACTCTCCCAAACTCTTTGGCCGATCCATTGCGTCCAACAAACCGGAGGTGCCTACTTTGCTCCTGGCCTTGATACCCGTCGCATTACCCGCGTCTTCCCCAAGGGCACCGATGCCGAAATCGACAGCTACAGCGGCTTCTTCGACAATGGCCACCGCCAAAGCACCGGTTTGGCGGACTGGTTACGGAAGCAAGGGATCACCGAGCTCACGATTTGTGGCCTGGCCACCGACTATTGCGTCAAGTTCACCGCCCTTGACGCCTTGGCCGAAGGCTTCACCACGAACCTCTATCTTCCCGCCTGCCGAGGCGTCAATCTCCAGCCCGGAGACGTCGACCGAGCGGTGCAGGAAATCGTCGATGCGGGAGGGAATCTCATCGATTCCATTCGCAGCTAGACCGTTTCTCAAAAGTCTATTCGCCTATCGGGTTTTTGCCCATTTTTGGTGATAAGCTTTCTACGAAAGAAGCGACCCGGATTCCGGACAGCTTTACCAGATGGCTGCGTTACTTGTCGGTCATTGGTCCCGACCAACTCCCTCCTCGCGCCTTGCCCTCGAGAAAAGCTGTCTCGGCGATAAACGAACTAACTTTTGAGAAGCGGTCTAGCCCTCTCAACGCCCGGGTCCGAAGCTTTTCTTGCTAGAGGTTGCCAGCAATTGCCCCAAACGCTTGATTGCTTTGGGAATACGCTCGTCGCTGCCAAATCCGCAATTGAGGCGGAGGCAGTTTCGCAGGGAGTCCGAGGCAGTGAAGATGGTTCCCGGAGCCACGCTGATGCCTTCGTTGAGCGCGTCCAGCGCCAATTGCTCGGAGTCGTATTGTCGCGGCAACTGGACCCATAGTACGAACCCTCCCGTAGGAGCGTTCACCCGCGTCCCTTCGGGAAAGTTCGCGAACACGGCCTCCCTCATGTGCATCGATTTATCCTGATAAATTTGACGTATCCGGCGCAGATGTCGGTCTAGCCCTCCATCAGCGAAGAAGGCCGCGACCACCATCTCCGACAAGGTCGAGCTGGCGGGGAAGGACACGCTCTTCACTGCCTCCAGCTGTGAATAATAGCGCTCGCTGACCAGCCATCCCACCCGGAGAGCCGGTGAAAGGATTTTCGACACTCCTCCGCAATGAATCACTCGACCATCCTTATCGTGTGCCAACATGGAGGTGGGACGCTTGCCCTCGAACGGCAACTCGCCGTAGAGATCGTCCTCGATGATGGCGAACTCGCGCTCTGCCGCGAGAGTGGCAAGCCGTTCGCGATCGGACTTGCCCATCACACTTCCGGTCGGGTTTTGGAAATTGGGCTGCACAATGCAGGCCTTGATGCGGTGCTCCCCCGTCACTTCATCAAGGAAGTCGAGGTTCATCCCCTGGATGGGACAGACCGGGATCTCCACCACCTTCAGTTTGAGGGTCTCAATGATGCGTAGAATGCCAAAGAAGGTCGGCATCTCCACCGCCACCAAGTCGCCGGGCTGCGCGATAGCAGTCAGGGCGACGACCAAGGCCTCGGTCGCGCCGGTCGTGGTGATCACTTCGTCCTCGGTCACCGTGGCACCCGCCGTCATCAGACGCCGCGCGATCTGGTGGCGAAGCTCCTGACGCCCGGGACAGATGGTGTAGCGATAGGCGGAGGAACCGTGCTCACGCAGGGCCGCATTGGAAAGCCTGGCCAGGGTCTTCGTCGGATAGACCTCATCGCTGGGTACGGCGCAGCCGAGGGGGACAATCTCCGGATTATTGATGGCCGACATCACCTCCTCGTAAAAGTCGGGACGCTCCACCTTCGCCGTCCGGTTTCGGCCCTGCGGCATCACCGGCAAACGGTCCTCAAGCTTGATGCGAGGACAGACGAAGAATCCCGACCGGGGGCGAGCCTCGATGAGCCCGCGACTTTCCAAGACCTCGTAAGCGCTCTGGACCGTCGTCAGACTCACCCCGCGATCTCTGGCCAACCTCCGCAGCGAGGGCATCTTGTCGCAGACGCGCAGGGTTTTGCTCTCGATCAGCTCCTGCAAGTCATCAGCCAACTGGCGATAGGTCGACTTCTCGAGGGCGGCTTTCACGCTGCCAGCATAACCTCGATCAAGCTGGAGAACAGATACAGTTTTCGCAAAATTCGACCATGACAGATGAACTGATCCGCTCGTTTTTCATACTGTCTGCCTCTGTTTTCAAGGTCGCCGGCTTGCTAGATTGATGGTGATGAAAGCATCAATGAAAAAAATCCAGAACCTGCTCAAGGCCTTTGCCCAAGCCTACTTCCGTGTCCCGTTCGGTTGCGCGCTCGCAGCCGAATTCATCTTACAAAATGGGCGTCCCTCGCCGGCGGAGGAGGTGGCGCCTCCATTGGCAGGCACGACCCAAAAGTGCTAAACGCTCGAAACCGGAATTCAGGCCCCTCTATAAGACGACCCGAACAATTGAGGACCCTCCGAAATGAGAAACGGAGCTGGTCACCCAGCTCCGTGAAAATACTAAATTGCGATTGCCGAGCCATCTTCTCCGGGCCGGCCGACGGGCTTCGGTGGCCGAGGCACCGAGAGGCGGGTAAGGTGAACGACTTAGAGACAGCCCTTCACGAACTACAGCTGTGAGGTCTGCACAGGGGCATCGGGACTCGCCTTGCCGAGATCTGCCTTCGAGCCACCCGGAGCGACCCGTGTGGTCGTGAATTGCCCCTTTCCGTCGATACTGTCTCCTTCGGACCAGCGCCCGACGGGAGGTTCGACGGAATCCACTGCGGTACTAAAGAAGGAATAATTCACGTCCTGTAACTCTTCGGACTGAGGGAAATTATTAGGAATAGGATGCGCGTCGGTCCCACCTAGCTCTTCCCAAGCGGCCAACCACTGATTTTGGTGCATGGTATCGCGGGCGATGAGGAAGCGGAGCATATCCTTCATGCCCGGGTCGTCTGTCATCTTGAACAACTGGCAAGCGAGCATCCGTCCGGTTGATTCGGCAGTCGCATTGGCGAGCATATCCGCCGCCACGTTGCCAGAGGCATAGACATGGGAGCAGTCGAAGGGATTCCCACTGGAGTCCACCGGCATTGCGGCCATGCAGGTGGAGAGTACGTGCTGAAGATTCATGCCTCCCAGCACGGCGGCCACGGCAGGATCCTTGGCTGCCTTTTCCTGTTCGAGAGGAGCGCCCTCGAGATTCAAGGCCACTGCGGTGGCCAGGATCTCGATATGACCGAGTTCCTCGGTTCCCGTTTCCAAGAGGAGATCGCGATACTTGGAAGGTCCGCGACTTCCCCAAGCCTGAAAGAGATATTGTAGGGCGACACGAATCTCACCTTGAATTCCTCCAATCGCCTGCTGAAGCGCTTTGGCAAAAACGGGATCCGGTTTCGTGACTTTCACCTCATACTGAAGTTATCCTCCGTCGTGATAAAACATGGTTTTCTTAGGTTAGGGTTGGTGGATGACGGCTATACCGACCTGAGGCTCCTTACCCCCGGCCTGCCATCGACCGCTTTTTTGCATCAACCATACCGAGCGCATCGAAGAGCGTGAAAGGAGCCCCATTCTTGCAATGCCAGCGAGATATCCCAGAACCGGACGGAGGGCTCCTCAATCTATCAAATTTAATCACCATCAGGCCGTTAGCTGATAAGGCGATTATCTATCATCCACCCAATCATCACGGGCCAATGCGTTCGCCTTCCCTCTCCATCGAAACGAGGACGCGCCCAATCTCTCACCTCTAACCCTCAAGTGAAGATCGCACCGTGCAAGGGAACGGCGAAACCTCATCAGCAGCCTGCACGATGGCAAACCGTTCGTCTGATAAGGGCGCAAATCATGGTTCCCGCCGTGGGCCCGCATGGCCATTCACCCACACCAAGGTGGCTGTCGCGTGGTCTTTTCGCGACCTTTCTTGAGATCAGGATTGTCACTGGGGCCTGTCCATCGCCAGACTTGCGGCGATGTCCGAGAAGTCTTCGCCAGCATCCAGTGCCTCACCCCCTCCCCTGCCGCCGAAGCCTTGGGAGAGGTTGGCGGACTTTTCAGACAAGCTGAGTCCCATGTTGGTCAAGGAGCTTCGGCAGGGGCTGAGGACGAACACCTTTGTGATTCTCTTCCTTGTCCTCCAAGCCTTGCTGGGGCTCATCCTTCTTACCACTGCGGCGGCAGATACCAATGCCGGCACCTTGGTCTCCGGCATCATCTTCTGCCTCTTTTCGCTCTCCGTTCTCGTCATCCAGCCATTGCGTGGCATTGGAGCCATCTCTTCGGAAGTGAAGGGTGACACCATTGATCTGATGGTGCTGACCAAGCTCTCCGCTTGGCGAATCGTCTACGGCAAGTGGTCATCGCTAATCGGCCAATCCGCGCTCATCTTGAGCACGATCATTCCATACCTAATCCTGCGCTACTTTTTCGGTGGGATGCAGCTCTTCTCCGAGCTCCTGCTGTTACTGAGCCTTTTTCTCCTCTCCGGGCTTTTTACGGCTTTGACGATTGGGGTCTCTGGCTCGGCGCTCGCGCTCGTCCGCGTCATTCCGTTGATTGGTGCCATCCTCCTCGTTTTCCCCATCTTCATGTTCGCTTTTGGCGAGTTCGGCATGTTGCTCGAGCTCTTCACGCCGGAGGATCTCGACCACTGGCTCATCCTTTGCGGGTGCTACCTGCTGATTATCTATCTCACCTATTTCTTCCTCGAGCTCGGCACTTCCTTCATCGCTCCGGCGGCCGAGAACAGGGCCACCTTGAAGCGGCTCATTGCCGCGCCCGTCGTCTTGCTACCCACGCTGTTGTTTCTGTTCATTGAGGAAGACATGGCATGGACCTATGCGTTGGTGCTGCTCTGCCTCATCACCTTTGACCTCTTCACCGAGCGGGACGAATTTCCCTCCATCGTGACGCGTCCCTTCCTCCGCTGGGGGCTCATGGGGCGCTTGATCGGCCGTCTGCTCTATCCCGGCTGGGCGACTGGGACGCTCTTTCACTCCCTGCTCTTTCTTCTGATCATGGCCGCTGGTTTTTCCTTCGGCTCCCACCTTGATAGTGAGGAGCTGCAGGAGGGCACGGGCATCATCTTCGGCGCTCTTCAGTTCGGGCTTCTCTTGGTGAACCTCTTCCGCCGGGTCCTCCATGACCGCTTCACGGCTTACATTCTCATCACGACGGTGCTTTGCGTGCTGATACCTCTGTTTGGGATACTTTATGAAGTGAACAGCGAGAACATGATCTGGTTCTTCTGCTTCATCCCCCACATCCAGCCTTGGATGGCGTTTGAAATCGATCCCTCGAAGGATATCTCGCTCATGATCATTTGGGGAAGCGCTTTCGCCTATTTCGCGGTGAATCTCATTCTCGCCTTCCCCCGTCTCCGCCAGCTGAGTCAGCTGGAGGAGGAAGAATTGGTCATCGTCAGCGAGAAAGAGCGAAAAGACGCTGGCGAGAGCTAGGCCCGCCGGCGACGGAGCCCTCCTTCATGCACTGAGGTCAGTTTACTCAGACCCTGCGACTCCGCCCCCCTTCCCGCCCGATCGGGGGGAATGCCATAGAGGAACCTTTTGACAACGTTTCGATTCAGCGAAGACTGAGGACAGTTCTTATGAAGAAGCCCTTTCCTCTCCTTTTCGCCCTGCTGATTCTGGCAGTTGGCGTCATTGGGTTTGTCATCCTCCGCGACCCGACTCCTCCCGCGACGCCACCCAACCTGACCGAGACCCCCGCAGAGCAGTCTGCCGCTCCCGAAGCGGATGAATCGGCCACGCCCACAGAGGGGCCTTCGGGTGAAACCACCAATGAGCCCGCGTTCGCAACCGAGCCCCGCACACCCTGGCCTCACGAGACCGGCGATATCACGGCAAACCCCCGGGCCCACTTTGGCTCGCTCGAGAATGGCCTCCGCTACGTCATCGTCCCCAATGCCCATCCTCCCAAGCGGGTCTCCCTCCGGCTTCACATTGATGCCGGCTCGCTCCACGAGGCAGACGACCAGCGTGGCATCGCACACTTCCTTGAGCACATGGTTTTTAATGGCAGCGAGAATTTCCCCGACCCCAAGGAGCTCATCCCCCAGATGCAGCGCCTCGGCATCGCCTTCGGAGCCCATGCCAATGCCTACACCACCTTTGACGAGACCGTTTACATGCTCGATCTCCCCAATCTCATGGATCCCACCTTGGATCTCGCCTTCACAGTGATGCGCGACTTTGCTGATGGAGCTCTTCTCAAGGAGGCCGAGATCGACAAGGAGCGGGGCGTGATCCTCTCCGAGAAAAACTCTCGCGACTCGGTGCAGATGCGTCTCATGGAGCAACAGTTCGACTTCTTGATGCCTGACTCCCTGATCACCCACCGCTTCCCCATCGGCATTGAGGAGGTCATCAAGAATGCAGTCCGCGAGCGCTTCACTGCCTTCTATGACAGCTACTACATTCCTCGTAACATGACCTTTATTGCCGTCGGCGATATCACCGTGGAGGAGATGGAAGCGCGTGTCACCGAGTCGTTTTCCGCTTTAACCAATCCTTCCAATCCCGGAGCCGATCCAGAGCTAGGGGCGATTCCCAGCGGACATGGCTTCCAGGCGGCGATCTTCTCCGATCCCGAGGTCGCTTCCGATGACCTTTCCCTTCTGAAGATCAAGGAAGCCGAGCCCAAGAGCGACTCCGTCTCCGCCCGCTTGGAGCGGCTGCCTCTGGAGGTCGCCCATGCCATCATGAATCGCCGTTTCTCCATCCTCGCCAAGGAAGAAGAGTCCCCTATCCGTGGTGGCAGCGCCTCTCGGGGAGTCTGGTTCCAGGCCATCGAATTCGGCTCTGTTGATATCACTGCCGCAGAAGGCCGCTGGCAGGATGCCGTCGGCGTGCTGGAGAAGGAATTCCGCCGGGCGATGGACTATGGCTTCACCGCAGCCGAACTCGACGAGATCCGGGCCAAGACCCTCAATGCCTATGAGCAAGCGGTGAAGCGGGAGCCCACCCGCGAGTCGCCCCAAATCGCCATGCAGTTGGTGCAAAGCATTAATAGTCTCCGGACTTACTCCACCCCCGAGGAAGACCTGCGGATCGCTCGGGAAGGACTTGAAAACCTGACCCCCGAAGCCTGCCATGCCGCCTTCCGAGAATTCTGGCAAATTCCGGATCTCAATCTCATCCTCACCACCGACCAGGAAGAAGAGGACACCCGCGACACCCTCCTCGCCCTCTACGAGGAAAGCAGTAGCCAGCCTGTCGAACCTCCCGTCGAGGCCGAGCTCGTCCCCTTTGCCTACACCGATTTCGGCGAAGCGGGCACCATCGTGGGTGAGACCACCATCGACGATCTGGAGGCGACGCAACTCGTGCTCTCCAATGAAGTCCGGGTGAACTTCAAGAAGACCGATTTCAAGAAAAACTCCATTAGCCTTCTCGCACGTTTCGGCTCGGGCAATTTGACTCTGCCTCGCGACAAGCCCGGACTCCACCAGCTCGCCGGCGCGCTTCTGAACGGCGGAGGCCTTGGGCTTCACTCCGAGGACGATCTGCAAAGTATCCTCGCAGGAGAAAATGTGGCGGCCTCATTTGGCATTGGCGAAGATGCCCTGACCCTCTCGGGCGCGACCACGCCGGAAGACTTGGAACTCCAGCTCCAGCTCATGTGTGCCTATTTGGTCGACCCGGGCTTCCGTGATGAAGCCCTCCGCCAATACCGGAAGGCTCTCCCCGACCTCTACGCCCAGCTCAAGCACGACCTTTCCGGCGCGCAGGCCCAGATGGCCGAGTGGCTTCACGGTGGAGACCCGCGCTACGTAATCCCCCCTCTCGAGCAAGCGCTCTCCTACACCAAGGAAGATGTCCAAAGCTGGCTCCTCCCCCAGCTCAAGCAAGACTACCTCGAGCTGACCATCGTGGGCGACTTCGACCCCGCCACGCTGAAGCCTCTCCTCACGAAGACCTTCGGAGCGCTCGCTCCCCGTGCGTCCGAGCCCTCCGATTACCCAGAGGCCCGGAGCATTGAGTTCCCTGACACTCCCGCCCAGAAACAGTTCACCTATCAATCGAAGATCCCCCGCGCCGCGGCCATCACGCTGTGGGAGATCCCCGGCGTCGATGAGGACATCGCCCGCGCGCGCCGCTTTAATATCGTGGCTGACATCCTCGGCGACCGCATGCGGGACAAGATTCGCGAAGAACTCGGTGCCACCTACTCACCTCAAACCGGAGCCAGCCCGTCAACGACCTTTCCCAACTTCGGGAATATCATCGGCTTCTCCCTGGCCAAGCCGGAGGACTTGGAGACGATCAACAAAATCACGGTCGAATTGGCTGGTGAATTGGCGGAGAACGGAGCGAGCGAGGATGAACTCGACCGCGCCCTCAAGCCGATCATTTCGGAACTTGAGCAATCGCTGCGTGAGAACTCCTACTGGCTGGGCACCGTCCTGTCCCGCTCCCAGGCCGAGCCCCAGCGTCTTGACTGGGCCCGCCAGAGAGATGAGGACTACCGTTCCATCTCCTTGGAGGAAATTAATGCATTGGCGAGAGACTATCTGAAGCCAGAGAATGCGATCGAGGTACAGCTCGTTCCTCAATAAAGGACAATAATTATTTAGCTATCCTTAGAATAGTCATCTCATTTATTTTTCCCGGACTTTTTTCGCTAGCCATCAATAGTATTTTGCGAAAGGGTCACGGAAGATGAAGTTAGGATGCTTTCCTTGGCTGATAACTGCCGCCCTCATTATAGGCGGGGGTCAGAGTCTCTTCACGGGGCTCACCAATACGAAGGTCACGGAAATCGACATCCGGGACCTTGATTCTGCAACCGTCGAGGCCAAGTGGCTCCGCATCACCGGAGGCCATCTCGATGTCTTGAATTACTCCTACACCAGTTTCTTGGGAGGAACGCCTTCCGAAGTCTATGTGCCGCTGGTTCCGCCCGATGTCGAAGAAGGCCAGCTCATTCACGTCCTCTTTAAGACCAGCGACTCAGCGATTCTGTCCACCGTCGAAGAACTTCAAAAAATTCAGGAAGAAGGTCAGCCCGATGGGGAAGGAATCATGAAGCTGCTGGAAATGAGTGACGAAAAGCTGCGCCCGAAACGCGATGTTGAAGGTATTGTCCTCTTCGGGATCGATACTGGAAGGGATGAAAGAAAGATCCGCGAATCCTATGAAAACCTTGCGCCTAAAAACATCATTCTTGCTGAAGGCGAACAACCCTCCTGGTTCCTGGGCGGACTATCCCTGATTGGAGGAGTCGTCCTCGGAGGCTTTCTCCTCCGGGGAACGAAAACCAAGACCGTCGCCGGGCCTCCTACCCTTCCGCCAAACTAACAACCCGATTTCGCCATGGCCAAATGCGCTTATTGTAATACCGGTATTCTCTTCGGCGGAATCAACGACGGAGCCCAACGCTACTGCAATGACACCTGCCATGCCGCCGGCTACTTCGTCTCCCTTGCGGACCAAATTCCAGTGGATACCCTCAATGACATGGCGGTTGCCACCAAGGGAGGAGCCTGTCCCAAGTGCCAGAAGACAGGTTCCCCGGTCGATGTTTACAAGGCTCACCGCATCTGGTCAGCCCTGATCCTCTCTTCCTGGAGTTCCCATCCCGAAATCTCGTGCAAGAAGTGCGCCGTTAAGCGTCAAATTGGCGCCGTC
>JAUTCR010000003.1 GCA_030673895.1 Verrucomicrobiota bacterium JB023
AGAGAGATACCGATGATGGGACTCGAACCCATACTTCCGAAGAAACTCGATTTTGAATCGAGCGCGTCTACCAATTCCGCCACATCGGCTTTTTGAGCGGGCGCGCAGCCTATGTCCCGAAACGACTTCTGACAAGTCAACTTTCTCAGAGGACGGAAATCTCATCGAGATCGAGGAGCAATTAGAAGATCCCGCCCGGACGCGACGCGCTCAATCTTTTGATTGGACCCCGTAAATCGACAGGGCTAGAAAAATTCATCGACTCTTCTGCCCAATCCCATCCCGCAGGCCGCCTCGTCGTTTTCGAGGGAATTGATGGCACTGGAAAATCGACGCAAGTTCGCCTCCTCGCGGAGAGGCTGGAAGCCGAAGGCCGTTCCGTCACTCTCTCCCGGGAGCCCACCGACGGACCCTTTGGTCAAAAGCTACGTCAATCCATGGTCGAGGGGCGGCTCTCCCGGGATGAGGAACTTCGCTTGTTTGAGGACGATCGGCGTCACCACGTTGAAACCCTGATCAAGCCCACACTCGCCCGCGGCGGTGTGGTCATACTCGACCGCTACTACTTCTCCACCATGGCCTACCAAGGTGCCCGCGGCTTCGATCCAGCGGAAATTCGGCAAAGAAACGAGTCCTTCGCCCCCGTTCCAGACGCGGTCATCATCTTGGAAATCCCGGTCGAAGCAGCCATGCAGCGCATCGGCGTCCGTGATGGCTCGGGAAACACCTTTGAGAAGAAAGAGAACCTGGAGGCCTGTGCCGCCATTTTCGATGCCCTGAAAGACGACTTCATTCACCGCATCGACGCCTCCGGAACGCCAGCCGAAGTGCATGCCGCCGTTCGCCAAAGCCTCTCCGCACTATGGCCGTGAAAACAGACTCGCCCCAGGCCCTCGACCGCTTCATCAGCGGATTGGTCAAGATCGCGAAGCCTGGCTCGCTCCTCTCCCGTTATCAACTCGGCTTCGGCTTGGTTTACCGCCAATTCAAGAAGCTCAAGGCCAGGATCAAAACCGTTAACCTGCCCGTCAGCGGCTTCCGGGAGGATCTGCATGCTCACGGGCAAGGCGGTGAGATGTTCCGCCATCTGTACTGGCACATGGGCTGTTCCCTGATGGGCTGGCTTGGGGGTGCCATCTCCTGGGCCACCCACCGGATGGACGTCAAGCAGATGGAATCCGGCCGTGCCGAGTCCACCTCCGAGGTACTCGACAATCTAGCCGGACGGGCTTGTGGACGAGCCCTTCGCTCCTATCTGAAGGGCAAGCTCAATGAGACCCAGCTGCGCGACGAATTGAGGCGCATCCTCTCTTCGTAAGCTCCAAGCGCACTCCCTCACTAGCCATCCGAGAGAGAGGCAAAGAGCGCTTCTTCCTCGATATCGGGTCCCTTTTCAACAAGCTCAAACTGACGGTCCCAGTTCAGCCTCAGCGTCGCGAGATGCTGCTTATTCCATTGACCGGGCTCGATCATAGACAGCATGTTCCGCTCATTGCTACGATAGAGATAGTAGACTTGACCAACCACCGGCTCAAAACCGATTTCGGCTTCGTAGGCGAGCTTGTTCCAATTGAAGTGCGTGATGGCCTCGATGTATTCCTCGCGGATCTCGGTCAACTTCTGGTACAGATCCCGCTGAATTTGCGAGACGCCCCGGCTCTTGAACGAAGTCAAGTCGTTAGGAACGATGCTGGGGGAAAGCGTCGAGGTCGGATAAGGCAGGAAAGCCTTGGAGGGCTTCTCAGAGGGATTGGCAAGCTCGTCCATGTGGGAAGAACTATCCCCGAATTTCTCCATCTCGCAAGTGATTCTCAACCATCTCGCGAGCCCGCTTCGGAATCTTGGTCTCCACCTTCCCCGGCATGAGAGCCTCAGCCTCCGAAGGCTGCGGCGAGCCCTGCCAGCGAGTCGCCGCTTGGCTTGTCTGCCGCCACGATGGCCTCCTTCTGCTTGGCCACAATCTCGCTGATCCCCTTCTTGCCCAAGGCCACCATCGCGGCCATCTCTTCGTCGGAGAAGACGGCTTCTTCACCAGACATCTGCATCTCCACGAATTGTAGGTTCTCAGTCATGATCAAATTGGAGTCCACGCTCGCATCCTTATCTTCCACGTAGTTGAGATCGAGGACGGGATTCCCTTGAAAAACGCCGCAAGAGATGCCCGCTACCAGCTGCTTCATCGGAAAATCCTTCAACTTGCCGGCCCCCATTAGGCGATTAAGAGCAATGGCGACAGCCACACAACCGCCGGTAATGGAGGCGGTGCGCGTGCCGCCATCAGCCTGCAGGACATCGCAATCCAGCCAAATGGTGCGCTGGCCCAATTTCTTGAGATCCACGACGGCGCGCAGGGAACGACCGATCAGTCGCTGGATTTCCATCGAGCGTCCATCCATCTTACCCCGGGAGATATCCCGCTGCTTCCGATCAAGGGTGGAGTAAGGGAGCATGGAATACTCGGCCGTCATCCAGCCTCCCTCAACCTTCTGATACTTCATCCAGCGGGGGACATCCTCCTCAATCGTAGCAGCACAAATGACCCGGGTATTTCCAAATGAGACCAAAACGGACCCCGTCGCATGCGGGGCGACATTGGGCTCGAAGGTCAGGGCGCGCATTTCATCGGCCTGTCGGCCATCGGGTCTCTTCATGGGTTTTGCTTAAAACCTCCCTGCCGGTGAAACCAGAAGAAATAGCCCGACTTGGCAAGGCAATCGGGTCACCTCCTCCCTCGCCCGCAGGGAGCCCTTAACAAAACTTTTACCAAGAAGGCTCTCTCTCCACATCAAATCCTCACAGAACCGCGCTTTTCTCATCACCGTAGAAAGCAACTCATGAAACCGACCGTCCTGCTCTCCATCGTCTTCATCGGCCAATTGGCCTCCGCCCAAGAACAAGAACGCCCTCCGCATCCACCGCTTCCTCCCATCTTTTTCACCCTCGATCTGGATGGTGACGGCACCATCTCGGCAGAAGAAATCGCGGCTGCCTCTGAATCACTCTCCACTCTCGACAGCGATGATAACGGACGCCTCTCCGACGAGGAGATGGCCCCAGAGCCAACGTCCGGAGAAACCGGGGAGACCTCGAACCGGTCTCGTCGGGGTCAGGGGCCTCCGCCATCGCCACTGATGGAGGCCCTTGACCACAACGGCGACGGAACGATCTCCAAGGGTGAGCTGGGCAAAGCAGCCGACCATTTGGCCGACTTGGATACGAATGAAGATGGCTCGCTCAGCGAGGACGAGCTCCTCCCCGAACCTCCCGAGCCAGGCATGACCCAAGGCGGCAACCCTCCTCAGGGCGGGCCTCCCCAGGGAGGCGGTGGCCGTCCCCCTCATCCTCCCCATTCCTAGAGAGGATGCTCAGGCACCTTCCGTTACCGCCCGGATAATTTGCCGAAAACCTACAACTTCACTTTCTCGGTGGGTAGCCGAAAAGTCAGACCGCGATCGGGAGCTTATGTCGCAGGGGCCCCGGTCGCGGTTTGTGCTTGGACAGCCGTCAAGGCGATGGTGTAGAGGATATCATCCACCGAGGCCCCGCGGCTGAGATCATTCACCGGCTTGCGAAGACCTTGCAACATGGGCCCCATGGAGATCACATTCGCCGAGCGCTGCACCGCCTTGTAGGTGGTGTTCCCCGTATTGAGATCGGGGAAGATAAAGACATTGGCCCGACCCGCCACCTTGCTATCCGGCGCCTTCTTTGCCGCCACCTCCGAGATACTAGCTGCATCGTACTGCAGTGGCCCATCGATTACCAGCTCCGGCGCCCGCTGCCGGGCGAGGGCGGTCGCCTCCCTCACCTTCTCCACATCGCTACCGGAACCTGAGCCGAGGGTGGAGTAGCTAATCATCGCCACCACAGGATCGATTCCGAAGGCCTTGGCCGACTGCGCACTCTGGATAGCAATATCCGCCAGCGTTTCGGCATCGGGATCAGGATTCACCGCGCAATCGCCGTAAACCAGAACCTGGTCCGGCAGACACATGAAAAAGACGGACGAGACCACCTTGGCACTGGGCGCGGTACGGATCAGCTGCAAGGCCGGCCGGATGGTATCGGCAGTACTATGGATTGCCCCCGAGACGAGACCATCGACCTCATCCATCGCCAGCATCATGGTCGCGAGTACCACATTATTCTGCAAGGCCTCCTTGGCCCGCTCCTCCGTCAAGCCCTTGCCTTTGCGCAGCTCCATCATCGGAGGGATGAACCGGGCCCGGAGAGGCTCGGGATCCAGAATCTCAATTAGGGGAGGTAGCGTTAATTTGTTCACCCGTGCCACCTCACGGATCTGAACTGGATCCCCCACCAGCAGGCATCGGGCGATCCCCCGCTCCGCACACTTCACCGCCGCCTGCACGGTCCGGGGCTCCTCCCCTTCAGGCAGAACAATGCGCTGCAGGCTACCACGAGCCGTCTTCGCGATGCGATGTCGGAAGGCTGGCGGAGAGAGTCGCTTGGCCACATGCATGGCACAGCGCTTCCGCAGCCAGCTAGCATCAGTGGAGCGACCAACGGTATCCATCACCTGCTCGATCCTCTCCACATCCTGCACCGGAAGCTCCGGGTTGAGGTCGTGCAGACGTTGGGCAATCCGGAAGGAAGAGTCCGGCACCCGGATGACCGGCAAACCGCCATCCAGAGCCAAAGCATCTTCACAGAACTTCAGCATCCTCTCATCCGGCTCGATATCGGAAGTCAGGATCACCCCGGCCAGATGGATCGACTTGGTGGCCGCATGGGCCGCAGCCAGCACCACGTCCGATCGATCCGAGGGCGTCACAATCAGATAACCGGCATGGAGCGCCCCTAACATATTGGTCACCGAGCGGGCACACAAAGAGATCTCCTTGATTCGCCGCCCATCCATATCCCCCGCATTCAGCACGGTCCCCCCTAGTAGATCCACCACATCGGACACCCTGGGTGCCGCCAGATCAGGATTCTCCGGCACGGCGGCCATGATCACGTAGTCATGGCTTTCACAAGAGAATCGCTTGGACAAGGCATCGATGATTGCCGGCGCTTCCGCTTCCACTCCAAGCTGCTGCGAGAAAGCCTCGTAGGGGACATGATTTAACATGACCGCAGGACGAATGAGACGGAAGTGGTCCGGCAGCTGCCTGAGGATTCCATCCAATTGCTGATGGAGGTCGTCAACTTGATCACTCTTCGGCCGAACAACCAGAACCACCTCAGCATTGAGCGCTCTGGCCAAAGCCGCGTTCAAGGCGGATGACTGGGGCAGATCACCGGTATTCACCAGGCCCTCAACAATCACCACATCGTGCTCCTGCGAAAGTGATTCGCAGCGACTCACGACCTCTTCCATCAGATCATCGATTTCCTCCTTGCTCGTCGCCTTGCGGACCACCGAATTGCTGATTGGCGTTGGTGGCTTGAGTGTCGTCGTCGCCTCCAGAAGAGCCGATGAGCGGTCCAAGGCCTCGCCAGGCCGGGGCTGGCTCAGCGCCTTGAAGAAACCAACATCGACGCCCAGGCGATCGAGCGCCCGGACCAAGCCGATGCTGCTGGAGGTCAAGCCGACATCCTGGCCGACTGGCACGGTGAGAAAAGTGTGTTTAGGCATAAATAATCAATTTGGGTGCTCCCACTTGTCAGGCTGAGGCAGTCAGCTCTTTCGTCGCCGTCGCGATGGCGAGTTCTTCGTTGGTTGGAACGATGAGCACAGCGGACTCACTGTCCGGCGGACTGATCACTCCCTCCTTGGACTGCTCGTTGAGAGCAGGATCGAGACCGAATCCCAAATGCTTCAGCCGAGCCACAGTCCACTCCCGAACCAAGAATGAATTCTCCCCGATTCCCCCGGTGAAGACGAGCCCGTCGGGCCGCCCACCCAAGGAGACTATCAAGCCACCAATCTCCCTCGCCAGCCGGAAGACAAAGACGCGTAGGGCCAGTGTCGCCTCAGCATTCCCCTCATGATGGGCTGCCGTCAGCTCGCGCATATCACCACTAAGCCCACTGAGACCGAGCAAGCCGGATTCATGGTTCAGCAAGCGGGTGATATCTTCCAAGCTTAACCCCGCTTCATCGACCAAGTAGGCATGGAGATTTGGATCCAGACTGCCACTACGTGTTCCCATCACCAAGCCTTCAAGCGGAGTGAAGCCCATCGAGGTATCGACCGAGCAGCCATCGACGACCGCCGTCGCACTACAGCCATACCCGAGGTGCGCGGTGATCAATCGGTGCTTGTCTGCCGGCAATCCGAGCACCTTTGCCGCCTCGGTAGCCACCCAGGCATGACTGGTCCCATGGAAGCCATATCTCCGGATACGATACGTCTCGTAGTATTTCGCTGGCAAGGCATAGCGATAGACACAGGGTTCAATCGATTGATGGAACGCGGTGTCAAAAACCGCCACGTGGGGAATATCGGCAAACACCGCCTTGACCGCCTCGATACCCAGGGCATTGGGGATAGCGTGCAAAGGGGCCAGCGGAGCCAAATCACGGATACGCTGAAGGATCTCGTCCGTCACCACGACCGGCTCACAGAAATCAGGACCACCATGGACGACCCGATGGCCCACCGCAGCGATCCGGTGATCGCTCAACTCACCCAAGACAGCACTCAATGCAGCCGCATGATCCGCACCTTTCGGCACGGCGATCGCTTTGGCATCCTCGCCCTTCTTGCGAAGCTTGGCAGACGCGCCCGCACTACCCAGTCGCTCGGCGAGACCTTGGGCCAAAGGCTCGCTTGAGCCACTCCCAAAGAGAGCGAATTTCACCGACGAGGAACCACAATTGATGACGAGAAATGCCATAGAGAAGACCACCCAAGCCCCAATTGCCGCACGGGTCAATGCCTTCACAGACCACCATCACCCCCTCCTCGGGAGCAGGCAACAGGGCTCGGAGTGACCCGTAGAGGCTTATCCTCAGCCTTTTGGTTCAACCCACGAGAGATAAGTCCGAGTTTGGTCAAATCCTCAGTTTCAACCGCCCCCATTACGGCACGAGCAACGAAACGATCTTTCTTCTCAACTCTCAATCATTCGCTCGGTTCTCCTGCAGTGCTCTCAATACACGAGCCAAAGCTCTCCTCCGTGGGTGCTTGCAGAGCACCCAGAGCGCGAAGTCCAGCTCGGCATCACCTAGCAACGGCCTCGCCCCTAGCCCCTTATTTTTTGCAGCATTCTGACAAATTCCGGGCACCACTCCCAGCCAATCGCTGACCCTTACTGCCGTGAGGACTTGCTCATAAGTTGAGCATAACACCGCCACCCTGAGATCCCGGCCTTGGCGTGCGGCCTCCTCCTCAAGCGCTAGCCTCACCGGCGTTTTTCCCTCTAACAAGACAAGCGGCTGCTTCACTACCTCAGCCAGCTCAATGCCCGGACTGACGCCTTGGCATCTACCTCCGACGACAAGATAACCTCCTTGAGAGATACGGCGAGCCCTCCCCTCGCCCTTTGCCAATTCGGGCTCGAAGGAGCTCACCACAATATCAACTTCACCCCGCTGATAGCCTTGAAGGGCATCGAGACTCCGCATATTCCGGAATCGGATTGTTTCCGTAAGTGAATTGATCACCGATGAGAGAAGAGGGATAACCCAATTAACCAACGCAAGCTCGCCTCCCCCGATCACGATTTCTTTGTCAAGACGCTCAACCCTTCCTCCATTTAAAGCGAGAACCAGCTGCTCATAGAGCCTAACAACCTCATGCCCCTTGCGCGTCAACCGCAGACGGAGCGAGGATCGGTCAACCAGATGCAGGCCACTGGCGTCCTCCAGTTCACGGATCTGCCGACTGAATTGTGCCTGACGGCCGGGCTTGCCTGCTGCCTGATTAAGGCTCTCGAAGTCCTTCAACTTTGCCAGACTCTGCAATCGGCCCATCGTGATGCGACTCATGACTAATCAGTCATACCTTGGGTTTTGTAATCTTGCAAACGATCCAGCAAGCCAATTAGGTTCCATCCATATATGAATGGAACTAACAACACGCATTGGCGAAGGAAGCTCAATGCTTACCTCCACGACTCGCCCGATAAGGCGACTGACATTGCCAGCCATGAATTCCGAGCCAGCTGGCTGAAGGCTCTTGACCAGTTTTCTGACACCGAGACCTTTGATAGGTCTGCCGATTGGGCGGCTTCAGCTGCTGACCGCCTCCCGTTTCCTCCTCCCGGGCGCATGCGCCAATCCCTGGATGAACTTGATAGCCTCCCGCATGCTCTTGGGAAGGCAGATATCTCCGCCCCAAAGTTCAGCTCGGCCATTGAAGCCTTGGAAACCAGCCAGAAATCCCGACCCTACCTTGTCGACAGCGACGACGCTCGAGCCTCCTACCTCTGCGCGTGGCGCTTCTGGCGGAATTGGGCCTCCAGCGCTGATTCGCGCTTTCCCTTTCTTCCTGCTGACACTCGCATTCCCGACCACTCCATCTGGCATCACCTCTCCATCACTTCCGCGCTGGAAGCCTGCCAGATTCCAAGTGCCCAAGAAGAAAGCGGCAGAACCAGGAGCTTCGTTGACGCGAGCCAGAATCCCCGCCTCCTCCTTTTCTCCCTCGGTCCGGTGCAACCCTTCATTGCCTCAGCCCGCTCCACGCGGGATTTGTGGTCCGGTTCTTATCTTCTCTCCTATCTCATCAGCACCGCTTTGGGTAAGATTGCCCGCGAGTTAGGACCCGACCATGTCATCTTCCCCAATCTCATCGACCAGCCGCTGCTCGATCTGCAGTTGAAAGAGATATTCAGAACCGTGGGTTTCTCAGGAGACACAGTTTGGGAAGGCTTGGGATATCAAGACAAGAACCTGCCGAAGCTCCTCACCCCTTCGTTACCCAATCGTTTTTTGGCCGTGCTTCCGGCCACTTTGCCTGACGGAAAATCGTGCGAGAGCTTTGCGGCCGGACTCGGGGAGACCATCCAAGAAACACTCAAAGACATTGCCAAGACGGTTGCCCAAGAAGTTGGAAAATTACAGTTAGAATCCGACTTCGATAAGGACCGCTTTCGGCAGCAGACTGATCGCATCCTCGACCTCCATTGGCAAACTCTGGCCATCCCCGAAGGCTTCGAGGAGGTCTGGAAGCAGGCTGATCAACTCCTCCCTCCGGATGAAGAGCAAGAAGACGGCTATGAGCCTCGCGCAGCTATCGCCGCAATTCGGGACATGATACAGCAGGAAGGCTGCAAACCGCAATACGAGCCCTCGCCCACCTCCGCTTGGGGTCTTCTCAATGCTCTTTTGCAATGGCTGCACGATGGGACCAAGGCTCAGCGTCCCTTCGGCGCTTGGTCGACGGGAGAATGGAAGTCGGGTAAGACATTCAACAAGGACTCTCTCAATGGCAAAGAGGAGGCGGTGCTCATTACTCCCTCCAAGAAAGCGGAGACCGAGAAACTGGGACCCATCCTCAGCATGAGCAAAGGGACATTCAAAGAGAGTGAGCTCTTGGGAGCCTCTACTCTTATCAAGCGACTCTGGTGGCATTGCTACTTGCCGAAGCAAATCGGCATTTCGGCAGGAGACCTCAAAAAGGCTCATCCCATGCCCAATACCCATGCCATTGCGAAGGGTGAGCCTTTCGCGGATAGCGACGAAGACGACGAGACCGAAGAGGAGAAATACTTCGCCATTCTAGCCCTCGACGGCGACGAGATGGGCAAGTGGATCTCCGGCTCCAAGTCACCGACGATGCGCCACTGCCTCTCACCGGAGGCCATCAAGCATTACGAAAAGCATGCTCCCGATTTTTTGGAAGCCCGCCGCGCCATCACTCCGGCTTGGCACCAACAGTTCTCGGAAGCGCTGGGCAACTTTTCCTTCCACTGTGCGCAACGCATCGTGGAAGCCTTCGATGGCCGCCTTCTTTATGCCGGAGGAGATGATGTTCTCGCCATGTTGCCAGCCAAGAACGCCATCGCCTGCGCCAGAGCTTTGCGCGCGGCCTTTCGAGGTGAAAAGGATTATCTCAACAAGCACGTCAAGGGAGCTCTCAAAGGACACGGCAAAGAGCGCAAGAGTGATCGCGCCCCCCGGGAAAACAAAGGCACCCCTCTCTTCAATTTAAACCATGATGGCTACCTGCGCCTGCACGAGGAATCGGGAGCAACCTTTGGAGCGACGGAGGGCCTACTTTCCGACCCGGTCGAATTCTCCGCACTCTTGCCTGGTCCCGCTACAGACGTCTCGGTCGGCATCGCCATCGCGCACCAAAAATCCCCGCTGCAAGATGTCGTGCGGGCTGCCCAAGCCGCCGAGAAGCGAGCCAAAAACCAATTGGGCCGGGCGGCCCTGGCCGTCACGGTCATGAAACGCTCAGGGGAGATTCTTGAATGGGGCTGCAAGTGGTCCAAGGACTCGGAGAAGACTGCTGATTCGGCGGGCTACCGTTTGCTGCAGAACCTCGTTCAAGACCTGAACGAGCGGGAGCTCAATGCCCGCTTCCCGCACAAGCTGGAAGCCTTTCTTCTTCCTTACCTACCCCAATCCAAGGCCGTTCACCTCGACACCGGCTTCCTCAACAGCTTTGCCCAAATTCTACACAAAGAAGTCGAGCACACCTTCAACCAAGACCGAAACGGAGGATGCGAGACCACTCCTCAACTGTTCTGTGACTATTGGGACGAGCTTCAAGAATTGAAAGTCCCTTTGGGCGAGAACGAGAACCATCACTTCAAGACCAAACTTCAGCTAGTCATCAACCTGCTCCGCACTGCCGCGTGGAGTGCGAAGGACAAGCAGGAACAAACCACATACACCCTTAACTCCTAACCCGCCGAAAGGCCCATCACCATGTCATTTCATCAACTTAAACTGAACCCCACCGATGTTCTCTTCTTCAAAGACGGCCGCCCCATGGAAGGCTCGTCTGCGGGACACGGGGCGGCTTGGCCAATGCCTCATGTTCTGGACGCTGCACTTCACGCCGCACTGCATCGCTCAGGGCTGCAGTCGCACACCCATCGCTCTCACCGGAGTGGAGCCATCATCTCCGAAAACCGCGAACAAGACGGACGTTCTTTTGGGAGCCTACAATCGGCCGGCCCTTTTCCAGTGAGCCCACAAGGCGACTGGTTTTTCCCGCGACCCGCTGATGCCGATCATTCCGGTTCACACGAGACGACTCACCAGCCTTTGGAGTCACCTCCTGAGGGAGCCTCCTCCAGTTTACCAAAAGAACTTAGACCGGTGGTGAGTCTCCGTCCTCCATCGAAGGCGAAAGCCGAGAAATGGCTCAGCGCGGACGCTTATCAAGCCTATCTCAATCAGACCGCCTCCTTACAGTCGGAGCACTATTGCAACGATGAGAAAATCTTCTCAGCTGAGCACAATATTGGCATCGGGATTGATGCCAACACGGGGGCCCAAGATGGAAAGAGCTATTACTCCGCTTCCTATCTGCGACTTTGTCAGGACTGGTCGCTCGGGCTCTTGACGACTTGCATGGACAAAGAGCACGGCGATCTCATTGCGCAAACTTTCGAGAACTCGGGCCACGCGAACCATATTCTGGCGGGGGGACAACAGCGCACCTGTACCGTTTACCGCTCGACTCCCGAGGCTTTGCCCTTGCCAAGGGGAAGTGAGATTACCTCCAAGCTGGTCCGCTGGACGCTGCTGAGTCCAGCCATCTTTCCCTTGCTCGAAGGAGAAAACAATCATCCCGGCGGTTGGTTGCCGACTTGGATCGAACCCGAGTCCTTCCAGGTCCAACTGAAGACCCGTCCGGTGCGGAAGAAGGGTCAATCTCGGAACGCTTGGCGGGAAGAGGTGAAAACCGCACCCGCTATCGGAGCCAAGTTGGTCGCCGCCCTGGTTCCTCCGGCTCTTCCTGTTACCGGATGGTCATTGGGAAAGGCGCAAGGAGAAGGCAGCCGAGGAATGGGTGCCAAAAGCACCCACCTCGCAGTTCCCGCCGGGGCGGTCTATTACTTCGAGTGCGAAAGCCCGGAGGAAGCCCGCAAGCTGGCTGATGAGCTGAATTGGCATGGGGGTTCGGCAAGCCAGAAGCTTGCGAACACGGGAGAGCCAAGCCAGAGGCTTGCTCCTACCATCGTCAATCGCCGCTCTTCATTGTTCGGAGAAAAAGGCTTCGGCCTCGGCGTGTGCTCCGCCTTCCAATTCCATCGTGGCAACAAGCATCCTGCTTGTTGACTCGTGTTGGCGGCCATCCTGGCCGCAAAACCTTAACCACCCGGCCAAGCGAGACGCTTGCCCACCCCC
>JAUTCR010000004.1 GCA_030673895.1 Verrucomicrobiota bacterium JB023
GACTCGAACTACTGTTTCGGCGAAGGGGGAGCGGGCACTTTTTCGGACGGCAAGCTCTACACCCGGGCGACCAAACGTGGCCCGGTCCGTCGAATCTACGAGATACTCGTTGCCCACGGGGCACCTACTAAGATTCTCGTAGACGCTCATCCCCACATTGGCTCCAACCTGTTGCCCAAGGTCGTGATGGCGATGAGGGAGACCATTCGGGAGAAAGGAGGCGAAGTCCACTTCGGAGCCAAGGTCACTGGCTTCCTGAGAAGTGATGGTTCTGGGGTCAGCCATCTCGAAGGAGTGAGTTGCGCCGATGGGCGGGAGTTTCGCGGCCAAGGTGTGATTCTTGCAACTGGCCACTCGGCGCGGGACGTTTTGGAGTTGTTGGAAGAGGAGTCCGTCCGGCTTGAAGCCAAGCCCTTCGCCGTGGGGGTCCGGGTTGAGCATCCGCAACCTCTCATCGATTCCATTCAATACCACTACGAGCGTGGTAGCGAGCGGCCGCGTGAGCTACCCGCAGCCCGCTACGCTCTCAAGTGCGAGATTGAGGGCAGGGGAGTCCACTCGTTCTGCATGTGTCCGGGCGGGTTCATTGTCCCGGCCGCGACAGAGAACGATGAGGTCGTGGTCAATGGCATGAGCCTGGCGCGGCGGGATTCCCCCTTCGCCAATACCGGCATGGTGGTCGGAGTCGATCCGGCGGACTTGCCGGGCCAAGAGGTGCGACGGGGCATCCATTTCCAAAAAATGCTCGAGCGGGTGGCGAAGAAGGCCGCCAATGAGGGTCCACTTGGGCAAGTTGCCCCCGCGCAACGTCTCCTCGATTTCCTTGACGGCAGGGAGTCATCCTCGTTGCCAGAGACCAGCTACTTTCCTGGTCTGCAGAGTGCCCGCTTGGATGAGCTGCTTCCCGATTTCATTGTCCGCCGTATGAGAGCCGGCCTGAGGCGCTTCGGTCGACAGATGAAGGGCTACGTGAGCGAGGAGGCTCTGATGATTGGATTCGAGACGCGTACCAGTTGTCCGGTCCGCGTTCCTCGCAATGACGAGTCGCTCCAGCACCCCGAGCTTCCCGGCCTCTTCCCTTGTGGGGAGGGCGCGGGCTATGCGGGCGGGATCGTATCCGCAGCCTTGGATGGCATGCGGGTGGCGGATGCCTTGATTTCGGGAGATTCTTAACGAGCCCCCGATTTTGGTCCTTTCCTAGCGTTGACCCGAGCGCTTCTCTCCGCTATTTCTCTCCGACTTGGCCCATGCGCTCGTAGCTCAGCTGGATAGAGCAACGGACTTCTAATCCGTAGGTCGTTGGTTCGAATCCAACCGGGCGTGCCATTTTTGAGGGCGGTTTTTTGAGCGAGGTTTGCGGAAGTTGGCAGTTGGCAGTTGGCAGTTGGCAGTTGGCAGTTGGCAGTTGGCTGGATGCTGGATGCTGGATGCTGGATGCTGGATGCTGGATGCTGGATGCTGGATGCTGGATGCTGGATGCTGGATGCTGGATGCTGGATGCTGGATGCTGGATGGCGGGCTTGAGAGGCGGTGAGGGGAGTGTTTTGGGGTGGGCTGGTTTGATGGCGATGGCACACCCCGCAGCAGGCTGCGGGGATAGAGAGCTGCAGCAGGCTGCAGCAGGCTGCAGCAGTCCGGGGACGGGAAGGGTGGGGCGATTTTTGGGGGACGAAATTGGCTTGGAGGGAGGGTTTCGCCGAATCTTCCCGCGACTCAAGGCTTGTCTGTGAGGGAGGGATGAAGGATCTTGAGCACAGAGGGGAGGCACGGCGGTCCGTGGATGAGGACAGGATGAGATTCCAATCGATGAGAGGAAGCGATGCCATGAAAGAAGAGGTCGTTCTGGGTGATGGCTCCCGGGGACTTATCCGATCTCTGACCCCGCAGGACCGAGAAGCCTTGGTCGCGGGGTTTGCCTCACTTTCTCCTGAGAGCCGGATTCGACGTTTCTTTTTCGACAAGAAAAAGCTCTCCGATGAGGAGCTGCATCGTCTGACTCATCCCGATGGGGTGAATCATTTGGCTCTAGGAATGGAGGTTCAAGTGGAAGAGAAAGGGACGTGCTTGCCAGTCGGAGTAGCAAGGTGTTTCCGAGATCAAAGCAATCGTGCGCAAGCGGAGGTCGCCCTCGTAACCCACGATGATTGGCAAGGGCTCGGGGTGGGAACGGCTTTGACCCGTTGCTTGGCCGGAGTGGCCTGGGAGGCTGGTATCCGCCGATGGAATGCGGCGATTTTTTGTCAGAACAAGACGGTTCTCAATCTCTTGAGCCGCGTGGGGCTCTTGACCGAGGAGCGTGTGATCGGCTCCGGGGTGATGGAGGTGATTTGCGAACTCGACCCGCCGGTGCGACGACTTGGGTCTTAGGTTGTTTTCCAAACGTCAGTTTGCCCATTGACTGGACCGAACGAGATTGGGAGAGCGGTGCCTAGTCTGGCCCGCCTCATCGATGCGAAGGGGCGGCTCTAGCGGGCGTTGGCTAGCGATTGCCGTGGAGGGTGGGTGGCAGAGATTGAAGGGTTGGGCTGTCGATCTTTTGGATAAGAGAAGGTGCTCGAAGAATTGAGAAGCGAAACGAGTCATGCCGGCTATGGACAAAATCGGGGTCGCCCGCTAAGGGCACGGGGTCCTGTCAAGCTCAACCGGCAGGTCAAGTCGCCATGTTTCAATTGATTTATCGCAAGTACGGGCAAGGAATTCGCTGGAAGGATGATTTGCTATCCGGTCTCACTGTGGCCTTGGCGCTCGTGCCGGAGGCCGTGGCCTTCGCCTTCGTCGCCGGGGTGGATCCACTGGTGGGTTTGTATGCGGCCTTCTTCGTGGGCCTGATTACGGCAGCCATTGGTGGTCGGCCGGGAATGATCTCGGGAGCGACCGGTGCAATGGCCGTGGCGATGACGGCGCTGGTCACCCTCTACGGGCTCAACTACTTGCTTTGGGCCGTCATCTTCGCGGGGGTGATCCAGATTCTTGCCGGGGTCTTCAAGCTCGGGCGCTTCATCCGCATCCTACCGCATCCGGTGATGCTCGGCTTCGTGAATGGGCTCGCTATTGTGATTGGCTTGGCCCAGTTCGGGCAATTTAAGACCAATCATCGTGTGGAGTGGCTCAATTCGCATGGCGCCGAAGGCTTCGCTGTGGTGGGGGATTGGTATTCCTTTGGTTCGGCAGCGTTTTGGACGCTGGCCTTGATGATTGTCGGCACGATGGTGCTCATTCACTTCCTGCCAAAGCTCACGCGGGCGGTGCCGGCTCCCTTGGTTGCCATCATTCTTGCCACTCTGGTGGTCGCCTTCACGCCTGTGGAGACCAAGACAGTGGGAGACGTCCTGGAGACGCAACGCGTGCTCCAAGCGGAGAAGCAGCTAAAGACCGCTCAATTCGAAGAAGAGATGCCGACTCTGCAAGTGTCCCAGCTTGACGAGCGGGCCAGTGCGATCGCGGCGACGCCTGTGAGTCGCGAGGAACTCGAAGCCGGTCTCGGGCGCGAAATCAAGCAAGGGCTCCAGGCTGGGCTGCCGACCTTTGCCATTCCTGCGATTGATTGGTCGAATTCCGATGCACTGAAGGCGATTGGCTTCTTGGCGCTCACCTTGGCCAGTATCGGACTCATCGAGTCCTTGATGACTCTCTCTCTCATCGATGAATTGACCGAGACCCGGGGCTCGACGCCGCGCGAATGTGTCGGGCAGGGCGTCGCCAACGTTGTGACCGGTTTCTTCGGCGGCATGGGTGGTTGTGCGATGATCGGGCAGAGTATGATCAATATCAACTCGGGCGGGCGAGGTCGCCTGTCCGGGATCTCGGCGGCCACCTTCCTCTTGGGCTTCATTCTCTTCGCGCCGGGGCTCATTGAGATGATTCCCATTGGGGCCCTCGTAGGGGTGATGTTCATGGTTGTCATCGCCACCTTCGAGTTCTCCAGCCTGCGTCTGATCGGCAAGGTGCCGGGAGCGGATATTTTCGTGATCGTGCTGGTGAGTGGGGTGACGGTCTTCCTGCACAACCTCGCGCTAGGGGTCGGCGTGGGAGTGGCCGCCTCAGCGCTGGTCTATGCCTGGGAGCATGCCAAGGACCTTCGCCTGCACCGTAAGGAGGAGGCGAACCGCTTCACCTACGAGGTGGATGGGCCTCTCTTCTTTGGCTCTATCCGTGAGTTCAAGGATCTCTTCAATCCCGCGCAGGATCCGGACGATGTCTACCTCTCCTTCGCCAAGTCGAAGGTGTGTGACCACTCGGCCATCGAGGCCATCCACGCCATGGGTGAGAAATACCGGGCGCTTGGTAAGCGGCTGCACATCTGCGACCTCTCGCCAGCTTGTAGCAAGGTGCTGCTGAAGGCGGGCGATATCGTCGAAGGCCAGTACTACGGGAAGGCTCCTTCCGAAGTCTAAGTCAAGTCGGCCACCCGCTCTCGGACGGCGGTCTTCCAATCCCGCATCGCGAAGCCGAATTCCTCGGTGAGGCGTGCGGGTTTCATCGCCGTGTGGACGGGACGGTTCGTGCGGAGCACCGGAATGTCCGCCATGCGACGGGCTACAACCTCCGGGCGCGCGGCGGGGAGGTCAATGGCTGTTCCAGTGCTGTAGAGGGCATCGACGACCTCTTCCGCATAGCGGTGCCAGCTCACTGGCTCCGCTGACGATTGGGTCAGGTGAATGAGTCCGCTCGCTTGGCGAGCCAGCAGATGCTCGAGGGCTGCGGCGAGCTCGGGAGCGGAGGTCGGCATGGAAAACTTGTCGGCGACGGCCTCGAGAGGTGAGCCGGCCCGGGTGAGCCGAACAATCTTTTCCAGGAAGGCTTCTCCTTCGCTGGCGAAAACCCAAGAGACTCTAGCCACGAGAGCTTGGGGATAAGCTTCGAGGACGGCACGCTCTCCCGCGAGCTTGGTTTGTCCGTAGGTATGAGTCGGCTCGGCGGGAGCGGTCTCGGCTTTGAGTCCCGGCTGGGAGCCATCCAAGACGTAGTCCGTGGAGAGGTGGATGAAGGGAACGCCCTTCTCGGCGCAGACCTCGGCCATGATGCGCGGAGCAATGACATTGACTCTCTCCGCTAGCTCAGGCTCAGCCTCGCAAGCTTCCGGCGTGGAGACGGCGGCGGGGTTGATTAGGCAATCGAATTCCTCTTCTCGGAGGAAGGATCTGAGGTCATCGCCAGCGGTTAAGTCAACCCGGGCCCGGGTGAGCGCACTCACCGTCCATCGCTCCATCCAGTGCCGCGCGAGATAGCCGCCGACCTTGCCCGTCGTTCCGGTTAGCAAAAGCTTCACCGCCGCAGATTGGCCTCCGGCGGGAGAGAACCAAAGAATTGATTGCGCAATTATTGATCGTCTCAATGAAGATCCCGGCGCATTCTGCAGTCGTATGGGCATGCGTCATGTTTTCTCACTCCTCGGAGCTGTGCTCGCCGGTGGAATGGCCGGGGGCAAAACGGCTTATCTGACCGACCAGAATCTAGGCGACATCACCGACCAGAATACCGAGGTCATTGGCGACACCTCGGCAGGGGGAGGCACAACAAGAGATGTCGCGACTTATCACCTCGACGTCACCTCCTCGCGCGGAAACTGGGGACGCGAGCGAATCTATCAGTTCACGGTCTCGAAGCCCTCCTATCTGGAAATCTCGGTCAACACTGTCGAGGGCGATCCTGATTACATCCTTCTTGATGATCTGGGCGTGGAGGACGACGAGGAGGGGAAGGCCGCCGCCACCGGTGCCCTGAGCGCCATCTTCCTTGATGAGGACACGAGCGGTTTCCTCGCCTCGGTCTATCCGGGGACCTACTATCTGGCGATTGAGCATTTTGATGGCTTTGATGAGGACATTGTCGAGGGAGACGCGCAGTTCGATGTGGACTTAATGGCGCGGGAAGCCAGTGCTCTCGAGTTGGCGTCCTTCATCGGCCCAGTCGCTTCGGCCTATTCACCCCTGTCATTTGATACCTTCGGTTCAGGGGAGGATACCGCTCTGGCACTTTATGCCGAGGACGGCACGCTGGTGGCGAGCAATGATGATGCCGGGGGCGGCGTGGAAAGTGAATTGGCTCCCGCGCTCGGTTTAGCGGCCGGTCGCTACTACATTGTAGCCGGGCCGGGAGGCGCGACCTTCGACGATGACTTTAGTATCTCCGCCGATGGCGACCTCGACGGTCAACTCAACTTCTCTCGTGGAGCCTTCTTGAATGATGGCCGGGAGGATTTCTCGCTCGATTCAAGTTACGAAGGGTCGGCGGTGAAGTTCTTTGCCTTCGATGTCGTCACTCGGCCCACTGTGATCGACGATTTGGGGCAGATTGCGAGAGAGGGCGAGGCGGTGACCTTCGATCTGTTCGATTCGAACTTCGATACCGAACTCGCCATCTATGGGGCGCAGGGCTTTTACTACGACTTCAATGAGGATTTCGATTTCTCCGCCGGGTTGGTCACCAGCTACCTTCACTACCCCGAGGGGATGCCGGTGGGGGAATGGTATCTACTCGTAGCCGGCTATGAGAATCGGATTCTCGATGGCTTCGAGGTTGAGACCCTCGGCGATATCGATGGAGTCGCGGGCGAGACCGAGTTTGGCAACTACGTCCTCGACTTCGATGTCGGGACGCGGGCGGGTCAGATCGAATCAGCCGAGCTGGCTTGGTATCGCTTCGAGATCGGTCCTGCCGAGACGAGCGAGCTCGCCATCACCTCCATCTCCACCGATCGAGAGGGCGGGACGGTGACCTTGCAATGGACTCCGATCGCAGGTGCCACCTTCGCCATCCAAGCCGATGCCGATGGTTCTGGAAACTTTGCGAATCTCGCGGGACAAACGGGGCTTTCCGGAACCTCCGCGACCTTTGCGGTCGACTTCGGAGCGGAGCCAACGGCCCTCTATCGGGTGGTGGAAGAGTGATCAGGCCGCGCCGATTTCCTTGCTGACCAACTCACAGAGCGAGCGGCTCCACCGCTCGACATCGGCGGCGTCCCGGGCTTCCACCATCACCCGGATTTTCTTCTCCGTGCCGGAGTAACGGATGAGGATCCGGCCGGAATCCCCCATGGAGGTCTCGGCCTCGGTGATCAGCTGGGTGAGGCCGGGGATTTCCTCAAGAGGGGGCTTCTCGAGAACGCTGATATTGACGAGCTTCTGGGGGAAAATCTCCATGCAATTGGCCAGATCCGCCAAGGAACGGCCCGTGGCCTTCATCTCGGAGATGATCTGGAGCGCTCCCATGAGCCCGTCGCCAGTGGTGGCATGGCGGGCAAAGATGATGTGGCCGGAATTTTCCCCTCCCACGACGTAGCCTTTCTCTCTCATTCGCTCGAGCACGAGGCGGTCGCCCACTCCGGTGGTCTCCAAATTGATGCCATTCTTTGCAAGAGCCTCCTTGAGCCCGAGATTCGACATCACGGTGGCAACCAAGGTGTCACCCTCCAGCTTGCCCTGCCGTTGAAGGGCGAGAGCCGAGAGGCAGAGGAGCCGGTCGCCATCAATGACCGAGCCCTCGCCATCGATGAGGACGAGTCGGTCGGCATCGCCATCCAGGCAGATTCCCAGGTCGGCTCCGGTCTCGCGGACCCGTTGCGCGGCATGCTCAGGATGGAGGGCTCCGCAATTGCCATTGATGTTACTGCCGTCTGGTGCCGCGCCGATTTTGATGACTTCGGCCCCGAGCTCTCCCAAGATCAGCGGGCCAACGAAGTAGGCGGCTCCATGCGCGCAATCGATCACGATCTTCATGTCATGGAGATCGACGGGACCCACCGCATTCTTGGCGAACTCAATGTAGCGGCCGGGGGCGTCATCGATACGGAAGGCCTTCCCGACGGCTGTTCCGGGGACGGGCTGGGTGAGGGATTCGCCGGCGACGAGGGACTCGATGGACTCCTCAAGCTCGTCACCGAGCTTGAAGCCATCGGGTCCGAAGATTTTGATGCCGTTGTCTTGGAAGGGGTTATGCGACGCAGTCAGCATGATGCCGGCATCGCAGGCCATCGATTTGGTCAGATGCGCGACGGCCGGCGTGGGGAGAGGTCCGGTGAGGAGTACCCGCGCACCCTCACTGACCAGCCCGGCGGTGAGCGCGGTCTCCAGCATGTATCCGGAGAGGCGGGTGTCTTTCCCGATGACGACCTTGTGGCGACCGGGCTTCTGCGCGTCGAGGACGCGGGCAATGGCCCGACCGACCCGGAGCGCGATTTCGGGGGTGATGGGGAATTCGTTTGCCGTGCCGCGGATGCCGTCGGTGCCGAAGAGTTTCATTGCCCTTGGGTTAACGGGATCGACGCAAAAGGTCACGACTGATTTGTTTCCAAAGCTGTGGCCTTCCCCAGCTCCTGGCCTTACGGATGTAATGAAGACCTCGGCGCTCCCGTGAAGCCCCGGACTAAGCAGGGAAACCTTTCTTTCCCCAGAGAGGCAACGCCCTTCCGGACATCAGCGTCCGCGCTTCTGATACTCGCCATTGCGCGCGAGCCAGATCGTATGGAAGCGGTTCTTCTTTCCCTTCTTCGAGGCGGGGACCTTTTCGCATTCAACCTCGAAACCCGCCTTGCGCAGCTGCTTCTCGAAGGAGGGGTCGTGGCGGGCTGACCAGACGGTCAGGATGCCTCCTTCCTTGAGCGCGTCCTTCGCCCGGGCCAAGCCCTTGGGCGAGTAGAGGTCCTCATTGGCCTCCCCATGGAAGGACCACGGGCCATTATCGACATCCAGGAGAATGGCCGAGAAGGTATTGGGGTTCCCGGCGATGGTCTCCTGCACCGCTTCGTGGAGGATTTCCACCCGATCGTCCTCCCAAAGGCCAGGATGAAGACCTGCCAAGTGAGTTTGATTCCAAGTGACGATATCGCGCGTTCTCTCGGCGACGATGAAGCGGGCTCCCTTTTGAGGCAGGGTTTCTGCAGCCTTGGCGAGTGTGAAGCCGAAGCCGAGCCCACCGATGAGAATCATCGGCTGCCTGGCAGGGCGGAAGGTGGCACAGCCCAGCTCGGCCAAGTCCTCTTCCGAGCCATGGGAGAAGGTGGTCATCAGCTGGAGACCATTCGATTGCAGGTAGAAGTGGCCATCGTGCTCCACGAGGGTGAGTGGTTCTCCCTCGGGGGTCTTGGTTTCTGCCAAAGTGTGGTACGGTTTCACGGTTGATGAATTCGGGGCGCGAAGCTTAGCGCCGGATAACGCCAATGAAAATCACTTTGCACGCCGGATCATGATCAGGGTTGAATATCAATCACGTTGGAAGAGACTCAAGGTCATGCGCTTTATTTTGGGAATGGCATTTCTGCTGACCGTTCTGGCAACAAGTTGTAGCCAAGGAGGGGGAGGCCACGCGTCGATGGGGCCTGCGGATGCACGGGCCGCCTTTCAGGCTCAGGAGGTGGATGTTCACTTTGTCGCCGCACTTTCCCGCTTTGATCGAGGCGATAAGTCGGGTTCGGCCAACTATCTCGACCGCGCGGCGACCGTGATGAAGAAGCAGGGAGTGGACAATTCCTCGGTGAAGGCTCTCGCCGGTCGCTTGCGCTCCGGGAATGGTCTCAAGCAGCGGGATTTGGAGCAAGTTTTTGCCCAAAGTCATTACGCGATGGCGGACTATCACCGCGGTCGGGCCAATACCTTGATTGCGAAAAATCAGCCTCAGGGAGCGGGTGAATCGATGGAGGCGATGGCTTATCACGTCGAGCGCTCCTCAGAGTGGTCGGGCCAGCCGCTGACGGCCGAGCAGAAGGGCGAGGTCAGCAATCTTCGAGCAACGGGCGAGGCGCTGCGCACGGGGACGGGCTACCTGGTGAAGGGCTCGGGCTATGTCGTGCAGGGGACCGGCTGGGTGCTGGGCAAAGGCTTCGGGTTCCTGACCGACAAGGGTAACGAGACCTCGGGACGAGGCGGCAGCTTCATGCGAGGCACCGGACGAGGCGGGGAGACTGGCTCGCGCTGGATTGAGGGCACGGGCAACGGCATCAAGCGCTTCGGGGATTGGCTACTGCGGCGCTGAGATGGAGATTTCTTGATCGGTACTCGCCAAGGAACGCTCAAATCGATAGCGCGGGGGGGTGAAGATCGGAATCCTTTCCAGAAATAGTAAGCTCTACTCGACGAGTCGTCTTCTTGAGGCCGCTGCCCAGCGAGGCCATGACGTCGAGGTTGTCGACTACGCGCGCACTCACATGAACATTGCCGCGCATAATCCCAGCATCTTCATCGGCGATAAGGAACTTAATGGCTTTGATGCGGTCATCCCGCGAATTGGTGCAAGCTACACGTTCTTCGGGACGGCCGTGGTTCGTCAATTCGAGATGATGGGCACCTACTCAGTGAATGAGTCGGTCGCCATCTCCCGCTCACGGGACAAGTTGCGCAGCCTCCAGCTTCTTGCCCGTAAGGGAGTTGGCCTGCCCGTCACTGGCTTCGCGCGGGATCCGAAGGCGACGAAGGATCTAATCAAATTGGCCGGAGGGGCACCCCTGGTCGTCAAGTTGTTGGAAGGAACGCAAGGCGTTGGCGTCGTTCTCGCTGAGACGAGCAAGGCGGCGGAGTCTGTTATCGAAGCCTTCCGGGGCTTGGATGCCAACATCCTCGTGCAGGAGTTCATCAAGGAAGCTGGAGGAGCCGATATCCGTTGCTTCGTTATCGGTGATAAAGTGGTCGCCTCAATGAAGCGGCAGGGGAAGGAAGGCGAGTTTCGTTCGAATCTCCACCGGGGGGGATCGGCCTCTATCGTTCGGATCACTCCCGAGGAGCGGACGACGGCAGTGAGAGCCGCCAAGGTCATGGGACTCAATGTCGCGGGCGTCGATCTTCTTCGTAGCAATCACGGCCCCGTCATCATGGAGGTGAACTCCTCGCCAGGGCTCGAAGGAGTCGAAAAAGCGACCGAAAAGGACGTCGCTGGCAAGGTCATCGAATTCATCGAGAAGAACGCCAAAGAGGGCAAAACGCGGACTCGCGGGAAAGGCTGATGAATTGGCTTGAGCTAGGTCGCGAATTATCCGCTCTCGCTCAGAGCGGCCTCCATTATGGGAAGGACGTCTACGACCGGGAACGCTATCAGCGCCTCAAGGAGTTGGCCGCGGAGGTGCTTTCGGCGGGCGCGGATTTGGAGCCCGAGACCATTCTGGAATGGAAGCAAGCCGAGTTTGGCTACGCCACGCCCAAGGTGGACGTCCGCGCCTTCTGCCTTCGGGAGGGAAAGGTCCTTCTCGTGCGGGAGAACCTCGATGAGGGTCGCTGGACCTTGCCGGGAGGATGGGCCGATGTGAATGAGTCACCCTCGCAAGCGGTTGAGCGCGAGGTGGAGGAGGAGTGCGGCCTCACCGTGGAGGCCCGGCGTTTGCTGGCATTTTGGGACCGGGAGCGGCAGGGCAATCCGCCGCCTTACCCTTTTCATATCTGGAAGGTCTTTTTTCACTGCGAAATCACGGGAGGTGAGGCCCGCAAAACTCTCGAGGGAGGCGGATGCGACTTCTTTGCGCGTGACGAGCTCCCGGAGCTCTCCGCTGCTCGGGTCATTCCCTCTCAGATCGAAAGGTGCTTCGATTTGTTGGAGTCGGGGCGGACTGATTTTGATTGATGGGCAGTCGTCCCTGCAAGAGGCGAGGCATCGTTAAAAGTAGAGTCGCATGCCGCTCCAGTAGGTCACTCCATCGTAATTCTCGCCGGAGCCTCCCGTCATCCCATCGAACTGGATGCCCCCGACCAGCTTGAGCTGATCACCATGGAGGTAGTAGTTGAATCCCGCATACAGCGAGTGGTAATTATCTCCTCTCTCAGTCCCGTCAAGATCGGGAGCTTGCCGGGCAAAGCGAGAGGGGAGACGGAGTCCATCCTTCCGACTCCATGAATGCTCGTAGCGGGCGGTGAGCTCGAGACGGTCGGTCACATCGAAAGTGCCACCGGTGAGGAATCCGAAAGCGGCGGGGCGGCCACCCCAAGCCGCCATGGCATCGAAAAAACAGTCCCACCTCTCGCCTTCAAGCCAAAGCCAACTGGAGACCGCACGCTCGTATGGTTTCACCGCATTGGCGCCCGAGGCGGCCTCATTCCACACGGTATCCACCCGCCATTCCGCCCGGTTGACACCATCGAGCTTGTTCGCGAAGTCGTAGCCAAGCGAGGTGGTGGCGAAGGCCCCCCTATCAAAGTGGCTCCACTCGCCGTCCAAGTGCCCGGACCAGAGGCCGGCCTCCCAAATCCACTGTCCTCCCTGGCCTTCGAGAGAGGTGCCAATGGCTCGCGTCGGACGAAGTTGATCGACCAATTGTCCCCATTCCACAAAGGCAAAGGTCTTGCTCGACTGACGCCACTGGCTTCCCCAGACGGCCTTGGTGCGGCCGAGATGGAACTTCAAATCGGAGTCCGCCTGGTAGGTGAAATAGAGGTCGTTGGTGCTCTCATAGAAACCCCGCAGATCAGGGTCGATATTGATGTCGGCTTGAAAGGTCCAGTCCTCCAGGAACTCGATGCTGGTGCCCACCCGCCAGCGGCGAGTTTCATAGCGGGAGAGGTTGCCAGCGTTGGAATCCAAGTTGGCGTAGAAGCCTTGATATCTCCCCGTTAGCGCCACTTTCTGCAGCAGCTTGGCATCGGGGTTCTCGTGAAGAATTGGCCATGACGCGAGGTCGGAACCTGAACGTTGTTCGGCTGGCAGCGCGGCCGTGAGTGGCATCCCAGCGCAGAGAAGGAGGGCTGATTTTCGGTAAGGGCTGGAGCTTCTTAAGGGCATCTTGTTTTGGGTGATGATCGGGGCGTATAAGCCTTCCATCAAATGAAAAGGTGGCGACTTTGTCACGAAAACAAGCTTCAGGAACAGGGAGACTTGGTAAAATTGCCAAGCGATGTGCGGGTGCGGTCAACGATGGAGCCGAGGGGGGAATGGATTTCGCTCGTGGGCATTCCTTTTTTTCTTCGCGAGCCTCATGGCAGCAGGTGCGCAGGAGTCTTTGCTCGATAGCTGGAAGGGCGGGCTTCCTGACTGGCTATCGGTGAGTGGGGAGAGCCGGGTGCGCTATGAGACCTTGGATGGTCAATTCCGAAAGGACGGGGCGGGTGGTGATCAGCTGCTACTCTTCCGCAGTCTATTCCAGGTTGAGGCGGACTTCGAGGACTGGGCTGTTGGAGTGGAAATTCAAGACAGTCGGACCTATCTTGGCGACACAGGAACACCATTGGGAAGTAGCATCACCAATAGCTTGGACATCCTTCAGCTCTACACCCGGATTGGTTTGCCCGGCCTACTAGGACCGTCGTCTCATACGGAGCTCATTTTGGGACGTCAGACCGTAAGTATCGGGTCGAAACGCCAGATTGAACGAGTAAGCTTTGCCAACGTCATCAAGAGCTACACGGGCGGCCATCTCATCTCCCGTAATGAGCAGGGAGATGAACTCCATGCCCTTCTCGTGGTCCCGATCAATCGCTTGCCCAATGACTTTGACGGGGTTCTCGATAACAACCTGGTTGCAGACGAAGAAGAATGGCATCGACGGATATGGGGGCTTCACTATCGGCAAGCGGATTCAATGACGTGGCTTGCTCCGGACATCTGGAGTGAGCTCTTCGTGTATGGCTTGCACGAGGAAGACTCGGAAGGGGAGCCAACCGTCAATCGCAACTACCTCACGCCGGGTTTTCGTTTGTACCGCAAGCCGACACCGGGGCATTGGGATATCGACATCGAGGGAGCGATCCGGACCGGCAGCAGGAGAGCGACTGCGGCTGCGGGTGACCGGGAGGATTTGGATGTCTTCGCCTCCATGCTGTTCGCAGCAGTTGGCTACACCTTCGAGCTCCCGTGGCAGCCTCGCTTGGCCCTGGAATATTACTGGGCTAGTGGTGATGAAGATCCCGAAGATGACCAATATGGGCAGTATGAGCGTCTCTTTGGCTCGCGAAGGACTGACCTGAATAACACCAGCATTCATGGGCCGCTGACGCCCGCCAATTTATCCGCACCGGGACTGAGGCTGGAGGTGAAGCCGAGCCAGCGGATGGATGCCCGGATAGCTTATTCCGCCGCCTTCTTGGCTTCCGAGCGTGATGCTTGGGTGATTGCCAATTTGCAGGATGAGAGCGGTCAATCCGGCCGCTTTCTTGGCCACGCCTTCGATGGCCGCTTGCGCTACTGGCTGCAAGAAGAGCGTTTGCAAGGGGAGCTGGGAGTTTCTTTTTTCTTACGAGGAGACTATGCTCGGAATGTCTCAGGAAGTCCGCAGACGGATTCCACCTTCTTTGCTTACAGCTCCCTCTCATTTCATTTCTAGAAATTGGCGACTCCCATCGTGCAGCGCCTATTCGAATCATTTCCCCATTTTCAGAACTCACGCAACACACCACACACATGAAAATTAGCCGTCGTCACTTATTCCAGGCAGGCCTCACCGCCGGAGCCGGTAGCCTCCTTCTCCCCGGGTCTGCCCGCGCCGAGAAGGCCACGAATCCGAAGCGTCCCCGGGGCATCGTCTTTTTGGTATCCGATGGGATGAGCCAAGGGATCCTTCCCATGACCGAGGCCCTGAGCCAGCAGGTCCGGGGAAAGGGAACAACCTGGTGGAACCTTCTCTCCGAGAGCGGCGTGGTCCACGGTCTCATGGATACCCCTTCTTCCAATTCCCTGGTTACCGATTCAGCAGCAGCTTCCACCGCGTGGAGCGCGGGCAAGCGAGTGCCCAACGGTCAGATCTGCGTCGATGCGAATGGAAAGACCTTGGAATCGATTGGAGAAACCCTGGTGAAACAGGGGGCCAAGCTCGGGCTTGTCTCTACCGCACGCATCACACATGCCACTCCGGCCGGATTCGCCACCCAGTCGCCCAATCGCGACGATGAAGACTTCATCGCTCCCCAATTTCTCAACCGTGCCGAGATTCTCCTGGGAGGGGGTGCCGCTCATTTTGACGCGAAGAAGCGGCAGGATGGCAAGGATGTCTTCAGTGATTATGAGAAGGCAGGCTACGAGGTTTTTCGTAGCCGGGATGAGATGCTCAATGCCAAGTCAGGGAAGTTGCTCGGATTGTTCTGGGACGGTCACTTGCCTTACACGCTGGACCGGAACCACAGCAAGGCGATGCAGAAGAAGGTGCCGACGCTCGCCGAGATGAGCGAGGTGGCTCTGCAGCGTTTTCTTTCCTCTTCCGAGCCGTTCCTCCTGCAGATTGAGGGGGCCCGGATTGACCACGCGGCCCATGCCAATGACGTGGGCAGTATCCTTCGTGACCAGATGGCATTCGACGACGCCGTCGCCAAGGTGATCACCCTGTTGGCGGAGAGAGACGACATCCTCGTCGTTATGACCAGTGATCACGGCAATGCTAATCCAGCCTTGAACGGGACTGGCGTTCGTTACCGGAAAACGAATGAGCACTTCGAGCGCATTGCTGGCTTGAAGGTGTCCCACGAGGCTCTCTTCGCTGAATTGAAGAAGAAAAAGCCAGCCACACAGGATTTCCTCAAGATGGCTCGCGAAGCCTTTGGGTTCGATTTCCGAACCGAAGAGGCGGAGGTCTTGCTCGACTCCATCTCCGGCAGAGAGGTGTTGGAGTGGAGCCATCAACACAACAATCCTCCCGGTATTCTAGGACAAATTGTTGGCAACCATACGGGCACAGGCTGGACGGGCGTCAGTCACACCGCGGACCCCACCCAGTTGACCGCATTTGGTCCGGGGGCAGAAAATTTTGCCGGCCTCGTGAAGAACGATGCTGTGCGTGATCGCTTTCTTAATCTACTGTTTGGGTAGTAGAGGTTGCTCGCGAAAGCGGAAGCCGCCGTGCTCTTCGAAATAGTTCGTATCAAGTCTAAATTAAAAAGCCCGCGGGAGGTGAATCCCAGCGGGCTTTCTTGTTTTAAAGTCTTGGCTCTGCCTTATTGGGGCTCGATGTCTTCACCTGCGAAGACCCGCGCAGCGAAGTCGACGAAGGTGGCCCAGGATTCCTCATCCGCTTCCTCGTTGTAGGCTAGGTTCAGGTTGTTCTTTTTACCGAGTTCAGTCGCCTTGGGATTGGTGAATCCGTGAACGGCATCGGGAAAGTTAATGAAGACCATTTCACCCTTGTGCTCGACGATGGCCTTCTTGAACTCAGCAATCGTCTCTTGAGAAATGAAGGTGTCATCCGCACCATTGCAGACGAGGAGCTTGGGCTTGATAATGGTTACTTCCTCGGGGACTTCCACGTTGAGGGCTCCGTGAAAGGAGGCCGCCCCAAGAAGATTCGGAGTATTCATGACCGCCATCTGCAGGGCGATGCGTCCGCCCATGCAGTAGCCCATGGCAATCGTTTTGGATTCATCGACTTGTTCTTGTGCCTGCAGGAAGTTCATCCCGGCGAGAAAGCGTTCCTTCATCACCTCGTTATTAGAGGTCGCCTCTTTGGCAAAGGAGCCGGCATCCTTGGGGTGGGTTGTTGTCTTGCCCTTGCCATACATGTCGATGGCGAGAGCAGCGTAGCCAAGCTCAGCGACCATATCGGCACGCTTGCGGGCATAGTCATTGTGTCCCCACCACTCATGGATGACGACGACTCCGGGAACCTTGTTCTCCGTCGAGGCTCCCTCGGGCAGGGCGAGGTAGCCGTGAGCGGTGACGTCTCCGGCCTGATATTTGACTTCACTTCCCGCAAAAGCAGAAAGGGCGGACATGGCGAGAATCGCGATTGATTTCATCGTCGGCAAAGTAGCCGAGCTTGACGAAGGTGAAACCGGAAAATTGAGAACTTTGCGCAGCTCAAAGGGCGCTCTTGGCGAGCTTCTCTTCGCGTCGTTCGATCTTCTTGATCAGGCTGTCTGCCTTCTCTTTTTCGCCGATGCCCCGGTAGGCTCTGGCGATGCGGCGGTGGAGGCGGACCTCCATCATGCCGCGGAAGTAATCACCTGTGCGGGTCTCAGCCTGGCGCTCGTAGTAGCGCTCCAAATCGCGGGGGGCTTCTTTCCTTAATTCCGGAAAGCTGCGGCTCTTGGCGAGGTAGCTCTCCATCAATTTTTTAAAGAGTTCAAGGTCTTCCCCGCACTTGCGAAAGGAGGTGCGGTAGAGCGAGCGCAGGGTGTCGGGAGCCTTCTTCCGCACCAGCATATCAGCGAGGGAGGCGACCGAGTTGGCCACCACATCGCCCTTGTCGCCGTATTTGCGGATTTGGCGGCGGATCTCCCGTTCGAGTTCCTTCTGCAGTTCTTCCTCGGACAGCTTGGCCAAGAGATGCTCGCGGCGAAATTCGGAGGCATACTCGACGGCGGAGGGAAAGTCCCGGAAGTCGCGTTCAATCTCGTCGACGAGTTTGCCCAGCTCGGCGATGGCCTCGGGGGAGTCGGCGCCCCGCATGGCTCTCAATTGCTCCTGCCACGGGAGAAGGGTCATCGGAGCCAGCTCGCGGGCGGCCTCAAAGTGCGGCAGAGCGAGATCGAGAGCGCCGGACCGCGCGACCTCCCTGGCCATATCGGTAAGGAGCAGGGCGGGCACGCGTTGTTCAGTGCGGAAGTCCTTGTCGGCCTCCAGGACCAGTTGATCGTAGGGAAGCTGCCGGCCTCGCTGGGGATCATAGAGCTTGCCATTGGTGATGCCCTGGCTGCCGTAGGTCGCCCACTCATTGGCGTCGGGCATGAAAGCGACCCAGGCATGTCCGCCCCGGTTGCCCACCCCGGCGACGTAGGTCGCGGGGATGCCCCGGGCCTTGCCGCTTTCGGCTGAGAAGTAAGCCTGGTCTCCACAGATGCCGCCTTCCTTGAGGATCTCAGAGAGAATGTATTGCTCATAGGGGTCAACATTCTCCACGGCACGCTCCATGAGGTATTCGATGAGGCCGTAGGTCTGACCCCAGCGGCGGCGGGACTCGTTGACTTTCCGCAAGGACCAGTCGATTTCGGTTTGCGAGATCTTCAGGTCGACGACGTGGATGAGCTCGCGGGGGATGAGCCGGTCGCAGGCGATGTCCAGGCGCTTATCCTCGGAGGCTTGGACGAAGTAGTCGTAGCGCTCGAGGAGGGTGAGCGAGGGGTAATAGTAGTCGTCTTGCTTCGGCCGGGCGTTGCGGGGATTGTCGAAGACAAGCGCCAGGGCGAGAGCCAGTGAGGCGTATTTTTCGCGAAATTCCGGATTTTGCTCGTGGTTCCAGATCGTGGACCAGACGTCGAGGACGGCAGCGGCATCGTCTTCCGGTCGAATCTCGTTCAATAGCAGCTCGAGACGGTCCGAAGACAGGAAGAGCCAATCGAGGAAAGCGCTTTTGTTGCTCAGCCATTGCGGCGAGGAGATCTTGCGGGTGGGCAATCGCTTGAGGACGGAATGCAGGAGGAGGCGGGTCTTCAGCTCCTCATTTTCCATGAGTTCGGAGGATGAATGGGCTTGGCCCAGATAGGCTGCGTCGGCGACCAGGCATTGACGCGCGCCGGTGAAGTTCTTGGAGACCAAGTGCTCGGCTAAGAGACTTGAGTCGGTCATTTCGGCTGCTAGGGGTGAGACTAGGGCCAGGTGCAGGAGGAGGAAGAATCGGCGCACGGCTCCCTTACGATTGGCTCGGTGGCTTTCTTTGCAATAATGGTCGGTTTGGCTATCGGTTCTTATCTTTTTTCTTAAGTGAAGGAGCTAAAGGCCAGAAGGGCTGCCGTCCAGGAGCAGAGGCATCATTTTCTTGTCACCAAGGCTGATTCTAGGGCAATGCTTTTCGAGTGAGAGAAACCCTGCTGGCTAATCAAACCTTTGCCATGGCTGCCGAGCAATTCGAGCAGACCGCCGATTTTCTGGACCTCGAGCAGGAGGTCCGTGAGCGTTGCAAGTGGCCGAAGCGCCTCTTGACCTTTTCCCTCCCCATTCGCATGGACGATGGTCGAACCGAGGTCTTCTTCGGCTACCGTGTGCAGCATCATCTCTCCCGTGGTCCGGTGAAGGGAGGGATCCGCTATCACCCCGATGTCGAACTCGGTGAGGTGGCCGCACTGGCGATGTGGATGAACTGGAAGTGCGCGCTGATGAAGCTTCCCTACGGAGGTGCCAAGGGCGGTATCGCGTGCAATCCCCGTGAGATGTCGCGCGGCGAGCAGGAGCGTCTCACCCGTCGTTTTGCCCAAGAGCTTTTGCCCTTCATTGGAGAAAATATTGACGTGCCTGCACCGGATATGGGGACCAATGCCCAGACGATGGCTTGGATTCTCGATGTCGCCTCCACGCAGGCCGGGTACTTGGTGCCCGGGGTGGTCACCGGGAAACCTGTTGAGCTACAGGGCTCGAAGGGGCGAACCCAGGCCACAGGCCACGGCGTTGCCTTTGCCGCAACTAGGGCGCTCAGTCGCCTTGGGATCAAAGCCAAGGACTCCAGTGCGGTCATCCAAGGTTTTGGTAATGTCGGCAGTCACGCGGCGGAGACTTTGATGTTCGATGGCGTGAGCGTGAAAGGCGTGTCTGATGTTGGGGGCGCGATCTGGAATGATGGGGGGCTTGATATCGTCAAGCTGCGGGCCTACGTGCGGGAAACCGGGTCTGTCGTTGGCTTTCCGGAATCCGAGGTCATCGACCCGCAAGAGCTCCTCTGTCAAGAGGTGGACATTCTCGCTCCCTGTGCGATGGAGCGCGCCATTGGCAAGGAACTCGCGCCCAAGCTGCGCTGCAAGGTGCTGGCCGAGGGAGCCAATGGACCGACTACACCCGAGGCGGATGCCATTATCGAGGAGCGGGGCGATATCTTCCTCATCCCGGATGTGCTTTGCAATGCCGGCGGGGTGACCGTCAGTTACTTTGAATGGGTGCAGAACCTGCAACGCTTCTCCTGGACGGAGCGTGAGGTTCTGACGAAGCTGGAGACACTTCTCGCCTCCACCTTCGACCGCATGGTCAGCTTCGCCGAAGCGAGGAAGTGTGGTCATCGTCTGGCTGCTCTCGCTCTCGGCATCAAGGAGGTGGCCGACGTCAAGAAGACACGCGGCCTCTACCCCTAAGCGGAAATCCATCGAATAAAAAGAGCCGTCCCCGCGTCCATTGGGACGTGAATGCGAAATCAATTCAGGTGACGGCTCTTGCGCTCATTGCGGCCCTCATGGCCTCCTGCGCTCCGGCTCCAAATCAGGGCTACTACGCCAATGGCTATCCGGCGCGCCAGCAGGGAGCGAATCCCAATGACGTCGCGATGCTTGCTGCGGTGGGCATTGCCGGACTGGCAACCTACGGCTACTTCAAGGAGCGGGGAGACCGCAAGGACGCCCAGAAGAAGCTGGATCGCTATGAAGATCGGCGGCGTCACCGTTCCCGGGGCCACGATCATTATGATTCCTACCGGGTGAATGACCGCTACCGCCGGAGGTAATCTCCTTCGAAAGCTCTGCACCATTGCGAGTGTGTGGACTCGACCCGTCTCTTGCCGCAGAAAAGGGTTCCGCTGGTAGGAGGCGGGTTGATGTCACCCGGATGGCAAGGGCCCCGGAGAGCTGAAAATCCTCGCTCGTTCCGCCGGTAGAAGAAGGGATGTTATGAAGTTTGCTCTCATTGCCTTTCTCGGCCTGGCATCCGGAGGATTGGCCGTGCCAGTTGCTCGCGGAACCTCGGAATCGCTCGGGGAATCAAGCCTCGCGACCAATCCGGAACTCGCTGGACTCATTGTGGCGGATCAGCTCATCCCTTTCGAAATTAAGAACGGCTTGGGTGAAGTGATGCTGACGGGACGCTACCAATCCCGGGTCATCCGTTCCGACCTCACCGGTCAGCTCATCTTCGTGGGGCAAATTCGGGACACCTCAAACCCTGATAGCCAGTTCGGCTGGGTGACCAATCTTGCGATGGAAGGCTTCGGCTTCGTGGACACTGATTGCCTCTCCCGGGTGGACGCCAGCGGGGATAAAATTGCCTCGAGAGTGACCCGGAATGCGGCGGGTGACCGCTTGAATTTCACGATCAGCACCGGATTTTTGGAGCCTCCCGAGGAGACCTACCCCTTTCTCGTAATCACGCAGGCGAGGGAATTCACTTCTGACGGGCAAGTCACGATCTATGCCTCGAACGATTTCGGTGGTCCTGGCTACTCCATCACTCTGAGTGGAGTCTATGCGCCGCAGAAGCCCCCTCTCTCGGTGAGATTGACGGACCGTCTTTTCTTTGAGACCAAATTTTATCGCACGATGGAGGTGAGGGGCGCCGCGCAAGGGGTCCGGCTTCGGGTTGAAACCAGCCCTGACCTTGCACCGGGCAGTTGGACGTCACAGTCCGGTTCAGCAGCCACCGCCTCGGGAGCAATGACCTTGGTTTATGGCGAGGAAGAGGAGGCCTTCGGGGGGAAACAATTCTTCCGCGTGGTCTGTGAATTGCCGCAGGAGTGAGAGCTTAGATCTCGACCCCCTCGCCTGGATCGAGGATCAGGATTTTATCGAGAATGCCGCAACGGTCGGCCTCTGCCAGAAGTCTTTCCTCGGGCTCATGATGCTCTTCATTGCCTAGCGGGAAGGTAGCGAAGTGCATGGGGATGAGTGTCTTGGCTCCGAGATCGAGAAAGGCCTGGACGGCTTCTTCCGGATTGAGGTGCACATCCCGTCCGCTGGGGGCCTCGTAGGCCCCGATGGGCATGAGCGCGATATCGATTTCGTAGCGTTTACCAATTTCCTTGAAGCCCTCGAAGTAGGCGCTGTCGCCGGCGTGATAGACGTTGCGGGTGGGAGTCTTGACGATGAAGCCTCCGTAATCTCGGTGGGTGTCCGAGACGAGTCGGGCCCCCCAGTGGTGGGAAGGCGTGTGGATGAGATCGACGCCATCGAAGACGTGCTCCTCCCAGATGGACATCTCATAGACCCGCTGGAAGCCAAGCTTCTTGACCAGATCGCCGCTGCCTTTCGGGACGGCGATGCCATGGCGGGAATTGACCGCCCGCAGAGAGGTGCGGTGCATGTGGTCAAAGTGGGCGTGACTGACGCAGACCAGATCGACGGTGGGGAGAGAGTCGAGGAGGAGTCCGGGCTGTCGCAGGCGCTTGACCGGGCCATGCCATGTGGCCCAGTTGGGGTCAAAGAGGACGGAATGGCTCTCGAACTGCACGAGGAAGGAAGCGTGGCCAATCCACGTGACGCGGACCTTGTCCTCACCCGGTGGCTCGGGATTGGCGTGAAGGGATTCGCCTTCCGGTCGGCGGAACATCTGGGGGATGATGCGGTGTCTCCAAAAGCGATAGGAGCGCTCGCCCCATCCCTTTTTTGGGAAGAGTCCTGAGTAGTTTCCGCTAACCTTGCCGTTTCTCGACATGGGCACACCATGTAGCAAGAACGGAAGCTCCGCGAAGACGGAAGTTGTCTTTTTTCGGAAGAAGAGAGCGTCTTGCTTTCACCAATGTCGCTTGTGAGACCATCCCGGGGGAGTAAGTTGTCTGGAATGATAGAGATTTACCGCAACGCCAATCTCGCCAGGGTGGGCCTGTTGGCAGAGAGGCTTAAGGCCGAGGGAATCGCGGTCTTTCTCCGCAATGATCATCTGAGCGTATCCGAGGCGCAAATTCCGTCCTTTTATCCCGCCATTTGCGTGATGAACGAGGCTGATGCGAGCACGGCGCGCAAGTTTTTGCAGGTCTTTCTGGAGGAGGAAAAGCGCCCGCTCGGTCCGGACTGGCAATGCTCGGCCTGCGGGGAGAGTGTCCCCGACTCCATGGCGGTCTGCTGGTCTTGCCAAGCGGTCCGTCCGACTTCCGCAGAAGAAGGGTAGCCGATGCGAGCTTCAGGCACCCAGGGCGGAGGCGATGTCGGTGCGGAAACGGGCCGCAAGTTCTCCCGGCGACTGGCCATCCGCCGGATACATGATGCCACGGGAGACATTGATGAGTGGAGGGGCCTGTCTCTTCGACCCGGCCAAGTCGCTCAAATCACCACCTTGTGCGCCGAGACCGGGGATGAGGAGGGGCACGTCGGGGATGCGGGTCAGTGCGCCTCCGGCATTGGTCAGGCCGAGGACAAGACCGACGGATGAGGCTCGGTTCTGGCTGGCCGCGCGGGCAGCAAAGGCGGCCACTTTTTCGTAGAGAGTTTCCCCATCGACCTCGAGGCGTTGAAAGTCGGCGCTGCCCGAATTTGAAGTCAAAGCCAGCAAGTAGAGGCCCTTGCCGCCCGGGTAATCGAGGAAGGGCTCCAGGGAATCATAGCCCATGAAGGGATTGAGCGTGACCGCGTCCGCGCGGAGATGCTCGAAGGCGGCAATGGCGTACCGGCGTTGGGTCTCCCCGATATCGGAGCGCTTGGCATCCAGCACGATTGGGATTTCTGCCGGGATGCGGGCGACAGTTCGTTCGAGGAGGGCGACTCCTTCGCTCCCCAAGGCTTCGAAGTAAGCACAGTTGGGCTTGAAGGCGGCGGCGTGGGGGGCGGTGTCCTCAATCAGCCGAGCGAGAAAGTCCTCCACTTCGGAGATGCGGTTGTGGTGATTCTCCGGGCGTGGATCGAGACCCACGCAAAGATTTCCAACGGCGGCGGTTCGGGCGGTGAGCTTTTCGAGGTAGGTCATCCTGTGGGACGATTTTTAACCTTCCCCGTCGGGTTGGCCACGGAGAATTTCAGCCAAATGACACTCAGGGAAGGGACAGCTTGGATTCCCCGAAGACGTGACGGGGGCGGGACCGCAACGAGTGCCAGAAGAGAAAGCCAGCCAAGAGCAATAGGCCACCGTTCAGCGCGATGTGCAGGGGATAGTTGGTCGGATTGTCCGACTTACCGAAGCAGCCGCAGCTGATATCCAGGCCCCGGACCCAGGCTGAGGCGATTGCGGCAATGAAGACAAGAAGGGAGCCCATCACGACGAGAAGGGAGCCGCGCATGCCCTTCGAGCCGATGGCGAGAAGGAGTCCGGCGATGGTCTCGAGCCATGGGACAAAGTAGGCCACCCAAGCATCAAGAGGAGGAGTGAGGAAAGGCAATTGATAGTTGGCGACATCTTCCGTGAAGCCGTCAAGATCCCGGAGTTTGAGGATCCCGACTCCAGCGAAGAAAAGTCCGAGAGCAATGCGGAGAATGATGAGCAGGAGAGAGCCTTTGGACATCTGGCCTAGCTGTAACAAATGACCTGCGGGAGCGCAAACGGAGGAGAAAGATGGACTAAAAAAGTAAAAAACCTCTTTCGCCCCAGCCATTTTGCGATTAATCCTGCCCCTCGCCAGGGGCCGTGGAGCGTGGGCTGGTGAAACCGGTCAGGACGGAAACGTAGCAGCCGTAGCTTGTCCCCCGTTGCCGCGGTTCCCTGGTCCTTCTCTTCTTCACCACGCGATGCTGCAAATCGTCTTCAACGAAATTTCCGCCGCCGAGATTTCCGAGCTTGATACTCTTTCCCAGTTGAAGGTTTTCGATGAGTTTCAAGTCACTCACGACGATCTGGAAAACCTGGATGGCGACCGCTTCAATAAGATGACTCATGAAGGGAAGACCCTTTACCGTTTCCGGTCGGAGGACTGGCGGTTCTATTTCGAGGTCGACCGCGATACCGTTATCGTCCACCGCGTCTTGCACAAGGGCAGCTTCAAGGACTTTCTCTTCCGCTCCAATCTTGCTGATGAGGATAAGGAGTTGGAGGGCAACAAGCACTTCTGGAAGCTCATCGACGAGGGACGGAACGCGAAGCGTAATCAATCCGCCTAGAGTTCGCTGAGATAGGCCACCAAATCGGCCAGATCTTGCGGGGCAATCACCCCGGCGAAGGAGGGCATGGCGGGCTCATACCCCTCGGTGATGACCTCATTGGGCTTGAGAATGGAGGCCAGGAGGTAATCTTCTCCCTTTTGTCCGACGCCGTTCAATGGCGGGCCGGTCAGCCTTTCCCCCTGTAGAGAGTGGCAGCCGATGCAGCCGGTACTGATAAAGACTTCTCGACCCTTGCGGGCATCACCGGGCTGCAGCGAGGGGGCCTCTTCCTCATTCTGCTTCAGACTGGCAAGATCCGCGCTGCTGGCGGGCGCCAGGTGACTGGTCGGCGCGAAGAGGTGGAGAGCAACGGTCTCATTGGTCTCGGCATCGTGATAGGTGAGCTGGAGGTCGAGGATGTCGGACCGGTGCAGGGAGTCGAAGGCCAGCTCAAGCGATTGCCGGTCGGAGGAAAGGGTGAAAGAGGAAGGCTGCAGTTGATGCTCGCCCGGCTCGCCGTCCCAACGGAAATGGCCTGAACCATAGCTGGAGGTGCGTTCGATATTGAAGAGCCGAAGCGCGGGTTCCGCAGGGAGGAGGGTCTCCTCGGGGCTCAAGGGCCTGGTGAAGGTCAAGGTGATGGCCTTGGGGGTGATTGCCAAGGTGGAAGGTGCCGGCAATCGGTTTGCTTGCTCAATGGAAGCCAGGCCCATGAGCTCGGGGGTCGTCGGCTTGTAGCCGGAAATCCCGAGCCCGGTGACGTAGAGCCGCCCGCTCTGCGGATGCACGGCCCCATTGAGAGCTGGGAAGTCAAGCTGCAGGGGGAGTTGCCAAGCGAAGGCGGGTGCTTGGTCCGGGGTTTCGAGGGCGAAGAGTCGCCCGTTCCAAGAGAAATGAATGAAGCGCTCGGCGAGGTCCGGGAAGGCATCTTCTCCCAAGACCTCGAACCCTGCGGCGGAGCGATTGGCTTGATAGGGGAACCAGACCAGAGGCGTGGCAGGTGTCTCGCGGGCGCGGAAGTTCGTCTGCTCGAATCCGAGATAGGGACTTCCGGAGATGAGATGGATGGGGGTGCTGGGGATGAAGTGGCCCTGCTGGTCCGAGGCGTAGACCGCCCCCGCGCCGTCGAGGCCGACGTAGGGAAGCCGCAAGCCATCAGCGAGGACCTCGGCGGTGTCCGCTTGGGGGTCGATACGCAGGATGGTGCCCCGGTGGCGCGACATCTCGGAGTTGTGACCACTTTTCAGATTATTAAGCCCTCCCTTGGCTACGTAGAAGGCCCCGTCCTCGCCGCGCTCGAACGACATCGCGTAGTCTCTTGTCATCAAGGTTTGTAGGAAGAGATCGCTGGTATTCCAGAAGCTGTCGTAGTGCCCGTCACCGTTGTCATCACGGAGTTCAGTGATCTGGTCCCGCCCAAGTGTGTAAACGCGGTCCTCCGCATCGACCTCAATGTTCGTGGTCTCAAAGAGGCCGGTGGCGACGCGAGTCCATGAGGATTCGGCGTTCTCAATACCCTCAATCCGCCAGACATCGCCATCGAGAGTGATTAGCAAAGCCGTGCCGTCGGAGAGGAATTCCAGGTCAACCGGGCGGATGGTGCGTTGGTCAGCGTTTTCCTGCGGTAGGGTGAGGTTGCGGACGGCGAAGGGGCCCTGCTGCCGGGCGGATGAATTCTCGACGGTGTAGGTCCGTGGGAAAACGGGCTCGGCGGGAGCGCTGTCGGGGAAGTCGACTTGGGAAGGAGCCGAGGCCGCGCCGATGGTGATCAGGCGCTCCTCGGAGGAAGGTTGCAGATAAAGGATGCGGCCTTGGCGGGAATTCTGCCAGCGGGCGCCGGGGCCACGGAGAGTTTCAGCGCCTTCGTGCACGTGCAGGACCAGAGGCTTCGTTGCTGGTCCGACTCTGATTTGTCGCAGGAGGCCTCCCTCGTCGTCGAGGCGGAGGACTTCGTTGATTGCGGTGCCTTCCACCTCATAGTGCAGCACTGGCGTTCTCCCCGAGAGGGTGATGCCGCGCCATTGGCCGTAGCTCCGGGGGAGGGGGCCGACCGCGCTTTCGCCGTCAGTGAGATGATTCTCGCGAGGATCCGCGGGGAGCGTCCGACCGGCGGCGATGCCCGGCTGGAGTGGCGACTCGTGGAGGACGGTGCCGCGAAGATAGGGCGGGCGGGACGCCTTGGCCTTCGCTGCCGGATAGGAGACCGAGGCCATGCTATCGTAGGTCAGCGGGGCTTCTCCCGGCGGAGCTATCCAGACGACTGACCAGCGGAGGAGATCGGGGTCGAAGCAGGCCCATTGTCCTTGCCCAAGGGGGATGAGGACGCCCCGGCGGGTGACGTTGTCACTGCCCTCAATGACCAGTGCGCTGCGGAGGAAGGGGGTTTCATTCTCTAGGAAGGCGCCTGCCGGCAGGGGGGCTCCGGGCTGCTTCACCTCCGCGGTGGAGGCATGGATTTCGAACCAGTCGAGCCGGATGCAGTCCTTGCTGCCCTTGGGCTGCGAGGGAGCCGCGAATCCGATGGCGGTGACTTTCTGAAAGTTTGGCTGAGCCTTTGGGCCCAGCGTGACGGATTTCGAAGAGAGGCGATGCCAAGAACCATCGCCGAGAAGGAGGGTTTGCTCATTCCACTCCTCGCCTTGCGCGGCGGGGGTCTTTTGCGCGAACCACTTGCCCCCGGACTGCACGGCGAGGTGCAGGGTCGAGCGCCCGAAGTTCTTGCTTTGGAGGACGACCTTGGCCTCAGGGTCGCTTAGGTCGAGAGCGTGTTGGAAGGGGAAGGCGAGCAGCACCGGGCCTTCGCAGAGACCATTCCATAGGTAATGAGGATCGTTCGGGACCTCGGGGTGGAAGGAGAGCTTCACGTTGGCGGCTCCGGGCCCGAGGCGCTCGAGGGAGAGAAAGGAGGAAGTGAGATCGTCGCTCGTTGCCGGGATGTGGGCCGGCACTTCGCGGAAGTCCTCGCGGACGACCGGTTCGCCCGCAGCGGCAAGGGAGAGGAGGAGGAAGAGCAGTCTCATCGTGATATTAACTCGCCGTCATGGCGATATGTTTCACGATGTCGATCTCGCGGCCATCGCGCAACTGATGAACGTGCGGGCTCTGCTCACCCTGTTCCCCGAGGGGAGACGAGGTGAACATTCATCACCCCTGTTTTGGAAAATTGCTCCCAGTAGCGGGTCTGGCCGGGCGTGAGGCGATTGACGCGCTCTTCATCAGACAGATTCTGATAAGTGTATTCGCCAATTTCCTTCACCAGATCCCGCTCGGCGAGGCGTAGGGAGAGCTCTTCCCAAAAGACCTCATTGCGCATCTCTTCGATGCACTCCTGGATGTAGGATGCCGCTTGGTAATCTACGGTGACCCGATGTTTGTTTCGCTCCTTGTCGATTTCCACGATGTCTCCGAAGCCTTGTTCCTTGGCTTTGGCGAGGATCTTGTCCTCAAGGTCTTCGAAGCGCCCGAAGTGATCTTCGGAACCGGGTCGTTGGTTGAGGGAAGAGATTTCTGCAGCGAGGCTCACCATATCGATGAGGGTCGCGAACTCGTCCTCGCTCAGGCGGAGGTGCATGGGCGGGAATGAAGTCCTTCTTCGTCAGTCTGTGAAGGATTTTCGAGAGTGATTTCCCGGGGAATGGCAGCGCCTTCCGTGGCCTTGCGTGGGGTGCCTGGCCCAATTAGGCGGTTGCTCCGGTGCGGATTTCTGTTCTCATCAAAGCCGTGAAGAAGCTCCTCCTGCTGGTCTTGTTAGTGCCCGTCTTCGTCTCTTGTAGCAATTCCTCCGAGGAATTGCAGCCGCCCCAGGCTCCCTGGACTTATCCGGAGGTTGGGTTTGCGCAGATTCATACTTTTGCGGGACGGGATGAGGAGACCGACCGGGCCCGTCTGATGGGCTGGGATGAGAAATACTATTATTTTGATTGGACGCAGAGCCAAATGGCAATCGGGCGTGGTTCCGGTCGGGTGAGGCGTGAAGTCTTCGATGCGGCCAATGCCGGTGGCCTCGAGCTTGAAAAGGGTCCGATCAAAACGGTGGGGCCCCAAGTCCGGAATTGGCAGATTGTCGAATAAGCTTGGGAATATACCGGCATCGGAGAGAAAACCTCCCCCGGGTGGGCCGTGCAGGAGACTAAGCAAGGAAAATGAGCGAGGTCTGCGACAGCAATTTCCTCGTCCGGCAGAATCTTGGCCGGATCGACTCGCTCCGAAAATGAGCCCTTGCGCTGGCAGGTTTCGTCCGCTTTGGTTCTTTCCGTTAAGACCATTTTTCAGAATATAGATATGTCAGACGATTATGCCAAAGGACTGGAAGGGGTGATTGCCAACGAATCCGCACTGTCAAAGGTGGAGGGTCAGGAAGGCCAATTGTCCTATCTCGGATACTCCATCAACGACTTGGTGGAAAATTGCAGCTTCGAAGAAGTCGTCTACCTCTTGCATCGTCGCAAGCTACCCAATGCCGAGGAGTTGGCCGAACTCAACGAGACGCTGCGCAACGATCGCGAATTGCCCGAGGGAGTGGTCAATTTCCTCAAGGAAGCACCGAAGGATGCGAGCCCGATGGATGTCCTGCGGACGGCGGTCTCCATGCTCGGTCTCTACGATGACCGTGCGCAAATCGGCGAGCCCGACCAAGAAGCGAATCGCCAGGTGGCCCTCTCGCTCGTCGCGAAGACGCCCGTCATCGTGGCCTACTACCACCGCGCTCGTCAGGGACTCTCCCTGCCTCCTGTCCGCCAGGACCTCAGCGAAGCCGCTCACTTCCTCTACCTCATCAACGATGAGGAACCCTCGGAGGCTGCTACCCGGACCTTGGATATCGCCTACACCCTGCATGCGGACCACGGGATGAACGCGTCAACCTTCTCCTCCCGCGTGACGGTGGCGACCCTCTCGGATTTCTACTCCGCGGTCACCTCCGCCATTGGTACGCTCAAGGGGCCCCTCCACGGTGGCGCCAATGAGGGCGTGATCAAAATGCTGCAGGAGATTGGTGAACTTGAGAAAGTCGACGCCTATGTCGAGGATTGCCTCACCAACAAGAAGAAGATCATGGGCATCGGCCACCGCGTCTACAAGGTGCTCGATCCCCGCGCGCCCCATCTGCAAAAGATGGCGATGAAGCTCACCGAAGAGCTGGGTGACACCAAGTGGATTGACATGTCCGAGCGCATCGCCGAAATCATGCGTGAGCGCAAGGGCTTGAACGCGAACGTCGATTTCTACTCCGCGACCGTTTACTACAGCCTCGGCATCCCGACCGACCTCTTCACTCCGATTTTCGCCATCGCTCGGATGGCGGGCTGGACCGCCCAAGTGCTCGAGCAGCTGGATGACAACCGTCTCTACCGCCCGCTCACCAAATACGTGGGCCCAGCCGAGCTCTCGCCGGTTCCAGCCTTGGCGGATCGCTGATTTTATGAACCCCTCCGAGCTTGTCAGTTGGAAAAACAGCAGTAATTAAAAGCGCATGTCCAAGAAAACGAAATGGATCACCCTCGGGTTGTGCGCCCTGATTGCCGGCTCCCTGACGTCCTGCAACACCTTCCTCGGGTTTGGGCGCGACCTCCAGCAAGCTGGGGAGGGGATCGAGAATACAGTCTACGGCCGATAACTTCGGCCAAGCTGATATTCTCAAGCTGCCACTCGTCTGGTAGCTCCAGAAAAATTTAGGCAGAACGAGGCCCGTCGCCAAGGTGGCGGGCATTCTTGCGTAGTTTTTTCAACATTCCGTTCAACAGCTTCGTTTCTCGCGAAGTGAAGTCGGAGAGCAGCGGGGCGAGCAGTTCGCCCCGTTTTTGTTCAACGAGCTTGGCTTGTTGCTTGCCTCGTTTCGTGATTTCGACGTGCACCCGGCGCTTGTCGAGGTGGTCGCGATGAGTGGTCACGAGACCCTGCCGCTGGAGGCGTTGCACGGCTGTGGTCATGGAGCCACTGGTCAGGCCCACACGCGGCGCAAGGGTATTGACCGGGCGAGAGCCCTTGCTAGCCAAACGCTTGAGTATCGCGAGGTCGGAGGCGCAGATGCCAGCTTCGGCAAAGAGGGAGCGCTCGAGGCCTTCCAAGTTGTTGCCGAGGGAGCTGACGAGCTCCCTCAAACGAAGTGCTTCCTTGGCAGGATCGGTCATTAAAACCACCCTTTGCGCCCGTTGATGTAGGTGTCAACGAATTCCTGATCCGTCTTGGTCAGGTAGAGAACGCCCTCGATGATGCCGACGATGTGGGCGATGCCGCAGGAAAGAAGAGTGACGACGAGCTGGATGATGCCTTCCTTCTGGTAGCCAAGATAGAATTTGTGAACGCCGAATCCGCCGAGAAGGATCCCGAGGATGCCGGCGACGAGTTTTCTATCAGCGCCGGGGATTCCGGTCGGGCCGGTGCCTCCGCTCGGGGGAGGAGTTGCACCGGGTTGCGGATTAGGGGCAGGGGGTGGTGTGTTTTCGTCTGACATGCTGTTAGTAACCGTAGGTTCAAGGTATCAATTTCATTTTTTGAGGATGATGTCGAGGGAAGAGGTTTGAGGGCGGACTTGGCGAAGTGCCTCAGAGAGGATTAAGGTCGGTCGTGGACGATTTTCTGACTGACTTTCAGAGTGATAATTTCTTCATGCAGCAGGCCTTGCGTGAGGCTCAGAAGGCTCTCCGGGCGACCGAGGTTCCCATTGGAGCGGTGATCGTCCGGGGAGACGAGATCATCGCCCGGGGATGGAACCAGGTGGAGACGTTGAAGGATGCCACCGCCCATGCGGAGATGATTGCGCTCACGGCTGCTCAGGAAGTTTACGGGGATTGGAGGCTGGAGGGCTGCACCCTGTATGTCACCAAGGAGCCGTGCCCAATGTGCGCGGGGGCGATCGTTCATTGCCGGCCTGACCGTGTGGTCTATGGATGCCGCGATCCCAAGGGAGGGGCGGCAGGAGGGTGGATTAATCTGCTCGAGTCAAATCCGCCTTTGAATCATCGTTGTGAGGTGGTGCCTGGAGTGATGGAAGAGGAGTGTGGAGGGATTATCCGGGGATTCTTTCGTGAGGCTCGCGCCCGTAAGGCCGAGGCCAGGCTGCGGGGTGGCGGAGCGGATCCAGAAGGAGACCGGCTCAACTAGCGCGGAGAGCGTTTCCCGACATTTTGAAATGGCCTTTTCCGTGCCAGAGCTGTCTATCCCTGTGATGAAAGCGATGTTGAGCGTGATCCTGGTTAGCCTGCTCACCCCGGGGTGTGCGCATTTTCTTATCAAGGAGAAGACCTACGAGAGTGGGGAAGCGGTGACCATCAACGGCGCGGAAGTGCGTAGCGCCGTCAAGCCGATGGGAGGGAGCCAAGGGATGGCCGTCTCGGCTATGGTCTATAATGCGGCCATGGGCTCCACGGACGGCCCGTTTCTTTGGCGCATCGAGGCTCGGGGGCGAGAGGGAATTCATGAGAGCCTGACGGTGCATCACGTGCGTGTGAAGACTTCCCTCAGCCAGCGGGACGAGCCCTATCCCGCGAAGTATCTGGGAGAGAAGAAGCCTTTTCTCCCGATGAAGGGGAAGGAGGGCGCGGGACGGGTCTTTGCCTCTTATCAACTACCCGGAAAGCTCGAAGTCTATCCCGAGACCGACGGCCTGATCACTATTGAGGCGGACATCTCGGTCAGCGCGAGCGGTCGCTCGGAGCGGCGCACAGCTCGTTTCACCATGAGCCCGAAGTCCCAGCGTGAGAATCAGATGATCTTTCTCCCTGCGGAATTGATTGGCAGCCTGGGGCGGCCGGATCCGACGGAATGGCAATGGTCATCCCAGCCAACGGGGTCGTCCTTTGATGATGATAATTGGTGGCTCTATTGAGTAAGCACCGGGGATCCGATTCTGGCGAAAAGCAGCGACTTAGGCAAAAGAGGTTCTCGGGGTCGTTGCACAGATCAGAAGGGCGAGCGAGGCTGCCCTGAAACGCACTGGCATCGGTGCTCAAATGGTGCAGAATCAAGAAGCGAGATGATGAGAACCCTCTGGATGATCCCCTTAGCCTGGGCGGCTTGCCTTTCCGCGCAAGAGTCGACCCCGGTTTTGTCCGAAGAAGAAGCCGACTTACGGGAGCAGGCGCTCCTGATAGCTGACTTTGATGGCCAGAAAAGGCGTCGCCCCGAGGATGCATCGGTCAAGACCCGGACCAATGCCCGGGCCATCACGCGGCTGATCCCCGCTCCCCGCGGCGTGATCTATGACCGCAATGGCAAGCCGATGGCGCGGAACAAGGTGGCGCATTACTTCGGACTCCAATTCCCGCAATTTGCAGAAGATGTCAGCGATGAGGATGTGCTCTCCTGGGCGCGCCGACGGATTGGCCAGGTAATGGAAGTGACTGGGAAGGAACTTTCGATCAAGGACCGCGACTTGCTGGCTCATTATCGGGACCGACGCTGGGTCCCCATGCTGTTGCCCGTCTTAGTCGATGACGATGAGAAGAGTGAGATCAGTGGCACGCTGATGAGGGGGCTCATGCTGCAGGCTGTCTATCTGCGTGATTATCCGGGGGAGGAATCCGCCGCGCACATCATCGGCTATGTGCGGAATACGGGGAAGATGCCCACGGGTCCCATCACCGCCAATGAGCCGATGTGGCAGGACACCTACGGAGCCGAAGGCCTCGAGAATACCATGGAGGACGAGCTCCGGGGCAAGCCGGGGGAATGGACCCTCCTCGTGGACGAGGATGGCGAACGCTTGCAGGACGAGCTCACCCGCCCGCCTGTCATCGGTAATTCGGTCGTCACCACCCTCGATATGGACTGGCAGCGCCATGCGGAGAACGTCCTGCGCGGCTCAGCCAGGCGCGGAGCCTTTGTCGTTGTCGATATCCGGACCGGGGAGATCATGGTTCTCGCTTCACGTCCCAGCTACGACATTAACAAATGGATTCCGTTTATCTCATCGGACGACTACTCCGAGCTTCGCGATGACCCCGCCGCGCCCATGTTCGGCCGGGCCTTTCGCGGAGGTTACCCCCCCGCCTCGACCTTCAAGCCGGTTGTGGCCTTGACCGCACTCACCAACGACGAAATCAACGAGTGGACCACCTTCAATTGCCCGGCCTACATCACGGTCGGCACCCGCAAGTTCTGGAACCACACCCGGAAGGCTGCGGGCCCGCTCGCGGTCAAGCAGGCTATTGCTCTCTCCAACAATCCCTGGTTCTACCAAGTCGGCCTCAAGACTGGTCCCTCATCCTTCCTCTCGGTGGCCCGCCGGATGGGCTACGGCATCCGGACCGGTGTGCCGCTCTATGGGGAGGCGGACGGAATCATCCCGACCAATGAGTATCTCATTGAGAAAGAAGGGCGTCCCTTCACGGACGGGGACACGGTCAACTGCGCCATCGGGCAGGGCTATGTCTCCTCGACTCCCTTGCAAGTGGCCCAAGCCATGGCTGCCTTGGGCAATGGTGAGATCCTGCCTCGTCTCAGGCTGATCCTCCAAGTGCAGGATCCGCAGGGCGGGGTCCTGGAGGCCACGGTGCCCGAGAAACGAAACTCTCTGGGGCTTAGTGATAGCGCCGTCAAAATCGTGCGGACCGGCATGATGCAGGTCGTCAATGCGGACTACGGAACAGGCAAAAACGGGGGCACCAATTTCTGCCGCGTGGCAGGTAAGACGGGAACGGCGCAATGGCGCGGAAGCGGTCGCAACGAGCAGTGGCTGGCTTGGTTCGCGGGTTTCCTTCCCTACGATAATCCCCGTTATGCATTCGCCATCCTCTACGAGGGCGCACCGGGCGAGACCGTCTCTGGTGGTCGTCGGGCGGCACCCATGGTCGGGCGCTTCTTCAATCGCTTCGGGGACGAAATCATGGCCAATGCAGCCATGAAAATCACGCTGCCCGAGGAGGAGGTGCCGGCGGAGACCGAGGAGCTCTATCTCGAAGAGGAGAATCGGGAGGCCGAGCGCGATCTAATCCTACGGGCGCTTCCTGTCGATGAGGGCATGGTTCCCTCCGGTGTGCAACGTGCTGAACCAGTTGAGGAAGAAGAGCCTGAAGACGGTCGGCTGAGGGAGGCCCCACCGCTTCGTCCTCTCCAGATCGATCCTGAGACAGGCGGCCTGCTCAAGGCTGAGCCCGTTGAAGAGGAGGCGGAGGAAGGAAGCCCTGGTCAGGAATAAGGCAAAAAGTCTGGACGTGCCCATCCCAGCGCGGCAGGAAGGGGGCCCACTTATGGATTTTCAAATCGCAACACTCTGTGACTACGCCGCTGACCATCAGGGCAAGATGACGGTCGTGGCTCCTTTCGACGCACTCGCAACCCGCGAGTTCCCTGTTCGCCACCCCCAGTGCTGCCTCGCACTGCGCGTCTGCATGACGCCTGAGGACAATGGTGATCACACCATGAACATCAGCCTGATCGACGAAGACGGCCAAGCCGTGAACCCGCAAATGCCAATCAAGGCAGACATGCCGGTTAAGATTCCTGATGAAGTCTCCTTCGTCACCCGCAACATGATCGTCAATTTCCAAGGCCTCGAGTTCAAGAAGGCTGGTGTCTACTCTCTCGACATCAATCTTGATGGCGAACTCATGGTCCGCCTGCCTCTGCGCGTGGTCAAAGTCGACCCCAAGCAGCAGCAACAACAGCCTGCCTAAGCCGGGCGCAAACGCTCGCGCTTGAAAAGGCAGCACCTGGATTTGGGAACTTGAAAAGTCAGGTCTCCGGTCCACCTTGACCGCGTGTCTCTCACATACGAATGCGGTCTCATCACAGGGGCTTCAGCAGGTCTCGGCGAAGAATTCGCCCGCCAGCTGGCCCTTTTTTTGCAAAAAGTCGTCCTCGTGGCTCGTCGTCGCGATCGGCTGGAAAAGCTTGCCACAGAACTCGAAGCGAGCGGCATCGACGTGCGCGTGATCGCCGCGGACTTATCAAGCAGCGAAGAGCGCGAACGTCTCGCGCGCGAAGTCGAGCAAGCGGGGTGGACGGTCGACCTCCTCGTCAACAACGCCGGCTTGGGTGACTACGGAGACTTCGCGGGCTCGGAGTGGGCACGTAACCAGGCGATGCTTCAGGTCAATATCGAGGCGCTGACCCATCTCACCCATCTCTTCCTCCCCGGTATGGTGGCCGCTCAGCGAGGGGGAATCATCAACGTCAGCTCACTGGCTAGTAAGCTCCCTATCCCCGACTTCGCCGTCTATGCCGCGACCAAAGCCTACGTCAGCAGCTTCTCGGAGGCGCTGCGCCTCGAAGTGCGCGAGCTAGGGATCGAGGTGGTCGCTGTATGCCCCGGCCCCGTGAAGACGGAGTTCGGCTCAGTGGCCATTCGCCAAGAGAACGATTCGCGTGAGCCGGGAGGCCGTGCCGCCTTTTACGTGGAGAAAGCCAAAGTGGTTTCCGACGCTCTGCGTAGTCTCGCGCGTGGTCGCCCGCGCATCTACCCCGGCTTGCAGGTCACTCTGGTCGCAGCGGGGATTTCCCTTCTCCCCATGGCCCTACTTCGCCTTATCATGGGCTCTCGCCCCCGGAGGCAGAAACTTTTGGAATAATCTTATGCCGAAGCACTCCTTACCGCTGAAACTGTGGCCATCCCTCTGCGTTCTGCTCGGGATCGTGGTCCTGATCCTCGTCGTGCGTGGACCCCGCACCGAAGTGCTCGAGAAGATCAAAGAGGTGCCTGTCATCCAAGAAAAGGTCGTCAAAGAGGTGGTCGAGAAGATCGTCGAAGTCGAAAAACCGGATCCCATCCTGGGCCTCTCCGGCGAGACTGACCTGCAGCGAACTTCGAGAGGCTTTACCTTTCGCTCCGAAGTCGAGGTTGAGAACGGCACCCTCGCCAGCTTGGAAAGAAAGAGCCGTGGTTCCTATATCGCGGACTACCGGTTGAGGGTGAAGGTGCCCAAGGCGGCGGCGAGCTTGGACGAGCTGGAGAGCTCGACCCCTGGGCTTGCCAGCCTCTTCCCAGGGCTGGGAGGCATGGTGGCGAAGGCGTCCGTCTCGGACTTCTACGAGAAGCTCTACGCCAACAAGATCAAGCGCCTGGAGGCCAATGCGGAACAGATCGGGAGCTTGCTGACCAAGCACAACTTCTTCGACTGCCAGACGATGCTCAATCTCACGGCGGAGAATGGCCGCAAGGTCTTCCTGATGCAGGGCGACATGGATGTGGTGAGTGATGGCTCCGATGGAGACCGCCTGCCCGAGATGCCGGATGAAATCGTCAACTCGACCTACTACCAGCCGACCACGAGCTATGGCTGGGCCAAGGTGGGGGATACGCCGAACCCGCTCATTGCGGGCTATGAAAAGCGCATCCGGGTCGCTCGGGGGGAGCTTGCCGACCCTTCGGTCTCCGCCGAGCGGAAAACTTGGGTGAGGGGCCGCATCAACAATCTCCTGGAGCCGGGCATCGAAGAGATGAAGCGCCGCAGTTTCCTCATTGCGGAATACGATCCTTTCATCGTTATCCCGATGGATATCATCGTGAATCGGCAGGATCCGTGGGCTCCCCATGTGGGTGACTATGCGGTCGTGATCCATGACGGCGTCGTCTATCCGGCCATTTGTGGCGATGCGGGTCCGACCTTCAAGGTAGGCGAAGCCTCATTGCGGATGGCTCGCCAAATCGACGACCGCTCCAGTCCCTACCGTCGCCCGGTCAGTGACCTCACGGTGACCTACATTTGCTTCCCGGGAACCGCGGAGAAACCTCACCGGCCACCCGATTACGAATTCTGGCGGAGCCGTTGCCTGGAGCTGCTGGAAGAGATGGGGGGCGTCAACAAAGAGCTTTTCATCTGGGAAGATTTGCTGGCTTCGGACGAAGAGTCAGGCGAAGACGATACGTCGCCTGCCTCGGAGTGAAAGCGGTCTGACAGCGCAACTCGTTTGAGCGCCCTGCCCTGCAGGGTGACGATGCCTGGTCCAGCTGCCTCATGGGCCATTGGCCTCAGACTTGGCTTGAGTCTCCATCAGAGAGGCCGCTAACCAGTATCTAATCGGATTGGATAAGCCGTCCTCGGTTTATCCAAATTCATCAAAAGGATATCATTTAGCTTAGCTGTTAAATGATGCTCTGAGGAGAGGTTGTCTCTCGTTCTGGTAAGCGATTTATTTCGACCTTGTTTCATCGGAAGGTCATGGAAGTTAGTCGGTTTCAGTCGTTTGGGAAAATTGTGAAGCACAACTATCCATATCGACTTAAGATGCCTGTTCGGATGAGAAAATAGGGTTTTTGGAGCATTTTTCTCCATGATTATTGATGATGGGACGTTCTATTTCCCGCAGGGGCTGTCTTCCAAAAAGCATAACCAATTTCGGCAGAAGACTGTCCCGGCGCTAGTTCGCCGCGCTTCGTGAAAGGTGGCCCCCCTCGAAAATGAAAAAAATGACCCCGCAACAGACTGTTTTCGCTTTGATGGCACTGGCTTCCACGCAGGTGGGAGCACAATACACCTACAATGGGAGTGGAAACTGGTCGATGGCCGCCAATTGGTCCCACGCAACCAACGATGGAGAAGTTCCGGGCACGGATTTGGATGAGCAAGCAGTGATCCCCGGCGGCAGCGTGGTGACCCTGAACTCGACACAACCGAACGTGCGTGCGCTGCGCCTGCAGGGCGGGAGCGGCACGGCTACCCTGAACATTGAGCCGGGCGCGGATCTTCAATTCACCACCCACAGTTCGTGGGATTCCAGCATCGGACGGGCAGGAGCCGACGGCGTTGTGAGCCAGAGTGGGGGGGATATCAGCATCAACTTTCTGGAGCTTGGGCGTGATAACGGAACCACCGGCGAATATTTTCTAAGCGGAGGTTCACTTAATATCTCCCGGGGCGGACACTCCGCGACGGGTGGTTCGAGTCTGATCATCGGCACGGCGGATAGCAATGCATCCGGTGGCACCGCGACGGGATTGTTGGAAATCAGCGGAGGGCAATTCACCACGCGCTCGGGGGTATGGATTGGCGGCACGAGCGGAACCGCGGACGCCACGTTCTCCGTTCTGGGCAGCGGCGCTTCGGAGATTGGGATTGGGACCACCAACACGGGAACTGACGGCCATTGGACGCTCAACGCGGGAGCGACCCTCGCGGTGGGAGTCGAACTTTCCGGACTCACCAAAATTTTGGTCGATGACCACGGGAATGGAAACAGCTTCGCTACCTTTGAGGCCGGTTCGCTTCTCGATGTGGATTACTACGGAGACGGGCAAGGTGGGGGGACGTGGACCGTTCTCGAACTTGAAAATGGTGACATCGTGGATAACGGGCTCGCGTTCGCTCCCGGCGTGGATACGAGCATTTGGTCCTTCCAAGTCGATAATTCCGGAGCCAATGGGATCTTGACGGTGACGGCTGCGGGCGACCCTCCGGGTATCCTCGGGAATTGGTTCACCATTGAGGCGGAGGATCACTCCGGCCAATCGGGGACGCGCTTGGAAGACTGCGCCGATACCGGTGGAGGACAGAACGTGGCTTATATTTCCGGGGGAGACTGGTGCCGATACGATGATGTCACACTGGGTGACAATGCCTTGCTGAACTTCCGCGTGGCCCGACCGGATGACACCGATGACGGGCGCATTGAGGTGCGTCTGGGTTCGCCCACTGGTACCCTCATCGGGCAAATCGATGTGCCTGTGACGGGTGGTTGGCAGAGCTGGGAAACTGTTTCGGTGCCCGTTGCCCCGGTCGTGGGGAAGCAGGATATTTATCTGGTTTTCGTCGAATCGAGCACCACCAATGGCGGCTCGCTGTTCAATCTCAACTGGTGGTCCAAGACGGCGATGGTGGAAGCGGAGGACTTCGACGCGGGTGCAGGCTATCGATTCGAGACAACTGGAGATGTGGGCGGCGGCCAGAATCTAGGTTGGATCTCGGATGGTGAGTGGATGGAATACACGATCGAGGTGGAGGAGCCCGGTTTCCACCGGCTTAATTTCAGGGTGGCCGCTCCGGGTTCAGATGGGTCGATTGATATCGTTTCGAACGGACAGACCTTGGGTTCTGTTTCCATCGGTGATACGGGAGGCTACCAATCCTGGACCACGGTGAGCACCTTTGTGGAGCTGCCCAATGCGGGCGTCCAGACCTTGCGTCTTGAGTTCGTGGTTCCCTCGAGCGGTTTCAATCTCAACTGGTTCGCCTATCAGGAAGCTCCGCAGCCGCTGCAAATTGTAGTCGGAAATACGCCAAAGCAGCAGATGCGTTACGGCCTTGATTACGAGCGACTTTGGTTCTGGCAGGGTAGCAATGCGGTGCGGGATCGATTCGCTCAATGGTCGGTCGACGATTGCGATGTCGATTACATCCGCGTCGCAATCAATGCCAAATACGAGCTGACGGAGGGAGTTTTCCAGGAAGACGCCTACTTCGACGCCGATGATAGTGAGGGAGGAGGGACCAACAATGACCGCATCATCCCGATGATGAGAGACATGCAGGAAGCGAATCCGGACATCAAATTCTTCGCCTCCCCTCGTCCTCTCAACGAGGCCGTCTCGGGCGTCGCATGGCAGCCCTATCCACAATGGATCACCGGCAGCTCGGGGAGTAACAGCAACTTCAACTTCGATGAGGTCAAGTGCTCGGAGTATTTGCTGCGATACCTCATCCTGATGAAGCATCATGGCTTTCAGATTTCCTACATGGATCTCACCAACGAGTGGAATCACCTCAATGCGCAGGATGTGCGGGATATCAGTGCGCTATTTGATGATTACCTCGACGGAACGAAGCCCGTCATCCATCCCGATTATCCTGATGTGACGCTGACCGCGGAGGATATCCCGCTACTCATTGCCCCCTCGGCATGGAGTTATTCCCAAGGCAGCTCGTGGATGAATGGGGTCCGCTTCTCTTCCTACCGCCAAGCTCTTGATATTGCCGCTTGCCATAATACGGACAAAGGAGGAACTGCACAGGACTTCGCGGATAGCGTCCGGGAGCGCTACGTGGACGACGAGGGTGAACTTCTCTCAGTGCCAGTCCCGGAGATTTGGAACACCGAAGTTCATGGATGGAAAAGCACCTCAAATGCGGATGAAGTGCTGACCTTTGCTTACATGATGGAGTGCATTAACGCCGGATTTTCTGGGCTTAGCGGCTGGCTGGCCGTCGGCTTCAGTAACCAGGGCCACTGCTATATCGTCAATTCGCAACGAAGCGTTAAATATTACATCTTCAAGAAACTGGCCAATACCTCTCACCGGGGATTCGCGCTGGATGTGAACGAGCCGGATGAGTTCAAGGTCTATTGGGATCCCGATCCGGATCAGCAGGATGCGGACTCGGCTGTCACGGCACTGATTCGCGGAAACCTGATGACGGTTTGGACGCTCAATCACTCGAACACCGATCACCTCGTTAACATCATACCGAGCGGCAGGACGATTAGTGACGAGCCGATACGGTTCACCCGCTGGAGCCAATACGACGGCCTGGGTGTCGAGGGGGAGACCGGGATGATCGCCAACCCCGGTGACGACTCCTTCTATGCCACCGTGCAGGACAATTCCGCCTACTGCTTCGAGATTCTACTCGAGCCGGAATCAGTGCCTTATGTGCGGACCGAGGCCGAAGGCTTTCAGACCAGCGATCCCGGCGTGTCTTCAACCGGTGGCGATACCGGAATCGGCGGAGGAGCGCATCTTGAGGGACTCACGGATGGGTCTTGGACTTCTTATCCTAACGTCGACCTGAGTCACTCTGCTTCGATTCGATTGCGGGTGGCAGCCGCTGCCGGCAGCCCCGACGGGTGGATCGAGGTTCGCACGGGCAGCCCGACGGGTCCGAGAATCGGCCGGGTCGCAATACCCGAGACGGGCGGATGGCAGAATTGGTGGACCGTGGAGACCCCGATTGAGCCTACCCCCGGCACGCATGACCTCTACTTGGTCTACGTGGAGGCAAAATCGAACGAACAGGGAACGGGTCCGATGTTTAATCTCGATTGGTTTGAGCTCATCCAGACGGAGGCACCCGCTGCGCTAGCGGGAGGGCCAGAAAGTGGGAGTGCAGTCTCTCTTTCTTGGGACGAAGTTCCGGGAGCGATAGGCTATGTCATCAAGCGTTCGTCGGGAGCAGGCGGTCCTTACTCCGTCGTCGATGATACGCTTACGGATACGAGCTACATTGACCAGGGACTGACTGCGGGCAGCGCCTATCATTACGTGATTGCCGCGCGTTATGAGAATGGCGCAACGAGCGCCAATTCGGCTGAGCTCGTCGTGATCCCATCGGACCCAATTACTATCGGAGACCTCGATTTCGGCCTGCCGGCGATGAGCCCGAGTGGCGACCAGGTCAGCATCGAGCTAGCGAATTCCGAACTCGGCCATCTCTATCAGGGGCAGCAAAAGAAGAACCTGAGCGAGGGCGAATGGAGTGATGTAGGTGACGCCGTGGCAGGAAATGGTGGGTCCTTGATGTTCGAGTTCCCGGTGGATCCCGGTGACGACAAGTGCTTCTACCGCTTCGTTATTGAGAGGCAATAAGGCTGGCTGAAACCTTGATTGATGGCCCGTGCCGCACGCTTTGCAGGCGTGCGCTGTAGCGGCTTTAGTCTGTTCCTCGAACAAGTGGAGCCCGGGGCATGATCGCTTCCGGCTCTTTCTCCTGCGCGAGGAGATAGTTTGGCTGCGCTGACCTGTTCGGGCTTTCGCCGCAAGCAAGCTGGTTGGTCAATCGAGATGCAGAAAATACGGTCAGGTTCTCCGCCCGGGTGAAGCATTCTTCCGTTGCCAACCCGCCACTGACCAAGCATCGCACCTTGGGGCCGGGCTGACGGGGTCTATCCCATCCCTTGGGCTCGCCGTCTGTTGCTTCTGCCAGGATGGCAAGACCGACAGGCATGGCGAGATCCTTGCCCGGATCCGTTGCTAGGAGGGCTTCCTCTCCTCGCGAGCTTCCGAGCCAAACAAGGCAGGTTATCTCTCGATCGAAACCAATGAACCACGCATCCCGCTGGCCATAGGATGATCCTGAGAAGCCAGCCAACCCTCGATTCATCAAACCAGCCTCGGCAAGGTGGGAGCGATATTCCGGCAAGTCCATGCGAGCGACGAGAATTTGTCTCAAGTCGTGACGAGTCTCCGCCGAAAGCTCGATTCGTTCGAGCGGCCGTGGAGACTTCAGGTAATCATTGTCGGCCGTTAGGACATAGTCGATGAAGCCTCCGTTGCGACGGTAGGTACCCTCGCAAGCCAAGGTGGCATAGGCTTGGGCGAGTTCAATCGGGCGGATGGAACTCTCTCCCAAAGCTGTGGCGACATAAGGGCGCAGAGGAGAATCGATGCCGAGCGTTCGACTTGTTGCGAGCACCCGGTGGACACCTGCCCGGTTGCTCAGCCGCACCGTGGCACTCAGCTTCGAGTTGAGGAGTGCGTATTCCGGCGAGATCATGCCTTCATATTGGTCGAAACTTTCACCCCATTCCCCGAGAATTCCTTTGGTCCCTCCGACCATTGCCGAGCCATTATTCAAGGGTGCGTCGAGAACTTTGGGAGCCGTCTTGTTTGGGTCTAACAATGCCGAGTAGCTTATCGGTAGAAAGGCGGTTCCGGCAGGTCGACGAGCTTGAAGAATGCGATCAAAAAACTGGTTGCGGGACTGGATGGACCCGACATGGGCGAGAATATTGCCCGATTCATTTTCAAGCACCACAACGCCACCTTCGAGGGCATCCTCCATCTCTGCGGGGAATAGCTCTTGATAGTCACTCACCCTGTCAGCCAGAGCTTTCGTGGCAAATTCTTGGAGATGGGTATCGACCGTCGTATGGACCACGCCGTTCTCAACCGCATCGGGATCGGCGATGTCGGCCAGTTCTTTTTTAACAGCTTGTAGAGCGAGATTGGCTTCTCTGAAACGCAGATGTTCAGGAAGAATTCCCAACGGTTCCTCCCGAGCTGCTACCAATTGTTCGCGGTTGATAAAATCGCATTGAAACATGCGCACGAGGGAGCGGTTTCGTGCGGCGGTGGCATCTTCCTCGCTGACGAAGGGGGAGAAAACGGCGGGAAGTTTGATGACCGAGGCAAGCAAGGCTGCCTCGCTGACGCTGAGGTTGGACACCGACTTGCCGAAGTAGCCTTTGCTGGCCGAAGCGACACCATAGAAGCCGCTGCCCAAGTAAATGTGGTTGAGATACCGCTGCAGAATTTCCTCTTTCGAGTAACGCCGCTCAATACGGTTCGAGACAAAGACCTCGCGCATCTTGCGGTCATAGTTTCGTCCTCTCAAGCCATAGACGTGCCGCACCAGCTGCTGGGTGATGGTGCTGCCGCCCTGCCGGATGCGGCCTGCTTTGGCATTGGCCACCGCTGCGCGAGCAATGCCTCGCAAGTCAATGCCGCCGTGTGAGAAAAACCGTGAATCCTCGGTGGCGACGATGGCATTGATCAAATTGGGAGAGACATCGTCGTAAGCGACAAATTCCTGACTCTTGACAAAGAGTCGCCCGATCGTGTCGTCGTTTTTCCCGGCGACCCGCGCGCCAACTTTCATCTCATTAAGGGCCTCCAAATCGTAAGCGGAAGCCACTTTGGCATAGCGAATGGTGACGGCAGCGACAGCCAAGACCGCGATGAAGCCGCAGAAGAGGGTCAGGAAGGCGAGAAAGCGGACCCATTTTGGCCAGGTGCGGAATTGGAGAATTTTTCGGTGTTTCATCGGGTGAAGCGGTCAAGTTTGTTGAGAGAGGCTTGTTCGTTTTCGACTGGAATCGCTCGAATTGGCTGTGAGGCCCGTCGGCTCACGGGCTGGTTGTGGGGGTGGAACTCATCGACAGGGATGGCCTTGATAGGTTCAACCTTGGCAAACAACGGGTAACGATAGAGGGGCACATTGGCCGAACGCTCGGAGGCACGTAAAATTGATTGGGTCTCTGTTTGGAAGGCCCGGGAGAGGATTCGCCGAGCTACTGGAGCTGCCGTAGAGCCTCCACTGATGGAAGAACCTTTATCCTCCTCGAAGGCGACTACGAAGGCTAGCGGCGGATTCGAATCATGAACGTAGCCAGCGAACCAGGCGACGGTCCCTTCCTTTCCATCATGGCGCCACTGGGAGGTTCCCGTCTTGCCGGAGATGGGCAGGTGATCCAGGCGGGCTGACGATCCTGTGCCTCGTTCGTGATTAACCACCCGATAGAGCGCGCGTTGAACATGATGATGATTCTGCTCATGGCCATCAGGTAGAGACACCGCTTTGGCATCGACGGCCTCAAGGACGTCGAAGTCTTGGGATTGGATGCGGCTGACCAGACGAGGTTCTGGTAGACGTTTACCTCGGCAGAGACCGGCCATCATGGTGACCACTTGCAAGGGGCTGGCGAGGACCTCGCCCTGGCCGATGGAAAGATTCGCAATCGCGCCCGGAGATGCAGCGTCTATGGGCAGGCGTCCGCGTGCAACATTCCGCAGAGGTACGTCAGGCTGTCTTCCCAAACCATATTCGCTCGCCTTGTTCAGGATCGGTCTCGCACCCGTGCTGATGGCTGCCTGATAGAAAAACGTATTGCATGAGCGAACCAATCCTTCCTCGATCGAGGCCATTCCCTCATCGCTATCAGACCAGTTGCGGAAGGTTCTCCCTTCGATTGTTAGAGAAGGTTCGCAGTAGATCCTTTCATAGGGAGTGATGGCACCGGACTCCAGTGCGGCGAGTGCAACCAAGGGCTTGAAGACGGAGCCCGGCGGATAACTTGCTGAGACCGCGCGGTGGTAGAGAGGGTCTCGCTGATCCTTTGCCAGTTCATCAAAATCGTCGGCCCCAATCCACGGCACGAAAGCCGAGGGAGAAAAGGTGGGATAAGAAGCCATGGCGAGCAGATCCCCGTTGTGTGCATTCATGAGGATGGCCGCACCGGGGAGGCCCCGCCGGGCAAGCTCAGAATCCACAATCTCTTGCAGTGACAAGTCGATGGTGAGAACGAGATTGTGGCCGGGTATCGGCTTGCGAATGGTGTTTGTCTCGACTTCGGCTCCCTCCTCGTCAAAGAGCCTCATAATCAATCCTGCTTTTCCTGAAAGGCGTTTCTGGAAGCTCTGTTCCAAGCCGACGGCTCCCGAATAGGTGCGCCAGTCCGGCTCGCCCTCCTGTGGGGCGCCTTGACCAGGGATGAAGTCACCCTTGAGGTGACCGATGAGATGGGCTCCGGTGTCGCCCTGTGGGTAGTCCCGGAGAACGACCCACTTGATACCGAGGTCGGCCTCGAGAGCCAAAGTAAAGATGGCGTCGGAATCCTCCGCATCCAGGGGCGAAGAGATGGTTAGTGGTTCAGGAGCGCGGTTCTCAAGGTGCTTGGTCAGCTCGTGCTGGGTGGGTAGTTTGCAAGCTTCCCGGAGTGTCTCAGGCAGGGATTCAAGGTGCGCCCGCAGCTGTTGAGCAAATTGCTCTGGTTGTTCGACCGCTGAGAGCGGGCAGGGGTAGGTGATTATTCCTGCGAGGTAGTTGGATGCTAGGGGGCGGCCCTTCCGATCGAGGATTTGCCCGCGTGGGGCCTCAATCGAACGGATTGCAGGGAAGAGATCGTCACGGCTTTGACGTGGAGCCTCGAACTCGAATGGACTGGCCATGACAAGGGGGGAGGCAATGGCCGAAAGGAGGCAGCAAAGCCAAGAGGTGGGAGGAATTTTTCTTTTCATGGAAGCGAGGAGCAATTAGTTGCGCCTCCCTTGCTCGTTTTTGGCCATTCCCTTGTGGATTGAGTTTTTCTCTTACAGTCAATGCGTTAAAAGAATTGGGAAGGCGATTTGAACGAGGCTGAAGATTGCAGAAGGCAAGGTCATCATGCCGATCTCGTCGTAATTCGCCTGTTCGGGATGAGGAGGCTAGGCCTCGACGGGGAAAGGTCCCGTGCATTGGGTGCAAAAACGGAAAAAAGTCGCCCGATTCCTCGGGAGACCTTTCTTCAAATTGTTCACGAAGAGAGTTATTTGAACTCGGCGTCATTTCGCAGAGAGAGCCGATAGAACGCCTTGCTTGGTGGAGATTGCTGGTCGCTAAAGGTGAACGTATCGTCTTCCACCGTAGCGCGATCAACGAGAGCATCGAAGGTGATGAGGTCCGTGCTACGATGAAGGTCGTAGGCCAGACCGGATTGCAGGTTGGTGAAGGTGACGTCAACCTGCGTGACGCTGCCCCCCGTCTTCACGAAGTCGATGCGCTCAAGCAACGGTGGGGAAGGCTGGCCAGAGGGAGGAAGCACGGTGAGAATTCCCCCGGCATTCAAATAATTCGGGCCAAGGGCCTCAAGCGCGTCTCCAGCATAGACGCCGGGAGGAACAGTGCCGTTGACTGGATCGCTCACCTTGTTTGCCTGAAAAGTGAGGGCCTGGTCGACTCTGAGAGTTCCCTTCCCAATGAGCTCGAGGCCTGCTCCACCGGTGAAGTTGACGTCAGTGTTGAAGTCGAGGGTGGCATTCCCCAAAGGCCCTCGCCCTTGCACGGTAAGCTTGCCCGTGTAGCCCGCCTCATCCACTTCCGCGAAGGCAATCACTCTGTTCACGGTGAAGCTTGTGCCGCCGTCTCCGAGGCGGACTAACAGGTCACCCCTGCCGGTGAGGCGTCCGTCGATGGTCGCTGCATTGTCGCGAATGCTACTGGCTATCTCGAGGATGCTACCGCTTGAGGAAGTGACGTGAAAGTCGGCGACATCAAAGACGGGGCTGCCATTGCCATTGGGACCGAAGCTAACTGTGCCTCCGTCGAGGATGAGGTCACCAATGCCTCCGTTGATTGAGGCGGTCTCGCTTTGCTGCTTGAGCAACAATCGGGTGCCCGAGGGAACGGTGAGCGAATTGCCGGGAAAGTTGGCAGGGCCGGCAGCGATTTGGTTCTGGGGCGAGCTGCGCATGATGTTGTTACCAACGGGGGAGAGCACGTAATCGAAGTCGGGCGAGGGAGCGGCGTCGTTGTCCCAGACCTTGGGGTTGAGCCAGCTTTGATTGTCCTCATCCATGAAGATGTCGGAGAGGAGTGGGTCACCGAAGCGGTTTTCAGCGAGGCGCGTGAGGGCCCCCTCGGCATCGATGAGGCCAAAGCCCGAGTCGGAATCGAAGCCGGGCGAACCCATATCGACCGCTGTCTGCTCAAGTAGCCTGAGGAGCTGCACCGGAGTGAGAGAATCGGGCCCTCCAGCACTTTCCAAGAGTAGGGCGGCCACTGCGGCGGCGTGGGGGGCGGCTGCGGAAGTGCCGAAGAAGTTGGGGAAGCTGTCGCCATCGTTCACGACCTGACCGAAAAAGGTGGTGTTGCCGCCATCGGCCGAGGTGATGCGCGGTTGAGCCGTGTCGATGGGTTGGGGGAGGCGGGTGCCATCGTCAGCAAAAAGAAGGAGACTGCCCCCTGGTGAAGAAAAGGATTCTAGTTGAGGGATTGCGGCCCCGAAGGCCGGCGTCTGAGAGAAGGGGGCGGCGGCGACTGCGATGGCGTTTTGGGCATTGGCGTGGCCGACGAGGGTGCTGCTCTGGGTGTCGAACTCGTTGACGGCAAAATCCCCCCGATTGATGAAGAGGATTTTCATAAGGTTCGGAGCGGTTCCGGTGAGGCCTTCGATAGCAAGGTTGAATTCTGTATCGGGGCCGGGTTGTCCGTCGATGTCGATGGTCCCGTTGTTGGTAAAGCTGAAGATGTCGACGGCGTCCCCCCCTAGGTTGCGCGAGAATGCTCCGGAGAGAACGTTGAACTGGCCATCACCGCTGCCGGTTAGGAAGATGTCGATATCCGACTGACAACCCGGAGCACCCGACACGCTGAAGAAGGGCTCATCCCATTGCAGGACAAAGGTGACTGCTGACCCCACGGGGATGGTGAAACTCTGGAACGCGTCAATCCCAGGGCCAGCATCGAAGTCGTGCAACGGGCCTCCGCTGAGACCAGAGAACCCGTCGGCGAAGCGAAACCCGGACTCGTAGGATTGGCGGGCGGAATTTCCCGCAGCGCTGAAGTAGGGTTTCCCGGCAGCGGAGACTTCATTCACGGCTTGAGCGATGAGGCCGTTTTGGAAGAAGGGTTCGGCGAAGAAGAAGACGTCATCGACAATGATGTCGCAACCAGCTGCAGCCAATGATCGGATCCCATTGGCAAAGGCGGCCTGACCATTGAAGGCGGTGAAAAACTTTTGTTCGGCTCCCGGCGCGAGGTCATGGATGATTTGCATCATGGCCCGCCCTTCATCGGTGGCCGGTTGGGCAAATTCGCTGAGGACCTCGATGTTACCGGGAAGGTCGTTGTTAGAGACATCTTCAGTAGCGGTCGTCGAGGGCGTCGGCGCGGTGGCGAAGCTGTCGGAAAGCGTGCCGATCGTGATGCCTTGACCCGTCACGCCGGGGGAAATGGAGCGCGCAAGGTCCGCCTGAACGGCAGAGTCTCCTTGCGAGGTGGTGAGGCCGGAGCGGTTTTCACGGTAAGCGGGACGAATGAAGGTGATGCCATCGAGCTGGGAAGCAGGACCGAGTCGATCGACGGGGACCCAAGCATTGATGACGCTACCTTGGTGGGTGATGCTAGTCGCGCCCAGGGCTGCGAGAGCGGGTTCAACTTCGGTCCAAGCCTCGTTATCGTTGCAGGCGACTTCGACGAGGGTTTTCCCTTCGGCGTAGGGATAGACCTCGTGGTCTGGTGAGAAGGGTGTCCCCGGATTGTTAGCAACCCAGTTGGACCATTGGAACGAGGTGTAAGCGAGCGACCAGTCGAGCTTGGCGAGTTGTCCATCAGCTCCAGCGAGATCGTCGCCGTGATAGGCCTGCCGGGCATCCTGATACCAAGCCTTGTCGGAATTGATAAAGGATTGATTGAGCGGATTGGTTCCTCCTCCGCCGAGTTTGGGACCAGAGGTCAAGGGGCCTTGGGCCCATGCAGGGAGGCTGGTGATCGCTAGAATCAAGAGGTGACGCTTTGCGAACTCGAGTGATGACGTCGATGAGCAGTGCATAGTTTTCATTGGGTTGCACTGGTGGTTCCGCGCTTTCGGAAAGGTGGTGGCAGAATTTCTCGACTTTTTGCCGGAGGCTCAATTTCTGGCCACTTTCTTCGAAAGGAGGAGGGTCCCAATTCTTTGCACGGGCCTTAGCTCAAGTTGCTGGCCCTATCCGGCGTCGTTGGCAGAGCAGCGAGGTGCGTGACTTTTGGGATCGCTCTGTGAGGCAGAGGAAGCTACGGATGATGCGCATGTTCCGAAGCCTTCTCGCACCGCTCCTTGCCATCCTGTTAGTGACCTCCTTCCTGGGTAGTAGCCAGCTCGCTGCTGCTGAGGAACAACCGACGACACTGGTCGTCGTCTGGAGCAGTGGCGACCCGGATGTCGCCCATCGGGTGGCCCTTATGTATGCGCACGCTGCGAAGACAGCGAATTGGTTCGAGAATGTCCGCCTGATTATTTGGGGGCCGAGTCAGCGTGTTCTCGTGGGGGATAAGGATCTCAAGGCGAAGATTGCCAAAATGAGGGAGGACGGGGTGATCGTCGAGGCCTGCATTGCTTGCGCGAACTCCTTCGGTATCGCGGAAGAGCTGCGCGAGCTTGACCTCCCGGTGAAGGGGATGGGCAAGCCGCTCTCCGATTACTTGAAGGATCCGGATTGCTCGGTGATCACCTATTGAGTCTGCACCGGAATGACGACCGAGGCCTCTGGGAGTCCCTCGGCTTCAAGGGTGACCTTGATCTCTTGATTGCCCTCCGAGGCTTGCACGAGAGCGAGGAGTCGACCAGCGAGAGCCTTCTTTTCCCGCGACCGGAGAGGGGTGGGATCGTTCTGGTTCCCATTATCAAGGCCCAACAGCTTGCCTGAGCCCGTGATGCGGGCCGCGACCTTGCCGTCGTAGTGGGGGACCCGGGTGCCATTGGCATCGACAACGGAGATTTCCAGATGTGCCGTTTCTCCAGCCTGCAGTGACTCCCGGTCTGATGAGATCAGGATTTGCGCGGGCTCTTCGGCGGTGCGCAGGGTCGTCCGAATGACTTCCTTGCCCCCGCGATACCCGACGGCGATCAGCTCACCAGGTTCGAAGTCGAGACGGGCCCGGAAGCCCCGGCTATTCTCCTCCATCTCAATCGGTCGATCATTCAAGGTGACCTCGATGCGTTCGCAATTCGTCACGGCGGTGAGCCCGACGTTTTCTCCCTCTTCCCAGGTCCAATGGGGGCGATGGTGCCACCAGGAGCGGCTCCTGCCTCGCTGGGTGGCAAGGAGGTGAAGGACAGGTTCGTCATTCCACGCACTATCGATATAGTAGCCAGAAACTCGTGGGTAGCCGCAGCGATCCCAGAGCCCGGCCTGGCTGCCGTGATTCGGCCAAGTATTCGCCTCGCCGAGAAAGTCAAACCCAACCCAGAGAAAGAGGCCACTGATGAACTCGTTTGCGGTCACTTCCTCCCAGTTGCCGGGGCCTTTGCCGGTCTCGCTCCCATAGATGAAGCGACCGGGGAATTGCGCGTGATCTTGCTCGTAGAATTGCTCTTGATAGTTGTAGCCCGCGACATCGAGCATGTCGGCTAGCCCGGTGCCATTGGCCGCAGGAACATTGGCCAAGGCCATGGTGACTGGTCGGGTGGGGTCATGCTTCTTGACGGTCGCGATCAGGTCGGGAGCGACGGCGGCGAGCCGGGCTGCAGCTGGTCGGCCCTCGGTGGAGAATTTGGCGAAATCGTTGTCGACGCGGGACTCGGGGTGGACGTAGGGGTCGGTCGGGTAATCGATTTCATTGCCGATGCTCCACATGATGATGGAGGGATGATTGCGGTGCTGGCGGATCATGGCCGCCAGGTCGCGGGTAGCCCATTCCTCGAAGTCTTCCGCGTAGCCGAAGCGGCTGGCGCGCCCCTCGTTGCGGCCCTTGACCCACTTTCGCTTGCCGATCTCCCATTCATCGAACGCCTCATCCATGACTAGGAACCCCATCTGGTCGCAGAGTTCATAAATTTCGGGTGCCATCGGGTTGTGACTGCAGCGGATCGCGTTGACTCCGGCCTCCTTGGCGATCTTCAGGCGGCGCGCCCAAACCTCCCGGGGGACGGCGGCACCAACCACCCCGCCATCATGATGGATGCAGATGCCCTTCATGATCGTATTCTTCCCATTGAGGTAGAAGCCTGTGGAGGGATCGAAGCGCAGGCTGCGGATGCCGAAGGAAATCTCGCGCGAGTCCACCGTTTCACCACCGATGAGCACCTTGCAGCGGAGGGTGTAGAGGGTGGGCGTGTCAGGAGACCAGAGGCGAGGCTCGGTCACCTTCTGCCACGTGGTGAAGGTGTGTGTTTCTCCCGGAGAGAGTCTTTGCCGATCATCGGCGGCGGAGAGGATCTCCCCCTCGGGGGAAACGGCTTCCGTCACGACGCGGACCCTGGTTGGCTCCTTCAATGTGTTCGTGACCTCGAGACGGCTGCTGATATCGGCGTTCTCGCTGGAGATACGGGGAGTGGTGATGGCGATGCCATCGGCTGCGAAGTGGACGGGGCCAGTCTGGATGAGGTGCACATTCCGGTAGATGCCGGAGCCGGGGTACCAGCGGGAGTCCGCCACGTTCTCCCGCGCCACCTTCACGGTGAGCAGGTTCTCCTCGCCAAACTTGAGATGAGGCGTGAGGTCATACTGAAAGGTCGCGTAGGCCGAGGGGCGGTGGCCGAGGTGCTCCCCATTGATCCAGACGTCGCTGTGACGTGAGATGCCATCGAAGCGGATCGCATAGCGCTGGCCCTCGCTCCCGGCGGGGAGGGAAAAGGACTTGCGATACCAGCCGATGCCACCGGGCAAAAAGGCGGTGCCGGAGGCGGCATTCTCGGGGTCAAAGTCAAGCTCTGCCGACCAATCGTGCGGAAGGGAAAGGCTCCTCCACTCGCTCTCCGGGCTTCCAGTTTGTCCATTGGACAGATCGCCAAGGTGGAATTGCCAATCATCGTTGAAGAGGGTGGTCTCCCGCGCGGCCAGGCTGACGGCGAGCAGGGCGAAGAGAATGAGTCTGGGAAGCATGCTGGCCCTACGTCTTGCGACTCCGCCGCTTTTCGGGCTGTCGACCGAATTTCGATAAAACCGATTCACTGGCTCTCAAAATGGAGGACAATGTCATTGCAATGTCGTCTCCGGTGCGCGGGCGCGGAGAATTAACGCAACTAAATTGAAAAAGGTGGGCTCGAGCGGCATTAGGAAACTTCACGATGCGGGCTCATCTTTCCCTGAACTTCTCCTTGCGGTGTGCGCTGTCGTGGGGATTTTTGCTCCCGCCCCCAAGAAGATGATTTGTGATGGTCTCAAAGGTTGAAGGAAGGAAAATCAGCACGGCTCTCGGGCAGGGGCTGGCGGTCGTGCTCTTGGCGGGATGCTCGGTGGAGCGTCCTGCGGTGCGGGAGACGGAGGTTGAGCTACCGGTAAACTTCTCGGCTACGGGAACCGAAGTCGTGGGAGACCAGTGGTGGCGGGAATTCAGAGATGGTTCACTCAATTCGCTTGTTAGCCGATCGCTGGCGGGCAACTTCTCTCTGCAATCGGCAGCCGCCCGCCTGCGTCAGGCTGACGCGGTCCTGCGGCGTGCTCAATCCGACCTGGGGCCTGATGTGGATGGAAGCATCGAAGGCACGGCTTTTGAGTTGTCTGACGATTCAAGTATCGGCGGGCTGACCGTTGGATTGGGCGCTTCCTATGAGGTCGATCTCTGGGGGAGGATCCAATCCAGTATTGCGGCGGAAAATTACCGGCGGCAAGCGACCTTGGAAGATTATCAGACGGCGGCCTTAAGCCTCTCGGCAGAGGTCGCCCTCACTTGGTTCCAGCTACTGGAAGCTCGTGAACAAGTGAAGCTGATTGAAGGTCAGATAGAGACGAACAAGCAGGTGGTTCAATCGCTTGAGGCCCGCTTCGTCCAAGGTCAAGGGAGGGGCGTCGATATCCTTCGCCAGCGGCAGCTCCTGGAGGCGACTCGTGAGCGCCTCACCGTGGCGGAACTGCAGGAGGAAGTGCTGGCCAACCAATTGTCCGTTTACCTGGGAAGCGCGCCTGGGACAGCTAAGCTACCAATGACGAGCGGCCTTCCCGCCTTGCCGCGGAAGCCCTCGACGGGATTGCCTGTCGCTCTACTCAAACGTCGGCCTGATGTTCGTTCAGCTTTCGAACAAATCAAAGCAGCCGACTCCGATGTGGCGACGGCGCTGACCGAGCGTTATCCCCGCCTGACCCTGGGGCTCGAGACGGGAGGGACTGGATCGAACTCTTCCTCCCTTTTCTCCAATTGGCTCACCCGGGTAGGAGCAGACTTGGCAGGACCAATCCTCGATGGAGGTGAACGTCAGGCCGAGGTGGCCAGGACGCGGGCCGTGCTTGAGGAGGCCATCGCCGATTACCGGCAGACCGTCGTGGAAGCGATCGAGGAGGTGGAGAATGCCTTGGTTCGCGAGCGCAAGCAACTTGAGCGGATTTCGAAGTTGGAGACGCAAGTGAGCTTGGCAAAGCGCAGCTCCCAGCAGCTGCAGCGGGAATTCATCAATGGGGTGAGTGAATACCTTGATGTCCTCACGGCATTGGACGATGAGCAGGAGCTGCGGCGGACGCTGCTAGTGGCCCGGCGGGAGTTGTTAGAATACCGGGTGGCTCTGTATCGGGCGCTGGCAGGAGGTTTCAATTCAACAAAGTAAAAGAGACGCGAGAAATTTTGAGATGACAATGGTTGAGGAAAAAGATGAGAAGCCGCCCAAGGGAGGCAGGTGGTGGGTCACTCTCTTGGTGTGTGTGGCCCTCGCCGTGGGCGGTTGGGTAATTATCAAAGTCATTGATTCGACCGAGCCGGAGGCCGAACGAACCCAAGCTGCCAAAAGAACGGCGATGCTGGTGCAGGTGATCCCGGCTGAGAAGGGCAACTTCCAGCCGCGAATCGAGGCTCTAGGTGAAGTCACTGCCTCTCGCGAGGTCTCTGTCGGCGCACGGGTGAGCGGGGAAATTGTAGAGCGTTCCGACGCCTTTGTGGAAGGTGGAATCGTGAAGCAGGGGGACCTATTGGTCCGGATTGACCCGCTCGATTATCAAAAGATTCTCGCGCAGCGGCAGAGTGAATATCAGCAGGCACAGGCTGAGCTCGAGCTGGAGAAGGGCCAGCGTAATATCGCGCGATTGGATCTGGAGCTATTGGAGGAGACTCTTGAGGTGGAGGACAAGGGCTTGGCTCTTCGCGAGCCACAGCTCAAGTCGGCCCAAGCAGCAGTCGAACTGGCTGCGGTGGCGCTGGATCGGGCGCGCCTCGACTTGCAGCGCACTGAGGTGCGCGTGCCTTTTGACGCTCAAGTGATGGAGCGGGGCGTGGATCTCGGCGCCCAGGTGGCCACGGGGACCGAGATTGGGCGCTTGGTTGGCTTGGACGAATACTGGGTGGTGGCGACGGTGCCTCTGGCTGCGCTACGGTGGATCTCCTTCGAGCGGGAAGAGCCTTTGCAGGCTGAAATCTACGATGAGGTTTCTTGGGGCAGCCAGCAGAAGCGGGTGGGCCAAGTCGAGCGACTTCTGGGCTCACTGGATACTGAGACGCGTTTGGCCAGAATCGTGATTGTGGTCGGCGACCCCTTGGGCCGGGAGAGCGGGGAACCGGGCTTGATTCTTGGTTCCTTGTTGGACGTCGTCATCCTCGGCGAAACCATCGAAAATGTTGTGCGACTACCCCGCCAGTATGTGAGGAAGAATGATACGGTTTGGGTGAACGTGGATGGCAAGCTTTCGATTCGGGAGACCGATATTGTCTTTCGCGACAAAGACTTCGCTTATCTGGCCAGCGGTCTGGAGGAAGGCGAGCAAGTGGTCACCACGAGCCTGGCTTCGGTGACGGAGGGGGCGGCCTTGCGAACCGAAGCAGCCAAAGACTCGGCCGGGGAGGAGGGGGATGAGTGATTCGAATTCAGGCGGACTGATCGGTTGGTGGGCGCGCAACTCGATAGCGGCCAATCTGCTGATGATGATCCTGCTAGGTGGCGGCATCTTCACTGCCATCAAGATTCAGAAGGAGGTTTATCCCGACTTCGCAGTCGATATCGTGGAGGTCGTGGTGGGGTATCCGGGCGCGGCACCCAGCGAAGTCGAGCAAGGTATCTTGCTGCCTATCGAAGAGACTGTGCGCGGAGTGGAGGGCATCAAGGAGATGAACTCGCGGGCGCAGGAGGGCACCGGTACGGTCACCATTGAGCTCATTGCCGGTGTGGACCGGATGCGGGCCTTCCAGGATATTGACCAAGCCGTTTCAAGAATCCGGACCTTTCCCGACGATATCGAACAACCCGAAGTACGCTTACAAGCCCGCTCCCGGGGGGTGATGAATGTGGTGCTCTATGGGCAGGCGGACAACATGAGTCTGCGGGTGCTGGCGGAGCGCTTGAGGGACCGCTTGCTCAGCGAGCCGGGCTTAACCCAGGTGGAGCTGCACCGGGTGCCCGAGTATGTGACTCACGTCGAGATTCCCCGGGCCAAACTGCGGGAATACGGTCTCACCCTGGATCAGGTTGCCGGGCTGATCCGGGAATCAAGCGAAGACACCGCCGCAGGTTCGGTAGAGACGCGAGCCGGTGAGGTCCTGCTGCGCATGAAGGAGCGGAAGCAATTTGCGGAGGAATTCTCGGCTATTGAGATTCTCGCCGCAGGGTCCGGGGCAACGGTGACCCTGGGAGATATCGCGGTGATCCGGGACGGTTTTGAAGAGGGAGAGTTTCCTTCTCAGTTCAACCAAGGCCCCTCGGTGCAGCTGAATATCTTCCGCGTCGGTGACCAGTCTCCTCTCGATATTTCGGCCACGGTGGATCAGGTGATGAAGGACTTTGAGACCACCTTGCCCGACGGTGTGCACTGGCGGATCGATAGCAACAGTGCGGAGGACTTTCGGGACCGGATGGTTCTTTTGTTAGAAAACGGGGCGCTCGCCATCGTGATTGTGATGGGCATTCTCGCTCTCTTTCTGGAGATTCGGCTCGCCTTCTGGGTGATGATGGGGATGACGGCCTCCTTCATCGGAGGCATCATGCTGCTTCCCCTGGTGGGGGTGAGCGTGAGCATGATCTCCATGTTCGCCTTCATCATCGTGCTCGGGATCGTTGTCGATGACGCCATCGTGGTGGGGGAAAATATCTACGAGAAACGTCAGCGGGTTCGTGATCCCCTCGCCTCCGCGACAGAAGGGGCACGGGATATCGCGCGTCCGGTGGTCTTTAGTATTTTGACCACCATCATCGCCTTCGTTCCCCTGATGTTCATTCCGGGAGAGCTGGGAAAGTTTTGGAAGCCGCTTCCCTGGGTTGTCATCGTTGTCTTGTTAGTCTCGCTGGTGGAAGCTCTCTTCATCCTTCCCTCACACTTGGCTCACACCCCGAGGAAGGACGAGCGAAAGGGGCTGGCGCTCCAGCTTCATAAGCTGCAGCAGCTTTTCCTGCGAGGCTTTGACTGGTTCATTGATAAGATCTATCGGCGCATACTCGACGGCGCTCTGCGGTATCGCTACGTGACGATTGTTGGAGCGGTGGTGATGTTTCTTGTTGTCGGCAAATACGCGACGAGCGCCCATATGGGGATGATTCTCATGCCTGAGGTTTCCGCGGACGAGATTGAGGCGGGGATTCGTCTGCCAGTGGGAGTGACGCCGGATCAGGCGGCACGGGTGGCGAACGAGGTGACGGAGGCAACCCGGAAAATGTTCGATGAGCATGGTTTGGATGAGGTGTCGGATGGCATCAAAACCAATGTGCGCCGTGGCAGCTTCGTGGACGTGGAGATCGTGATGAAGCCACCTGATGAGCGCGACATGACGGCGAAGGAGGTCATCCAGCTTTGGCGGGATGAAATCGAAGATATCGCGGGGGTGAGTCAGATCACCTTCCAAGCCGAGAGTGGGCCCGGTGGTCCCCGGCCCGATGTCTCGGTGAGCCTGAGTCACACGGATACCGACATTCTGGAGGCTGCCAGCCGTGATCTCTTGGAGAAGTTGGCAGAGTTCCCAATCGCCAAGGATGTGAACGATGATTTCGACCGTGGTAAGAGCCAGCTGGACTTCGAGCTTCTGCCTGAGGGGAGGGCTCTGGGGCTGACTGCGGCTGAGGTCGGGCGACAGGTGAGAAGTGCTTTCTATGGAGCACTTGCGCTGCGCTACTTGCGCGGGACTAACGAGGTGGAAGTTCGCGTGAAGTTGCCCAAGGAAGAACGGGAGGACATTCATCACTTGGAGGATCTGGTCATCCAGACACCGGCGGGGACCGAGGTCCCCCTGATGGAAGTGGTCAAGGTCAAGTCGGGTGAGGCTTTCACCCGAATCAATCGCCGGGACGGGCGCCGGGTGGTGAATGTGTCCATGGATATCGAGCCCAAGAGGGCCATCACCCAGATGATCACCGCGCTCAATCAGGACGTTCTGCCCCAGCTGCGAGCGGACTACCCGGGCATCACCTGGACCTTCGAGGGAAGCGAGGCTGACATGCGGGAATCGACCACCGCGCTTTGGAGCGGCTTTGGAGTTGCCCTCGTTCTCATCTACGCTCTCTTGGCGGTTGCCTTCAGTAGCTACATTCAGCCTCTTATCGTGCTCTCCGCGATCCCGTTCGGTCTTGTGGGAGCGATTGCGGGGCACATCATGCTCGGCTTCGACCTGTCGCTCATTAGCATCATGGGAGTCATCGCCTTGAGTGGTGTGGTGGTGAACGACTCGATCATCATGATCGATTACGCCAATCAGCAGCGAAAGACGATGCCGGTCTTTCAAGCCATTCGGGAAGCAGGATTGCGGAGATTTCGACCCATTCTGCTAACAACCATGACGACCTTTGGGGGGCTAACACCCATCATCCTGGAAAAATCGCTCCAAGCTCAATACCTCATCCCCATGGCGATTTCGCTTGGTTTCGGAATCATCTTCGCCACCGCAATCATCCTGCTTTTAGTCCCCTGCCTTTACCTGAGTGTAGAAGAGCTAAAGATTCGATTGAAGAAGGCTTGAGAAAGCTCAGCGATGGGCGGGCTGTTTCAGGCGAAAAGCTGCGAGTCGAGGCGGGAAGGTCCCGCCCGACCTCGCAAGTGACTTCCAAGCGCAAGCGTTCGTCGGTTTCCTCGACACTGATGGAGCAGGTATGAATGCAGTCGGCGTCATTTAGACACCGCAAGCAATCAAAGAAGAATCAAAATGAAAACGGCTCTATTGGATGGGAAGTTAGTCCAGAATAACTTTAATTTATCGAGGAAACAAAAATTCTTTACAGAACAAGTGGAGCTAACTTAGAAGTGCGCGCCGAAATCTCCTCGCCGCAGACGATTGCTAGGAGAGCATTCCGGAGGTTCCGTCATGATTCTGCAGTTTCCAAGTGACCGACTAAAAAATGGGCTCAGCGAGTCTCACGAGGTTTGGATCTCAGAAATCTCTGCCGGAAATCGTTTCTTCGAAGGCAACGACATGGAGGCGGCAAAGAGGGACTACCTTCGTGCGCGCGAGTTAGCAGTGCGTATGATAAGGGCAAAAGCTGTCTGTCGCTCGCTGACAATCCCTGCGGAGGCTATCCATGTCCTGACCTGCGCCAATCTGGGAAACGCCTGTCTAGAAATGGGGGACGAGGATCTGGCGGAGAACTATTTTCAGGAAGCGTTGGATTGGGCTCACGAGGGGGCTGAGGAGTTCGAGTCCTTTAGTCCGACGGAAGAGCAAGAGGGTAGGACAGGAACACAGCGACGGAAGGCACTCATCAACTATCTTGATTTTTGCCAAAGGACAAAAAGAGTTCCTAAGCTGGAAAAGCTAGAAAACAGGGCAATAGAGCAGGGTAAAAAAATTTGCCCTCAAAGTTAGCTCTGGAAAACAGAAAAAGGGTAAAGAAATAAAAAGAGGGAGAAAAATAGAAATACAGCACACCTATGAAATCAAATACTGATAAGATTGAAGTCAGTCGAACAAACTGTTCCGCGGTCACTTTAACCGTCGGGATCGCGATCACCTCGACTTTGACGGCCCAAACAACTGTGGTGAGTCCCGATGGGGATCCGTTTGTTGTCTCAGAAACCGTCGTTACCGGAACGAAGTCGGAACGGCCGCTCTCTGATGTGCCGGTTCGGACAGAAGTGGTCACAGCACGCGAAATCGAGATGGCCAATGTGACTAAACTGGCGGATATCATGGAGTATCAGAATGGGGTGAGGGTCGAAAGCAACTGCGCGAATTGCAACACCTCCGAGATTCGCATGCTCGGGCTTCAGCAACGCTATCTCTCTCTTCTTACCGATGGTCAGGCGACCTTCTCGGGGCTGGCAGGAGTCTATGGCATTGAGCAGATTCCGACCGGCATCCTCGACTGCATCGAGGTGGTCAAAGGGGGCGCTTCTGCGCTCTATGGATCGAACGCCGTCGCCGGGGTGGTGAATTTGATCCCGCGAGACCCGCAGGAAAACCGTTTCACTCTTGAGGTGACCCCTGGCTGGATGAAAGGGGACGTTAGCGGTGACCGCTGGAACACCGACACCAGCGTGGTGGGGGAATGGATTAATGATGACGGGAGCTTCGGCATCATTGGTTACGGCTTGCAGAGCTACGTCGCGGGTGTGGATATCAACGGCGATGATTTCACGGAGATCAGCCGCAGAGATCTATACGGCGCGGGTGTCCGGGCCGTCTGGCTGCCAACACCCGATCTAAAGATCTCATTTGATTACATGCACACCAACGAGGATCGGCGGGGTGGTGAAGATGGCGATGCTCTGGATATTGCAGCTCATGAGACTCTGGTGACTGAAGAGTTGGAGAGTGTTCGCAACGTTGGAACGCTCACCCTCAAGCATGAGGTCACTGCAGACTTCGACTATCAGGCCTCCGCGTCCCTCGCCCACACCGACCGCGACAGCTACTATGGGGGCATTAGTGCTCTCGGGTATGCCGAGCCTGGCAGCGTGGACTTTGATCAAGCAGTGATTGACCGCCTGGTCGGTCGCTTCCCCCAATATGCAGGAGATTTCGCTGATGCTGGAGGCGCTTTCTATAATCCGGCTTGGACGCCTGATCTCGGATATGGAACGACAGACAACCTCTTGTTCAATCTCGATACCTCCGCGATCTATGCCATTAACGAGGACCACACCCTGACCGCTGGTTATCAGTATCGTCACGAGAGCTTGGAGGATTCGAGTGGTTTGGGCCGCTCGGTTGATGATAGCTACATCAATCACGGGGTTTTTATTCAGGATGAATGGTTCATCAATGATTACCTGGAGGTTGTTTACGGCCTTCGTGCCGACAAACACTCCAAGGTGAGCGATGCCATCTTTTCTCCGCGGTTTTCCTTCAAGTTCAGTCCCACCCATAATTTCGACTTGAGAGGTTCGGTCGCTACTGGATTCCGTGCGCCGGAACTCTTCGATGAGGATCTCCACATCTCCAATGTGGGTGGGGAGCTTGAGGTTGTTCGGCTGGCGGACGATCTGGAAGAGGAGAAGTCGGTGACCTTCTCGTTAAGTCCGAATTGGCGCATCGATGACCATTGGGAACTGGAAGGGAGCGTCTTTTACACCCGTCTAACGGATACTTTCTTCAATGATATCTCGTCCGATGATCCGTCGACCCCGGGCATCGTCGAGTCGACGAAAATCAATTCAGGAGATGCGAAGGTTTACGGGATGGAATTGAATCTCATTCACCGGATGGGTCATGTGACCTCGGAGATTGGCTACGTTGAGCAACGTTCCCGGTATTCGGAGAGCCAGCTATTGTTAGGCGAACCGGGGGATCCAATTGATAACGCAATCATGTCCCGGAACTTTGAGAAAACTCCCAACCGCTACGGCTTGATCAAGGTGGGCTATGATGATGGGACCTTTGCAGCCTTTGTCGCTGGTAAATTAACGGGCCCGATGGAGGTGCCGCACGTTGTTAGCGATTCGCAGAGTGGCGAGCTCATTGGCAATCAGCTTGAGAAGACGGGATACTTTTTCACCGTTGATCTCGGGGCAAGCTACGCATGGGACTTCGGGGACAGTAGCACGTTGACCTTGCAGGCTGGGGTGAAGAATGTGTTCAACGACTTCCAGGATGATCTGGATGAGGGGACCTTCAGAGACCCATCCTATACGTATGGTCCGCGCTTTTCCCGCACAGTCTACGCGGGCGCAAAATATGAATTCTAAGGAGTGTCGTTCCTCCGTCTGGTGGCACCATCGTCCTTCGTGAAAGCGGGGGGCGGTGGTGATTTTCTGTCGACAGGGCAAAAGTTAAAAGGAACCCGTGGCGAGCATGACTAGAGTGCAGGCTTCGAGTGTTTCAATGCCGGCACCTTGGAGTTGTTCGGCGACGTCTCTGGCCTCCGTGCCAGGATTGAAGATCACCCGTCGGGGTGAGGCTTGAATGATGTCGGTCACGAGCGGACGTAGGCGTGAGGGCGAGAGATAGAGAGTGAGGGTGTCGATTGGCTCCTCAATTTCCAAAATCGACGTGTAACCCGGGGTATCGAGAATCGTCGCACCTTGCGGAGAGATAGGGAACGCCCGATGGCCTTGAGCGAGAAGCTCGACTTGAGCTCGATGGGCGTATCGTTCCGGCTTGGGCGATGCTCCGAGGATGGCAGTGTTCATGATAGGGCGCAGGGAACTTGACTCGGCGGCTCGGTCTGACCGAAGCCCCTCGTCTCAGAAGCAAGTTTGCTCTGGCTGCAGCGGATGCAAGCTCGATGACATCCTCCCCAATGTTTGGAGCCCCCCCTTAGCAACTCTTACGGCGGCGATAGCCGGCAAGGCATCCGAGGGTGCCAACGATCAGTAGATGGGTAGTGGGCTCCGGAATGCTAGCGGCCATGAAGTTGTCGAAGGTCGCTCCGCTCAAGGGGACATCGCTGTCCAGCGTACGGAAGCCAACGCCGATCATCAAATCGTCGAGGGTGGCTTCATCGAGCCCGTGGGCGTAAGAGGCACTACCCGACGCAACTTGGGCATCAAAGGAGGCCGTCGAGCCAGCTTTCAGACTGTCGCCAATGTATTGATCAATCACGTAGTCCACGACGAAATTCCCCGCTCCATCATTCGTGAAGGTCAGGTCATAGGTGTGGAAGATCCCGTCGCCATGAGTTGTATCCGACCGACCGCCAGAGACCCCGATGGAGTTGAGTTGGAGGTTGTTCACCACCTCGATGTTACTGGCGGTATTGATCAACTGTCCCGCCTGACTCCCCCCGACGCTGGATTCGGTGTGGGCATAAAGCCCGTAGCTGCCGGTGACGTCGCTGTAGTCCCCGTTGGTGTAGATAGGATTGAGCAGGGACGGGACGGCCGAGATAAAAAAGGAGTCGGCGGAGCTACCGAAATAGTCGCTCCCTGCGGTCACGCCGATCTCGAAGAGGCTCATGCTATTCGCTGCGGCATAGCTGATGCTATCATCAGGCGCGTATTTGGCAAGGAAGTGGTAAGCGAAGCGAAAGTTGATCGAATCTCCTGCGCTTCCGAGCTTGGTTGTCAGGCCTGAGCTGGAACCGTCCACTCCGTCGGAAATCCAAGTGGAAGCCCCCAAGGAGTTCAGGTGATTGAAGATAGCTCCAGTGGCATCGACAACGCCTTCATTAGGGTGAACCCCGTTTCGTGGCTCGACCGAGGTGCTGGTGTAATCACTAAATGGTCCGGTATAATTTTCTCTATCGGTTCCTGCGGACCAAGTGCCCCAACGATCCGTGCTGTCCTGGAACTCAAAGACAGTTTCCACGGCGTGAATTTTTGCGAAGGAGACGGCGAAGAGGAGGAGTGAGCAAGGGGGAATTCGAAACATCTGATTTGGTTTGGGGGTGCCGATATTTTTGGTTTGTTGACAAAATAATGCAACAAAATCCATTCAGATTGCGAAAAATTTGTTAAAATCTCCCCCGATTTATTCAGAGATTTGATAAATCCAAAGTTAGCTTGCTTTAGATAAGCGAAATTCTGCGGAGCCAGAGTTGGTTTCAGCTGGAATCTGGGCAGCGAGCGAGGTTGAAGGAATCACCTGTAAAGTTGAGGCGACAGTGTACAGGGCCTTGATATCATGGCAGTGGAAGCCTGCCGAATCGGTCGGGAGCCTCGTTTCTCAGCTCGTTGATCAGGCGGCGGGCCTCTTTTTCGTCGCCTTGTCCACGGAGGGACAGGGCTAGGCCAAGCTTTGCTTCCAAAATCTGGGGAGCGAGGCGGATCACTTGGCGGTAATGAAATTCGGCCTCCTGAAAGGCCTTTTTGTCACGGAGCATCAGACTTCCGAGGTCTAGATGGACGATGGGTTCGTGAGGGAAGCGCTGAAGACCTTCGCGCAGGATTCGCTCGGTCTCGAGAAGGTCTCCCTGTTCGTGAAGCAGGGTGGCCAAGCTTTGGAAGGGAGCGGGCGAGTCGAGGATTCGGGCGGTAGTGGCCTTGCGGTATGAGGTTTCGGCCAAGTCGAGCTGTTCGAGTTCGCGATAGCAATCGCCGAGATGGGTCGCTGCCAGACCGGATTCGCTATCAAGCTGGAGAGCTCTCTGGAAGTGAGGGATGGCCTGCTTCCAATGGCCCTGCTGCTTCTCCAAGATACCGAGGAAAATTTGGGCGAGCAAGCTGCGGGGGTTGTGCTCGGCCTCGTGTTGAAAAAGAACTGCGCTGCTCTGCCAGTGTGAGGTTCGTTGATAAGCGAAAGCGGTCGAAACGAACATCAGGCAAAATCCGGCGACAGCGAGGGGCCGGGCCAGCCTTTGAGCGGATGGACTGCTCATGACCGCCTTGGCGATTGAGCCGAGCATCATCAGGAAACCTAGCTGGATGAAGTAGGAATACCGTTCCGCAACCTGATAAAAGCTCACCGAGGCGAGCCCACTGACGGGTAGCCAGAAAGCAAGCGTGATGGCGGCGCCGAGGAGGAGGGTGCGGTGACGCCGAAACCAGAAGAGAAGGCCGCAAAGAGCCACTGTGCCTAGCAAGGGCCTGAGGTAGAGGCTCCAAGCGTCATCCGGGGCGTAGACCCAGAGGATTCCTTGAGGGAGAAGAGAGGACTCGACATACCACCAGAAATTAAAGGGGAGGCGAAGCAATCGCGCACCAAGGGGATTGGCTTGGTTGAGACCGGAGAGGTCGCCTTGACCTTGGAAGTGGAGGGCGAGGACTGCCGCGATGACGCTGGACAAGAAGAAGAGAACGAGGATGCCGGACCAGCGCCGCTGTCCTTTCGGAAGGAGAAGGTCCGAGGCAAGAAGAACGAGAGGAAAGCCGACGCTGCTGGGCTTGCTGAGCAGGGAGAGGAGAAAGAATGCGAGGGAAAGCCAAGTGAGGAACGAACGGGGGCTGCGGTCTGATTTGATCCAAGCGAGCCAGGACGCGAGCATGAAGCTCATGCAGAGGACATCCTTGCGTTGGCTCAGCCAGGCGATGTTCTCGGCCCGGTGTGGATGGATTGCCCACAAGCTACCGAGGATGAGCGCGATCCATGGACTCTCGAAATAATGGAGAAGGATCAAATAGAGAGTGAGGACGGCGACGAGGTGGAAGCCTAGATTGGCGAGATGGTGGAGTCCGGGTTGTTCAAGGCCGAAGACTTCGACATCGAACATGAGGGAGATCCAAGTGAGAGGGTGCCAAAGATTGGTCTCACCTGTTTCAGTCAATGCCCATTGCAAACCCTCCAAGGTCAGGCCCGCCGCGACCTTCGGGTTCTCGTAAAGGTAGGCCGGGTCATCGTAGAGGATGAAATCGAAGCGAGCGACTTGAGCGAAAGTGATCAGGGTTAGGGCCATGGGAATGGCGACGAGGAGAAGCTCCCAAGTTGGCACCGTTTTCCGCATGATGGAGATTTCTCAAGGAGTTCCGATGGGGCAAGGCCCGAATGACGTTTGCCCGATGGACGCCAGCGGTTGGCTGACGCCCAATGAGAGAGCTCGAAGCCAGCGGGCCCTTAGGCAAGACGCTGCTCCCAGCGCGTGACTTCTGCACTCACATTCACTGGAGAGGGAGCGCCGGGATTGGTGCGGGCAGCCAAGGCTCGGTCGAGGTTGAAGACCTCGCTCGGATTCTCAGGCACATCGTCGCGCAAGGCTTTTCCCGATGCAGTGAATGCCGGATCAACGGCAGCGAGGTCCAGTTGATCGAGCGGCGTGTCACTTTCGACGGCTTTGGCGACCGCCTTGCCCACCAATTCATGGGCGTGGCGGAAGGGCACGCCTTGTAAGACGAGCCAATCGGCGAGGTCCGTCGCCAGTAGCATGGGGTCGCTGGCGGCTTGGCGGCAGCGCTCGGGGCGAATTTGCATGGCCGCGATCATCTCGGCGTTGACGGCGAGGGTGAGTTTGAGGGTGTCAATGGAGTCGAAGAGAGGTTCCTTGTCCTCTTGAAGGTCCCGATTATAGGTGAGTGGGAGGCCCTTGATGGCGACGAGGATGCTGGTGAGATTACCGAGCAGGCGTCCCGTCTTCCCCCGCGTCAGCTCGCACACGTCGGGATTCTTCTTTTGCGGCATTAGTGATGAGCCCGTGGTGTGGGCATCGGAGAGGATGACGAAGCCAAACTCGCTGGAGCACCAGAGGATGAGGTCCTCGGAGAGCCGTGATAGGTGGACACCGCACAGACTGATGGCGAAGATGAGCTCGGCGATGTAGTCGCGATCAGAGACGGCATCCATCGAGTTGCGGGTCACGCCGGCGAAGCCCAATTCCTCTGCCACGGCCTCGCGATCGAGATTGATGGTCGAGCCAGCGAGGGCGCCCGATCCCAGCGGAGAGAGGTTGAGGCGCTTTTGGCAATCGAGGAGACGGCTATGATCGCGCTCGAGCATCTCCACATAGGCGAGGAGATGGTGGCCGACTGTCACCGGTTGGCCCCGCTGAAGGTGGGTGTAGGCAGGCAGGATCACGTCGGCATTGGTTTTCGCTTGAGCGAGGAGCGCCTTTTGCAGGTCCCTGATTCCAGCGGCGAGGATGTCGATCTCGGCGCGGCAATAGAGCCGGGTATCGGTAGCGACCTGATCGTTTCGGGAGCGCGCGGTATGCAGCTTGGCCCCAGCCGGCCCAATCGCTTCGGTCAGGGCCGATTCGATGTTCATGTGGACGTCCTCCAGCTCGGTCGAGAACTCGAACTCATCCCTCTCGATGCGCCCCTCGACCTCCTTCAGGCCCTTCTCAATGGCCTCAAACTCTTCTTGGGTGAGTAGTCCGGCTGTCAATTGAGCCCGGGCATGAGCTATCGAGCCTCGGATATCGTGTCGATAAAGACGCCAGTCAAAGGAGATGGATTCTCCAATTTGTTGGACAAGATCAGCAGTTTGTTGGGCGAAGCGGCCTTTCCACATAAGGGAGGCAGGATGAACGGGGAGCGGGGAAGGTCCAATGCAGAAGAGGGGAAATTTTTAGGGCGAAGGCTCGCGATACCATACCGTGATGGTCATTACCTCGATCCTTTCGCGTCCCATGAAGCCGTTGCTTATTGAGATGACCTCCAAGGAGGGGTTCTCATTGAGCCAGGTTTCCACCTGCTGGTGCGCATCCTCAAGGCGTTCGGAGACAGCTTTGTTAATGTCAAACCGTATCTCTCCAGCCGACCTGCCGGAGAAGATGCGGTAACGGATAGGCTTGGGTAGGGGAGGCGGCGTCATCTCAGGCTACGAGGGAGAGCTTACGACGTGAAAAAGGGAGTCCAAGACTCCCCTTTCGATGCTATCAAAAAGCGCTGCGACTCGCCACTGGCGATTAACCGAAAGCGAAGGAAGGCTCCATGCACCGCTTCTGCTCCTGCTTCGTCCAAGCGGTGATGGTCATGCCGTAGAAGAGCTTCACTTCCCGAGCCAAGTGGGTGTAGTGCGAGAAGCCCAGAAGCGAGACAATTTGCTCCGGGCCATAGCCCATGCGGAGATAGCGCTGGGCGAGGATGATGCGGTGACGGCGGAAGTATTCCTTCGGTCCGATTCCGGTTGTCTTCTTGAGAGCGTTCTCAAGTTCTTGCACTTGGATCCCGAGCTCGTTGGCTACGGAAGCGACTTTAAACTGGAACTGTTCGGCAAGGGCCAAGACATCGCGGCCATCTGGCGCGACGAGCCGATGGCCCTCCCGCTGGATCATAAATCCACTTCTTTTCTTCTGTGAGGATGCCATATCGTTGGATCAATTATTGATGGTGAAATGGAAATTGTCGATTGAATTTTAAGAAATTTTAAACTCTGTAAACCCAGTAAAATCAAGGGTTAGCTGAATATCCGATGAGGAAACTCTCTAAATCTCCAAAATATTTTGAACTTTTCTGAACCTGCGCTTTCCAAACCTGCATATCCGGCAAGCTAGTTTCTCCTGTAATTGCTGCACAACCTCAATGACTGCCATATCGTGCGAGTTTGGGCTTCAATTCACCGTTTCCCCCGGAGGAGTCACCCGTCGGCTATAATCCAGCTATCAAAAAGGTATGTCAGTATCATCAGAAAACAACGAACGCCTGACCTGCGAGTTTGGTTTCGTAGACAATCAGGGGAAAAGCCGGCACGCAAAGGTGTTAGATTTGCGTGAAGGTGGCTTCACATTCGAAGTTCTGGAGCCTGAAGGCAGTCTCCAGACAGGCGATCAATTGGCGGAAACCGTTCTGACTCTCAATGGGCGCCTCGCCTATGAGGGAACGGTGGAAGTGAGTGGTGTCGCGCGGGTTGGTTTGACCTCATACTGTGAGGCGAAACTAGCCGGCGATTGGAACGAAAACGTGGGCAACTTGCCTTCGACAGGCCTCCAAGCGGAGGAAAACCTCCGAAGGCATCTCGACCGGTGGGCCGAGTCCCACAACGTGCGACCATTCTTCCGTGATGTCGTGGTTGATCTCGAGGTTTACTTGTCCGGCTTGGAGAATTGGTGCCAAGAGGTTGAGCAGTCCCTTCTAGCCGAGGGAGACAGCGCCTCCGCCAAGGAGCGGGAGCTGCTGACCAGTGTTGCCCCTCAAGTGAGCGCCGAGATCAACGCCCATTTCGCGGATTATGAGCGAGTTGCCAAGCAATTGGCGGATGGTGAGCGCGCTGTTCATCGTGGCTACCTCATGAAGAGCTTGCATCGCTACATCCTGCAATCTCCCTTCAGTTACCGCTGCTTCTCGAAGCCTCTGGGCTACGCGGGTGACTACGGAATGGTCAATATCATGATGGAGGATCCCTTCTCCGGAGAGACTCTGCTTGCTAAGCTATTGAACTACGCTTTCCTCTCGACCGGTCCGGTAGTGGCTCATCAAAACCGGATTTCCTACCTCACCAACATGCTTTCCGAGGAAGTGGCCAAGCGAGCTGCGGAAGGAAAGCGCACGCGCATCCTGAACCTGGGTTGTGGCCCGGCGCAAGAGGTTCGCTACTTCATCGAGGAGTCTGATCTCGTGGAGATGTGTGACTTCGAACTGCTCGATTTTAGCGAAGAAACGCTGAAATTTACTCAAAGTGAGATTGAGAAATCCTGCGAAAAGTCGGGGAGCGATGTGAATGTCCGCTTTATCAAGGAATCGATTCAAGGGTTTCTTAAAAAAGCGACCAAGGGCGATGGCTTTTCTACGAAGAGCTACGATGTCGTTTATTGCGCGGGACTCTTTGACTATTTGCAGCAGAGATTTTGTCAAAAGTTGGTTGCTGGATTCTGTGAACTCGCTAAGGATGAGGGGCTTGTTGTTGTGACGAATGTGTCTACGCGCAACACCATTCCTTATGTCATGGAGGATTTCTTGGAATGGTCGATCATCCACCGGGATGTCGAAGAGATGCTGAATTTGTTCACAAATGAAAATTCATCGTACTCTAAAGAATTGAAATCGGATTCCACCGAGATTAATTTCTTCCTCGAGCTGCGCAAGGCAGCGACTCGCGGAGATGTGGACAAAAATCAAAGGCTGGCTCAACCCGTCCGCAGAGGATCCGGAGTTTCTCAGGAGGTTCGAGGAAGAGGAAGCCGTCGCGAGGGTTCCGAACTATCGCATAGCTAGCGGATTAGCCTCAATTTTCATCGCAGCCGGCTCGGTCATGGACCGGGTCGCCTTCGATGAGGACTGGCCGATCCTAGTCCTTCTTCGGGGAGAGTGTTCGCTCACACTGCTTCTGATTTATGCCCTCCTGGGGACAGAGTGGGGTAAGAAGCATCACCTGATTATTGGACATTTCATTGAGGGCTCACTGGTCGTCAGCATTCTGGCGATGATTTGGGTCACCGGGGGAGGGATCTCCCCTTATTACGCAGGCCTCAACCTGGTCATGGTTGGGGCTTCGCTGTTGTTGCGATGGTCGCTTGTCCACGGCTTGGTCAATGTCCTTCTCTGCTGTGGCGGCTACTCGGTGCTGTCTTGGGTGATGTCGATGAACATCCAAGGCGTGACACCTGAGGAGTATGCCAAGGGGGTCTCCACCTCGTCGTTCTTCCTTTTTGTTACCGGTTTCTTCACGGCAGCGGGTACGTCCTTCCTTTATCACCTGCGGATGAATGAGTTCAGGCTCCGTGAGGAGCTGACTGAAGAGCGTCTGCGGCTCGAGAAGAGTCACGAGAAGCTCAAGGAGCTCGACGAATCCAAGACGCGCTTCTTCGCGAATATGAGCCATGAGCTCCGCACGCCTCTCACTCTGATCCTGGGGCCGATCGAAGACCTCTCTTCCTTTCAACCCATTCGTGAGAACGCTTCCATGCGGCGGATGGTGACGGCAATGGAGGAGAACGGTCTGCGCCTTCTCCGCTTAATTAATGAGCTTCTTGATTTGATCCGTTTGGACGGAAGCGAGAACGAAAAGCGGGAAGAGATTTGCGAACTAACGGAAATCGTCAGCTCGACCCGTAGTTCCTTCTATCCGGTAATGGATAAGAAAGGGCTCAAGCTCATCTTCGACGTCGAGCAGGCGCCAATCGGGTACTACCGGGTGGAGCGGATGAAGGTGGAGAAGGTGCTGCTGAATCTGATCAGTAATGCGGTGAAGTTCACTCCCTCGGGAGGCACGGTGGGCCTGTCATTGCGTAAATGCCATACCGGAGAGTTCGAGATCAAGGTCTCGGATACCGGTCGCGGCATGTCTCGCGAGGAATTGCAGAATGTTTTCCGTCGTTTCTGGCAGGCCGACACGAGTGCTAAGAGGAAACATCGCGGCGCCGGAATCGGGCTCTCCCTGGTGAAGGGGCTGGTGGATTCCATGGGCGGTAAAATCTCCGTGACCAGCGTCATTGGGATGGGCACGACCTTTAAGGTATTGCTTCCGTTGGTCTCAGCCAATGGAGATGAGGTGGAGAAGGATGCTCCCGTCGATCCTAGTGAGGACGAGGACTTGATCGAGACCCTCTACGCCAAGGCTCACTTCGAAGGAAACCTTCTGCTGGAGGATCCTGATGGTCCCTCGACGGAGGTGCTCGTCCAAGGGTCAGGCGAGCTAGACTCCCCGACGGTCTTGGTGGCAGAAGATGAGCCTGCCGTGCGCGAACTCCTGGTTGCCCAGCTTAAGGAGTATCGTCTCTTGGTCGCCAATGATGGGCAAAAGGCTTTTGATATGGCCAAGGAGCGGAAGCCGGACCTCATTTTGCTCGATTGGATGATGCCCGAGCTTGACGGTCTTGAGGTGACCCGGCTGATCCGGCAGGTCCCAGGTTTGGAGCGGACGCCGGTCATTCTCCTGACTGCCCGCATTGACGAGCGGTCGAAGATTGAAGGCCTCGAAGCAGGCGCCAATGATTTTCTGACCAAGCCCTTCGTTCCTACCGAACTCAAGTTGCGAATTGATCAGCTGTTGAAATCCCGGCGTTACCAGACTGAGATCGTCGAGAAATCCCTGCAGCTGGGTAAGGCTCTGGACGATCTCAAGGAGTCTGAGTCCATGCTTGTGCAGGCGGAGAAGCTATCCTCTCTCGGACAAATGAGTGCGGGGATCATTCACGAGATTAATAATCCCATCAACTACGCGAAGACCAATCTCTATAGCTTGCGGACTTTCTCCCGCAGTCTTCCCGAGGATGAGCAAGAGGACTATCGGGAAGTGCTGGCCGACGTCGAGGAAGGCTTGCAGCGGGTCGCCCAGATTGTCCAGGATCTCCGCGGATTCGCGGTCAAGGACAAGGTCCGCTTTGGCGATGTCAACTTGTCCGAGGTGGTTTCCACTTCCGCGAGACTGGTGGGTCATCGTTTGGGCGGAGTGGATTTCGAGCAGAGTGTGCCGGACCACCTTCACCTTACGGGCAATGCCAACCAGCTCTGCCAAGTCCTCGTCAACTTTCTGCAAAATTCCCTCGATGCCGTCGAGGGACGGGAGTTTGAAAATAATGAGTCGCCGCGGGTCGAGGTCTATGCCGAAGACTCTGCGGAGGGCATTCTGCTTCATCTCAAGGATAATGGCTCGGGGATTTCTCCCGAGATTAGAGAACAAATCTTCGACCCGTTCTTTACCAGCAAAGATGTTGGGAAGGGAATGGGATTAGGGCTCAGTATCTGCTATCGTATCTTACAGCAGCACGGCGTGAAAATTGACTTGGAGAGCGGAGTGAATCAAGGCACTCATTTCACTCTGACATTTCCCCACGAGCTGCCCCTGAATGAGGATTCCCCCACATTAGAAGCGACTGAGCTTGAATAATCCGCACACCACTAATGAACAACACTAGCGAGAAATCAAAATACTACGTGCTTTTTGTCGACGACGAAGAGAAGACACGTAAGGCCTTCGATCGACTGTTTGGGGCAGAATTCAATATTCTGTTGGCTGGCGACGGGGCGGAAGGATTCCAAGTATTTCAGGAGCGTGGCGACGAGATAGGAGTGATTGTGACAGACCAAAAGATGCCCCGCGAAACGGGTGTCCAGTTCCTTTCGAAAGTTGCCGAGATCAATGAAGATGTGGTGCGGATTCTCTCCACAGCTTATGCCGAGCTCGACGCTGCGGTGGAAGGGGTCAACCAAGGGGGTATCTACCGTTACGTGACCAAGCCATGGGATGTCCCTGAACTTGAGATCACGCTGCGCCGCGCGATGGAGCTCTTTAATCTGAGAAAGTCCAAAGGCGGCGGGGGTGCTTCCGGAGGAGGTGATGTCGAGGAGTCTCTGAAGAGTGCGCGGGTCGCTCATCTCGCTTACCAGCGTGCCTTGATGCTCAATCCCGGCTTGGGCGGCTCAGTGCAAGCGGGCTCTTGCTTCCTTTCCTTATTGGGCACCGAGGGGGCAGACCCCGCGGGCGATTGGATGGGGCGCTACGAGGCGGAGCTTTCCTTCTTCACCAATGCCTTGCACGATAGCCGGGAGGCGATTGAAAATCAGACCGATTTGGACTGGGGGCGGACCTCTCCACCTTCCGCAGCAGTTCAGGCGGCAGCGATTGGCTGCGGCTTCAATCTTGAATTCAGTGGTTCGGATTCCAGCGTTTGGCCAGGCCCGTCACCCGTCTTGGCCGAGGTTTTACGTCCGTTCATGGTTGCGCTCTCCGGGCTTCTGGAGGACGCGCCGGGATGCACTTGCCGGATTAAGGGGAACTTCACGAGCGTGGATTTCTTGTTCTCCAGCCATCCGCTTAAGAGCGGGGCCGCTCTACTGGCCAGTGGGCCCGATGCGGATTCTCGCCTTGCTCACCTCTTGAGAGCTTTGCTTCAGATTCATGCCCAGGGAGCTCGGATTTCCCTTTTGCAAATCGAGGAGAGCTACGGGCTTCGCCTCGAATTCAAGCAAACGGATGAGGATCTTGACCCCTACGCGGAGGCCGCAGCAGCACTCGCCACTCTCAAATCTTAAGTCACCATGATCAAGTTCGTCTATTGCGTCCGCAAGAAGGAGGGAATGAGCGATGAAGACTTCTTCAAGTATTGGAAGGAGAATCATGGGCCTCTGGTCCGGAGCGTGGCCAAGACGCTGAAGGCTCGCCGCTATGTGCAGAGCCACCTCATCGATACTGCGGTCAACGATATTGGTCGCCAGTTTCGAGGCACCAAGGAGGCTTACGATGGCATCACCGAGGTGTGGTGGGACTCGGTGGAAGTTCTCAATGACGCCCTGCAAACGCCGGAGGGCAAGGAGGCCAACAAGCTCCTGATCGAAGACGAAGCGCGCTTCTGTGAGCTGGCGGATTGCTCTGTCTTCCTGACCGAGGAGCATGAGATCTTCGATTACCGGGACGAGGCGTAACTTGTTATCTTGAACAGAATCAGGATTGCGCCGGTTGCGGGAATCCTCTCCAATGGGTCCTGTGCTCGAGCGTGCGCGACAAGTTCTGAGGGATTCCTTCGGCTTTGAGGATTTTCTCAACGGCCAGGAGCAGATCATTGCCTCAATACTGTCCGGGCGGGACGGCTTGGCCGTGATGCCTACGGGTGGAGGTAAAAGTCTGTGCTATCAGATCCCGGCGCTAGTGAAGGACGGGGTCACGCTGGTGGTCAGTCCTTTGATCGCCTTGATGAAGGACCAGGTGGACGCTCTCGTTGGCAAGGGAGTCAAGGCTGCGGTCGTCAATTCGACCCAGAGTTGGGATGAGCAGCGCGAAATCCTGGATGCCGTTGCCGCCGGGGAAATCAAGCTGCTCTACGTGGCGCCCGAGCGATTCCGGGCGGGAAGTTTTTTATCGGCAGTCTCGCGGGTCGAGATAGGATTGTTAGCCATCGATGAGGCTCACTGCTTGAGCCAATGGGGGCACGATTTTCGCCCCGATTACATGCGATTGGGCCGAGCGCGTCAGGAATTGGGAAATCCCCAGTGCGTGGCCTTCACGGCCACGGCGACTCCTGTGGTCAGGCAAGATATCCTTCAGGTATTGGGGCTGAGTGAGCCCTTCGAGGTGGTCACGGGATTCGGTCGACCCAATCTCAGTTTCAATATCACGGCGGCGGCCAAGAAGGCGGAGAAGCTGAATCGTCTGAGAGACATCATCGCGGAGCACCGGACTGGCATTGTCTATTGCGCGACGAGGAAGAAGGTGGATGAGGTGGGGGAAATCCTGGCTAGCTGGGGCGTCAAGGTCGCTGTTTACCACGGTGGCATGACGGATGAGGAGAGATCGCGGGTTCAGGATCAGTTCATCACCAAGAAAAAGGACGTGGCCGTCGCGACCAACGCCTTCGGCATGGGGATCGACCGCAGTGACGTCCGCTTCGTGGCGCACTATGAGGTGCCCGGCAGTGTGGAGGCTTTCTATCAGGAAGCCGGTCGGGCGGGGCGAGATGGAGAGGCCGCATGGTGCGAGCTGCTGTGGAGCTTTGCGGATACGCGCACCCAGGAATTCTTCATCGAAGGAGTCAATCCCGGCCCCGGGGTGGTTCGTGATCTCTACGATTGGCTGAAGGCCACTGCGGACGGAAACGGGGAAGTCCACCGCAGCCTTGATGAGATGCGGGATGAAGTGGGTGTGAAGAATGGCATGGCCGTCGGGAGCGCGCTCTCCATATTGGTTCGTTCGGGTTACTTGGAGCGCTTTGACGTGCCCGGCCAGCGGGTGCGCGGCTCTCGATTGCTCAAGGCGGATGCTCCTCTGCAGCTTGACGAGCAGAGCATGGAGGAGAAAGAGCGGCGCGATCGGGAGAAGCTCAGCTCCATGATTTCACTCTGCGAGGCTACCGAATGCCGGCAGGAGTGGATCATGCGCTACTTTGGAGAGGATGCCGAGGAGTGCGGAAATTGCGATGTCTGCCGCAATGAGCAAGGCGGGGAGAAGCGAGATCTTACTGAGTCCGAGCTTCTCATTATTCGGAAGGCATTGAGCGGAGTGGCAAGGATGAGCGAGCGGAGGGGCCGGCAGTGGGTGCCGCGCTTCGGAAGAGGCCGGATCATCCAAATGCTCACCGGCAGCCGGAGTCAGGAGATCCTCAATGCGGGTCTGCATCAACTCACGACCTATGGTCTGCTCAAGGACCAGGGCGCAGCATTCTTAAATGAGCTGTTTCCCGCCATGGCGGATGCCGGACTCGTTGCCACGGTGAGGCGAGACGATTACCCCTTGCTCACCCTTACCGTGCGGGGCAACGAAGTGATGCAAGGGCGTAAAAAATGCCGCATGCGCTGGCCCGCGCCCAAGTCGACCGCAGGAACGGTCGCTGCGGGGCCTTTTGATTCCCGGCTCTACACCAAGCTTTCCGACCTGCGCTTGGAGATCGCCAAGGAGCAGGGTGGGCCGGTCTATCTCGTCTTCGGAAATCGTGCGCTCGAGGAAATGGCTCGCATCCGACCCCGGACGAGCGAGGAGTTGTTGTCCATCAATGGCGTGGGTCCGGCCAAAATTGAACAATTCGGAGCCCGCTTTCTAAAGGCAATTCGTGAGGGCGCCTGATTGCCTGCCGCCTCTCCTCAGTCGACACGCTGACAAAAGCGAGTTCAAAGATTCGTGGAGATTCAGCCAATTCGGGGACACGATGGCGCTCGGATGCTTTCCGCCTTACGTCTGCAAGATTTTCGACGCTTTCAATCAGCAATGGTTGACGTTCCGGAGCGGGGCATTGTCTTTGCCGGCCAAAACGCCCAAGGCAAAACCAGCCTGCTCGAGGCAGTCTGCGTGCTGGTGCGTCTGCATTCCCCCCGCACTCGAAAGCCCCGGCAAATGGTCAGATTCGAGACCGCTTATTTCGGCATCGCCGGAGAGTGTTGGGGTGTGCAACGCCGAGTGGACTTTGCCAAGGGTTCGTATCAACTGCGGGTCGATGGCGAGGAGCGTGATTCCCAAGGGGATTACCTGAGCGATGGGGGGCTCGTCGTGTGGATGGGCAACGAGGATCGGGACTTGGTCTCCGGTCCCGGGGAGGGACGGCGTCGTTATCTCGACTTTGCAGCGAGTCAGATTGTGCCCGGGTATCGTCGCTCGCTCACCCGATACCGCAAGGTCCTCAAGGAGCGCAATATCTTGCTGAGAGACGGGCGATGGGGGCAGGAGCTTGATGCCTTCACGCGGTTGCTAATCGAGCATGGTGATGAGGTGACTGAAGGTCGTCGGCGCATTGTCGCAGGGTTGAAGGATTCCGTGGCCAATGCGCAAGTCGCGATGGGAGGGGGAGCGGAAGAGGTTGGGCTCGGGTATCAAGAGGGGCGTGGCGATGATTTCCTTGCCGGGCTTGAGATGACGCAAGAGCGGGAGAGGAGGCAGGGCTTGACCCTTGTCGGCCCGCATCGGGATGAGCTGCGGCTTACCCTCGGGGGGCTCAAGGCGGCGGACTTTGGAAGTGAAGGCCAGCAACGCACCTTGGCACTGGCCCTCAAATTGGCTCAGGGAGAGCTCCTCCGCGAGCAGGGCGGCAAAACTCCAATCTTCCTCATCGATGACATTTTCGGCGAGCTGGATCCTGGCCGTCGGGAGCGTTTCCTCGCTCATCTTCCCGAGGGCGCCCAGCTCCTGATCACGACCACGAATGCAAACTGGCTAGGATCGGGGCTCGAGCTCGAGGTCCGACAGGTCACCGAAGGGCGCATCGCTTAAAGAGTGCTGTTCAAGAGATTAAAGCTGTTTACATTCCGCTTTTCATTTTGCAAAAACCGGCATGAGTTTTCAGTCATCCAAGGGAGTCAGGGCCGCGCTCTCCTCGAATCTCACCGAGATTCTCGAGCCGCTCGACATGCTCGAATTTGATCGGATCACCCGTCTGGCATCGAGCATCCTCAAGGTTCCGGTTTGCCTTGTTTCGCTCGTCGATGAGGAGCGCCAGTTCTTCGCCGGGGCTTGCGGTCTCCCGCGTCCCTGGAGCCAAGAGCGTCAGACCCCTTTGAGCCACTCATTCTGCCAGACCGTTGTGGCCACCCGTCAGGTCATCATTGTCAAGGATGCGAGAGAGGATGAGCGGTTTCGTGAGAATCTGGCGATCCGTGATTTGGGAGTGATCGCCTATCTCGGCTTTCCCCTCGTTGAGCCGACGGGCCATGCCATTGGAGCCTTTTGTGTGATTGATAGTGAGCCACGCCAATGGACGGAGACCGAGATTGATACCGCGAGGGATTTTGCTGCCCTGGCAATGACCCAGATTCAATATCTTCTTGAGCAGGAACGTCATCGGAGTTTGCTCGATGTCTTGGCACACGACTTGAAAACGCCTCTCGCGGCCATCGATTTTTCCTCGCGGATCCTAATGGAGAAAAAGGGAGATGTACCTGATTCTTTGGAGCCGCTTCTCGGCAACATCCTGGAGTCGTCCGAACGCTCTTTCGAGCTGCTGGAGCAAACAACGCAGCGCCAACAAACGGGACAGGGGAGGGAAACGGTCGAGCTCAAGGAGCTCGCCGAGGATCTGGTCGAAAGTCTGAATCAATCGTGTGATGAGAAGAGGATCGAGCTCACCGTCGCCTGCCATCTTCCGGCACCGTCCGCCATGGCTGACCGCTGGATCGTGGAGCGTGTGCTGGAAAATCTTCTCACCAACGCAATCAAGTATTCGCCTCACGGGAGCGAGATTGCACTCGAAATCTGTTGTGACGACGGTCTAGCAGGTTACCGGGTCAAGGATAGCGGACCCGGGTTTTCAGAGGCGGATGTTGCGGGGCTCTATCAACGCTACGCGCGCCTGAGCGCCACGCCGACCGGAGGAGAGCCCTCGAGTGGAATGGGCTTGTCGATCGCAAAACGGCTGATCAGCCAGGTTGGGGGTCGACTCGAGCTCATCAGTCGTCCGGGGGAGAGTGCTCACTTTGAAGCTCTTTTTCCGCTGCCAGTCAATAATTGAGAAGAGCTACCCCAGCGCATCGAGTTGCCTTCAAATGGCAATTCCCCGCTAAAATAACGCAATGAGTAGCTTTCGCGTCCAGAGCCGGTGCGCTTTGATAGGAATCGGGAAAAAAATCGCAATCCGTGCTTGTGAAAAATTTCACAAGCTCCTAAACCGTCGCCGCAGCCCATGGCGAACTTCTTTCCTCGTTGGTCTAATTTCATGCCGTTGAAGTTGGCGATTTGTGCCGGCGCGATTGCCTTTGGTATCGCGCTCACAATCGCAGTTTATGGATACGGTATTCCGCACGCGCAGCCGGTCGGTTACCAGCCCGGCCAGCCAATCCCGTACTCCCATGAGATTCATGTGAATCAATTAGGGATGGATTGTCGTTATTGTCACAGCTTCGTCGAGCATGGCGCTCATGCGAACGTGCCTAGCGCGAACGTCTGTTTCAATTGTCACGGCCCGAATAAGGTGAAGTCGGATAGTCCACTTTTGGCTCCGCTTTACGATGCGATGGCTATCGACCAGGAGACGGGTCAATCAACGGGTATGGAGCCCAAGACGTTGGAGTGGGTGCGAGTCCATAAGATTGCTGACTACGCCTACTTCAATCACTCTGCTCACGTGAACCGCGGAGTTTCTTGTCAGAGCTGCCATGGTGAGGTGGATGAGATGAAGAAGGTTTATCAAGCCGAGGATTTGACCATGGGATGGTGTCTCGACTGTCACCGGAGTCCTGAGAAACATCTTCGTCCCATGGAGGAGGTCTTCAATCTCGACTACGATGCTGAGGAGTGGCTCGCTCAGAACGAGATTGTGGATAGCGAAGGTTTGGTCGGCGAGAAGGGGCAGCGTCTGACTTCTCAAGAAGAGTTCGGTAAGTTTTTGAAGGTCCACTGGGATGTGCAGCCCAAGGAGAGTTGTGCCACCTGTCACCGCTAACTGGAAAATTTGACGTCTGAGATGAGTAAACGAGTTTGGAATCATCCTGAAGTTCCTGCGGAAGAGCGCGATGTCCTTGTCTGGCGGAGTGCCGGCGAATTGGACGGTAGCGCCATGTTCCGGGAGCATCTGGAACGCGAGTTTCCCGAGAAAAACGGTGAATTGACTGAGGAGGAGCGCGAGCTCTCCAGGCGTTCGTTCGTCAAGTTGATGGGGGCTTCGTCCGCCTTGGCTGGGCTGGGTTTGGCTTCGTGCCGACGTCCGGAAAGCTACATCGTTCCCTACACCAATGCTCCAGAATGGGTGATCCCTGGCAAGCCTCTCTATTATGCCTCGGCACGGCCTACGGCTGCGGGCGGGGTACCACTGCTTGTCACAACCTTCGAAGGGCGTCCTACTCTGGTCGCACCAAACGAAGACCACCCCGACAGTAGCGGAACTGACGCTTTCACTCAGGCTTCCATTCTTGATCTTTACGATCCCGACCGTTCCAAAGATTTTCTCAAGGCTGGAAAAGTGACTTCCAAGGCTGATTTCGAAGCGGCTCTCAAGGAGTCCGCTGCCAAGCCTGGTAAGATTGGTTTCGTATTCGGCGAAGACGACAGTCCCACCCGGGCGCGTCTGGTTGGTGAGCTGAAGAAGAAATTCCCCGGAGCGAAGGCTTATCGCTACGAGGCACTCGAAGCGAATCGGGCCGAGGCTGCTCTCGGAAAAGGCAATCGCTTGGTTGTCGATTTCTCCAAGGCGGATCGCATTCTGTCGTTGGATTGCGACTTCCTCGGCTTGGACGAGACCGGAGAGTCGAAAGGTTACTTTGAGCGCCGCCAAGGGGGCTCCCATGCTGACGGCAAGCTTTACTCCAAGGAGGTTGCTCCTGAGGAGATGAATCGTCACTACCAGGTCGAGGCGGCTTACACGCTCACTGGTGGAATGGCTGACCACCGTCTTCGGGTGACCGCAGGACGTGTCGCTCAAATCGCTTCGGCAATTGCGGCGGAATTGGGCGTTTCGGTCCCAGCTTCCGGCGAGTTAAGCGAGAAGGAGAAATTGTGGGTCGCTGAATGCGCCAAGGATCTTCAAGCCGCCGGAGGTAACGCCGTTGTCCTTGCAGGCAAGCGACAGTCCGCCGGTCTCCATCAACTGGCGGCAGCCATCAATGCCAAGCTCGGCTCGGCATGTGCCAAGATTGTGGCAACCGGCCGTGGAGAGTTTGCTGACTTTGCTGAGCTCGTCGCCGATATGGAAGCGGGCGCGCTTCAGACTCTTGTTTTTGCTACGCCGGCTAATCCGGTCTTCGATGCTCCTGCTGATGTTCAATTCAAGGAGCTTCTTGCCAAGGTGCCAACAACCATTCACCTCGGTCTTCGTGCTGACCACACTGCACGCGCTTGCTCTTGGCATGTTCCCGCTGCACATTACCTCGAGAGCTGGGGAGATACTCGCACAGCGTCAGGCTCCCATCTTCTCGTGCAGCCGATGATTTTGCCCCTCCATGGAGGAGTTGGTGAATTGGAACTTCTTTCTGCCTTCCTCGGCGATGGCTCGCTGCAGCTTGGCGACGAGCAGACTCCTTCTGCCGGTTACGATGCGGTCCGCAATACCGTTCAACTTCAACCGGCCGCTTGGACGGAAGCCCTCAAAAACGGCTATATTGATGCTTCCTATGCGGAGGCGGAGGCCACGGGGGCGACGGACCAAGTTGCCGCGTCTCTGCAGACTCCAACTCCAAGCAAGGACGCGCTTGAGGTGATTTTTGCAGCTGATGCCTCAGTTTGGGACGGACGTTTCATCAATAATTCCTGGTTGCAGGAAGCTCCAGACCCCATCTCGAAATTGACTTGGGACAATGTTGCTTATGTCTCTCCCAAGACCGCTGAGGCATTAGGCATCGAGCCACTCACGACTGAACTGGAGCCCGAAACCAAGATCTTCGGGAAAGACGTCAAGAATGCTCCCCGCCCAGAACAGGGTGAAGGGGAAAAGGCCAAGGCGCCCATGATCGAGGTCAAGCTGGGTGAGGCGAGCTTGAAGATCCCGGTCCTCGTTTCCTTCGGCCAAGCTGACGACACAATTGTTCTTCCTTTGGGTTATGGACAAGGCCGCGATGATGGTCGCTCCGGTGGCGTGGTTTACGATAAGGCAGCGCCAGTCGTCGGCCAAGTTGGTCTGAATACAGGCTTTGATGCCTACCGGCTTCGGACGTCACAGACAGACTATCTTGCAAGCGGGGCAACGATCTCAATGGTGTTTGACCGCTATCCGGTTGCACTCACCCAAGAGCACCACGCCATGTATGGTCGCGCGCTGGCTCGGGAGATCTCGACGGATGACATCGACGTCCATCACCATCACAAGTCATACGAAGAGCAGCTCAAGGGAGTCGCAAAGCAGGGAATGGATTCCCACATGCCTCCCAACACGTCGATCTACAAGCCGAACGATACCGAAGGGAAGCCGCTCATCAGTGATGACCGTCATCAGTGGGCAATGGCAATCGACCTGAATGTCTGCACCGGCTGTAATTCCTGTCTTGTCGCTTGCCAGGCTGAGAACAACATCCCGGTCGTCGGTAAGGAGCAGGTTGCCAAGGGCCGCGAAATGCACTGGATCCGCATGGATCGCTACTACGCGGTGCACAAAGACGGTGACCAAGACAATCCTGAGATGATTCCTCAGCCTGTCGCGTGTGTGCAGTGTGAGATGGCACCTTGTGAAACGGTTTGCCCGGTCAATGCGACCGTGCACACCGAGGAGGGCCTCAACGCCATGGCTTACAACCGGTGCATTGGTACCCGGTATTGCGCGAACAACTGTCCTTATAAGGCACGTCGATTCAACTTCTTCGATTACAACAAGCGCAACCCGCTTGTCCCTCACAACCTCAACCGTGGTCCATGGGGTAAGAAGCAGGTTGGCGACGGAAAGCATTTGCAACGGAACCCGAACGTATCGGTTCGGATGCGTGGAGTGATGGAGAAATGCACCTACTGTGTGCAGCGTCTTGAGGAAGCGAAAATCAAGCAGAAGCAGATTCAGCGGAAGAAGGCACTCGGCGTCGATTCCACCAAGATGACGGTTACTGCCAAAGATCTGCGCATTCCGGTCGATTCCGTAAAAGTCGCTTGTCAGTCCGCTTGCGCTTCCAACGCAATTACCTTCGGAAACCTACTCGACCGAAAAGACGCCGCAGTCGTCCGGGCGAAGGATTCCAAGCGCAATTACGACCTTCTCAATTATATCGGCACGCTGCCTCGGACGAGCTACTTGGCACGCGTCAAGAATCCAAACAAAGAACTCACCTCCATCGACAAGAATGTCGGTCGGGCAACCATTCACATTCACTAAACGGGCATGGCGGAAACGACAGTCAAAGCAGACGCTCCGGCAAAGCGGGAAGGGCCCAAGTTGCCCGTCCTCGAGCGCGAGAAGCTGATCCTCAACAAGCGGTCCTACAATTGGATTACCGAGCGGATTTGTGGCGTGGTGGAAAATCCGCAGCCTTTGCTGTGGTGGCTCCTCTTCATCCCTTGCGCGATCATCGCAGCCGTCGGTGTCGGAGGCGGCCTTTTCCACCTTGTCTCGACAGGAGTGGGTGTGTGGGGGAACACCAACCGGGCCATGTGGGGTTGGCCTATTGTTAACTTCGTTTTCTGGATTGGTATCGGACACGCGGGAACCCTGATTTCCGCCATTCTGTTCCTCACCCGACAAAACTGGCGGACATCGATCAACCGGGCTGCGGAGGCGATGACTATCTTCGCCGTGTGTTGTGCCGGTATCTTCCCGGCTTTCCACGTTGGACGAGTCTGGATGGCTTGGTTCCTCGCACCGATTCCAAACCCAAACCAGATTTGGCAGAACTTCAAATCGCCCCTCCTTTGGGACGTCTTTGCCGTATCCACCTACTTCACCGTCTCTCTCATCTTCTGGTTTCTGGGAATGGTGCCGGATTTGGCGACCATTCGCGACCGCGCAACCGGAAAAGTGCGCAAGTTCCTCTACGGAATCTTCGCTTTGGGATGGCGCGGAGCCAACCGCCACTGGTCTCACTACGAGATGGCCTACTTGCTCTTGGCCGCACTTTCCACGCCCCTGGTTCTTTCGGTGCACTCGGTCGTTTCCTTTGACTTCGCGACTTCGGTAGTGCCCGGTTGGCACACCACCATTTTCCCACCCTACTTCGTAGCGGGTGCGATTTTCGGCGGTTTCGCGATGGTTCTCACCATCATGATTCCAGCGCGGTTCATCTACGGTCTGAAGGACCTTATCACGATGAAGCACATCGATAACATGGCCAAGATCATCCTCTTGACCGGTTCAATCGTTGGCTACGCCTACTTGATGGAGCTCTTCATGGCCTTCTACGGCGCAGCCAAATATGAGATGGAGGCCTTCAAGCTCCGTCTGACCGGTCCTTACTGGTGGGCTTATGTGGCGATGATGTCCTGCAACGTAATTTCGCCCCAGCTCTTCTGGTGGAAGAAATGCCGCGAAAATCTCTGGGTCGTGATGGGCGTGTGTATGTGCGTGAACATCGGAATGTGGTTCGAGCGCTTCGTCATCATCGTGACCACTCTCTCACGGATGTGGCTGCCGGGTGACTGGAAATATTATTACCCGAGCGGGGAAGACATCATGCTCTTCGTCGGCACTATCGGCATGTTCCTGACTCTCTTCCTTCTCTTCCTTCGGTTCCTACCGTGCATCAACATTGCGGAGGTTAAGTGGACCAAAGAAGAAAGTGACCCTCACTTCGAGGACCAGGAGGACCATCCCGATGAGGGCGCGGAGAAGATTGCCGCTTATCAAATGGAATTGGAGAAAGGAGAAGCAAAAGCCTGATGAGCACGACGGTGAAACGAGTTTACGGCTATCTGGCCGAGTTTGAGAGTGCCTCAAAGCTGTATAAGGCAGCTGAAAAGGTTCGTGATGCGGGATTCGAAAAATGGGATTGCTATTCTCCTTATCCTATCCACGGCTTGGACAACGCGATGGGCATCAAGCGGTCCATTTTGCCCTACATGGTTTTCTTTGGCGGTTTGACCGGCTTCTTCACGGCGCTGGCCTTGGCCTACATCACGCAGGTGAGTATCTACCCGACCGTGGTTCAGGGAAAACCGGCCAATATTTTCACGGTTCCGGCCTTCTTTCCTATCATGTTTGAGTTGACCGTACTGTTTTCTGGCTTCACGACCCTTTTCGGTCTGTTGGGCCTGATGCAGTTGCCCCGATACAACCACCCACTCTTTGCTAGTAAACAATTCGCGCGGGTGACAGATGATGGCTTTTTCATCGCTATCGAAGCACGTGACCCGAAATTCTCCGCTGAAAGCACGAAGCAACTCCTAGCTGATATCGGTGGAGCTAATATTGAACTGGTTGAAGACGAGAACTGATTGAACCCATGTTGAAGTATTTCTTTCTAGTCTGGATCCTTGTGGGTCTGATGATTGCCGGAATCTATGGGATTCCCGGCGCCAAGGACTCCCGTCCACCTCTTCGTCTGTTTCCTGATATGGATGACCAGGACAAGGTCTCCGCGCAGACACCTGGTGGCTCGCGACTGCCAGTTGCGGGCACCGTGCCGAATACCGGAGACGATGGCGTCTTTTCCGTCGAATTCGGGGCGGGGCGTACTGGTTACTATTACACTGGACTGACCGACGGTTATTTCGGCACCGGGATGCCCGAGGAGCTTGAGCTGACCGAAGAAAATGTCGCACAGTTTCTCGCTCGAGGCGAAGAGCGCTACGGCATCTACTGCGCCATCTGTCACGGAGAGAGCGGAGACGGACAAGGCACGGTTGCGATGCTTGGAGTCAACGGGGTTCGGAATCTCCACGAGACCGGAGAGGCTGGCTTCGACGCCGAAAATTATCCCGATGGAAGACTTTTTGAAGTGATTACAAACGGAAAGGGCCAAATGGGGGCCTATGGCATGAATATTCCGGTGAACGACCGCTGGGCCATCGTGGCCTACGTGCGGGCTCTGCAGGAAGCACGTGAAATTTCCAACAACGAGGAGGAGACAAACTGATGGCGCACGCGGTTACATCCAAGGACATCCCGGTCAAGGGAGAGCACTTGCCAAAGAGCAAGGTCAACGGGTTGATGATGGTTTGTGGTGGCATTGCCGCCATTGGTACAATTGCCAGTTTCATCTATTTGGCCTTCGCCCAAGGTGAAGTGAAGGGAACCTACGCCTTCTCATGGCTGTTCGCGACCTTCTACTTCTTCACCATCGCGATGGGAGGTTGTTTCTGGACACTCTTGCACAACGTATCGAACTCGGGCTGGGGCACATCCGTTCGCCGCCTTATGGAAAACGTGGGCTTTGTTTTCCCTTTCCTCTTTGTGTTCGCCATTCCTCTTCTTTTCCCTTCGGTTCAAACCTTCCTTTACGAATGGATGACCGAGCACCGCACCGCGCTGCAGGAAGCGCCTGATAAAGGAGCCGGTATCGAAGCCGCTTTGGACGCCCGGGGGGGACAGCACGATGGACTCCTGATTGCGAAACTCTGGTATCTCAATCTCGGCTTCTGGCACCTTCGTTTCGTTCTCTTTGCCCTCGGGCTTGGTTTTGTGATTTGGAAACTTCGTAAGCTTTCCGTCGACCAAGACACCTGCGGAGCACCTGGCACGGAACGTCTCTTCAAAGCACGCGCTATGTCCTCTTGGGGAATCGCAGTCTTCGCGGTGACTTTGACCTTCCTCGCCGTGGATTGGGTGATGGGCCTGGATTACACTTGGTTCTCAACGATGTGGGGTGTCTACGTGTTCGCGGGCTCTGCCTTGAACTCGATGGCAATCATCATCATCACCAGCATCCTCTTGCGAAAGGCTGGTTTCCTCAAGAAAGTGGTCACTCCTGAGCATGACCACCTCATGGGTAAGCTCACCTTCGCCTTCACGGTCTTCTGGGCCTATATCTCATTTTCCCAGTTTTTCCTCTACTGGTATGCCAACGTTACCGAGGAGACTCGTTACTTCATCCTACGGAACACTGAGAACTGGAATCTGCTGAGTTACATTCTCGTCTTCGGACACTTCGGCGCTCCCTTCCTTCTGCTCATCCGTCAGGATCTGAAGAAGAACGCGAATTACATGCTGTTCATGGCAGGTTACCTCTTGGTGATGCACTTCCTTGATGTCTATCACATGATCATCCCAGAACGTGGCCCGTCGGTTGGTAACGTCGTCGACCACGATCCGAAGCTCTGGATCGATTACGGTCCTGCCTTGGATATTCTCGCCTTCATCATTGTCGGTTGCGGTTTTGTGTTCTTCTACCTTCGTAATCTAACCAGCGTGGCGCTCTACCCTCACCGTGACCCACGAATCCTCGAATCTGCCAACGTTAATAACTGATGTCCCAGGCTAACGACAATCCACTCAAGCGATTCGCCGCCTATTGGGTGGCCATCGGTATCTTCGCCGCCTTTGGCTTGGCTGCGGTCCTTCTCGCTCCGATTTTCGGGCAAGGCGAGACCACTGCGGCTGATGAGAAGAATGCGACACGTCGCCTCGCAATCCGCGAGGAGGTTGATGCTGCCCAAGCGAGCCAGCTTGAGGTCAGTCCTTCTTCGGTTTTTGAGTCTGTCGGCGCACGGCTCGTAGCGTCGAAGCCACAGGCTGTCCGGACGGAGAAACAACGTGATCCCAAATTGGTTGCAGAAGAAGCAGCAGAGCAACCGGCCGAGGAAGGCAATGAAGAAGAATCTGCAAACTCTGAGTCTGCGCCGAACGAACAGTAATCATGTCCTCAAACGTAAATAATTCCGACCCTAAGGACGCTAAATTGCGCGCCGATATTGATCGGTCGCTACGTCACCCGGTAATGTTCTTTTTCACCAGTGGCGCGCTCTGGCTGTTCGTCGCTGTATTACTCGGTTTTCTTGGTTCTCTGAAGAATCACGCCCCGGGCGTCTTGGCAGATTGCAGCTGGTTTACGACCGGCCGGGTCCAATTGGCTCACACGAATATCCTAATCTATGGTTGGGCGTGTCAGGCCGCCTTTGGCGCTATCATCTGGTTGATGTCTCGCCTTACGAGGAAGGAATGCAAGAACGCCGTGCTGATTCTTGTTGCTGGGCACATCTGGAACATCGCAATCACAGTGGGTCTCCTAGGTATTCTCTGGGGCGGTAGCACCGGTATCAGTTGGATGGGTTTCCCAACCTTCGTTTGGCCCGTGCTGCTTTTGAGCTACTTCCTTTTTGCAGCAGGTTCCATTGTTCAGTTCATGGTGCGTGAGCCAGGACACGTCTATATTTCACAATGGTATCTCGTTGCTGCGTTGATTGCTTTTCCTTGGATTTTCGGAAGCGCTCACCTCTTCGTCTTCGTCTTTGACGGTCATCCACTGATGAAAGCGGCGGTATCCGAATGGTATCACGGTGCATTGACTTACCTTTTCTTCACTCCTGTGGGAGTAGCTTGCGCCTACTATTTGGCTCCGAAAGTGACCGGTCGTCCGGTTTACAGTTATCACCTCGCGATGTTCGGTTTCTGGGCACTCATGGTGATTGGACCTTGGGCTGGCATGCAGAAGCTGCTTGGAGCCCCAATTCCTAAATTTCTTCCATTCGCCGGCGCCGCAGCGACCATTCTCTTTCTCATCCCTGCACTTACCGTCGCGGTGAACGTGCTGAAGACCATCTTCCATGAGGACAACGAGATGGACGTCAACCAGAGCCCTTCACTCCGATTCACCATCGGGGGAATGGTTGGGATGCTGCTGATGGGTTTCTGTGGTCTCTTGCTTTTCACCTCAGGCGCCCTGCGAGCGACCCAATTCAGTCTGACCGGGTATGGCTATGACATCCTGGCCATCTACGGCTTCTTCAGTCTGTGTGCCTTCGGGATCATCTACTTTATCGTCCCTCGGGTGACATTGCGTGAGTGGTTGTCCAAGCGATTCATCAAGTGGCACTTCTACCTCTCGCTGTATGCTATTGCCCTGATTGTGATTATTTCAATGGGAGGTGGTTACATGCAGGGAATTGCACAGAACGCACCCGATAAACCATGGACGGATGCCGCGACGCGGACGGAGGCCTATGCTGTGGGCACCACGCTCGCTTGGGGCTTCATCGCTCTCGCCAATTTCGTTTTCCTTTGCCACTTGCTTCTGATGTGGGCGCGTCTCGGAAGGCGCAGTACACACCCCACCTTGATTGGGGGAGAGCATCACGCCGGGTCGCCACACGGCCCCGAGGGTGATCTGGAGAAAATTCAAGCCGCTAACGCCTGAACACCTGATGAACTTTAAAACCTTTGTAATCGGATTAGCCGTTGCCTTTGGAGTGCCCTGGGTTTTTGCCCTCGCTTTGCCCTACGCAAAGATGACTAGCCTCGAGCCTGTCGAGTTTGACGAGATTCAAGATGAACGCACCGGCGTTTACGAGAGTAAGCGGGTTGGTCGTCTTGATGGAGCGAAACATTACGCCGCCAATGGCTGTGCGAGCTGCCATACCCAACTGATTCGGCCAACGTATGCAGGTAACGAGATTCATCGTAAGGATTGGGCAGGTCAACCAGGCGATCCAGCAAACGGCGTGCCGGACACCCGCCGTGAGACGAATCCATTCGACTACGATGGCGAGGAGTTTGCCTTCATCGGCCAGACGCGTATCGGTCCTGACCTCAGTAACGTCGCCATCCGCGCAGAAAAGGCTGCGGCAGAGATGGGAATCTCCACCGAACAGTGGTTCCTTCGTCGCCTCTACGATCCTAACGAATTCTTTTACGAAACTGTTTGTCCGCCAATGACCTTCATGTTCAAGGAGGTGGACGCTATTAGTGCCGTCGACGCACTCCCTTACGAGGCGAGTGAGGAAGGGATGGCCATTGTTCCCAAATCACAAGCTGAGTCGCTTGTCGGCTATCTTCTTTCTCTCAGGAAAGACGAAGAAATTCCCGCCAATCTCGACCCTCGCGCCAAATCAGCCAACTAACCATGTCGGAAAACGATTCAAATCAGTCCCGTCCCGATCTTGACGAAAATCTTAATGTGTCGGCGACTCACGGAAACCTAAAGGGCACCTCGGCGGCAGCTCTGCGTGAGAAGAGGGTTCACGAGAACGGAATGGAGCCTGTCCCTTTGTGGATTTTCCTCGTCGCCGGACTCGCCTTGCTCGTCGGTGGTGCTGTGCTCGGCCAAGGCGGTAAGATGTTCGCTTACAATTCCAACGATTTGTGGGCGGATGAGTTCAAGCCGTTCGAAGGAGGAGCTGAAGAGGAGGTCACGAGTGGCCCCGCGCTGAAGAGCTACATTGCTGCCGGGTCCAAGATCTATACCAAGTGCACCGGTTGTCATGGAGCTGATGGTAAGGGAGATGGCGCGAATTACCCCCCGATTGCCGGTTCTGAGTGGGTGACCGGAGACAACACCGAGGCTTTGGCTATGATCATCCTCAATGGGGTGCAGGGGCCAATCGACGTGGCTGGAAAGACTTGGAATAACATGATGCCCTCGCAGGCCCTGGGTCTTGGTGCGAAAGAGCTCGCCGCTTTGATGACCTACCTCCGGAGCAGTTTGAATGACGTCGGTGACGTCGTGAGTATTGAAATGGCGGAAGAAGCAATGAAGCAGTATGCCGAAAGGGGAGAAGGGAAGCCCACGACCCAGAGTGAGCTGAAACCTACCCACATGAAACATCTCCCCGGAGAGCTACTTGCTCCTGATGCCCTTGTTGATTTTGAAACCCTCCTCCCAGCGGCGGATGCCGGTGGAAATGGCTGAATTTTGAAGTAATTTCACATTCTTATGAGCGCTGAAACCCACGCGGAACATGCCCACGGTCACGACGACCATCACGAGCCGGGCTTTGTCCAAAAATATATTTTCTCCGTCGATCACAAGACGATTGGAATTCAGTACGGGATCGTCTCGCTGCTTTTCCTTCTCATCGGATTCTTTTTGATGATGGTGATGCGCTGGAGCATCGCCTATCCCGATCAGCCTCTTCCAGGCTGGTTGAGCATGTTTTTCTCGGACGACTGGAAAGCCAAATGGCTGCAGGACGGCAAAGTCACCGGTGCCACTTACAACATGTTCGGTGCCATGCACGGGACGATTATGGTCTTCCTTGGGGTTGTTCCCCTCGGCTTTGCCGCCTTCGGCAACTACGTGACACCGCTACAAATCGGGGCTCCCGATATGGCGTTCCCCAAGCTGAACATGATGAGCTTCTGGCTCTACTTCGTTGGTGGGGCGATCATGCTGGCCAGTTTCTTTCTGCCAACGGGTGCGGCTCAATCAGGCTGGACGAACTACTCACCTTTGGCTGGCCTGCAACAGGCTGAATATCCTAATCAGTGGATGACAGGGCAAACCTGGTGGCTGTTGGCGATGGTCTTCCTCATCACCTCCTCACTTCTCGGGTCGGTGAATTTTATCACGACAATCATCAACCTTCGCGCCAAGGGACTGACCTGGATGCGCATGCCCTTCTTCGTCTGGGCGATGCTCGTCACCGCTTTCTTGCTGCTTTTGGCATTCCCTCCTCTTGAAGCTGCCGCTCTGATGCAGTTGAGCGACCGGGTATTCGATTCGTCCTTCTTCATGCCTTCCGGGCTCTACTCAAAAACCTTGGGTGCTCTTGAAGTGTCCGGGGGAGGGAGTCCCTTGCTCTACCAGCACCTGTTCTGGTTTCTTGGACACCCCGAGGTGTATGTGCTTCTTCTTCCTGCCGTCGCCTGTGTTGCGGAGATCATTCCCTGTAATACCCGCAAACCTCTCTGGGGTTACCGGCCCATGGTTTGGTCGGTTCTCGTCCTTGGTTTCCTGAGCTTCATCGTTTGGGCTCACCACATGTATATGACTGGAATGGGGCCGATGATTTCGACCTTCTTCCAGACGACGACGGTGTTGATCTCGATTCCCTCGGTGATTCTTCTCACTTCGCTGATCATCTCGCTCTGGGGCGGTTCGATTCGCTTCTCCGTCCCGATGCTTTGGGCGACCGCATTCATCCCGATGTTTGGCATCGGTGGATTGACCGGATTGCCATTGGCATTCAACCTGGTCGGACTCCACTTGCATGATACCTACTACGTGATTGGACACTTCCACTACGTTGTCGCACCTGGTATCCTTTTCGGCCTCTTTGCGGGTGTTTACCACTGGTATCCCAAGGTGACAGGTCGCTACATGAATAACTTCCTGGGGCATCTGCACTTCTGGCCGTCACTGGTCTTCATCAACCTTCTTTTCTTCCCGATGCTTGTGCAGGGTATGGCTGGGTTCCACCGCCGTTGGTATAACGGGGGAGCGGGGTATCTTGCCGAGGCGGGTAACACGACCAACGTTTTCGGTAATACCGTCCTTGAATACATGCACTTGAACGAGCTGATGTCGACCGCTGCCTTCTTGCTCGCTCTGTCCCAGGTCCCATTCATCATCAACGTCTTCCTGGCTTGGAAGGCCGGACGTAAAGTGGAAAACGACAATCCTTGGGAAGCAACAACGCTCGAGTGGGCAACCCCGACCCCTCCGGGTCATGGCAACTTCACCTTCGAGCCTGCAATTTACCGAGGTCCTTATGAATACTCGCGGCCTGACCACGACGAGGATTTCCTCCCTCAGTGGCACGAGCCTCAGCAGCCTGAAGCTGCCGAAAAAGAATCCAAGTCTGCACAAGTCTGATCATCAACTCAGTTCGATCTCATGGAAATCCCATTCACCGTTACCGCCCGTAAGGATACTGGCCTTTACAACTCGAAGGTTGGTATCTGGCTCTTCCTCGCTTCCGAGGTCATGCTCTTTGGCGGCCTTTTCTCCGGGTATGTTTTTCTCCGGGTTTATGCCGACTACCCATGGCCGGAGAGGGTTCTGCCTGTCGTTCCCGGTCTCATTAATACCTTCATTTTGATTGGTTCGTCGGTGACCGTTGTTTTCGCGTGGGCTGCGCTCAAGCTGCGCAAGTGGAATCAGTTTCGTATTTTCATGCTGATTACGCTCACCTGCGCGGCGGTCTTCATGGTCCTCAAGGGCATTGAATACAAAGCGAAGTGGGGCCACCAAGCTGTCCGGATGGATGATTTCGTCATCCTGGAGGGCCACACCCATCCAGCAGGCATCGACGCGGATGGTAACGTTTTCCACGTCGGGGGGCACGCTTCAGTCGAGGACCATTCCGACGGTCCACACTACATCGCCGCTAAAACCGACGATGCTCATGGCGGTGATCATCATGCTGAACATGGGCCTGCAGTTAAGGATTTTCGAACCAACGTTGTCGTCTTCGACGCCAATGAACTGGTCATCAATCTGGAAACCTACCACGAGGGCGTGATTGGCGGTATTCTCGAACAAAGCGAGAAGGCAAACTCGGCGAACTGGACCTTGGTTCAACCCTACGTGGGCCGTGAGACAGCCCGGGAGGATGAGCAAATTATTCTCAGCGCAGGAGCTAAGTTGTCGCTAGAGAATTTGGCCAAAGCCCGTGAGGTCTATCTCGCAGCCAAGGCCAATGATTCGAAAGTTCGGACCAAGCAGCTGAGTGATGCGTGGGCGAAAGTCAAAGACATCCCCGGTAATAAAGAGCGGCCGAATCACGAGCTTGTTCAGGACGAAAACTTCAAAATCAATGAAGATTTCGATCAATTCCTGGTTAGCCCGACTTCGACGGTGACTTTCCAGACGGACGAGCCAATCACCTTCGTGCTCAAGCCTCGTGAGGTCCGGGAAAGTGCTGAAAGCGCACTCTTGGCTGATGGTAGCTCCCTCAATGGCCAGCTTAATACGGAAGCAAGTGCGATCGAGATGGCTGCCGATGCAATTGACTTCACTTTCGTTGCCCAACGGGCCGAGGAAAAGGGAGTCGATCCACTCGCAGCCGTTGAGAAGACCTGGATCATTCAAAACAATCCTCAAGTAGCAGCCATCTGGAAGGCTCACACCGAAAAGATTGCCAAACTCGAAGAAGAACTTCTCGAAAAATACGGGACCGACAAGCAGGGAAATCCCAAGCGCGTCCCTACCGAGAAGGAACGGTATCGCATCACTTGGCAAGAGCTGGTCAATTACGGTGAAGGGAACGAAGAGAAGGGCGTGTTCAGCGGATTTGCTGGGCCGGACCACACGAAGGATTACGCCAAACATTTCCCCGAGGTGCTGGTCCCTCGCGAGGAAGTCAATCTTGAGACAAAGTTCACGCCACGCTGGAATACCTATTACGCCATCTATTTCCTGATTACGGGTCTCCATGGTCTCCACGTTATCGGGGGAGCGATCGTTCTCGGCTATTTCCTCTTCTTCGGAAAGAAGATGTATCTCAACAACCCCGAGCACCTTGCCAATCGAGTTGAGGTCGGTGGCCTTTTCTGGCACTTCGTTGACTTGGTCTGGATCTTCCTCTTCCCAGTCCTCTATTTGATGTAATTCGACCCAATCTACTTACTTTTCACCTTTTCACTCCATGGCTGATTCTGTAGCTGAAATTAAGAAGGCAACGAAGCTTTACGGCTTCATCGGACTGACCCTGTTCTTCTTCACGATCCTTACTGTGGCGGTCGCAACCGTTGAGGCCCTCGATTTCGGGGTTCGTGGGTTCGACCACATCGATGCAATAATCGGTCTTGCGATCGCGTCGATCAAGGCGAGCTTGGTCATGCTCATCTTCATGCACTTGAATCACGAGAAGAAACTCGTGTACTTCCTGTTCGTGATGAGCATCATTGCTGCCATCTTTCTCGTGTGGTTAACAGGCTGGGCCTTTGAAGACCCAATCACTTACGGCCAAGGAGACCACGCCGGCGAGAAGTCTGGCTTCTATAATCCTGAGAACCCAGTAGAAAAATAAGCTATGTCCCTCCGAGGATTTCATCTCGTCTTCATTACTTTCGCGACTCTTTTGAGCCTTTTCATGGCCGTTTGGTGCTTCGTTTTCGCCCCGGCCAATAGCGGAATCGGGGTGGATATCATGGGTTGGCTGTCCGCCGTCAGTGCGGTGATTCTTCCGATTTACGGGTTCCGCTTCTACCAAAAGGCAAAGAACATTATCCTTTAAGATCATGAATCCTATTCTCGCCTGTCAAACTTGTGCCCACGCTTTCCGCGAAGCCGGAGGTGACGCTGCGGGCATCGCAATTTTCTTCCTGCTCGTCGTGATCGTGGCTGTTCTCGGGGTGGTGGCTTTCTCTATCATCCGCATGGCTCGGCGTGAGAGCCAAAATCTCGATCCAATCTATACCGACAATTTCACTCCAAGTTCTGACCACTGATGACACCAACCAAACTCCTCGGTATTCCCGAAAGCTTCTCTGACCACGGGGGCGGCGTGGATCACATGATTGATGTGGTTCATTATTTCATGTTAGCCCTCTTCGTGGGGTGGACGCTTTTCTTCTTGTATTGCCTCTGGAGGTTTGCCGCGCGGAGAAATCCGAAAGCGAATTATGCGGGGGTTACCAATCACGTTTCCACCCACCTGGAGATTGGCGTGGTCTTGATCGAAGCGGTTCTCCTTCTGGGTTTTGCCTTCCCTCTTTGGTATGATCGCACAGACGAATTTGAAATCGTTCAAAAGCAAGATCCCAATCGGGTGCGGGTGATCGGCTATCAATTCGGGTGGAATTACCATTACCCTGGTGCTGACGGCAAATTCGGACGCATCGATCGCCAGTTGACAGCTGGAGTGGGTGACCCGGCGATTGATCCAGATGACCCGAATGGGTGGGACGATTTCCTTTCTCCGTCGCTGAAGGTTCCCGTCGACAAGCCGTCGATCCTCCAAATCACGGCCACGGATGTGATTCACAACTATTCCATCATCCCGATGAGAATTCAGCAGGACGCAATCCCTGGTTCTGATATTCCAATGTGGTTTACCCCCATCAAGACCCTTGAGACTTACGTCGTCTGCGGACAGCTCTGCGGAGACCAGCATGGGAACATGAAAGGCTTGATGGAGGTTGTGAAGCAGTCCTCCTTTGATACGTGGGCTGAGGAGCAATCGGCTGCCTCCTTAAAACGGAATCAAGAGCGACAGCAGCAACAGCCCGCAGTTGCCGTCAATTAACTTTCCTTAGCACCCTAGAGAAACCAGGCCGGATTCATCCGGCCTTTTTTGTTTCTACCGATCGGTCTTTTCTCCACATTGGAGAAGAGGCGGTTAGACTTGGGGCATGCCGATGCCAGTCGTTGAAGCCCGGAGGATGTTGGAATCCGCCCATGACCGGGGTCGTCTTGCACACGCGCTGCTCATTTGTGGGCCGGAGGGCAGCGGCAAGGAGGAGCTAGCGGCCTCATTGATCCAGATGGTCAATCCGCCAGCCGATCAGGGTGCCGACCTCTGGGGAGATCCGGTCGAGGTGAAGGAAAAAGCGCTTGATGAACTCGTCGGGGAATTTGTGCGAGTGATTCGACCTCTTTCCAAATCCCGCCGCATCAAAGTCGAGCAGATTCGCGAGTTGGAAAAGCCGCTCTATCTCTCCGCTCCCGAGGGAACCTGGAAGGTCGGAGTCATTGTTGATGCGGATCGAATGTGGGATGAGTCGGCCAATGCCTTTCTCAAAACGCTTGAAGAGCCTCCCAAGGATACTCTGCTTCTTCTCCTTACGTCTCAACCCGAGCGGCTTCTCCCCACAATCCATTCTCGATGTGTGGAGCTGTCGCTTACCGAGCGGAAGGGGATCGAAGAGAGATGGCTCGAACGCAGTGGTGCCTTGGAAAAAATTCTGAGGGAGCTATCGCAGACGGGTCCTAATCTTTGGTTGGCGCTCGGACTCAAGGGAGCCTTCGAAGAGGTACTCGCCTCAATCAAGGGGGATCTCGAAAAATCCTATGCTCAGGATTTGAAAGAGGACGCTGCTCACTACAAACAGGCGAGCGAGGGGAAGTGGCTCGAGGAGCAAGAGGAAATCATGAAAGCGGCGCTCGCCGGCGAGGTTCTGGGAGCGCGTGCTGCGCTTATGGAGTGGTTGCAGGCTTGGCTTGGCGATGCGCTCCGGCAACGGGCTGGCATCTCTCGGGTTCAACTACCAAGACAGCAGGAGTCGAGCCGCGCCTTTGGCCAGCAATTGGAGACCGGGGAACTCTTGCAACGCTGCGACGCTCTTCGTCGGATGGCCTTGAATTTTGAGACCAATGCTCAAGATGCGCTCGTGCTCGAGTGTGGCTTCATGGAGGCATTTGGTTAATCTCCAAAACTTCCGCGAATTCAATCCAAGTAGGTTGCTTGGCCGTGGGAGGTCGAGTCGATCTGATTGGCAAGGAGATGGGAAACTTCCTTCTGTAATGCTCCGAGGTAGGCGTGGAGATTCGCGATAACCTGAAGAAGAGCGACTCCATAGGAACCATCAGTAAGGAGGCCTTTGGACTGTAACAGGATGGCGTCCAGCTTCGCCTCATCGATAAGCGGTTCCAAACCATAGCCACATATCAGAGCGATTCGGCCTTGGCCGGGATCGAGACCAATGAGGAGATCGCGATTGCGTCCCAGCCGATTCTCCTCGGGCGAGAGCCCACCTGCATTGAACAACCAAAAAAGATGGGTACTGAGCGGGAAACGTGAATCGAAATGATTCAGGACAAGATGAAGGCGGCATTGGGGAAAGTCCTGATGGAGAGCGTCGATTCGTTTCTTGAGTTTGGCGATTTCCGTCGGCTTGAGCGCTTCGGAGAGGTCGGTTACGCCGGGGTGAAGAGCAGGTATCGGCCCCAGGACGCGTCGAGCCATCCGGATATTCAGATTGCAGGCGGGGCAGGCTGCTACCTGCTCGGTCAATCGGTGACGGCAAAAAGGGCAGGAGAGCATGGTGAACCCCTTGAACTTGGCGGGTATTGGCCGGTTTTGACATGCTCAGCTGTGTCGTTATTCAGCTTATTTGAGGTTGGCAGTCGCTCGGCGAAGGGCTTGCATTGGGCATGGCAACATTTGATGGCAAAGTGGTGGTTCTCAGCGGCGGCGGCCGCGGAATTGGTTTGGCAATGGCAAAGTCCTTTGCTGCCAAAGGAGCGAAGCTCGCGATCTTAACGCGGACGGAGTCAAGTTGTCAGGCGGCAGCTGATGCAATCAATGCGGAGTATGCCGAGGCGGCCAAGCCGTATGCTGTCGATGTCTCGGATAGCGCTGCCGTGGATGCGGTGGCGAAGGAAATCCTTTCTGATTTTGGCGGAATCAATGTTCTCATCAACAATGCCGGTATCACCCGGGACGGATTGCTCATGAGAATGAAGGAGGCAGATTGGGACGCTGTTCTGGATACGAATCTCAAGGGAGCCTTCAATATGACAAAGGCATTCCAACGTCCTCTCATGAAATCAGCCGACCCGCGGATCATCAATGTGGCTTCAGTGATTGGGTTGATGGGGAATGCGGGGCAAGCCAACTACGCCGCGAGCAAGGCGGGACTGATCGGCTTCACCAAATCGGTAGCAAGAGAACTCGCGGGTAAGGGCGTCACCTGCAATGCAATCGCGCCCGGCTTCATCCAGACTGATATGACTGATGTCCTCGACGACAAGGTGAAGGAAGGCATCCAAGAGAGAATCCCGCTGAAGAGTTTTGGCCAAGTTGAAGATGTCGCCGCCCTGGCGACCTTTCTTGCGAGCGAAGAAGCTCGCTACATTACCGGTCAAGTTATCGCCACGGATGGCGGGATGACAATGTGACCAGCCTGCGCGCGGTCGGTTGTCTGCATAAACAGGGTCAAGAAGATGGACTTACTCATCATCCGCCATGGAAAGGCCGAAGACCATTCGGCTGATGGCTCGGATGCCGCGCGCCAGTTGACAGAGAAGGGGTGGAGACAGGCTGAAGCCGTTGGCAATTGCTTGCGGCGACTCGATTGGCTGCCTGAGCTTTATCTATCGAGCCCACGGGCTCGAGCTCTGCAAACCGCGCGTGGTGTGATGAGCGCGACAGGTGCTGATGGCGAGCCCGTCCTCCAAAGTTGGCTTGATTTCGGGATGAGCGATGAAGAGGCTTTCGCGGAGCTTGGTGCCTATCAGGCCTGTGGCCGCATCGCGCTCTTCGGCCATGAGCCTTCCTTCTCCTCTTTCGTTCAGTGGCTTCTCGGCGCAGATGCTTGGATCGAGGTCAAGAAGGCGAGTCTGATTGGTCTTTCGATTGAGTCTCGGAGTCGGAGGCTCGTGAATCTCCATTTCGTCATCCCTCCCAAGGCAATTCTCTGATGCCCCTCAGCCTGCTCGGCGGGACATTTCTCGCTAGAGCGCCCGTCGGCGATGTGAGATGAGGCTGACGAGGGAAAGTAGGATGAGCAGGGAGGTGCTCGGCTCGGGAATGTTTGGGAAGAGGTCTTCCCACTCGGTCGCAATCGTCAGATTGTCAATTAGGACGGAGTCGTCGCCGCTCAAGTTGACACTTCGGATCCCAAACGCATTGAACTCATCGAAGGCAATCGTGCCGGTGGAAGTTGTCTCAGGAGAGGCTGAGTCTTGGCTGCCCGGATTGACCCAGAAATCAACTTGATTGTAAGTGGTGGAGTCTCCCGTCTTCGATACCTTGGCGACCAGGTAGTAGCTTTGTCCGATGCCAAGCTGAGTGGCCGAATAGGTTTCAGAACCGCCGGTTACTCGCGCCATTAAATCAGTCGAGTTTGGGCCGAGTTCGGTTTTGATTCCAATCGCCGGGGCACCAATGTGGGTGCCCTCACCGAACCAAAGGGTAGTGAAATCATTCTGATCGATGGTGCCGGCTTCCATTTGGAGAAGAAAGCCGACAAAGAAGGTGTCCGTCTTTGGCGAAGCGAGAGAGGCAGCGACCGCATTATTATTATTCCCGGTGATGCGAAGGCTCTGTCCCTCTGAGCGAATCACCTCTCCGGTCGGTAGGGTGACCTCAAAGTCCACGGGTGCGGCGACAACTTCCGAGGCACCGGTATCGGCGGTCCAGTCTCCAGCAATGCCACTACCGCCAGCTTGGCCGTCGAGCTCACCGGTGGAGAGAGCCTCGAAGTCCTCATAAACGACGACCGCTGCATCGAGACTCAGGCCGGATGCAAGCAACAGTAGGGGAGTCCAAAAGACTGGGGAAAATCGATGGAGCATGACGATGTCCGTAGGGGATGGGCATCATTATTGTTGATAACATAAAAAATCAATCGATTTTTATAAAAATGTATACTTTGCTTTCTCTAATTCCGTAATTTTTTGAGAGGATGACCCCCATATCGGACATCCTACTGCAGCAAGGCGTACAAGTTCCCTCTCCTAAACTGTTACTAGGGAGATTGTTAGGCAAGCAATTGGCTGAAGGCTGTGGGAGTCTAGTTTCCATGAAAGAGCATGTCCGAGGGGCCGGCTGCTTTTCATCGCTGATGTTTTCGTCGGTAACGGCCTTCGACCAACTGCCCTCATTGCCCGGTCCTGTGGGAAGCTCGGTCTTCACGGTAGCAGGGCCAGTCTTCGGGCTCGGTTCCTGAACTCCCGCCTAGCAAAGGGAGATGATGGGCACAAAAAAAGCGGACCATGCGGTCCGCTTTCGAAAATGAATGAATTGGTCTCTTCGCTTAGCCAGCCTCCTGGATGGTCTGGAGGATGCGAGCCGCGATGGCGTAAGGATCGCCCTGTGAGTTGGGGCGACGATCTTCGAGGTAGCCCTTGTAGCCATTGTTGACGAAGCTGTGTGGCACCCGGATGGAAGCGCCACGGTCGGCAACTCCGTAGGAGAACTTGTCGATGGACTGGGTCTCGTGCAGGCCGGTGAGGCGCTGGTCGTTGTCGGGCCCATAGACTGCGATGTGCTCCTCGCGATTCTTCTCGAATGCGGCCATGATGCTTTCGAAGTACTCTTTGCCGCCTTCGGAGCGCATTTTCTCGGTGGAGAAGTTGGCGTGCATGCCGGAACCGTTCCAGTCGCCTTTGATTGGCTTACAGTGGAAGTCAACGTCGACTTCGTAAGCTTCACAGAGACGGAGGAGGAGGTAGCGAGCCATCCACATCTGGTCTGCTGCGCTTGCCGAGCCTTTGCCAAAAATCTGGAATTCCCACTGACCCATAGCAACCTCAGCGTTCACGCCTTCGTGATTGATGCCAGCTGCGAGGCAGAGATCGAGGTGCTCTTCAACGATGATACGACCGAGGGCACCAACGTTTTTGTAGCCGACGCCGCAGTAGTAAGGGCCCTGTGGACCGGGGTAGCCGCCCTTGGGGAAGCCGATGGGTGCGCCGTCTTTGACGAGGAAGTACTCCTGCTCGAAGCCGAACCAAGCGCCAGGATCGTCGGGGATACCAGCGCGGGTATTGGTTGGGTGAGGCTCTCCGTTCGGGAGCATGACCTCGCACATCACGAGGTAGCTATCTTCACGAGTCGCGTCAGGGAAAAGGGCGACAGGCTTGAGGATACAGTCAGAGTCTCCGCCGTCTGCTTGCTCGGTGGATGAACCGTCGAAACCCCAAGCGGGGATGTCTTCGAGGGTCGGCTCATTATCGAAGGTTTCCATTTTGAACTTGCTGCGAAGTCCTTGCACCGGCTGGTAACCGTCGAGCCAAACGTATTCGAGTTTGTATTTACGCATTTTCTTGAAGTGTGTTTTTTCGATGAATCCCGCGTGTTGCTTGGGAGCCGAAAGCAGGAAGCAGAAGGCATGCCAGAAATCGGGGGAGAAGCCTAGGGAAAGGGGTGAATCCGGAGGCGTCAAGACCAATGAAGGCCGGGCTCAATCGATTTATTCTCAATCATCTCGTGAAGGGTTAAGGAAGGGTGAAACTTGACGAAATCGAGGCTCCCGCATCGCCTTTTCTGGAGCTTCTGGACCGCTGGCTCGGCCGCAGCTCGAGAGGGTCAGACGTCCTTGATATCGGCTAGAATAAGGGTCGTGTCATCAGTCCCGGAATTTTGATAAGCACGATTCAGAGTGGTGTCGCGGATTTCCCTGATATCGCTGGCCGGGGTGCGGAGAGCTTCCGCGATATGCCTCTCCCAGAGGCCATTGACGATTCCATCCGAGCAGATCAAGAGGCGAGCCTCGGAGGGGAGGGGAGCGGTGCCAATCTGGGGACGGATACGGGGGTGGCCTCCCCCCATCGCGTCGTAGAGAGCAGAGCGGCGCGGATGCTGGCGATAGGTCAGCTCGGAAATCTTGCCCTTCTTGAACGCTTGCCAAGCATCGCAATGGTCCTCGGTCAATTGAGTCACCTCGTCACCATCGGCCAGGTAAAGGCGACTATCCCCAATGTGAGCGTAATGAATCTTGCCCGGCAGGAGATAGGCGAGCGTGAGGGTCGCTCCCATTCCACGCAAGGATTCGGGCTGGCTGGCCGCGATGTTGTTGAGCCCCTCGTGGGCCTCCTCCATCAAAGCGGTGAGCCGTTTGGCAAAGAGTTCATCATTCTCCGCCGTGGCATGGAGCTGGGAAGCGTGTTTGCGAATCCAAGACATGATCAGCCGGGAGGCAAGTTCTCCAGCAGCCTGGCCGCCGATGCCATCCGAGACGGCAAGGATAAGGTGCTCTGGATCAAGGATGACCTCACCCTCGGTCGGGAAGTTGGTCGAGCCGTCTGGATCGAGGCTCAGCGCGAGCCAAAAGTCGTCGTTCGCAGCGTGGAGAGTTCCCTTCCGAGAGGCTGCGGCCCAACTGATGCGTGTGACGAGCGAGGGGTGTTCTTGCCCACCGGGCTGCTCGGTATCGGTGGAAGGATCGGGGAGAATCTCCGCCAGCTCGAAATCGATAAGATTGAAGCGACCTTGTTTCGCATTGTAGGTCACATTACGCGGCTCGGGATCATCGTGACGCACGCCGTAGTCGTGCTCAAGCTCGTGAAAGAGAGCTGTCGCCTTCTCCTTGGTGATTCTTGTCGCGGGAGCCCCGCAATTCGTGGAAACGAAGTAAAGTTCATCCGGATGCTCCTCCAGAAGCCGGGGCACGTAGCTGCAACTCCGCTCTTCCAGAGCCTTCAGCACTGCCACCTCGTTGGCATATCGCTTGTCGGCATCGGTGCCTCGGAACCACTTATGGACCCGGCCTTTCCAATCGAGTTTCACCAATGAGCGGATACCGTCTTTGAGTTCGCGCATAAGGCAATTTTGTCCACTCGGGGGACTGGGGAAAGATGAAATTACCTTAACCCATGCCCCATCACACAAGGAATGGCCAAGTCACCTGTGAAAGCAAAATCCACCCGCCGCGAGGTTCCACGCCTTTCCCTCATTGTCATGGAGGCAGGCCCGCTGGCGGGAAGTCCGATTCTATCAGCGCGAAACTGGTCCAGCCGGGAGCAGGCACCAGCTGTGATTCATCGGAAGGATGAATCCAATTCTTCCTGATCCCCTAGGGCAATAAGGAATCCAGCCTTGCGGGGGGGCTGGCCGCCCATTATAGCGCGTGCGCAATGGCAGAAAAAAAATCGGACATCGGCCTCGTCGGTTTGGCGGTCATGGGCCAAAACTTGGCGCTCAATATCGCGGATCACGGATTCCAAATCTCAGTTTATAACCGAACCACGTCCAAGACGGACGAGTTCATTGCGGAAAATCCGAACACGCCAGGCGGATTGGTCGGCTCTCAATCGCTGGAAGAGTTCGTCGAATCCCTCGAGCGTCCCCGCAAGATCATCATCCTCGTCAAGGCCGGTGCTGCCACGGACGCCGTTATCGCCGGGCTTCTTCCTTTGCTCGATCCCGATGACATCATCATCGATGGAGGCAACGCCCTCTGGACAGACACCATCCGCCGCGAGAAGGAACTCAATGAGAAGGGCTTCCGCTTCGTGGGATCCGGTGTTTCCGGAGGAGAAGAAGGTGCCCGCTTCGGTCCTTCCCTGATGCCTGGCGGCAAGGAGTCTGCCTGGAATGAGCTCAAGCCGATCTGGGAAGCAATCGCCGCCAAGGTAGACGCGGAAACCGGCAAGCCCATCGAAGGTGCCGAGCCTGGCAAGCCTGTCGAGGGCGGGGTCACCTGCACCACCTACATCGGTGAGAACGGTGCCGGCCACTACGTGAAGATGGTTCACAACGGCATCGAATACGGCGACATGCAGATGATCTGCGAGGCCTACCAGCTCATGGGCAACATGCTGGGCATGGAGCCCAAGGAAATGAGTGCGGTCTTCGGCGAGTGGGATAAAGGAGTTCTCGATTCCTTCCTCATCGAGATCACCGCTGACATCCTCCAGCAGGACGATCCCGAGACCGGCAAGCCATTCGTCGACATCGTTCTCGACACTGCCGGCCAGAAAGGCACCGGCAAGTGGACCGCGGTCAATGCCCTCGACATGGGCATCTCGGCCCCTCTCATCGCCGAGGCCGTCTTCGCGCGTTGCATCTCCGCCGTCAAGGACGAGCGCGTCGCCGCCTCCAAGGTGCTCTCCGCCAATGTTCCTGGATTCGATGGGGATAAGGAAGAATTCGTGCAGGCCATCCACGATGCCCTCTACTGCTCGAAGATCTGCTCATACGCGCAAGGCTTCCAGCTCATGCGGGAAGCTCAGAACGAATATGACTGGAACCTCAACTTCGGTGAGATCTCCATGATCTGGCGGGGTGGTTGCATCATCCGGGCCGCTTTCCTCCAGAAAATCTTCGAAGCCTACCAGCGTGACGAAAACCTCGCCAACCTCCTCCTCGATCCCTTCTTCAAGAGCGAAATCGAGCGTTGCGAAGCCAACTGGCGCAAGGTTGTGGCCACCGCCGCACTTCACGGCGTGCCCATTCCGGCCTTCTCTTCCGCTCTCGCCTACTTCGATAGCTACCGCAGCGAGCGTCTTCCTGCCAACCTTCTGCAGGCTCAGCGCGATTACTTCGGAGCTCACACCTACGAGCGCACCGACAAGGCTCGCGGCGAATTCTTCCACATCGACTGGCCCGAGCCAGGCCGTCCCCAGCTGGAAATGTAATCAGAGCGTCAGCACCACTGCTCAGCTCTTCAGTTTAGCTTTCGAAAAGCCCGGCACCCGCCGGGCTTTTTTCGTGAAGAACCGTCTCGAGCCTGCTCACCCCTTGTCAGGAATTCCGAACTTAGACCGCTTCTCAAAAGTTCGTTCGTTTATCGCCGAGACAGCTTTTTCCGAGGGCAGCCGGAGCAAAGCGGAGACACCTCATCCAGACGCGTGCCCGCTGGGAACCACAGCCCTCAAAGCCAGAGGAAAGAGGTGGACGGCGCCATGAATGACCAACAAAGCAGCCATCGCGAAAGCTCGCCCCCTCACCGCCTCCTCCCTTCGGCTACCAAGCCAAACATCATCTCAAAAGCCATCTCCAGAAGCAATGGAATGATGATTAAAATCAGCCTAAACTCTCCCTATCCAAACTCACCCTCACCATACTTTCCCGTCTTCGCAAAGACTCCGCCGCTCCCCTCATACTTCTCACTCGCCCCCGCCTTCCGAGCCTCAAACATCTCAGAGCCCCACGATTCCCTAACTTGCCAACTTGTCCAAAATGGGGTCACACAGCTTTCCCCCGAGGCGACCGCTCCGACTTCCAACAGTAATCGAGGAAGATCCAGCAACCTTTCAAGTGAGCCTCCAGAGCCCCCTCACATCTCGACGCCCCAATTCTGCCCACAAAGCCGCCTCAACACGCTCGAGAATTCGATGCACGAGAAGCTATACAATCTTAGTCCATTCCGAATAGAACGTTTATGGAGCAAGGAGCAGGATTTGACTTGGCCTCACACACCCCAGCTTCCAGTTTTCCCTCTAAGAGAAGCCTTATTTAAGAGTTTTCTCTTAAATTATTTGTTCGGCAAGGAGAGAAGATGAATCCCGCATTGGCTAGCTTTATCGGAATATTCAGTGGGTTCGTGGCCGGGGTATTATACATCTACATCCGATTATCTTTCTACTGGACTGGCCCGGGAGAAACAGGCGTTATCGCATTTTTCATGGGAATAACACTTGTTCCCATTTACTTATTTATCGTTCTTCCGTTGTCATTCTGGAGCAATTTCTTCTCGTTTCCATTAACTATCAGACTGGTCCTCCATCCTATAATTGGTGCGATATTGGCGACCATTGCAATGTATCTTATATGGCCAGATATCGCAAAATCAGATTTTTATCTTGTTTGCGCAGGTATAGTTGGATTTTTTACTGCTTTAGTTACCACTACTTTGAGAAGAGCTCCTGGACATTCAGAAGACTGACATTCGTTGAAGTAGCGGACAAACATGCCGAACAAGGCGGTGATGCCAAGACGGACTCGCAGTATTGATCACGTGCGCAGGTGAAGTGGGGATTTCCCTTGATTCGCCGTCTGGCATACCTTAGACGTTCGGCAAAAATATGCACAAATCTCTTTGGCTAGTTTTATCGGCAATTCTTTTACTTCAGTCTTGCGCGACACTTACGTCTCCTCCTGAAGAGCCAAAACCCGGCTTTGCAACAATTAAAGGAGGCACAGTTGTTCGATACCTTTTAAGCGCTCAGTATTCCTACGTGGTTGGTTATGATGGAAAGCTCTGCAATTCTTATACAGGATCAAAGCAAATTCCGGCGGGAACGAGGAGATTGGCTCTAGGTGCTTCTCATGCTGCAGGTATTCAGTCGTTCGCCGAGATAACTTTAGAAATGAAACCTGGCGTGCAATATAACGTCACAGCAGATCAGCACAAAGATGGGCTTTGCCACTACACCATAGTAGAACTCCCGGAAAAAGTTACGGTTGCGACTATCGCAGTGCCTTCTACTTCAGGATACGGAGTCTATAGTGCACCAGGAACAGTGGATTCATATTGGGAACGACGGGGGCTGGCAACGTGACTAAAATCCTGGCCGAACAAGGCGGTGATGCCAAGACGGACTCGCAGGATTGATCACGCGCACAGGTGAAGTAAGTATTTTCCTTGATTCGCCGTCTGGCATACCTTTAACGTTCGACAAAATATGGAGCCAGCTAATCAGAGAGTTCCTTGGGAGGATATTCGACTGCTGGAGGGAGAGAATGTTTGGCACATTCCATCTACCGCATATCGCAGCTGGGAACTTGTTGTAGGGGATGAAGAAGGAACACCCAATGATTACCTTCTCACTCAGGCAAAGGAAGTGTGTGCTGAAGCGGCACGGCATTGTGAGACTATCGTTTTTTACCTTCGTGAGTATGTCACTCGATTCAGTCCCGAAGGGTGGTCGGTAGATGCGCTCCGATTTGAGACTCCGAATTCGCTTATCGCTGATGTGAGCCACAGCGACGATACATACGGCCTCTGGACAGTGTTCATGGACGGCTCACGATTCAACGGCGAAGCTATGAACTACAGGCCAACGAAATTTACCCGAATTCAAGACTGATGCATAAAATCAACGGGTCGAACAAGCAGCAGCACACAAATCTGACCTGCGCGCTTGAACACTTGTGGGCGGCGTTCCTTCAGTGGGGTATTTGGGCCATTTGAAAGCCTTTTGGTTTGTCAGGTCAGATTGTGTGTGCTAGACATTCTGCTAAGAAATGAAAATCCACACGATTGTCCTGAGTTCACTCGCGGCAATGACGTGCGTGTTGGCGGAGCCCATCAAGGACGGCGATGAGATCGACAGTTATGAGGCAGCATTCCACCACATGCTTCATGATGCAGCCGAGTTCTACCTGGTCTGCATCTACGAGGTCGAGAAGAAGCCCTGGGGCAAAGAGTGGGAACAGCTTGAGATCAAGGCCACCGTCATCGACCCGATTAAGGGAGCCAAGAAAGTCGGCGAGAAATTGAATTACAGGCGGGTGTTGGATGGCAAGTATGGGGACATTTCTAGCCTAAACGGATCCCTGAAGTTCGTGCGTTTGATCACGGATGAAGAGAAGCCCGACGATGAGGCGTTCGTTGATGCCCAAGACCCGATGTCCGTGTTTCGATACTCTCCTGAGTTTCACAAGGTCGCCCGTGAACACCGACAAGCAGAACAAGGCGGCGCTGGCCAACCCGCTACCGCTCCGGAGTCGAAATCGGAGGGTAAAGAGAAACCTAAACCAGAATCGGAGGGGCGCTCCCAGTAGCGGGTGGCAGGCCTCTGACGTTCGACTAATAATGTACTATGAAAGCTCTCCCCCTTCTATTCATTCTTTTGTGTATATCATCGTGCGAAAAGAAAGCGATAGGCCAGGGTGGAGGTAGTGTGAAAATGGGAGGTGTCGTGAGGGATATCAAACTGGTAGGCTTGAATCAGTTAGAAGTCATCAAAGAGCTCGAGACTTGGTTAATCGCTAACGGCTACAAAAAACCATTTGAACCCTGGGCCACTTTTGCAACGAAGGGCGAGGCAGTGAATGCAGAGGGAAAGCGGGATTCATCGTACGCATATGTCAAACGCTTGTCTAAATACGAGGGGTCTATTGCTTTCCGGATTTCTCTTGCATCAGAAGATGAACCCTATGTTACTGTGTATCACGTTTCTAAGTATGAAGGGGACACGAAGGATGAGTTGAAACAGGCAGCAGCGGAATATTCTAAGATTAGCGGTAACTTTACGGAGTTTATCGACACGATGTTTGAAGAAGCTCGATCTCCAAGGAGTAGGTTAAGCGTGGGTTCTTGAAAGCCGGTCAGAAAATTTCTGGTCGAACAAGCCGTGGCTGCCAACCGGGATAGCGCCGTTTGATCAATCGCTCGCTACGCTCGGGTCTCAGATTTTCATCGTTGCACGCTCGGCGGCAGCACTCTAACGTTAGCCCAAGAAAATTACCATCATGCCAGCACCCGCTATTATTCTAGGCCAATTAGTGGCCCCAATGGTTCCGCACTTAGTTCGTTTCGGACACGAGAAGGCTGTTCCTGCCATCGAAGCAGTCCTCACTGATCCAAGCGGATTCGCATCTCGCGTTGGCGACATGGTCATTTGGAACGGCTCTGGCGGTCAGCAGGTTCTCGCAGGACTACAAACTCTTGGAGAGAGCCAGCAACGGATTGAGCAGGCAGTGACATCAATCGAGTCTGCACAGATTGCCACCAATGCAGCATTGAGCGGGCTTCAGACGGTATCGTTTGCGACATTGGGTGTGGCCTCGTTGACTGGCGGGATAATGCTGTGGAGATTAGAAGCACTGAATAAGCGGTTCGACCGTCTCAGCCAGCAGGTTCGTGATCTCGAAGACAATCTCGACGCTCAAAATAAGGCTCACTTGCGTAACTCTATTCAGAAGTTACGCGAATTTGATGACACAGGCGACGAAAGTTCGCTGGTGCGTGCGAGGGACGAAGCTCAGCACGCCGCCAACGTTTACGGTCAGCTCACCTACAAGGAGTGTCAATCTGCCAAGCCAAGATTGGACGTGCTCAATTACCGAGGACGTTGCTACCTCATGTCACTGGTTACGGAGCTTCGTACACGCTTGCTTGGGGAGCAGCCAACAGAAGCCATCTCTCGCTTTTCCGAAGAGAAGGATACTATTGAGCAGATCGCTCGTGCGACATTCGACACGGCAATCGGAGAAAACCCCTCAGCTTTTCTGAGTGACGACATGAAGGTTCAGGGAACCACACTTGACCTCATGACTGAGATCTACCAGTCTGCACAGCGAATTGGCGTATTCACCGAAGCGCAGATTCGCAATCCTAGCGACATGTTCGAGTATTGCCGCGCGAAGGGCGTTGCTGGCAAGTCGATGTTCAAGTGGGGCTCAAAGAAGACTTCGCAAGCACTCACTGATCGTCTCAGGTATTTGATGGCTTGCCTAGAGGACATCGGGAGAGCTGAGTCCCTAAAGCTACTCGCGGACGAATTGCGCACCAAGGCTGTCTCCTTCAAGGACTTCCAAGGACAGATGAAGACTGAATGTGAATCGAAGGCGAAGGATCATGACCGACAGGCCGTCTTTGCCTATTCCTTCGCATAAACAAGGGGCTAACAAGGCGTCGCTCTCAACACCTGCCCTGCCGCGAGTTCAAGCCGTCATGACAATTCAACCTTCAACCAGCAGTCGAAGCCTCGCCCTCGGGCAGGTGTGAGAGGACTTCGACGTTCGGCTCAGCAAATAACCTATGGCAATTGATCTGACACTATTGCGAGCGGACCGAGGAACACTTGATCCCGAAGATGCCAGAGCGGCGATATCCCAACTCTTTCCTGGAATCGAATTCAGTGAAGGAGAGGACCCGCAGATACGGTTTCAACAGTTATCGGCCCTCAAAACGCCCCAGGTGATATTGGACGTGTATAAGAACAAGACTCAGAATTATGAAGGGACGGTGGAAACGGAGAATGGTTCGATCTACGTCGAATTCCCTTCTCGCGAGCCATTCGAATCGGCTGTTATTGAGGTGCGTGGAAGCGATCCTTTTAACGGAATCATAGGTCCGATCATCCAATCCGAAGAGTGGACGTTGAACGGGCCTGATGGGACACCAATCGATGCCTTATGACTCATTCCCCGAAAGCCGAACAAGGCGGTGGTGGACAAGCGGCTACACGCCCCGAGTCGACATGACCCTGTTAACTTCAACAATTAACCCTGTTTCGATGTGGCGCTCCCAGTAGCCGCTGCCACACCTCGGACGTTATGCTTAGGATCGACAGTGCAGAAAATCGCCGATGATTCGGAGGTCGCAGATGAAGACGCTACCGATGGTTTCTGCCCACCACCCACCTCAATACGTTGGAAGAAAAGTAGCCGCTAGAAACAAGATCCGAATTCGATTTCAACAATGATTTTAGCATGCGTTTCCTTGGATTTCTTCGTTCGTCTTCTAACCCCATTTTTGGGAGTCCTCGGGGGAGCGGTTGCCGCACTGTGGTTGGAGTCATTGAGAACAAAGAGACTTCTACGTGCGGAGGTAAATCGAATTATTTTCTTCGTAGACAACAGCAGGGATGTCGAGATTGACGAGTTTTGGAGACTTAATAGCGAGAGGTTAGAGGAATTCGTATTTAGAGTCTATGTTTCTAGTAAGGCTGACCAAGCCAAGAAGATTCTTGAAGCCTGGAAGAATCTTACTGAGATGGACTTGAATAATGCTTACGCGGTCGAGAGCTTTGGCCTAAAGGTTATCAATGATGTCCATGGCAAGGGGACCCTGCTTTCTAGGCACGACCTGATTATTTGTTCCCTTCGGACACTCGAGGCTCAGCTCAAGGCATAACAAACCACTGAGGCCAACTGACAAGTGATTTTTAGGAAAATTGTTCACAGAGTTTGGGGTGGGTTTTTCTGATAGCCTCAATGGTTTTCAGGAGCGGGCTTCCTGATTTCTCGAGTGCCT
>JAUTCR010000005.1 GCA_030673895.1 Verrucomicrobiota bacterium JB023
CTCAAATTCTCCCGCAACCAAGGCTCAAGCTTCTTTGAATAGGACCAAAATTTTTGAGAGGGCCCCAGTGCGGTGATGCGAAATGGATCATCGCCAAGATACCCCGCCTCAGGGTTATCCACGCAAACAACTTCGACCGACCCAAGGCTCTTCTGCAGAGAAGGAGTCAAATTTCTGATCCCTTGCGGAGGCCCTCCGGTCTTGGGATCCATTGAAGCGATGACGCGTAAGACTTTCACTGCGTTTCTCTCTCGAAGACTTCCCGATAGATGGATTCGTATCGGTCGATGATTTTGTCTGCATTGAAGCGTCCCGCTTGCGCCAACCGGTTTTGACGCTCTGGCTCGCTGTTTTTGAGTGTTATCAAGTCAAGTTGGGTAGCAGCCGTTTCCGCCCATCTTTGCTTGGCTTGAGCGTCCGCTGAACTCGGCATTCTCGGGATATAATCGACCGCGTCTCCGCCGACTTCCGTCATTGGCGCTTTCTCGGTCATGAGGACAGGGGTGCCACAGGCCAAGGCCTCAAGAGGAGGCCAACCGAAACCTTCTTCCAAACTCGGAAAGACAAATACCTTTGCCAGATTATAGGCTGCTCGAAGTTGTTCGTTTGTGAGATTAGAAAGAAAAATTACTCTCCCCCCTAGCTCTGGAACATCTCCAGCGGCCTCGCGAAGAGCCTGCTTCGGCTCGGGACCGACCATCACCAGGGCGGGTGCTTCCTGAGTCTGGCTCGCAAGGATTCCCGCTCTCATCTGTTCGAGGTAAGACCGGTAAATCTCAATCACACCAAAGCGATTCTTATACCATTGATTTCCTCCTACATGGAAAAAGAAAGGCGGGATCTCCTCACTTATAAAATGCGGTTTCAGTGTTTTCCTAGCCTCATCAGCACCAATGGGATGGTAGTCAAAATTGAGTCCGTTGTAGACGACGGCACTTAGCTCCGGCTCCTTGGCGAGAAAGCGATGGAGATCCTGCTGGGTCGCCTCGGAAATGGAGATGAAGTTCCGAAGCCTACGGAATCCGGAACGAATCAAGGATTGATAAATTTTCCCGGATCCCTTTGTCACGTTCTCGGGAAAATCTCCGCAAGCCGAACGTTGCGCCAGAAAATCATGGCAATGAACAACATGGGGCTCATCGGCAATGTGCCGGGCGATCATTCCCAAGGCATGGTCGCCCACCACAATCAAAGGCCTCTTTCCCTCCTTCTTCAGGGTTGCGATCCGCTTTTTAAGCTTCGGCGGTGCAAGTAGGTAATCATCGACATAACCCGCGTATTTTCTTAACGCTCCCCCCACTCCCTTGAGGCCAGAGAGCACGTCTTTCGAGCGAAACAGCTCCACCTCATAGCCTCTCGCCGTCATCTCCCTGCAAATCATTTCGGCGAACCTCGGCATGCTCGCCGAACCGAGTCGGTGCGGATGGGTGACGACAATGAGATGCTTCACGTGAATCAATTGTACCTGAAAACTAGATGGATAGGACCTAGCCAGGATGGCGGGAGCTTGGAATCAGAAACAGCTTTAGCAGGACCGCACCCCGGCCTGCTTCAGCCAGGCAAGAACGAGTCCGGTGGTAATTGCAAAAGCGCCTAGCTGCGTCGCTTGCCCCCACAGTCCGTAAAGAATCATCGGGATGGCGGCGGCACCAAAGACCAGAGGAATCGACTGCCCCGCGAGCGAGGTCCTCAGACATTGGACTCCGATGTTCCAAGCGAGAACAAAGCGGAGAATCATCATTGCGAGACCCAAAACCGGTCCCAATTCACTCATTACCCGCGGAAATTCTTCCTCTCCAAGCTCGAAGCTCCGGGCGCCACTCGCATAGATGGCCCCCACTTGGGTTCCAAGGCCGATGCCATGCCCAAAGATCGGAATCTCAAACCCCTTGGCAAGCGGCTTGGTCACCGTGTCCAAGACCCGACCGACCAAGGCTCGCTGAACACCCCCCCGTTCAGAAGTAGAATTATTCCAACGGGAACCAAAAGCCTCGGAAGCTTCTCGGAATTCCGGATGAAGGGTAGAAAGTCCGATGATCAGCATGAAGATGGCCGCTCCACCAATGATGCGCCCAGGGTTCACCATGCCGCTTCTGAGAAGGCCGACAAAGCCAGCAAGAACGACCAGCACAACTCCAACCACGAGAAACCGACTAATGGAGACGGGGCAAGCGAGAAAAATCGCCATACCCGAGAGAGCAAGGAGAGGTAGTGAAGCTTTTTGGAGAAAATAAAGGGAAAACCACATCGCCGTCACCATGGGATACAAGCAAGCTGTTCCTGAGATGAAGCTGAACGTTCCCGGAGGCCGGTGCTTCCCCATTGCCCCGGCGAAAACCGAAGTCCCCTCACCACCTGGACCGATATTAACAAGCGCTGAAGCTGGCGATTTGTATTGAACGATAAGCAGAAGAGTCATTGGTACTGATAGCCACATCCCCCACCTCGAAACCGTTACCAAATCCTTTCTGCTCAGGACGTCCCTGATCACGAACACCAAGGGGAAATGGAGTAAAAAAGTACGCACGCCGAATCCGGCAACAAACAAATTTCCATGACCGAAAGTGAGTGCAAAAAAACAGCCCAATGAAGAGATCAAAAAACAAGCGACAATGTACCCATTATTCGGAAAACGTCCCTGATATAACCTGATAAAGTAGATAAGCAGGACGACAGGATCCCTCACAATGAGGAGTGGAGTAGCGAGTTGCGGAATGAACCACTTCCTCAAGGCTCCTTCAAAGATCCAAAGCAGAAAATAGATGAAAATAAGCCATTTGACACCCTGCTCAAGATTCAGCTGAAACCCGTCTCGCTTTGTCTTCGGCGAACGCGGAGGCGATTTTGAGTCTGGTCCCAGTTGATAGCTGACCTCGTTCATATTCCCAATCTTCCTTGGAGGTAAGGATTAAGGCAGCCTACGAAAGATCCACGCGAGACTCACCTGATGGCGTAAGGACCGATCGCTTTGACTAGATCTTGACGATATTTCTCCCAAGTCAACCGGGTCGCCTTATTCTTTGCCTTTTCACTCATTTCCTTCAGCAAGTCGCGGTCCGAATTGAGCAACTCCAATTTCTCTGCGATTGCTTGGGAATCACGAATTGGGACTACAAATCCATCCTCACCTTCTGTTAAGATATCCGGTCCACAGGTGTGGGCTGTCGTGATTACAGGCAAACCCATCGTCAAAGCTTCCGTGACAACTAGACCAAATCCCTCGAAAAGAGACGGAAAAACGAGAACATCATGCTGGCTCATCTCTTCGAGAATCCCTTCGTGAGGCAGAGACTGCACCCAGCGATGCTCGTTCAGAGCATTCTCCAAGGGCGGACAGGTCTCTGCCGGCGTTCTGCCAATGATCGTCAGCTCAACGGATTTGCCCAATGATTCCACGGCATCAAGAAGGTAGGAGACGCCCTTTCGCTGAGATAAACCTCCGACAAATAGAACCTTCAACCGACCATTACCGTTTGCATTAGAGCTCGCAGTAGGCCAGAGAGTTCGCTCGGGAGTCCCGTAAGGAACGACATGGACATCCTCCACATCAAACGGAGCTTCGCGGATCGTGGAAGCAGTAAACTGACTGGCAACTACAATACTATCAGCATTAGCCAACTCCTCGTCCTTGCGACGGAGCTTATTTTCACTATCCCCTAGAGCACTCATCGTCATCGCCCATTCAGGATTAATTTCAGCCTCCTCAGCCTGGATTCGTCGGGCCGCTCTCCAATAACCAATCGGCAAATCGTAGATACAGTTAATGCCCGCTTTCTTAGCAAATTCAAAAGTCTCCCTCGCGCCGTCCTCGTAAGCATAAACAGCGGAAGGATGAAAATCACCATCCTTGAGAGCACGGGCTACTTTCAGATCGAGTTCATGATAAACCCGATCAATGCAGAACGAGCCTTTCTCTGACCGAGTCACTTCTCTCAAATTGAGTTTGAAGGAGATTAATCGAAGCAACTCCCTAAGGGGTTGTTGGGTGGTAAGAGATGCAAGGTCACCTCGGTAACGACGACGTTCAAATTCCGGAGCTAGACGGATCTTGGAAAGAACGTCGAAAATCTGACCGTCGAAAGTCGCTACTGTCGTAAAAAATTGCTCAAGTAGACCTTCGTCATAGAAAGCGTCCAATGCGGAACGAACAAAAGAGTTTCCTGTTGGATGCGACAACAAAATCATATAGTTATTATCAGTGACATCAAAATCAAAAAGACGTTCAAAACATCTTTCCTAAACACCCTACCAGCTTGGCCTCCATCTTTCTCCCCCGTCTTTCAAGGCCCGAGGACCAACCTTGGACTGCAGAACGTTGCATTTTCTTCCAATCCGGAAGTTTGTATTTTTTCTTAAACAAAAAAGGGATCACCAAGAATCCTGGATGTCGACTACCACCGACTAGGGAAGTCCGAAGAAACGCCAACCACAACCGGTGCCGGGGCCCATAGCGACTGACAGTAAAATACTGATTGTGACGAACTTGACTATCATAATGGAGATTGTGATCTCGCTCATCACCTTTTTCCCTTTTGCCACAGTTGTGCAGAACCGAAATATTTTTGCTGAAATAATTCCTGAACTTCTGTGCTTTAACGTAATACCCAATCAGCATTTCAGTTCCGAGAACCGTCCCTTCGCCTGCCATCCCTTCCGAAATATCAAGGCCTGAAATGAGTTCCCTCCTCCAGGCCATATTTACCCCTTTGGGATAGTGGATCTCGGTCAATTCGTTCACCGGAGGACAGTGATGATTTCCGTGAAACTTACCAAAGAGATCCAACTTACCAAAAACGCTCTTTGATTCCGATCGATCCTTATAATCAAGCCCAGTGACCAATCGGTCTCTCCCTCCCACTCCGCCGGCTTCAGGATGCTTCTGGAAGAAAGCATGAATCTCCTCGATCCAGTTTTCATCCGGGATTGCATCGTCGTCAGTGAAAGCAACAATGTCAGATTTTGCGTGATTGAGACCGCGAGTCATCGCGCAAGCCAGCCCCGGCTCAGTCACTGCTACGGGACGAAGATTCGCTACCGAGTCACGGACTTCTTGAATAACTCGGAAATTTTCCTGATCAGTGTCTCGATAAACCACCACGATCTCATTGGGGCTTAAAGTCTGCCTGGTAAACGCCTTGAGACAAGTCCTTAAGTCTTCCGGCCTTTTGTAACTAGGCAAAATGACTCCAACCGAAAACTTCTCGGATTTCATATTTTTCATCTACTTACCTCGCTTGCACGAGATGGATTCCTGCCGAAGCAGCAGCTGTTAAAAAACACCTAAAGGATCTATTTCAATAACCGGCTCAAAATATAGCCGACAACTGATACCGCATCGGCCTGAGCGAAACAATTCCTTTTCTTAAGACCTGCCTCCCAACCAACACATGCACAGCTCAGGATCTGCCAAAGCTCCTCGATTGAATAGTTTTGTCGGCCAAAAAATGGCAAAGCCAGAAGTCCAGGATGGCGACTACCCCCGATTAGGGCACATCGCAAAAAGGCGGGCCAAAGCCTCTCTTTAGGACCATAGTGGCTAACCACGTAGAACTTATTGTGAAGAACTTGCTTGGAAAAGGGAAGATTATCCTCCCTTTCATCTCCTTCACTCCTTTCAGAGACATTATGTTTAACTGAAATTTTGTCAGACAAATATACCTGAAAGCCTTTTGCCTTAACCACGTATCCCAGAACCATCTCGGTGCAAGGAACCGCTCCCTCACCCCACATGCCTTCGGAGACATCGATATCTTGGATCAACGAACTTCTCCACGCCATGTTCACTCCCTTGGGGTAGTCTACTTCGACCAAATCAGCACCGATGGGACAATGATGATTCCCGTGAAAACGTCCCCAACGATCCAAACAACCGAACGTGCTGGCCTTTGGCGGAGAGTCCTTCTCCGGAAGACCGGAGGCAAATCGGTCTCGACCGCCCACCCCCCCAGCTTCGGGATTTTTCTCAAAAAACGAAATGATTTCTTTCACCCAATCTTCATCAGGCTCTGCATCATCGTCTGTGAATGCGATAATCTCTCCCCCTGATGATTCCACTCCCTTGTTAATCGCATGAGCCAAGCCCGGACTGTGAACCTCGATTCGTCGCAGAGTCGTGTGGGAAAGTCGCGCGGAATCAAGAAACGTTCTCGTTTCCAAGTCCTCTTCTCGATAAACAATGATGACCTCGTCAGGCGCGACGAGCTGCCTCTCTAATGAACGAAGACAGACTTTCAAGTCTTCCGTTCTTTTGTAACTGGGAACAATGACGCTTACCGAGGTCTTTTGCACAGCACTCAAAGGGTTTCACCGATTTACTCACCCATTCCAAGGGACTTGAGGAAGAGATTGCAACTTTTCTCCCAAGTCATCCCGGATGCTACTTTTCGAGAGCGTTGAGATAGCTCAGTCAGCTTTTTTCTATCTAACACCAGATTACTCGTTACAGAAACAAGTTCGTCGATTGATTGTGAGCGTATGATGAGCTCGCATGAGACCTTTTCCAGCAAATCCGTCGTCCCAGGTGCCGCGTATCCAACAACGGGGATCCCTGCTTGCATTAGCTCTATCACTCCAAGGGGCATACCCTCCATGAAACTAGGGAACCAGGATGCGTGGCAACCATTCAATAGACCGGGCAACTGATCGGGCTCGAAAGACTCCACAACTTCAATTGAATCCCGGTTTTCAGGAAAGAAATCCCGCAGCACTTCTTCGCTTTTAATACCTGAACCCAGTATCTTCAGTCTCGTATTTGGAATTGCTTCTTGAAGCTTCTGAAAAGCTTTTCCCATGATAGCCCCCCCTTTACGGGGACCCCATCCACCGACAAAAACTAGTTTGATTTCGTCACTATTATCCGAGCGAGTTACAGAGGAAAGTTCGGCAGCTCGTTCCCTGGAAAGGCCGTTCTCGATGACTGTTGTTTTGTCTGCAAATCCAAGGACTTCTCCGACATAACGCCCTTCCAGATTTGTCAGCATATGGATGGCGTCGGCTTCCCGAAAACCATGTTCTACGACTTTCAGCGGTAATCCAGCAAGCCGCCGGCCAGCTTCTGCAGCCAAGTAGGCAACCCGAAATTTACCACTTAACGATTGTGCCCGGACGCGTGACACAGAACGTTTTTGATAAGCGCTGAAAAAATGAATCAATCCATTCGATTTGGCAATAATCTGGCCATCAAATCCATAACGTTCCCTGGGGAACCGTAATAAGCGGTGCTCCATTTGCACCACATCATATTTGTGACCGTCACGCCGAATCTTGTCGAGAACGGCTTTTTGAAAGGTATAAGTTTGGAAATACTTCCCTACTCTCCCCTTCGGGACGCCCACATCGTCGTAACTGAAGCTCTCAACTCGATGTCCCCGTCGCGCGAGCTCCTTCGAAAGCTCGATCGACACTCGGGCCGTGCCATCACGGCTAGTCCAAGGACGGTCAACGCAAAATAAAAAACTTGCAGGCTTCATCATCTAAGCTGGCTCGTCATCAGAGAAAGCACGTGGGAGGTTGACCGGTCGAGACCTCGTAGTTGACAAAATCGTCCAAATGCCGATTCCCCCAAGCTTTCGAGCCTTTGCTGATTGTCCCAGAGTTTTTCCAACCCATCGAGAAGAAGCTGAACAGTTGGAGCGGGCACCACAAAACCGCTTTCGCCTTCCTTCACGCAATCCGCATTCCCTCCGACATCCGTGACCACTGCAGGTCGTCCTGCCGCCATCGATTCCAAGAGCACGATAGGTGTGCCCTCCATCCGCGAAGGAAGAAGGCATACGTGACATTTTTCCCAAATTTCTTCTGCTTTAGACACATGACCATGAAAGAGGCATCTTGCATCAAGACCGTAGAAAGTTGCCATCGTTTTCAAATATTCCTCATCGGCACCATCTCCATAAAGATTTAACGTCCACTTTCTTTCCCTCCAGGCCGGAGAGCCCAAGGCTTCCATCAAGATGTCGTGACCTTTATGCGGACAAGACAGTCGCCCAACAATTGCGAAATGAAGACCCTCATCTTCAGAAGGCCAGTCGAGCACCTTCTTCGGCGGAGAAAATCCGATTGGATTATCAACGACTGATCCCGAACCATCGAAGAGGAGTGTCTTCCGGATCACTTCTTCGTTGCGCTGACTGACGAAAAGATTCTCTTTTGCCTTATGGAGAATCTCGGCCAAGCACTTCCTGCGGTGATTCGAGAGATCGAGAAATTCAGGAACAAGTTGGAAAAGAGTTAAATAAGGAATACCGGACGTTAACAGGAAATCACGAAAGCCATGCATTCGAGGATCTTGGACCAAGTCAGTCGGATTCGCCTGGCTCACCAGGATAACATCGGGAGAACTTTTTTTAAGCGCGAGGACGGGATCCTTGATGCGACGCTGTATTTTGAGCATCTTGGAATTGAGCGAACCCAGGAAATTCTGGGGACGCAGATGAAGCTTGGCTCCCTTCTTTGCCAGTTCGTCCAACTTCGGGGAAATCTTCTGCCATCCGGTAGCGAAAATCGAAACCTGATGCCCCTCTTGCAAAGCTTTTGCGGCCACATCCGACCACAGCTCTTCGCTCCCTCCCCAAGGAGTCGCCGCCAAGGTTGTGATAAATCCTAAGTGCATTCGAGCTGACAAATTTGTGAGATTCTGCTGTGGCTGTGTGCTTCCTGCCTTTTCAGGGTTTCGAAAGCAGCCTCACAGTCAGCAGCTCGTAGACCGGGGTTTTGCAAATATGAGATTATTTGCTCTGCCATGGTTTCATCATACGATGCCGCCTTGTAAGGAAAGCCATCGAGACTTGAGAGACCAGAGAAGGCAGCAGTAGTGCCAACTACCGGTATCCCGTGAAAAACTGCCTCGATTGTTTTCAACTTAAGTCCGGTGCCCCCCGGCATTGGATTGACCGAAACGCCGACTTTTTGATAGAACTGAACGACCTGATCAACAAAACCTATCACCCGTAATCCGGGGAATTCGTCGTCACTGAAGGTCTTACTTGCCCCACCGGCGAGAACAAATATTGCATTGGGAAGTTTTTCTCGAACAAGTGGCCAGACTTGGTCAAAAAACAGCCTGAGGCCACGGAGATTTGTAGGATCCGCCGCGCCCAAGTAGCCTACAGCACACGGTTGGGCGTCGCTTTCGTTTACGAAATTTTTTTCAGCTTCAAGAATATCGGCTAAGACGACTTTGGTCGTATCATCACGTCCGAGTAGCTCCTCCATCCATTGACATTCCTCTTCCTGAATCGCGAGAACATAATCAGCCCGTCGGAGAGCTCTTCGTTCTTGTTGTCTCGTCAAGCTGATCCATCGGAAGTCCGGGACAGTTTCCCTCATCCGACGGTTCCTGCCCGTATAAATATCATGAGTGTCGATGACCGTGACCGCCTTGGTTTGCAGGTTCTTCAAGAACGACGAGCAGATGGCCATCTCAACGAAGATTAGGTCCGGATTGATCTCTTCAATCTCTTTTTGAATCGACCGTTGCAAGGTAGCAGGCATCTCAAAATCCAAGAACCGCCAGTCTGTCAAAAACTCGGGGACCGGCAACTTGAACCTTAGAACCCTCGCTTTCAATCGCTCCCAAAGGCAAGGAACCAGTCCAATCTGATGAACGTGTTCTCCGCCTGGACACCAGTCGACCTCGAAACTACGATAGCGGCCATCGAAAAGTCTCGCCATCTCCTCTTCGTCGATAGCCAAGTTTTGGAGTGAGGGAATCCTAAGAAAGAGAAACCAGATTTCAAATCCTTGGTGTTCGAGGACTTTTGCAATCTGCTTTACCCGCAGAGCGTTACCCGATCGGCAAGGGGCTACCGCTATCGGAGAGACCAAAGCCACGCGCTTTCTTTCCATTGTATCGGAAGGTGAGGAAATTGTCATTGGTATGAGCGCGAGCCTCTAAGCTGCCTTTTGTTCTCCCTCGCCATCCGGTCAACCGACAATCGCGAGGTAGGGTTCAATATTCGAGATACGCTTCTGAGAGCATTTCATCGAAATTGCTTTCTGGATCCGGACATTGCCCAAGGACTCTTCGAAGCTTGGCAAGGTTACTCGCAATCGGTCCGGCTCCGTTCTTCCCGAGAATCGCTGATTCCATCTCCCACTTCTTCTGCGAATCCGCGATGAGCGCCTTGCCGAGTTCATAGTGCTCCTGACTCAGGTCGGGACGGCAAAGCTCAAGAGTCTCTGTGGACATCCGCAGATGCTTCTTCCTCAATTCCGGGTCCCATAAATCGAAATTGGTGAGCTGCGTTCCGTGGATTCGCCAAGTTGCGGTCGCGTCTTCCACATACACCACATCATGCGTCAGGCCGACACGGGCATCCCAAGCGTAGTCGCCGATGGCGCCGTACTCCTCAGGAAACCAAAACTCCTTCTCGAAATAGATTTCGCGCACCGCAAGCACTTGCGTCAGCGAGGTCCAGACGGTGGACAGTGCTGAATTGAAGTGAAGCAAGCCTGCCAGTGGCTTTTTCAGCACGGTGGGTCTTTCCTTTTCAAAGAGTCGATTGAGAAGGCAACCCTGCCAGCCGGGAAGGATCTCCTTTTCCTCTTCGTCCACAAATTGCAGATTGCTGAAAAGAAAGGGAGCCCCAGTCTCTTCATGACGGCGAACCATCTTTTCTAGAAAGTCATGGTCCATGGTATCGTCAGAGGTCGCGATATAGATGAGTTCTCCCTTTGCTTCCCTCACTCCGCTATTGAAGGCATTCAGGGAGCCTTTCGGCTCACATCTGAAGAGCCGGTAACGCGAGTCCCCGGCCGCAACTTCCTCCATTTTCTCCCAAGTTCCATCTTTTGAAAAACTATCGACGACGACGACCTCGTAGTCCGTGTAGGTTTGCTTGAAAATTGATTCCAGACGGGGAGTCAGAAACTCCATTGAATTATAAGTGGGAAGTATTATTGATATCATGAAACTAGATTAGATAATTGCCCGGCCTCGATTTGCAGGGATGAAATGATCAAAGGAGTCTCAATTGGGGAATTCGCTTTTGAAAACTTGGAGATACCCCGAAGACAGCACCTCTTCGGAATATTCTGATAAGGCGACTTTCCGGCAATTTTCACTGAGGCGTCCCAACTCACCCGGATCCTTGATTGCGGTCAGGAGCATTTCCATGAGTGCTCCGCTTTCCGGCATTCCGGCCAACCAACCGGTCTCCCCCGGCCTCACCATGTCAGAGAGTCCTCCGATGTCGAAAGCGGCGACAGGAGTTCCGCAAGCAAACGATTCGAGAACGACATTAGGCAAGTTATCGACAGGCGCCGGATGAACCAGGAGATCGGCAGCACTGTAGGCTAGTGCCTTCGTCACATCATCGTGGAGGTAACCGAGGGAAATCGTTTCGACGCGCGGGTTGGAGACCTCTGGAGAAGCCCCTCCGAGAAAGACCACCACAATTTTTTGAGCCTTCCAACGCTCCAAGCATTCGCCCAGCGTCAATCCCCCTTTCCGCCGTTCCGAAAAGTTGGCTGCTGACGAGAGAAAAACGGGGCGGCCATCATCGGGAATCCTCAGCGCTTGGCGAGCGATTGAGGGGACGGTGGGGCGGAAGCAATCGGTATCGAGCCCATTGGCAACAACCTCGACCTGCTGGCTTTTCCATAGCCCGAGCTCGGCTTCCCTAGCCAGCCAACGGGAAGGGCAAATTGCCGTGAGTCGGCGTTTTGATTCGAAGAACTGCCTTCGAAGTTCGATTGCTGGAGCAATCAGCGGCGGAGCAAGCGAGGGATACTCCTGAGAGGTCGGACAAGTCGAATCGCAGGAAGTATCGATAAATTTTCGGCAGTTGAAAGAATAGGCACATCTTCCGGTGAAGCTCCACATATCATGGAGGGTCCAAAAAACCGGAATTTCCAGGGGAAGCACTTGCAGAAGGTTCAGGGCCAGATTGCTGGCATGCAAATTGTGCAAATTGATCCCATCGGGCTTCTCCCTTTCAACCAACTTCCTGACCTGTTTACTGAGGTCCTTTCGATTGACCCAGAGGGCTGGGCCAACACCGAGGAATCTCTCCGAAACCTTTGATAGATCCCGCGCCGCCCCGCCAAAGAGGGAGAGAGGGCGGTAGTTCTCATGCTTGATAGAAGGTGCCGGCGAGGGCTCAAGGGAGGCATGCACAATCCCAACTCCCTGCTTGAGCAACGCCCGAATCAACCGGTGACAGGCCACATTGGCCCCGCCGGGATGATGGTTATCAGTTATGATCGCGATTTTCATCAAGGGCTCAGCCAGACAGTGTCCCAAGGGGAATTGTGGTTACGTGAGTCCCCTCTCCTGGGAAATTCTCAGATGATTTTGGCAATTTTTCCGGTGAGCCGTCGGGGAGGAATCTTTCTAAGTCGTTCTTTCGCCTTCTCCCTAACTTGATCGAGCCGGACCCCGGCCTTTTTCATCCTTTGGTCCGAGCGGGGAATCGCGAATTTCACGTCCGCCAGCTCGTCATCGGCCTGGTAATTGCGGCGGACCGAGGGGGGATGCTTGAGGGGGAACTCAGCGGGCACGAGTGCGCGGTTCCCCTCATCATTCACATCCACCATCGTATGGGTGGCCCGCTCATCGAACCCGATATTCGTCACCAAATTTCGGGAAGAAACGGCACAGAGCCCCCCGTTCTTGAGCTGGGTCAGCAGCCAACGGAAGCCCCAGGAATCGACTTTTCCAGAGATTGACCAATCAAAAAGCATCTCCCAATAGGAGGCAATTTCTTCCGAGCCGAAATGAGCGGACAACCATTGATGGTCCAACTCGATCTCAATTTCGTCACGAGAGTCATAGTAGGTCCAAGCTCTCTTCCAGGTTGCCCATCCCCAGATGAAAGGATAGGTGCTGAAGTAGTAGGATTCATCCTCGGGTCGCTCGATGGGATTATTCCCGCCAACACAGAAAACGCGGTCGTCATCCCGGTAGTGGGCAAGCATCTCTTGGCAAAATGGAAAGAAGGTCTTATCAGGCTCACAATCATCCTCCAGGATGATTCCCTCCTCGACGTGCTCGAAGAACCACGTGATAGCCCCACTGACCGCCCTCCGGCAGCCCAAATTCTCTTCCCGGAAGAGCTTGTGAACCTCGCAGTCCCAGTCAACGCCATCGATGATAGCTCGCGTCTGAGCGCACAATTCCGCCTCACCCTCCTTGCTAGCCCTCGGGCCGTCGGCGGCCACGAACAGCCGCTGGGGCCGCGCCTTCCGAATGCGCTCGAACACCTTGGCTGCGGTATCGGGACGATTAAAAACGAGAAAAAGAATATTCATGAACTTCCGGAGAAGAAAAATCAGCCCTGCTTGCGAACGAGGCTCTTGCAGTAATTGATGGCCCATCGCTTGGGCGAATCAAACATCACAGCAGGGGCATCCTTTTTAATCAGACCGTATTGCTTGCCCACGCGGATCATCTCCCGCATCCACTTGCCACGATAGCGCCAGTTTCCTTTGACCGGAACTGGCGACAGCTTGCGATTCCCAGCCATGGCTTCAAAAAGTTGCGCCCACTCGCGGCAGACTTTCTCGAAATTGAAGGCTTGTCGGACGTAGCTGCGGCAATTGCGGCTCAGCTCCAATCTCTTCGCCTCGTCATTCAGCAAGAGCGCGATTCCTTGCGCCATCTCCTCGTCAGTCTCGCAAAGAAGTCCGGAAACTTTGTTTTTGACCGTGTCCAGCAGTCCCCACTCTTTCGCCGATACCACCGGGACTCCCACGGCCTGGAACTCGATGGCCGATCCGGGACAAACCTCGGTTTCGCCCGTCGGATTGACCACCCCGACCTTGGCCGCGCTCATCAAGTCGAAGCGCTCGCTTCCCATCTTGCCATGAAACGTTACCGACGAACGAATCTCTCCATTCGGGAGGGTGAGCGGTCTCATGAATTCCTCCTCGTAATCGGGCATGGAGAGCCCGAAACGTCCCATCTTCTCGCCTGAGTTGTAGAGTTGACCGGAGCCAATGACATCCAGGTGGGCATCGGGAACCAGCTCTTCCACCCTCGGCCAGATTCTAGCCAGACGGTGAAACCCTTTCGCAGGAACCAGACTCCCCACATAGACCACCCGGTTGACATCATTCTTCTCCTCGGCCTGCTCATCCTTGTTCCAAGCGGAAACACTCTCATGAGGGAAGCCATTATGGATGACGCTCAGCTTCTCGGAAATGCGGTGATCGCGGATGAAATCGGCCGCTTCCTGCCCCACCATGACCACTCGCGCCACCTCCCCGTTGTCCGCGATGGCGTCCAGCTCCGGACGGTCCAGGATGAGATTGTGGGACCAGAGAATCCCCTTGGTCCCGCTGTCCTTGAGGGCGTCGGAGACAATCGAGATATCATCACGGAAGACAAAAAAATCCGCTCCCCAATCCACTGCCGCCGCCGCCGCGCTTGCCAGATCCCCTGCCTGCCGGGTCTCCAGCGAAGGAGGCAAACGATCAACCGAGGACGCAATCAACAGCGGCTCGATAGAGGGCTCGTTGAGCTTGAGGAAATAAGGTAAGGCCGCGAAGAGATACTGCGTCCCGCCACAACCGGGATTCCCCGCCGCAGGCTCACTCAAATCGACTCCCGCAATCTTGGAGTTATTGAGATAGAAGGCAACTTTCATAGGTAGCCCATCCCCGCAAGGTCCCATCCTATGATTTCGCTCAGGCGCCGATTGCTCTCTCCAAAGCGATCCTTCAGGCGCTCCATTCCAGACGAGGGAAAATCATAATTGGCTGTTTGCCCCTGGTCCAAAAAGCGGTTGTAGCTCTTGGCCAATGGCGAGCGATTGAGAACATTATTGACCCGGGAGGCCATGCGATGGTTCCGCGTCAATTTGCGCACGTAATTGCGCTTCGCGGTGACTCCGAGGTTTTGCGACGGCTTGTCGAGAAGCCGCTCAATGGTCTCACTGTCCTGACCAAGACATTGTCCTAATTCGCGGGAAAACTTCTGCTTATCCTTCCGAATTCCTTCCAGCGGCAACATGGTGACCCTGCCCTTGAACGTCGTCTCAAGAAACTCCCAGAGATGATGGAAATCGAGAGATTCCAGGTAACCGATTTCACCGTCTTTCGCAAAAAGCTGATCCAGCCAGGTGGCAGGATTCACCGCCTTGCCACTCAAACCCACACTCGGCTCGAAAGGCTGGTCCCGGTATTGCGAAATCAACTGCCGATGCTGAGCCCGAATGACGACCAGAATAGCACACTCATCGACGACTCTCTGCAGACGCAGGATTTTCTCCTGAACCGTCAGAGGACTGAAGAAAGTGGAAGTGGCTCTCTCGTTGCTCCAAATGCAGGTCTCCGCTGGAAGGTTTGAGAAGAAAGAACGGACCTCGCTGGCCTCGGCTTCCCCGAAGGACTCACCAAGAAGCATTTCGTGCACAGCACGGAGTTCTTCGGTGAACTCGAAATCTGTCGGATCCGTGAAGTCCCGGCCCACGTTTCCACTCGGGTAAGTTCCCAGATAAGTCACCCCTTCGAGGAAGGTAAACACGCCCTTTTGAAGAGTCGTGCTCCCCGACTTGGGGTATCCGATATGGAAGATCGTCTTCAAAACTTATCTCAGCAATTTCCAGCCTTTAGAACGGCTTAACCAAATAACCAATTAGGAGGCAGACTTTTCGAAATCCACCTCATACTTCACGTCGAGAACGGTGTCGTCAGAAAGGCTTCTCCGACCGGTCCCATGAAGATCATCCTCTTCAATCCTGAAATACGAACAGGATTCGATAAGGTCATAAATCTCACCCGAATCTTGCAGACAGACCTTTAAAGAGTATTCCCCCGAACGCAGAGGAAGCCCAGGTATCTTGAACTTAAATCGCTTCTCGGCTCCTCCAGCCACCTGGCTTTGCTCTCCTTTGTTTTGGGTATTCACTTGAACCAAACGCACTCCGTTTTTGTCCAAGATTGAGACACCAACATCCAGTTTGAGAGGATCACCTGTTTCATTTTTAGTCACCATGTCGATGTGCAGATCCGAATAGGGCTCAACCTTCTCGCCACCCTCTCCTGAAACCGAGATATCCAAAAGCTTGATCTTGCCATTACCACGGCGGTCCCAAACCAAAGCCTTTCGGTTGGCCTGATTATAGAGCTTAATGATCTCGGGGCTATCGTCATAGGCTTTCACTTGGCCTTTCTCCAAGAGAAGCGACTTAGGGCAGAGGTTCTGCACCGCCGCCATGTTATGGCTCACAAAGAGAACAGTCCGACCCAGGCCGGCGACGTCCTGCATCTTCCCGATACACTTCTTCTGGAATTCGGCGTCACCTACTGCCAGGACTTCATCCACGATGAGAATCTCAGGCTCCAAGTGCGCTGCAACGGCGAAACCGAGACGAACATTCATCCCCGATGAATAACGCTTCACCGGAGTATTGATATGCTTCGTGATTCCAGCAAACTCGATGATTTCGTCGAACTTGGAATCAATCTCCCTTTTCTTCATCCCGAGAATGGTCCCGTTCAGATAGATATTTTCCTTTCCCGTCAGTTCCGGGTGCATTCCGGTGCCGACCTCGAGAAGGGCAGCCACCCGGCCCCGCAGGCAAATTCGACCTTTGGTCGGCTCGGTAATGCGGCTGAGAATTTTCAACAGAGTGGATTTTCCGGCCCCGTTTTTTCCAATGATTCCAATCACCTCTCCTTGATTGACTGAGAAGGAAACGCCATTCAGCGCCCAAAATTCGCCTTGCTGCTGTTCCGGCTCCAGTCCGCGCAACTTGCGCCAAGTTCGATTCGCTTCTTCCCGGAGAGATGTGGCTCCGAACTGGCCCAATCGATAAACCTTGGAGATGTCCTCGACTTCGATGATTGGTTTATTCACGTGCGTTTTGATTCTATTGGTTGGAAATGGATGCGGCAGTCATTCTTCAGCGACTCATCAGCTAGCTGGGCAATCCCCTTGGGAAGCTCCCAGAATTTGCCGGAGAAGGAATCAGGAGTAATCAACGAAGGTTCTCTGCACGCGGTTAAAGAGTGCCAGACCACTCAAGGCGACAACGATGGTAATCCCGACCGACATCCCGACGAGCCCCGAAGTGAGGGAGGATGTTCCCAGAAACATATGTCGGAAGGACTCAACTACCGAAGTCATGGGATTAAGGGAGACGACCCAGCGCCAATTCTCGGGCACCTCGGAAAGCGGGTAAATGACCGGAGTGACATACATCCAGCCTTGGATGAGGAAACTCGCGGCATGGGTCAGATCGCGGTATTTCGCGGTGAGGGCCGACATCCAGAGACCGACGCCGAGTGCGATTCCTGCCACCTGCAGGATCAATAGAGGCAAAAGAACGATGGTCGCGCTCATCCCGAAGAGGTCCCCCTTGTCGGTGAAGAACTTGAAGTAGGTCCAGAAACAAAGGAACGTCACCAGCTGAATCGTAAACGCCAGCAAGTTGGAGACGACGACCGACAAAGGCACGACCACCCTGGGAAAGTAGACCTTCCCGAAAAGATTCGCATTGGCGATGAAGGTCGTGCTGGTCGTGCTGAAGCACTGCGCGAAGTAGGTCCAGCCCAACTGCCCGGAGAGATAGAAGAGCACTCCCGGCAAGCCATCCGTGGACAATCCCGCGACCTTACCGAAGATGACCGTGAAAATCAGGGTCATGAAGAGAGGCTGGATAATGAACCAAAGAGGGCCGAGAATCGTCTGCTTGTATTTCGCGACGAAATCCCGATAGACGAGGAAGAAGAGCATATCCCGGTATTGGACAATGCCCTGCCAATCGATGTCGAACCACGAAGGGTTGGATTCAATAATGACTTCGAAGTCTTCCTGAAGTTCTGTGTCTGGCATGATCTTAAAGGGGTCTGGAAAAAGTGTCTCTCAGGCGTTCACCTGTCAGTGTGACGATTATCTTTCGACTAATCCATCTTGGAGAAAGCATTGGTAAGCGTGGCGAATACCACCTTCCAAATCGTAGGCCGGGCTCCATCCGAAGGAGCGCATGATAGATGAGTCCATCAGTTTGCGGGGCGTCCCATCAGGCTTGGACAGGTCATGAGTGATTTCTCCTTCGAAGCCCACGACCGTCGCCACCAGATGAGCGAGATCCTTGATGGTGATCTCGGTTCCACTCCCCAGATTGACCAAGTCGGGTGGATTCTCGAGGGAAAGAAGATGAAGGATTCCGGCCGCGCAATCATCGGCATGAAGGAATTCGCGCAGAGGCGAACCGGTCCCCCACATGACCACTTCCTTCTTGCCTTCTTCCTTTGCCTCATGGAAGCGGCGGATCAGGGCGGGCAGAACGTGGGAATTCTCAGGGTGGTAGTTGTCACCCGGACCGTAGAGATTGGTCGGCATCACCGAGTGATAGGTCATGCCATATTGCTTGCGATAGTATTCGCAAGTCTTGAGGCCGGCGATCTTGGCGACTGCATAAGCCTCGTTGGTCGGCTCCAGCGGACCAGTTAAGAGGGCGTCCTCCCTCATCGGCTGCTCCGCCAACTTGGGATAGATGCAGGAAGAGCCAAGGAAAACCAGACGCTCCACCCCCGCGAGGTAGCTACCATGAATCAGGTTGTCTTGAATGGTGAGATTATCGTGAATGAATTCGGCCGGGAAGGTATTGTTGGCATGAATTCCTCCCACCTTCGCCGCCGCGATGATAACTGCGTCCGGCTTTGTCTCAGCCAGAAACCGGTAGGTGGCCTCCTGATTGCGCAGGTCGAGCTCGGCTGAGGTTTGAGCGAGCACCTGCTCACATCCCTTTTGCTTCAGCCCCCGCACCAAGGCGGAACCAATCATCCCTCGATGACCGGCAACATAAACTTTCATCTCATTCCACCCCATGTTTAGTCGAAGTTTGGACGGTTGTTATTGCCTTCTTCCTTTCTGGACTACCCGGAACCATCAGTCGGCACCGAGTAAGTTTTTTTGCAGGGTTCAGCTCGATCCGACAACCCCTTTGCCGATTTCCTCGAGGTCCGCTTCCACCATGATGCGGCAGAGTTCCTCGACTTGGGTCTTGGGTTCCCACCCCAGTTTCTCCCGGGCTTTGGCAGGATCTCCAATCAGCAAATCCACCTCAGCCGGCCGGAAATAGCGGGGGTTGATTTCCATCACGACCTTTCCGGTCGCGGTATCATAGGCCTTTTCTTCAACATCCTCGCCACGGAACTCGACTTCCATCCCGATATTCTTGAAAGCCATAGAGATAAAGTCGCGCACGGTAGTCGTTCGGTTAGTGGCCAGCACATAGTCGTCAGGCTCATCCTGCTGCAAGATGCGCCACATTCCTTCGGTGTATTCCGGGGCAAAACCCCAGTCCCTCTTGGCATCAATGTTCCCCATCACGAGCTTATCTTGAAGACCGAGTTTGATTCGTGCGACGGCTTGCGTAATCTTGCGGGTGACGAAGGTGCCGCCGCGTCGGGGCGACTCGTGGTTGAAGAGAATTCCGTTGGAGGCATGAAGCCCGTAAGACTCCCGATAGTTGACGACGATCCAATAAGCATAGAGCTTGGCCGCCGCGTAGGGTGAGCGGGGATAAAAAGGAGTTTTCTCTGTCTGAGGAACTTCCTGAACCTTGCCGTAAAGCTCGGAGGTCGACGCCTGATAGAAGCGGGTATGATCCTTGAGGCCCGCTTCCTTGATGGCATCCACGAAGCGGAGTGTTCCTACAGCATCCACCTCGGCGGTGTATTCAGGAACCTGGAAGGAAACCTGGACATGACTCTGCGCCCCGAGGTTATAGATTTCATTCGGCCCAATCTTTTCCAACAAGCGGTTCAAGTTGGATGAATCCGTCAAATCGCTGTAGTGGAGAAACAACTTCTTCCCCCCTACCTCAGGGTCATCGTGTAGATGGTCGATCCTCGCGGTATTAAATGAGGACGCTCGACGAATCATCCCGTGAACCTCGTATCCCTTATCTAGAAGTTGTTCTGCCAGATATGAACCGTCCTGTCCTGTAATACCGCTAATTAGGGCCTTCTTCATACTCAGTTATCTTGGTAATTCGCTTAAATTCTTCAATCATTGGGGCCGGTTAATGCCACCTTCTCTCACGCATCCGCCATTGGTTGAAACGAACAACCAAATCAATATTTCGAAGACTTCCTCCTAGCTCGCGAGCCAAGAGGCTTATCGATGTTAGATATTTACTGAAGGGGACTTCAATAAAAAAATTATAAATAAACTACAAAAATATTTACGACCAATTGCGGGCAATTTCGTCAATCTTCACTATCGTCTCCGTAGACAGTGCCATAGCTCGAACCATATCCATACCCTCCGTAGCCATAGCCCTTTTTGAACTTGGCCTTTAGGAATGACGAATCACGGTAGGAGTTGAGCACCGTCCCTGAAACTGACGCACCGGCAGCCTCAACGAGTCGACAGGCTCCTTTGATCAGTCTGCGAGAAGTTGAATTAGCCTTTACCACTAGCACAAAATTTTGACAAAACGGGGCTAGATTTCTCGTGTCCGGAACTGCGAGAAGAGGAGCAGAATCCACGATGACTCGATCATACTTTTGGAAGACTTCGTTGAATAAGGCAGCTAGTCGGGAAGACTCGAAGAGCTCTCCGGGGTTAGGCGCTTTTGCACCAGAAAACATCACTGAAAGGTTCGTCTCGTCAAGATAAGAGGAAGTTGCTTGATCAACGGAGGCCCGCTTCAAGAGTACGTCCAATAGACCAATTTGATCATTCCGCTTTCTTCCAAAAAGCTTATGAATCGAGGGCTTTCTCAAATCGAAATCGATCAAAAGTGTCCGTAACCCTTGTTGCGCGAAGGAAAGAGCAAGGTTGGAAGCAACAAATGATTTTCCTTCCGACGGCACTGCAGAAGAGACCACCGTGATTTTCTTAGAATCCGCCGGCCCTAATAAACCAAGGGAGGTGCGCATGACCCTGAACATTTCGAGAAACGGTGACGAGGACGCCTCGTTCCGAAAAATGAGGTGGCGCGCCCATGACTCGTGGCTCAAAACGCGAGTTTGGTTACTTTCTGTGTCGGAAGAATGAATTTGGGAGAGCGACTTTTCGTCCAGCTCTGCAACTACAGCTAGGACCGGGGCATCGAGCAGGTTTTCAAGCTCATCGGGCTCGTGGATCTTGTTGTCAAAGAACTGCAAAACCAACGCGAGGAAAGCGCCTCCGAATAGACCTGCGAATGTTGCAGAAAACAGAAGCTTTTGTTTGTCGGGTGCCACTTGACCTCCATGCCTCGCCGGCTCTTCCAAAGTCACCTCCGCTTCGGTATTTCCAGTCTTAAAGCTGAGATTCTTAATGCGAGCTAGCAGACTGGTGTAGAGAGCGCTTATCGTATTAATCTCGTCTGCCAATACCGAGTTGCGCGCGATGAGCATATCCCTCGCTTGATTCAGCTCCTCAATAGAAGATAAGGCCGCCTCTTTGAGGCCACGCTCTTCCCAATACTCAACGTCCACGGGGTTGTGGATGCTTCTGAGAAGGACGGAGCGAAATCTCTCCTGTGCATCCCTCACCCTCTCCTCAGCCTCGATCATCTTGGGATGCATCTTCCCATAACGCAAACCTAAGCGAGAAAGATCGGCTTCCGCCGCAGCCAAGGCTTTTTCTGCAGAAAGTGGTGATGCGTATCCAGCCAGTACATTGCGTGCCTCTTGAAGCTCCTGCTGAACAACACGAGCCTCGGCCTGGACAACTTCGAGAGTGTCTTTCTGTTCCCCTGTTCGGCTCTTCGTCCTCGTTTCGATGTACTGCTCGACAATCTGATTGGCGATCACTTTAGCGACATTCGGATCCTCGTGCGTCACCGACACATCAATCAACCGTGTTTCAGGCCGAATCGATACAGCTAACCACCCCCGGATCAACCCAGCCAAATGGTCGGGAGGAGGCACCTCGGTAATGATGCTCTTTTCTGCTGGATCCTCGAGAAAGGGTAATTTTTTAGGCCCTTTCGGCATAAGCCCCTCAAGTGAGCGCACCTTAGGTAAGGAAGCAACCCGCTCACAAAGGTTCAACGACGTCAATCCATTGGAAATTGTCGCCATCGCTTGATTATTCCGGACATCGAATTCTACGGCATCAATCTGTCCCAAAACGTCGGTGCTACGATCTCTCACGAGGACCACACTGGTCGATTTGAAAAGAGGCACTGATTTCCAAACCTGATAGAAGCCAAAAGCCATACCGATCAAAAGGCCCAGTAACACCCAAGGCCAACGAGCCACAAGGCGTGGGAGCAATTCTGCCATGTTGAGAAAGCCTTCTCCCCCTCCAGAAGAGGACAGAGATTGTACAGAACTACCGTCCGACTCGTGGGCGGAGGATGTTGGCTTAGTTTTTAGCATCTGTGATTTTATGCGATTTCAAATATTTCGGGATACGATCTCTCCCGAAATGGAAGATTGAAGGCAGGAGATACGGATGGTTAGAATCTCCTTACAGGCACACTGACCGTATCGTCAGGTTGCAGGTAAAGAAGTGGGATACGCCCTCTTTCCAAATCTCCCAAGTCGATCACCCTTGTTGCCATCTTTCCATCGATCGTGCGACTCACGGTCACTTTAGCCTTATTGCCCAACCGATCGACCCCGCCCGCCATCGCAATGGCCGTGAGCAAGTCGAGCTTTCCATCCATAGGAAAGGAAATCCTACCAGGGCGGCCAACTTCTCCAACGATCGTCACCGTCTCACCGACAAAGCGGCTTTGCGGAACAGTGACTATGTCACCCGGATAAATTCGAATCTTTCGGTTGTCGTTCAAAGCGACCTTGTAATCTTTCCCATCACGCCGAATCTTGATCGCGTTGCTATCGGCCTCTAGGGTGAGATCTCTGGCCATTCCAATGAGTGTTTTCAAATCAAGTTCCCCTGTTTGAGGGAAAGACAATTGCCCGGGAGCATTCACCTCCCCAAGAATGGTCACCATCTTGTTGGCGTAGGGGTTTGTCCGAACATTGATAATGTCGCCATGCTTGAGAATGACAGGCGGTTCTCCTTTTTTCCCAAGACGCTCCATCGTGAAATGCATGATGGAATCACCTCGCTTCAGCTCGATTCGGTCGGGTTCAGCGTGAGGAGCCAACCCTCCCGATGAGCTGATCGCACTGACCAAATCCAATTGGGTATCAGGCTCGATATGTACTTGACCCGGATTTCGCACCGCTCCCATGACGGTAACCCTTTCATTAGCCGCTTTCGCGAGATTGATACTAATCTGAGGCGAAATAAGATAATCCGGCTGATAAAGGCCAAGAACCAGCTCTTCAGCCTCTTTGAGTGTCAAGCTACCCAGCTCCACGGACCCAATGAGAGGCAAGGAAGCCTCTCCTGAGACGGTTAGTCGGACCTGTTTGCTCAATTCGGGCTCACCGAAGACGCTCAATTGAATCTCATCATTACCTTTCAGCCGATATTCAGCAGAAAGAGGCATGAGCAGAAGAAGAGACAACCAGCACAGCGTTCTGATTAGAAATTTGTTCACAATTGAGGGGAAGAGTTGGAACGGTTGATTAGAACGAATAAGACAGTTCAGAAGAAAACTGGAACCTCTCGTAGTCGTAACTCCCTGATGAGGAATTATACCGGAGTAAGTTCGAAAACTTTATTCGATTGTCGAGCAGAGGCATTTCGTAGCCTAGATAGAGAACACTGTTCTCCACATCATCGGGCGTCGGCGTGCCGGACGTGAGCGAGTCGTAGCTGGAAGTATTCCATTGGACTCCAATTCTCAACAGGGAGTTCCCAAAATCATGGGAACATCCCAGAGCGAGTCTCAAACGGTCGACGGTTGCCTGAACCCCTTCTGGTGAAGGGACGGTCGAATAGACTACACTACCAGAAAGTGTTGTCATTTCCGTTAACCAGTAGATTCCTTCAACTCGACCTGTCAGACGAGCCTCCCCGCTATTCCCTACTGAATTGCGATTGCGACCCGAGTGGACTGATTCATAACGGACTTCGGCTCGAGCCAGCCAAGGAAGGTCAGGCGCTTCGTATAGCACCGCAATCCCACTGGTGAACCCCATCCCGACATCCGCGTTGCTATCACTGCTTCGATCTTCGATCCCTCCGAAAGCTTCAATTGTGGTAAGCCCAGAAACCTCATACTCACCCCGAACCAAAAATGCTAACGAGTCACTAGTGCCGAAATTGTCGGAGTGACTTTGCGCATAACGAAGCGACGGTCCGACCCGAACTAATGGTGTCAGCTGCCAGTATGCCGTTCCGGCCAAGGCATACGACGAATTTTCGTCAAGACCGGTGGATCCGTCAGAATGAAGACTGCCGTCGAAAGTCCCCTCAAAGCTAAGCTTGTCTGAATAAGTGTAATCGGCTGAAAAGCGTGTGGTGAAACGAGTGATGTCCCGCCGCCCCGCTACGAGAAAATCGGTGGTGGAAATCTTGCTCAGTTTCACCTCCGCATCGAATTCGAAAACCGAGGAATCGTAAGCCACGTCGAACGAGCCCAAATGGTCTAAGGAATTGAACTCACTCGAATCCAAGTAGGCCCTCATAATCGGCGCGTAATCCGCTTTGATTATCCACTCGGCAGCTCCCGGAGGGGCCGAGCGATAGCTCATCACCGGGGAAAAGACGGCAGATAAATCAGATTGCTCGTTGGTTTCTGTTTGGGCCAAGTTCGAATCGTAGATGATCGAGAACGATGTATCGAAAAGGAGACCTTCTCCTTCTCGGGCGGAAGCGAGCCCTATTGGGAGGAGTTCCGAAGAGGCGTCTGTTCCCAAAGTTGAAGCGAATCCTTCGACTGTTGAATTCGTAGCTAAATTACCTTCAGCTTCAAAGACATCGACACCGTCGATCGGCATTTCCTCTAGTTCAGCCCCCCCCTCTTCCAAGCCGTCTCCGGTATTCGAGAAAGCCTGAACAAGCCCCCCCTCTGCCTCACTAATACCCGATCCGGGTGCCGGAAGCGAGCTTCCAGTAGTGTTCGGGAAAGTTGCGATAGGAGCTAATGTACTAGAGGATGCTGTTCCAGATTCCTGGGCACCAACGTGCGCGACAAGAAGTCCAAATCCACTGAGGACAGGTAGATATCTCCTTCTACCCAAGGTTGTATGATTCATGGTGACCACCATGTGATAAGTGCGTTGTGTTGTGTTGTTGCGTTGCGCGGCCTCGGTATCATGCTTCGACCACGGCCCCAAGGGAAAAAAGCATATTGCGATCCAAGTCGCGTTCTCTCCTTGAGATTGCGAAAGGATTTAGGATCTCGTAGCGACCATGATCATTAATAACTTTTAACCATTTACGCAGAGGCAAGGCATCCCGGTGACGATGAATCAATCATGAGATAGTCAACCGAACCATGAGCCCGAATCTACATTAACCCACTGACTATCAGCAGTTAGCCTCTCGACTCGAATATTGATTAGGTCGAGGTTAAGTCTGAGCCTACAACCTGCCATTATTTAATACGGGAGCGCCCTTTATCGCCCAATCAACTCTCAATTCGGCCGTTGAAGGGCGAGGGCTCATATTTCGAGAGACCGAATAGCACCGCAAAGCGAATTCTCTCTCCCCTCCTATCATCGCGACTCCGACCCCGAACCCATGGGATTGGCGGATAATCTTTGCCACTTTCTCACATCTCCAACCGCGAAAAACCACTTGTCAACCGAGCCACAACCGGAACCGTAGCAGGCAACCTCTCTCGAACAGCCCCCCCTGATAACTAGTTCACTATCAACGCCAAGAACAAATCGGTGGCTTGGCTCAACTCAGGAAAGAATGACCGGCTGTAAAGGGGAGCCAATGAAGCTGTGGAAACTTCTTCCCTTTTTAAACGAAGCTTCGGATCCGCTCCATTGGACCTCTCACTCCTTCGCCAGAACGACGGCATTGGCTGCAGCGTAGTGTTCGGCATGGGTCAGGCTGACCTTGATCTCACTCAAGCCATTGCGCTCGAAAAAGGCTGCGGCTCGACCGGTGAGCTCAACACCCGGTTCCCCGCTCGGCTTGCGAACCACTTCCAGATCCAACCAGCCGACATCCTTGCCGATGCCTGTGCCGAAAGCCTTGGAGATCGCCTCCTTCGCTGCGAAGCGGGCCGCGAGATGAAGATGGGGGCGCTTCTGACGCAAGCAATAGCTCTGCTCGCGTGAGGTGAAGATGCGATTAAGAAACTTGTCCCCAAATTCCTCCAGGGACGACTCAATCCTCGCTACCTCGACGACATCGATACCAATTCCGAACAACTGCATCAGCTAGCGCGGTAGGCAGCCATTGCCGCCTTCATCTCGGAGACGGCACGGCTCATCCCGACTCGCATGGCTCTGGCCACGATGCTGTGGCCGATATTCAGCTCGGTAAGGTGCTTAATTTGCAGCACCTCTCCGATATTTTCGTAATTAATACCATGCCCCGCATTAACCTGTAGCCCGGCGTCATGCGCCTCGATGGCAGAGGACTGGAGGCGCGTTTTCTCCAATCCCCGCTCGTCTCCGCTCGCGTTGGCGAAGGCCCCCGTGTGCAGCTCAATCATCTCCGCACCCGAGTCTTTGGCAGCAACAACCTGCTCGGCCTCAGGATCGATGAAGAGGCTGATTCGGACGCCGGCGTTCTGTAGCTTGGCAATTGTTTCCCTAAGCGAGACAAGGTTTCCAACCACATCCAAGCCGCCTTCCGTTGTGATTTCCTCCCTTGTTTCTGGCACGAGGCAAACAAAGTCGGGCTTTAGCCTCAGAGCCATCTCGAGCATCTCGTCCGTGTTGCCCATTTCCAAGTTGAGAGGGAGCCCACACTTCTCCCGAATCTCGAAAGCGTCTCTCTCTTGCATGTGGCGCCGATCACCCCGGACGTGGACGGTGATCGAATCCGCCCCGCCCTCTTGCGCATCAAAGGCTCCCTGAAGCGGGCTCGGCTCGGCCTGAGGTGAATCCGGAAGCCGCGCATAGCGCGCTTGCCGCAAGGTTGCGATGTGGTCGACGTTGACTCCAAGTAGCAGACTCATTCGCTTTCGAGTTCGATGTCTTGCGTCTCGGCCTCGCCTCCGTAGAAGCTTTTGACATAGCCCACTTCAATCAAGGTATCCTGCCAATTGGAGAGCGGCTGCAATCCGCCAAAGACGCGCAGTGCTGAACGCAGCCAACCATTTGCCTCCTCTTCCTCTCCGTTATGGTAGTGGATGGCGGCCTTGCTATAGTAGGTCATCGGCGTGTTGTCGAATTCCGTGTATTCGTCTGCGATCGCTTTGGCTTCCTCCTCCCGACCGAGCTTGAGAAGAGCGAGTAGACGCTTGAATTGAGCAAGACGATGGAGCTCGAGCGCACCGGCCTCGAGTTCTCCCCCGCGAGTGTCGTCTTCGACCTTCTTGGCAAAGGCTTCGAATTGCTTCTCAGCCTCTTCCCAATTCTTGGTGACGAAGTCCATCTCGGCGATATTGAACATGATGCCGGTATTGTTCGGCTGAAGCGCGAGAGCCTTCTGGAAGGCTTCCCTCGCCTTCTTGAAAGAACGGAACTCGACGTGGCAGGATCCTTTGAGGTTCCACAGCGCGGGATCTTGCTTGAATATCTCACTGGCGTGGAAGATTTCATCCAAGGATTCGAAGATGCGCTTCTGACGGAAGAACTGTTCTGCGCGGAGCTTGTGCTCGAAATAGGCACGGCGGGACTCCTCGGGCAGGTTATCGAAAGCGAGCTTGAAAGCCGGCACGTCCTCGATCTTCCGCTCACCTCCCGCAGCCTGGCCGGGAGCGAAAGAGCTAGTGAGAATCAGGCACGAAACGAGATACAGGACTTTCATTTTCACGCGGATATTCATGCGTTCCGATGGCTGCTCTGGCAAGTCCTCATTCGCTTCGATAGAGCCCCTTTTGCCTGAGGTAAGTCTCCACCTGCGGAGCGAGCCAACCGGCGGGAATCTTTCGCCCTTTGGCGATGGCTTGCCGAATTTCGGTCGCTGAGGCCGGGTGTTCACCTGCAACGAAATGAGCCGCATATTGTCCCTCTTTTGCTGAACCCTCCCGGTCATGGACAATGAACTCAACAAGACGGGCCAGGTAGTCGGCCCGATTCCAAGTTTCGAACACCTGCCACTGGTCCCGACCCATGAGCCAATAGAGAGCCGCCTCAGGATATCGCTGCTTGAAGACCTCTGCCGTCCGCCAGGAATAGGAGATGCCCGGCTCCTGCAGCTCCCAGTCGTCCACCCGAGCCCAAGGATGGTCACGAATCGCCAACTTGATCATCTCCAGGCGCTGCATGCCGCTGGCTCCAGCCGAGTCCTCCTTGTGGGGCGATTGCCGACAGGGCAAGAAGATGACTTGGTCGAGAGCCAAATGGTCGACGGCCCGGCGGGCAACCTCAACATGGCCCTCATGAATTGGATCAAAGGTGCCGCCAAACAGGGCAATTTTCTCAATTGCCGGCACGTCGCTCAATATCGATATCGCCCAAGAGCCGGTCTTGCCGAACCTTGAACTGGTTCATCTTCATCAACTCGAGAACGGCCAAGAAGGTCACGATGACCTCGATTTTGGTCGAGGCGGTCTCAAAGAGGCTCTCGAAGCGCCGGACCTGCCCGGGCTGCAACTCGATGAGCAGATACTCGACTTTATCAGAGACGGTGAAACGGTCGTCGACGATCTGTCCGAAGTCGTGCTCCGTTTCGAAGCGCTTGAGCACCTTCTGGAAAGCCTGAATGAGGTCGAAGATGGACAACTCGCCGACAGGATTGATGTCGACGGGCGGCAGTTCGGGCTTTTCCGGATTATGCGGGAAATACCCCTCCTGCTCGACCTCGCGTTGCGCCAAGTAGCCTGCCGCATCTTTGAACTTCTTGTACTCAATGAGTTGCCGAATCAGGTCCCAGCGCGGATCGTCGTCCTCGGCATCATCCTCGGGAGGTTGCTCCTGCTTGGGGAGGAGCGTTCTACTCTTCATGTAGATGAGGTTGGCCGCCATGACGACGAACTCGGAAGCGAGGTCAATATTGAGCATGCGGAAGGTCTCGATGTACTCGAGGTAGGAGTGGGTAATCTTCTCCAATGAAACCTCGGTGATATCAAGCTCCTCACGCCTAATCAGATACAACAAAAGGTCCAACGGACCCTCGAAGATGTCCAATCTGACCTTGTATTCCTGCTCTTCCACAGCCGTTTGGTAGGATAGCTCAGCCTCGGGGGCGAGGCAAAAGCCTGCTTTTGAAACACATTAGAGTGTTGGCTTTTTCCTCCGGGGGCAGTACCCGTGCCCCCGCACTCACATGAATCTCCCAGAAGAAAAGATTACGGACTTTAATGAGCGGATGAACGAGTGGATTGCCGGACAAGGGCTCCTCTTTCAATTGACTCATGGAGGGACCGGTTTGGGAGAGCGACCGTCGATCGTGGCTCAGATGATGCGGATGCTTCTGACTCTCCTCGCTCTCGTCGTTGTCGCGGCTCTGGCCTATGGCGGCTATCTAGTCTGGCGAGTCAACGGAAGTGGCTTTGCCAAGGAACTCTCCGCTGGGATCGGCGAGCAATTGGGTGCAGAGGACATCACAGCTCGAGGATTCAATCGCAAAGGCAAAAAAGGCACTTACTATCAGGTCCTTGCTGAAGGAAACGAGGACACTTTCTATGAGCATCTGGAGGCCCGGCGTGTCGAGTTCAAGATGTCCTACTTCGATGGTCTCTTTGGCGAATGGGACGGTCAAACTTTGCGCGTGGCCTCACTTTTCGCTCACCTGAAATCGGGAGGAATCGACGACGAGCACGCCCGCACCGCTTGGCAGTCACTGTTTTCAGAGAGCGACACCTTCAAGTTCAACCGCTTCGAAGTAGGCAGTGCCAACTTCAGCTGGGGTTATAATTCACCGGCCACCTGGGGCAGCATCATCGATGCTTCTCTATTGGGGACAAGGGAGGACGATGGCTGGCGCCTGATCTTGAAGGGCGGAAAATTCTCGCAGGGCATCTTCGATCATCTCGACATCGTCAGATTGGAAGCTCGGCTTCATCCTGAGCAGGGTCTCTCTATCGAAGAGGCCGAGCTTGAGATGAACGGTGGCCAGATCAAGTGGCAGGCCAGCGTGGTTGAGGGTATCGCCAATCCCCGCTTTGAAGGCTCCGGCACCTTGACCGAGGTTCCGATCAACCGCTTTCTCCCCCTCGCCCTACGGGATCGCTTTGATGGCACGGTGTCTGGCACAATGACCCTGGGCGGTTACTCCAACTCCTCGCAGGGCATCCATTACGAGCTTGAGTTGAGCCCGGGAGCGAAGGGAATCGGACTCACCCACGAGATCCCGCTGCTGAGATTGCTCACCGCGCTCGATAAGGAGAACACCTATCGCAAGGTGGTCTTCAACGAAGGAGGCTTTCTCGTCTCGACCGAAGGAGAAGGTCTGACAATCAGCGAGATCGACCTCAAGGTGGTCAACCAAGAGACAGAACTTGTTCTCAACGAGCTGAAGGGGTCACTACAGAGCCGCCCGGGAAGGCTCGATGAAATTAATCTCAACGAAACTGTTCTGCAGCAAGCGGATCAAGCTGGCTTGACTGCAGCTTCAATCAACGACAGCTCCAACGAGTTCGTGGCAGATTCCGTGCGGCTGATTTACGCCAATCACCAGCCTGAAACCCCGCCCACCCGACTGGAACTCAAGGCTGAGACGGTGGACGAAAATGGCGTCACGCAAGAGGTCGATTTTCCCTTTCTGGAGCCGCGCGCCCGGGATTTTCTTCGCACGCCGCACATCTTGTCCGGCGACTTGACCTTCAGCCTCCTCTCCAACGCCATGGACGAATTTGGTTCCCTGCCCCAGCTCAAGGCGGTGGAGGGTTCTCCCGAGAAGAAGGTGATCAGCCTCTCCCTCTCGGAGATGGACTTCCAGGCGACAACCACTTTGAGCGAAAAGTGGGAGAGCGCTCTCCAGACGCGCTCTCGCCGCTAATCGAGGGGCTGGCGCTCAATTGGAACGCCTAGTGTCTCTGAGCGGCGTCTCCACCGCCCACTTCGAGTAGTTCCCTAGCTACGGAGACGCTTCACCACCTCCAGGGTCGCCCGGCTTTTGTTCAGGGTATAGAAGTGGATTCCCGGAATGCCTTCCTTGAGCAGCTCCTCACACTGCTTGTGAGCATAGTCGATCCCTAGCGGAGTGATGTCGTCCGTATCCGCAGGCACCTCGTTGATGAGCCTTTGCAATTTAGCAGGGAAGCGCGCCCCGGCAGCCAAATCGGCCATCCGGATCATGCCCTTCCTCGATGTGACCGGCATGATGCCAGCGATGATGGGAACCCTGATTCCTGCCATCTCGCAGCGGTCGCGGAAATCAAGTAAATCGTGATTATCGAAGAAGAGCTGCGTACAGATGTAATCAGCGCCCTGATCGACCTTCGCCTTGAGATGATCCATCTCGTGCAAGCGATTGGGGGTCTCCGGATGACCTTCCGGGAAGCCCGCAACTCCGATGCCAAAGCCTTGGCCCGACTGACTTCCAAAGTCCTTGATGAAGGAGACCAGGTCGCTCGCGTAGGGAAAGTCCTCTTTTGACTGATCGTAATCGGGCTGATTTCTCGGAGGATCTCCACGCAGCGCGAGAATATTTGAAACGCCCGCCTTCTGATATTGACCGAGCAGCTCGGCCAACTCGGCACGATTTTGCTGCACGCAGGTCAGGTGGGGCGTCGCCGGAATCGATGTTTCCTGAAGGATCCGGAGCACCAAATCATGGGTCAGCTCCCGGGTACTCCCTCCCGCCCCGTAGGTCACGCTGACGAAAGAAGGCTCAAGGCTCGCCAGGTCCTTGATCACGTCGAAAAGAGCCTCGGAGGCCGAGGGTGTTTTGGGCGGGAAAAACTCGAATGAAATTGATGGGCGGTGCTGTTCAAGAAGCGTTTGGATATGCATTCCGCGCGGGAGTTTGACCAATGCCTGCTGACTGACAACCAAGAATAAAAAAGGAGCGACTTTTCCCGGAAGCGGGAGTTTAATCCGACATGAGATTCACCCTGCTGGCCCTTCTTTGCACTGCCCTACCGCTTGTCGCCGAGGACAAGGAGCGGCCCGACAAGGAACGACGATCCCACGAATTTGCAGAGAAAATCTTCGCCCGCTTGGACAAAGACCAGAGTGGCAGCATCTCCCTCACCGAGTTCCGAGCGAATCCCCGCCTTGAGCGAGCGACGGAGGAGCAGATCAAGCAGCTCTTTGCGCGCCTCGATAAGGATCGCAATCGCGTCCTCACGCCTGAGGAACTCCGCCGGCCCCCTCGTCGCCACCAAAAGTGGCAGGACAAAGGACCGGTGGATTTTGCCGCCTTCTCGGAGCAGCCCCGGGTCCGGGAGATGCCGGAGGAGGACCGCAGGCAGCTCTTTCAGCGCTTGGATCGCAATGGCGACGGCCTCATCAGCCGGGAAGATTTCCCGAAACGCCGCCGAGGTGAAGATGACCATGCGCCGGTCTCAATCGCTCCTTACGACATCGACCGCGACGGCAAAATCTCCTTCGACGAATTCCGCAAGATCCCTCATCACCGCCGATTGAACGAGGACGAGGCCGAAGACCGCTTCGAACGTCTGGACCGGAATGATGACGGCTATCTCACTCCGGACGAAGGCCCGGAACCAGGCGGCCCGGAGGAAAAAAAAGGACGCCGGGGTCAGCAACGACCCGAGCGTCCAGAATAATGTTGAAGAGTCAGGCTGCCGCGAATTGGTCGGCAGCCGCGCTTTCACCCATTTCCAGGGTGGCCTGCCCACTCCCGGCGAGGTGCGTCAGGCAGTGATAGACAGCTTCTGCATCAGCATTCAAGGAAGCCGCAATCTCTTCCGCAGTCTGAGCCTCATCACCCAGAGCAGCGCGAACTTGCTTCAGTAGCTCAAGGAAGACCCCCGCCGCTTTCTTGCCTGCCTCCACGCCAGGCTGGTGGTAGGCATTAATATTCACGAGCGAAGCGTAGAAGGTGACCGCCCGCTCATAGAGGGCAATGAGCTGACCAACGGTGTGCGGGGTCACCTCCGGGATGGAGATGGTCAGGGACTTTCTCCCCTTCTCATAGAGCGCTGTCCGTGTCCCGCGCAGGAAGCCTTGCAGGAAGTCGCCACTGGTGACGCCCTCTTCCACCTCGATACTCTCCCCATCCCGAGGCTTGCGCACCTCGATGAAGGTCGCAAAGAAATTATGCACCCCGTCGCGCAACTGCTGCACGTAGGCATGCTGATCCGTCGAGCCTTTGTTCCCGTAAACCGCCAAGCCTTGGTTGACGACCTTACCGTCAAGATCATGCTCCTTCCCGAGTGACTCCATGACCAGCTGCTGGAGGTACTTGGACATGAGCATGAGAGAGTCCTTGTAAGGCAGGACGACCATATCCTTCTCCCCTTTGCCATTGCCTTCATGATACCAAGCCAAGGCCATCTCCATCGCCGCATTGTCCGTCTCCTGACGGGTCTTCTCATCCATCGCGGCAGCTCCCTCGAGGATTTCATCGAGATCAATGCCTTGCAACGCCATCGGAACGAGCCCGACGGTGGACATCACAGAGGTGCGTCCGCCGACCCAGTCTTCCATGGGGAAAATGGTGAGGAAGCCCTCGCTCTTGGCAAAGTTGTCGAGCTTGGAGCCATCACCCGTGATGGCGGCAGCATGCTCGGCGAATTTAAGCCCCTGCGCCTCATAAGCTGCTTTTGCCTCAAGCATGCCATTGCGAGTCTCCGGCGTCCCCCCTGATTTTGAAATCACCACCGCCAAGGTGCGATCAAGCTCGCTCCCAATCTCCTCCAAGACACGGTCCATGCCTGCTGGATCGGTGTTGTCGAAGAACCAAGTCTTCAATGGCGACGCACTGCCCAGGGCATCATAGATCAACTGGGGGCCCAGGGCGGATCCCCCGATGCCGATGACCAGCAGATTCTGGAAATGCGAGCCCCCGGGAGACTTGATCTCCCCGGAATGAATCTTGGCGGCAAATTCCTTCACTGCCGCCAAGGGCGCGGTGATTTGCTCACGCAGCTCATCGCTAGGTGCAAGCTCGGGGCGACGAAGCCAATAATGACCGACCATGCGTCCCTCATCGGGATTCGCAATCTCACCCGCCTCAAGCTTCTTCAGATCCGAGAAGGCTTTCTCCACCTTGCCGGACATCTCTCCACGAAAGCTTGCCGGTATATCCATGCGCGACAAATCCAAGCTGAATCCAAGCTCCGGATAGCGCACCAACTGTTTGCTGTAATTCTCAAACGACATGTTAGAAGATCTTCTAGTATTTTAATAAGGAATGAATCGGCAGCTCGCCGAGTTTCTCCCGTCCTTTCAGGAACTCGAGTTCAATCAAAAAGCTGGCGGCCACGACGTCCGCGTCCAGCGCACGAAGCAGGCGCACCGCCGCAGCGGCAGTTCCCCCCGTCGCGAGCAAGTCGTCGACGAGCAACACCTTCTCACCAGGCAGCACGGCATCCTCATGAATTTCGACGACATTTTCGCCATATTCGAGCGTGTAAGCCATCTTGCGGGTGGTCCAAGGGAGCTTCCCTTCCTTCCGCACCGGCACGAAGCCTGCCTGCAAATTCTGCGCCACTCCGGCTGCGAAGATGAAGCCCCGGGCATCAATCCCGACCACCTTGTCAATCTTCTGTCCACCCGCAGTTTCACCCAACAATTCGAGCGACTTCGCGAAGAGGTCGGCATCACCCAATACCGGAGTGATGTCCTTGAAAATAATTCCCGGTTTGGGGAAGTCCTCAACATCCCTCACCGCCGCCGCTAACTCGTCAATCCCTGACACGCCCTCAATTCATCACAGCACCCCGCGAGCGAAAAGCCGGAAGTCTGGGTTCCAGTTTACATTGGTGATGAATCACACTCATACCTATGGCCTTGGAAAGAATCAGATGAGAGCAATTCTTCAGCGACTTGCCGTCTCTGCCAACACACAACAAACTCGATTCTCACTTTCCAATTGCCTGAAAGGGGGCATGATTCTGCCATGGTGAACGCCGAAGATGCGCTTGCGAGACTGATTGAAGGAAACCGCCGCTTCAAAAGTGGCGAAGTCGAACCGATTGCCCACAATGCCGAAGCTCGGCGGAGCGAACTCTTGGAGAGCCAAGAGCCCTTCGCGATCATTCTCGGTTGTTCCGACTCCCGTGTGCCCGTCGAGCTCGTCTTCGACCAACATCTCGGGGATCTCTTCGTGATTCGGGTGGCGGGCAATGTCGTTGCCCCGTCTCAAATCGGCTCGGTTGAATTTGCAGCCGCTCAATTCGGCACCCGGCTGGTTGTCGTTATGGGTCATTCCGAATGCGGCGCAGTGAAGGCCACCTTGCAGGAGCTCAGTCAACCGTCCGGCGAGCGTTCTCCCAATCTGCGGAGCATTGTGGATCGCGTCAGACCCGCCGTGCAGCCTCTACTGGAGACGCGTGAAGATCACGATTCATGCTCTTTCGTCGAACAGGCCGTGCGCGCCAATATCCGCGCCTCCGCCAATCACCTGCGCCACGGTTCGGCTATTCTGGAAGACTTGATCGCCAATGACGGTCTCCTCATCGTCGGAGCGGAATATTCATTGAAGACCGGTCACGTCGAATTCTTCGACGGCCTGCCGACCAAATAAGGGTTCCAAAAAAGCAACGGCTGGCCGCCGACCAGCAATCGGCGGGCGGCTCCTCGCCAAGCTCGATACGTGACCGCCGCCTCTAACAAAAAGTTGATCACCTCGGAGGAGTGGTGCGCGCGGGCCGAAGATCACCGGGCGACGCTCGAGCCCTACTGCACGGCTTGGAGAAGTCGGCGCTCGTCCGGGGACGTCCACCCCATCCACGACTTCCTCTTCACCTATTACCCCTTCAAGCCGGGCCGCCTCTTGCAATGGCATCCCTCCTTCGAGGAATGCTTGGAAGAAGGCCGCACGGCTTCCCTGCCTTCCTTCTACAAGGCAAAGCCCTATCTGCGGAAGGCGGGCGTCGTCTTCCAAGACACCACTGTCTTACGGCCGAAAGACTCCGAGAGGCTTCGCTTCTCCCACAACTTGCTCCAGCTCACCGAGAGCCGTTCCCCTCATTTCAGCTGCTACGGATTGCACGAATGGGCCATGGTCTATCGGTGCGCAAATCCTCGCCACGCGGAGAGAGCCCCCTTCCGGCTGAGCAGCGATGAGATAGCTTCCTTTGTGGAAAGCCAGCGCCTGGCTTGCAGTCACTTCGATGCCACCCGCTTTTTCACCCCAGCAGCTCTCCCCCTCAATCGGCTTTCCCCCAGCCTCATGACCCGCGATCAACACGAGCAACCGGGCTGCATCCATGCCAATATGGATCTCTACAAATGGGCCTTCAAGGCCATGCCTTGGATTGGCTCTGATCTCCTTCGCAAGACCTTCCTCTTGGCATTGGAATTGCGAGAGCTGGATATGAAAGCTTCTCCCTATGACCTGAGAGCGTTCGGCTATGAGCCGGTGAAAATTGAGACGCCTGAAGGCCGGACCGAATATGTTCGCCAGCAGACCTTTCTTTCGAAGAAAGCCTCCGCATTGCGCGTCGAACTCATCGCCAAGCTCGCAGGCCTGCTTGCAATGGCAGAAGTCCGACCTTCCTCATCACTCTCACCCACCTCATGATTCGCATTCTGTCCCCCGTATTCCCATTCCTTCTTTTGATTCTCGTCCCTGTCCTCACCTCCTGCGGCGGCAGCGATGAGATGCCGCCACCGGAACCTGGCTCAGCCCGGTTGTTCGATGTCTCGCTCGATTCCGACAATAGCTCACTCTTCTTCGCCGGCACGGCAACGAGCAATGGCCTATTCAATGCCGAGGGTGGTTATTCGCTTTGGTTCACCTTGCAGTCCCAGCCCGGCGCAGCAGCCAATGATGTCTCCATGCGGTTGGTCGATAATCACGGATTCACCATCACCCAACGCGCCCGCTACCTATCCGATGATGGGGAAAAGGGTGAAATCTCACTGTTGAAGGGTCGGCTCATCCTCCGCGGAGAAGCCAGCCGCAGTGGCCACGAGCTGGAGGGATCCTGGTACTTTGACGGTGAACCCGGCGGCACTTTTTGGATTGCGCCGCGGGGCTCGATCTTCCCGTCTCGCATGGTGCCAAACTAATCGTTTTTGTTTTTGCCGATTCTGGCCAAGATTGCGCGGCCCCCTCCCTCACATGACTCCGCTCACCTATCTCGCCGCCGTTCTCGCTCTGGGAATTCTCGCTCAATGGCTCGCCTGGCGTTTCAAGCTCCCCTCCATTCTTCTTCTCCTCGCCTTTGGCTTCACCCTCTCTGCCGCGACGAATACCCGCATCGACCAATTCATGGAGGAGGAGACTCTTCTCGCCATCACGGGTCTCTTCGTCGCTATCATCCTCTTCGAGGGCGGTCTGACGCTGAAATTTGGTGAACTCAAGGAGGCCGGCACCCCGGTCCTCCGCCTCTGCACGCTCGGGCCCCTCATTGCGGGCGTCCTTACCGCCTTCGCCGCCAAGTGGGTCTTTCATTGGGACTGGCGAGTTGCGGCCATGGCTGGAGCCATCCTTGTGGTGACGGGTCCTACCGTGGTCGGTCCCCTGCTCCGCTTAATTAAACCGACTCGCAAGATAGCCTCCATTGTGAAGTGGGAGGGGATCGTCGTCGACCCGATTGGAGCCATCGCCGCGGTCCTCGTCTTCCAAATTGCTCTCTCCAGCAGCTTGCAAGAGGCAGCAAGTGACCTTCTCAAGGCCATCATGTTGAGCCTGATTGTCGGCTTCGTCCTCGCTGGCATCCTCGCCAAAGGCATCGAGTGGCTTCTGCGCAACCACCTCGTCCCCGATTTCCTGGAATCGGTCTTCCTGCTCGCCGTGGTCGGCTCGGCCTTTGCCATCTCCAATGTGATTCAAAAGGAATCCGGCCTCCTTACCGTCACGGTCCTCGGCGTCGCCCTGGCCAATCAAAAGAGCGTCTCGGTCAAGAATATCCTGGAATTCAAGGAGCACTTGCGGGTGCTGATCATCTCTCTTCTCTTCATCCTCCTGTCCGGCCGTATCGAGCTTGACTCCCTGAAAACCGTCCTCGTCCCCGGCCTCATCTTCCTCGCCATTCTTCTGGTCATCGTCCGTCCCGCCTCCGTTCTCTTGTCGAACCTTGGCTCTCAGACCGCCACCTTCAAGGAGAAGCTCTTCCTCTCCGCCCTGGCTCCCCGGGGTATCGTAGCCGCCGCAGTGGCTTCAATCTTCGCTCTCGAGTTCTCCCATGCCGCGCATGAAGGCCAGTTGCCTGAGAACATCGTCGACCAAGCCAACCAGCTCGTGCCCGTCATCTTCCTCACCATCATCGGCACGGTCCTCGTCTATGGTCTGATGGCAGTCCCTCTGGCGCGCGCGCTGGGCGTGGCGGCAAAGACGACCTCCGGCGTACTCTTCGCCGGAGCCGATGCCTGGACTCGCTTGCTCGCAAAAGCTCTTCATGAGGACGGCCACACCGTCCTCCTTCTTGATACCAAGTATGAAAAAATCTCGTCTGCCAAGATGGCGGGAATTCCCGCTATCCGCGCCAATATTCTATCGGAATTTGCCGAAGAGCATCTCGAACTAACCGGCGTTGGCCAACTGGTCGCCGCCACGCCAAATGATGAGATCAACACCATGGCAGCGCACGAGTTCGCCCACCTCTTCGGGCGGGCCAATTGCTGGCAGGTCGCGCCCAAGGACGTGGGCGGCCCAAAACACAAATCCGTTGATCCTCTCCAGCGAGCCCGCATCTGCTTCCATGGCAGCCCGACTTTCGAAGAATTGGAGTCGGTCGCCCTCCGAGGAGCACAGATTAAGAAGACCCAGATTACCGACGTCTTCACCTTCGAGGACTTTGTTTCAACCCACGGTGACGACGCCCTTGTCCTCTTCATGAATCACCCTGAGAAGGGCTTGGCTCCCGTCACTTCGGATATCACCAACCTCCCTCCCGGCACTCATCTCTACAGCCTCTTGCCCGAAGAGGAGCCCAGCACCATGATGAGCCCGGAAGCCGAATCCCAACCAATGGGCCTCTAACCTTTTCTAACCAATACGATGAACGCACTAATCGCCAACGCCGACTACGAGGAGAACGACCGCAACCCCATCCATCTTAAGGTTGGGCAAGAAGTCACCACCGGCCCCCAGGATTCCGACTGGCCGGGCTGGATCTGGGTCGAGACGAACAATGAGCAGAGCGGCTACGTTCCCGAGGCCTATCTCGAGCCCGTCGGACCTTCCCGTTTCTCCGTTCTGCAAGCCTTCGACGGCAAGGTGCTGAAGGTGAAAAAAGGTGAGATGGTCCACTCTGAGATCGAGATCGAGGGATGGCATTGGTGCCGCAATGGTGAGGACGAGGCAGGATGGCTCCCCGCCTATTTGCTCAAGGAGCAGCAGCCTTGAAGGGGCCTCCGCCCAAGTCGCTCAATCTGTCTCGAGCGGGCTTCCCTTTCCTCTCCCAGCCCGCTACGTTCTTCCTCCCATGCGCCCGCCACGGAAGTTCAAGGACACCCCCTTCCCCTATCATCACGAGCTCACGCTCGAAATCACCTCCCTCACGAATCTTGGTGTGGGGTTAGGTCGAGTGACCCTGGAGAGCACCTCCGAGGAAGACACCGATGGCGGCTGGGTCGTCTTCGTCCCCTTCACCCTTCCGGGTGAAAAAGTCCGCGCGCGGATCCATCGGAATGATTCCAATTGCTCGCACGCCGATCTATTGGAAGTGCTCGTTCCATCCCCGGACCGGGTGGAGGCATCGTGCCCGCTCTTCGGTCAATGCGGCGGCTGCCAATACCAGCACCTTTCCTATGACAAGCAGCTGGAGTGGAAGCGCCAGCAGGTGGCCGAACTCGCCCGCCATTTGGCCGGGCTTGAGATGACGGTCCTCCCCCCCGTCCCCTCGCCGATGGAGTGGAACTACCGCTCCAAGCTGACCCCTCACTTCGCCAAGCCTCGCAACGGGGAGATCGGTCCCATCGGCTTTCTCGCCAATGGCACCCGGAGTCGCCTCATCGATGTTCCGCAGTGCCCCATCGCAGTCGAATCGATCAATGAAGCATTGCCCGGGGTCCGCAAGGAGGTGCGAGACCGCGCCAAGTCCTACAAGAAAGGCGCCACCCTGCTTCTCCGGGCCCATGAGGACGGCGTCGAGACCAACCATCGCGCTGTGGTTTCGGAAAAGGTTCATGACCTCACCTTCCACTTCCTCGCCGGCGATTTCTTCCAGAACAATCCCTTTATCCTACCATCCTTCGTCGACTACGTCGCGGAGGAGGCTTCAAAGGATGGCTGCTCCCACCTCGTCGACGCCTACTGTGGTTCGGGCCTGTTCGCCTTGTCTCTCGCGCGACGATTCGAACAAGTCGCCGGAGTCGAAGTGTCCGAAACTTCCGCCGACTTCGCCCGCCGCAATGCGGAACTCAACGGTCTCGGCAACGTCTCGATCCTGGCTGCCAGTGCGGAAGAGATTTTCAAGGACATCACCTTCCCACCCGGAGAAACAGCCATGGTGATCGACCCGCCGAGAAAAGGCTGTAACGAAGACTTCCTCAATCAGCTTCACCATTTCCGCCCCAAGCGCCTGGTCTATGTCTCCTGCAATCCCGCGACCCAGATGCGAGACTTTCAATCCCTCACCAAGAGTGGCTATCGGGTGGAGAAAATCCAACCTTTCGACCTCTTCCCCCAGACCCGGCACCTTGAGTGCGTTGCGACCCTGAGCCTGGCCTGAATTACTCAGTCCTCCGCCCCAGCCGGAGAGCTAGACTCGACGCACTCTCCAGCAAGCGCTGGCGCCAGTCGAAACGAGCTTCTCGTAAACAAACCACCCGGAGCTGCCAATTACCAATCGCCAATCGTAGCGTGACAATCGCAGCGCCGGGTGATCCGGAAACGAAATTTTAAACGGAGGCGGTCCTATTGATTCTCCTTATCGAAGGCGGAATCGAAGATGACGTTGCTCGGCGGGAAATCGAGCGCCCGCGTGAATTCACAACTCTCGGTGGCTCCGTGGAAGCGGTCCATGCGTCCATCCTCCCACTCGACCGAAAGCGGGCCTTGATACCCGATGTCGTTGAGAGCGACGATGATTTCCTCAAAGTCAATATCCCCCCGGCCAACGCTGCGGAAATCCCAATAGCGACGGGCGTCCATGAAGTCCGTGTGACCGCCGAAAACACCCACCGTGCCATCGCCGTGGCCCCACCACGCGTCCTTCATGTGCGCGTGATAGATGCGGTCGGAGAACTCGCGGATGAAGCGAACGTAGTCCACACCTTGATAGCCGAGATGGCTCGGATCGTAGTTGAAACCAAATCGCCGGTGCCCCTTGACGGCCTCAAGCGCCCGGGCGGCCGAAGCCAAGTCAAAGGCGATCTCGGTTGGATGCACCTCAAGCGCGAAGTCGACATTCACCTCCTCATAAGCATCAAGAATCGGTGTCCACCGGGCCGCGAAATCATCAAAGCCTTTCTGGAGATAATCCTGACTCGTCGGAGGGAAGGCATACAGAGCGTGCCAGATGCTGGAACCCGTGAAGCCGTTGACAACCGCACGTCCGCTTCCCGCTGGCAGCTCCGCCATGTAGTCAGCACCCGCGTCGATGAACTTGCGGCAAGCCTTTCCGGTATCAATCATCTCCTGCGCCGCCCGCTGGCGGACGCCTTCCGGATCACCGTCGCCCCAAATATGAGGAGGAAGGATAGCCTTGTGACGCTCGTCGATGTTGTCACAAACCGCCTGTCCGGCGAGGTGATTGGATACCGCGTAGCAAGCCAGCTCATTTTTCTTCAGCAGCTCCCAGAGACCTTCCACATAGCCGTCTTCATTCAGAGCCTTCTGCACATCGAAGTGGTCTCCCCAGCAGGCCAGCTCGACGCCATCATAGCCCATATCGCGGACTTTCGGCAGGAGTTCGGCAATTGGCAGATCGGCCCACTGGCCGGTGAACAAGGTAACGGGTCTTGGCATAATGGTGTTGTTTTAGGTTTAGCTAATGTTGAAGCGGTCACTGAGGGCCTCGGCAAACGTTTTTTCCAAGTCTTGATAGATTGAGACGTGTTCCGATACCGGGGCGAGGTCGCGCCCATCGGCGGGCGCGGATAATTTGTCTTCAAGAAAGGCGAGATCGGCGCCCGTGGCCACGGCGGCTCGAATGGCTGCCCCCAAGCCGGCCGAGCCAGAGACCGCTAGCCGCCGGACCGGCTTGCCAAAGACATCGGCCACCACTTGGGCAATGCCATCATTCTCGGAAGCTCCTCCAGTGAGGAGGATCTCCCCCTCACTATCCAATCCCAACCAACGGGAATGGAGTTTCATGTTGAGAAACTGGCCTTCCACGATGCCCCTGGCCCATTCCTCAGCAGTCGGCTTCCATCCGGGAGCCTGAGCCGAAGTCGAGTCAACCCGCGGAGTGATCTCATTCCCAACGAAGGGGATGATCACCCGACCGTCATTCCCCACCGGCGTGCGCGATAGCCCGTCGACTCCAAAGTCATTCCAGCTCAGGCCATACTCATCCTTGATCGCCTCACGAGCAAGAGAGCCATTGCGGAAACAGATGAGACTCATGAAGCCACCCATCGGATTACCAAAGGCATGGCCGAAGCCGCGCGGGTCAGTGAGCGGCTCATCCATGGCCGCGAACAAGGTATCGCTGGTTCCCAGGCTGATCACCATCTTGCCAGCCCTCGAGGCACCCATCCCTACCAAGCTGCACGGATTGTCGCCCGACCACAGGAGGCTCTGACATTTCGGGGAAAACCCATAGCGCTTAACGAAATACGGTGAGATATCGCCGGCCACGCTCGCAGAAGGCTCCACCTCAGGCAGCTTCGCCCGCAGGTCGGGGGCCGTGGCAGTTAGGAGAGCGTCATCCCACTCCCCCGCAGCCAGGTTCATCAAGTTCATCCCCGCACCGTCGCCATAATCAATGGCAGCCGGACGACCGCTGAGGACACTGGCGAGGAAGGAGCTGACCAGATGGATGGAAGCCGTCTCCGCGTAAGCTTTTGGCTGAGTCTTATAAAATCGACGAATCTGCGGCCCCGTGAAGCGCTCAATCGCCTCCGAACCCGAGCGCTTCCGCACCTCGTCCGCACCTCCCAACGCATCCGTGATTTCGCGGCACTCCGGCCCGGTTGACGTATCCATCCAGATCGGCGAGGTCTCGCGAGTGAGACAAGCACCGATCTGCCCTGCCAATGGCGCAGTCTCGTCGAGAGAAGATAAGACCTGCCCGAAATCACCCGAAAGATAAACGCTGCCATGCTGCTGACCAGAGCCGGAGACAGAGGCGATTGAGGAGAAATCGACGCCCTCCTCCTTCATGCGGTCGAGAAGGAGATTGAGAGCATCCAACCAAAGGAGGGGGTTGGCATGAACCTCCCCCGCTTCTCCTCCCGGGAGAAATCCCGAGGGGTGATTGTATCGAGGGAGGTCGGCACCGAAGTTGACCGACCAGCTTCCTAACACCTCTCCATCAGTCCAATCGACCAAGACAGCCGAGAGGCTTTGGGTCGAGGCATCCAAACCTAGCGAATTTTTCATTTTTCTTAGGGTTATAAATCGTTATCTATCAGCACATTAGGAAGAGACTTTCTTTCCGATGACTTTTTATCGGAAAAATACGGCGCTCGCTTCGTTTAATTGGCACGGGCAATGCTCTATCCTAGATGCCGTGTTGCTTGATAAGGCGCGAGAGCTGGAAGTGGTTTCATGGGTTTTTCCACCAAAGCTCTCGCGCCCCTTCTTTTGAAGTGCACGGCATTTTTATTTTCTCGGTTCCTGCGCCATGCCGCGAGCAGCATTTCGACCTTAAGCGAACCAATTCAATGAGGGAGGATCGCCCTCCCTTCACCGGTATCTTAGCCTTTAAAGATAGCTGTTGAGGAGATTCTCAAGATACTCCTGACGTCCACTCCGCAAGCTTGGAGCCTCGATCGACAGAGCATGCGCATCGAGCGAGTCGAGGCTGACTTCGCCGGTCTCCACTTGCGCTCCAATTCCTGAGTCGAAGCTCGCGTAGCGTTCCTTGATGAAGGAAGCGAACTTTCCGTCTTCAATGATTTTGGCCGCAATCTTAAGCCCTCTCGCGAAAGCGTCCATTCCGCCGATGTGAGCATGGAACAAATCTTCCGGCTCGTGGGATTCCCGGCGACGCTTGGCATCGAAATTGAGACCACCTTTGGTGAATCCGCCCATCCGGAGCACCTCAATCATCACCGAGGTCGTCTCGTAGATATTGGTCGGGAACTGATCCGTATCCCAGCCCAGCAACTCGTCACCCCGGTTGGCATCGATGGAACCAAGCGCGCCGGCCGCAATCGCGGTTTGCAGCTCATGCTGCATGGTATGGCCAGCCAAGGTCGCGTGATTGGTCTCAATGTTCAGCTGGAAATGGTCGAGCAGATCATATTGACGGAGGAAATTGAGGCAAGCGGCGGCATCGCTATCGTATTGATGGGTTGTCGGTTCGCGCGGCTTGGGCTCGATAAAGAATTGCCCTTCGAACCCGATCTTCTTGGCGTGATCGACCGCCAGATGGAGGAACCGGGCCAGATGATCCAGCTCCCGCTTCATGTCGGTGTTGATGAGTGCGCCGTAGCCTTCACGTCCCCCCCAGAAGACGTAGCCCGTGCCGCCCAAGCGATGGGTGGCTTCCAAGGCATGCTTCACCTGACTCGCCGCGTAGGCATAGACGTCAGCGCTGGGCGAGGTCGCAGCCCCGTGAGCATAGCGAGGGTGGCCGAAGAGGCAGGCTGTGCCCCAAAGCAAGCCCTTGCCGGTTTCCTTTTGGAATTTCTCAAATTCTTCAACGACCCGACCGAACATCTCATGGGTCTCCCCCAAGCTTTTACCTTCCGGCGAGATGTCCCGGTCGTGGAAGCAGTAGAGGTCGATATCAATCTTCTCGAGGAACTCGAAGAAAACGGGAACGCGGGCAAGCGCATTGTCCAATGAGTCGGACCCATCATCCCATGGCGTGAGTGCGGTTCCTTCGCCAAAGGGATCGCCGAGAGGGTTCCTCATGACATGCCAATAGGGCGCGGCAAAGCGGAGATGATCGCGCATGCTTTTACCGGCCACAACTTCATCCGGATTGTAGTGCTTGAAGGCAAAAGGATTGTCAGAATCGGGGCCTTCGTATTTAATTTTGGGAATATTCGGGAAGAAATCGCTCATAAGTTTCTCTAAATACGGGATGGAGTCGCTAGCACCTGTGTGTCTGCGAGAAAAGAATTTAGACCAAAGTCAGCAAGAATCGGTTAAAACCGGAAGGGATTTGGCAAAATACGACAATTCCCACGTAGTTATTCCCGAAAAGATTCCACCGCCACAAAATCAAACGAAAAACCATGAATTCAATCGCCACTGCGGCATCGGCAGCAAACAGCCGCGAAATAAGCAAACGGGATGATTTTGTCAGTCAGCTGGCACCCGGCCAGGTCGCGCTGGAACTGTTTGATCATTTGCCGGATGTCCTATTTTGGCTCAAAGACCACGAATCCAAATTCATTTACGTCAACAAGACCTACGAGAACGTGATTGGCTTGGGTCTCGACGAGCTACAAGGCCGGACGGACCTTGACTACTTTGCCCGGGAATTGGCTTCCATCTATATTGAAGACGACCGCCGGGTGGTCAGCTCGGGCAAGTCCTTGCCGAAGAAAATGGAACTCGTCACCCGCTGCTCGGGTAATGTCGAGTGGCGTGCTACGTCCAAGATTCCCCTGACTGCTGACAATGGCATGATCATCGGCACCGCAGGCATTTGTCGTCCCCTCCACCGTGAAGAGGGCCAACCACTGCCCTTCCATCAGCGTGAGACAACGCAGCTCGTCGATTACATCTACGACAATATCGAGAAGCAGTTGGGCGTCGAGGACTTGGCTAGCCGCGCCAGAATGTCCGTCTCGACCTTGGAGAGACGCTTCCGCAAGCAATTCGGCGTCACGCCAAAACGGTTTGTGCTGCAAGCCAAAGTCGCCGCCGCGTGCGAACAACTTATTGCCACCGACAAGACGATTCGGGAGATCTCCGACACACTCGGGTTTGCCGAGCACTCGTCGTTCACCCGCGCCTTCACCGCCATCATGAGCATTTCCCCGCTGAAATACCGGAAACACTACAAACAGAGGGTCCTCTGAGTCAGTCGACTCCTTGTCTCTCCAGCCGTTGCAACTCCACGGCTAGCATTTGGGTGAGGGGCCCGGTTGGAAACAGCGTTTCATCGAATCGACCAACCGGGACCACCCCGCGCAGGCTGCTCGTTAAAAAAATCTCGTCGACTGCCTGGAGCCAAGCAGGCTCCTTTTCTTCCTCGCACGTCTCCACCCCCTGGTCTCGGGCGAGATCTATGACGAGGCTCCGCGTCACGCCGGGCAGACATCCACTGCCCAAGGGTGGAGTGAAGACCCGCCCCTCCTTCACTGCGAAAATATTGCTCCAAGACCCTTCGCACCAATGCCCTCGGGTGTTTGCAAAGAGGACCTCGTGAGCACCTTGGCTCCGACCCCAGCGAAGAGCCAGGCTGTTTTCCGCGTAAGAGATCGCTTTCAGCCCGACCAACGCACTCCGCTCATTGCGGACATAGGGGGCCGTAGCAAGCGTGAGAGGCTCCCAATGAATCACCTCCGGCACCGCACTGATAAGGACATGGCCCTCGCTGACCGTGACCCGCACCCTCACTCTCTCATCCGGCAAGAAGCGGTTCCGCTCAAGAACCTCCTCACTGAGACACTTGAATGATTGCTCATCGATACCCTCCAGCCCGAAACACTCGAGCCCTCGCGCCAAGCGCTCCCAATGAGCCTGCTTGGCAAAGACCCGCCCCTGCAGGCCGAGCATCGTCTCGAAAACGCCCTCTCCCCGCAGAAACCCGCCATCGATACGGAGACACGCCTCGTCTTCCTCCTTCCATTCACCGTTGTGCCAGACAATCATTGCTCCCCCAGCCTAAGCGCAAAGCGACGGGGCTGACTCAAAAAAAAACGATGAACTTTCTCGCCCACCTCGCCCTCGCTGGTCCCGAGGACGCTTCCCGGATCGGTAACCTGCTGGGCGACTTCGAGAAGGGAACCGCCGCCCACCTCGCCCTTCGCTTCCCCCCGGAGGTCGTCAAGGGCATCATCATGCACCGGCACCTCGATGCCTTCACCGATAGCCATCCGGCTTTCGTCGCAGCCCGCCAACTGCTCAAGCCGGAACGGCGCCGTTTTGGCGGCATCCTCGTCGACATCTTTTTCGACCACTTTCTCGCCCTTCACTGGGCAAAGTTCCACCCCGGCACAGTCCCTGCCTTCATCGAGGAAATCCACGAGGTCTTCGACCGTCATCCCAATTGGCTTGGCGACCACTTGGGCCCCCTGATGCCCCGCTTCAAGGGCGAAAATTGGCTCGCCTCCTACGCCACTCCTGAAGGATTGGAAAAAACCTTGGAGAGGGTCTCTTATCGTTCCCCCCGGCTGGCTCCCCTAGCCTTTGCCGTGCCGGACCTCCTCGCCTCGTTCGATGAGTTCCGGCGGCTCTTCATGGAATTCTATCCTGATGCCCGCTGCAGGGCCCGTCAGCTTCTCGAAGAGGACGGGATGAATTCCCCCACCGGGCCCGGATTCCCTTGAAAAACCGCCGTTCTTGTGATCTTTAGAAAAGCATTTTGCGAAACAGAATGATGAAAACACTCCCCTCCCTTGTCGCCCTCGTTGGCCTGAGCTTCGGCACCCTCCAGGCCCATCCTCATCCTGATGCCCCCCTCACCCAGCTCGAGCACCTGCTCCGTGCTGCCGACCACTTGGAAGAAGGTGGTGCCAAACGGCAGGCAGAATCACTCCGCCGCCACGTCACCGCCATGATGGAGGACGAGGAAAAAGACCAGAGACAAGCCGAGAAACCAGCTCCAGATAAGGAGAAACTGGCAAAGAAACCCACCGCGGCTTCCAAGCCTGTCCAAGTTCGCACTGGCGAAGCCAAGCCCGCTAAAAAAGCGATTGCCAAAGCGCCTGCCAGTAAACCTCCTAAAAGGTCGGAAGAGTCAGCTCAGAAAACAGCCCAAACGGGAGCTGCTGTTGGAGCGGCCGTCGGGGCAATGCTTTCGGAAAAAAAGACAAGCCAAACCAAGGAACAACCGCTTGCGGCGCGCCAAAAAACAGAATCAAAACCCAAGGCGGACAAGACGGATCAAAAGGCTAAGAAGCCCAAGGTGAAAAGCCAGCCCGCTCCAAAGAAAGCGCCAAAGGAGGCAAAAAAGCCGAGCCAAGATCAATCCGAAGAAAAGCAGAAGCCTGCTGAACCCAAGCCAAAGAAGGCCCAGAAAAAGGACGAGAAAGCGAAAGCCAAGAATGACGCGCCGAAGGCCACTCCCACCAAAGCAAAAGGCACAGCCAACGAGAAGAAGTCCAACGAGAAGACGGCCGGCATGGCTGAATCCGTCAAGAGCACGAAAGCCGCAGTCGCTCCCTGCTGCCTCGATGGTGCGGCATCCTCACGCTTCGCCGCTCTCGGTGGGGCCAAAACGGCCGCAAGCGAAGCCAATCCGCCTCAGGAAAAAGAATCGCCAGACTCTTGCACCTGTGAGTCTTGCTCTGAGATGACAACCGAAACCTGCTGCGTCAAAGAAGGCTCGAAGTGTGCCGATGGTGAATGCAGCTGCAAGACCACCAAGGCAAAATCGGTTACTGACTGCGAGGAATGCGAAGAGGTCATGGAGCGACTTGAAAAAATCGAAGCCACCCTCGAGCAACTTCTTGAGCAAAAGTCCTGATTTCGCAGGAAATCACCCATCCTTCTAAGCGGGAGTTCCGGGCGGGACTCCCTTTTTCATGTCCGCGCAGTCAAAAAAAACTGCCCTCAGTCCTCGACAAATGCCTTTTCCTCCGCCAAAGAGCCGCGCGAAACAAAAATAAACATGGCCACAGATCTCTCACTTTACCGGAACATTGGTATCTTCGCTCACGTTGATGCGGGCAAGACGACCACGACTGAACGTATCCTCAAGCTGACTGGCCGCATTCACAAACTTGGCGAAGTTCACGATGGTGCTTCCACGATGGACTTTATGGATCAGGAAGCTGAGCGCGGCATCACGATTCAGTCCGCGGCGACCACCTGTTTCTGGCCAGGTTCCGACAAACAGTGGGATAACCACCGTTTCAACATCATCGATACTCCGGGCCACGTTGACTTCACCATCGAAGTTTACCGTTCGTTGAAGGTTCTCGATGGTGGTGTTGGCGTCTTCTGTGGATCCGGCGGTGTTGAGCCCCAGTCCGAAACCAACTGGCGCTACGCCAACGAATCCAAGGTTGCCCGTCTCATCTACGTCAACAAGCTCGACCGCCTCGGCGCCGACTTCTATCGCGTTGTTGATCAGGTGAAGAACGTGCTCGCCGCCAAGCCCCTCGTCATGGTCCTTCCTATCGGCACCGAGGATGATTTCACCGGTGTTGTTGACCTCCTCAACATGAAGGCTTGGATCTGGGACGACTCCGGCCTCCCCGAGAATTACGAAATCACCGACATCCCTGCCGACATGCAGGAAAAGGCCGAGCAATATCGCGCCGAGCTCGTCGAGACCGCTGTTGAGCAAGACGACGACCTCATGGAAGCCTACCTTGAAGGCAACGAGCCTTCCCTCGAGGACCTCAAGAAGTGCATCCGCAAGGGCACCATCAACCTTGATTTCTTCCCTACCTACTGTGGCTCTTCTTTCAAGAACAAGGGCGTCCAGCTCGTTCTCGACGGCGTGGTCGAGTACCTTCCTTCTCCAACCGAAGTCAATCCTCAGCCTGAGGTCGACATGGAAGGTAATGAGACCGGTGAACTCGCAATTGTTGATTCCGAGAGACCTTTCCGAGCCCTCGCGTTCAAAATCATGGACGACCAGTTCGGTGCCCTCACTTTCGTTCGTGTCTACTCCGGCAAGCTCAACAAGGGCGACACCGTGGTCAACACCTTCACCGGCAAGAACGAGCGTATCGGCCGCATCGTCGAGATGCACGCTGACACACGCGAGGAACGGGATGGCTGCCAAGCCGGTGACATTGTCGCCTTCGTTGGCCTCAAGAACGTCCAGACCGGTCACACCTTGGCCGACAAGGACAATCCAGCCACCCTCGAGCCCATGGTCTTCCCAGACCCCGTGATCTCCATCGCGGTCGAGCCTGCCGAGAAAGGTCAGGCCGAGAAGCTTGGTATCGCCATCGGCAAAATGGTGAAGGAGGATCCTTCCTTCCGCGTTGAAACCGACGAAGAAACCGGCGAAACCATCCTTAAGGGAATGGGTGAGCTTCACCTTGACATTAAGGTCGATATCCTCAAGCGGACCCACAAAGTGGACGTTGTCGTAGGAGCCCCTCAGGTGGCCTACCGCGAGTCCATCACCAAGGTCACCACCGACAGCTACACTCACAAGAAGCAGTCCGGTGGTTCGGGTCAGTACGCGAAGATCGACTACACCATCGAGCCTGGCGAAGCTGGAACCGGCTTTGAGTTCGAGTCCACCGTTGTTGGTGGTAATGTTCCCAAGGAATTCTGGCCCGCTGTTGAGAAAGGCTTCAAGCTCTCCGTCGATAAGGGACCTCTTGCTGGCTACCCCATCACCGACCTTAAGGTCACCCTCACTGACGGAGCCTTCCACGCCGTTGACTCCTCGGCAGTTGCCTTCGAAATTGCTGCCAAGGCGGCCTACCGCCAGACCATGCCCAAGGCTGGTCCTCAGATCCTTGAGCCTGTCATGAAGCTCGACGTCTTCACTCCCGAAGACCACGTTGGTGACGTGATTGGTGACCTCAACCGTCGCCGTGGCATGATCAAGACCCAGGACCCAACGCCTACCGGTGTTCGCGTCAAGGCTGATGCTCCTCTCTCCGAGATGTTCGGATACATCGGCGACCTCCGCACCATGACCTCCGGTCGTGGCCAGTTCTCCATGGAGTTCAGCCACTACGCCCCTTGCCCGAAAAACATCTCCGACGATGTGATCACCAAGGCCAAGGAGCGCGAGGAAGCCAAGCGCGCCGGCAAATAAGCTCGGTTCCAAGACAACCATTTGAAAGAAACCAGCCCCTCACCGGGCTGGTTTTTTTTGTGGTCCAAACCTTCGCCGACAAGTCCGCGACTCCTAAGCAATCGCAAAAATCTCATCGCCAGATTGACGGTAAGAGCTTCTCATCACCTCAACATGAATGCCGCACTCTGGGAAAGACTCCAAAGCTTCCAGTTCGATGAGGACAACTCGCGACTCCGCTTCAGCCATCGCTTGGCCCGCGAGAATAGCTGGGATCACCCTTTTGCTTGCCGGGTCGTTGAGGAATATCGTCGCTTCCTCTACCTCGCCTGTGCATCCGGCCACCCCGTCACCCCATCAGATGAGGTCGACCAAGCCTGGCATCTCCACCTCGTCTACACCCGCTCCTATTGGGACGAACTCTGCACCCAGACGCTCGGGCGACCGATTCATCACGGCCCCACCAAGGGCGGCCGTGAGGAAAGCTCAAAATTCCATGACTGGTATGCGCGGACCTTGGATAGCTACCGCGAGCATTTTGGCGAGGAGCCTCCCGTGGACATCTGGCCTCCCGCATCCGTCCGATTCGAGCGAAAATACCGCCGGATTGATGAGTCCGAGAACTTTGTGATCAGAAAGCGGACGCTCTACCTCATGGGAGGAGCGACTGCGGCATCACTTGCTCTGGCCAGCTGCTCGGATGGGGCCGCCTTTGGTATATTCTTTGGCATTCTTATCATCCTCGCATTGTCCATCTTCGCCCTCCTACCCAGCTCCTCAAGGCGATCGAAACGGTCGAACCGTTCACAGTCGGGCAACGGATGCGGAAGCGCCACGGGTCACGGAGGCTTCCTTTCATCAAGCGATGACGAAACCTCGTCATCGGATGGCGGTCACGACTCCGGCTGTGGTTCGGGTTGCGGTGGCGGATGTGGAGGAGATTGAGCGGACCAATCGCGCGATGACCTCCGGCTAGCCTGCGGGGACCGTGATCATGACATCGTCAAGATACCAGCCCGCCTCATTGCCCAGATGGTCACTCTTGAATTGGAACTCGACTTTCACAGCTTCTCCCATCGCCTCCGGAGGGAACTCATAGGTTCGCTCCTCCCATTCGGTCCCTGTCCCATCCACCGCGGAGACCAGCTCGTCGCCAAGAGGCGTTCCGTCAGACGCCCGAAGGACGCGGATTGCCCCCCAATCCCATTCCTCTTCGATGTCTCTGAACTGCTGGAACACCAAGCTTGCCTCGGAAACCCCGGTGAGATCAATCTCGGGCGTTCGAAGCCAGATATCGGTGTGAAGCCCGTAATCTCCAGACAAGTTCGTCCCGATGCAATGACTGCCACCGAAGGCGTCCTCCGGTCCGGTGACGATCGGTGAGCCGACTTCCCACGCCGTTGCCATCCCGTCACCCTCATTGGCTCCGGTAGTCCATCCCGAAGGCAGGCTCCCGTCGGCTCCCTCGAAGCCTTCTTCTAAAAGCACCACTGGCGGCATGGCATACTCCTCCACCACAAAAAACCGTGCCTCATCCGTCTCCGCAATTGAGTAAGTGTTGAATCCGGTCTCCGCTGCGGCCAGATCCTCTTCCACAAGCGTCCACTCGGTGACTTCGCTGCTCAGGGCGGCAGAACTTCTCACCGCATACAGCATCCCGGGCTGGCTTGGCCAGCTCAGCTGAAAACCCTCCCCCTCCGCAACGATGGAGAGCGGTAGAACCTCTTCCGTCACAATTGGCTCGAAAGTCAGGTTATCAAAGTGAACGATCTGCGCTTCAGGCTCTGTCGAACTCACCACATTCATCTGCCCCAGCAGACCAAACCAAGGCTCAACCAAAGGCTCTGGATCGACCCGGGTTGAGGTGACGGTTGAAGTTCCATCCGTCGCCGCAGCCTCAATGGTGAGGGCTCCATTAACATCATAGGTTCCTGACAGGGTAAGCGTGTAAGTGGTCTCGGTATCAATCACCAAATTAGGCTCGGTATTGTAAAGGTTCGTGTCTTGAGTCCCGCTTCGGTCAAGGCGGATCCGACCACTATTGTGACCAGCGATGAAGAAGCGCATATTATAAGAACTTCTCGCAATGGCGTTCATCCCCTCAGTATTCATCGCAAAGAGTCCGATGAACGCATTCAGTGACGCTTCCTCGATAACGCGCGCCTCGACTGAGATCTTAAAGTCATTGCCAGCCAAATTCGTGACCGGGAGCCGGACAAAATTCTGAATGGCCGCGTTGTTCGTTGTTCCCTCCGGACTCATGACCCAGTGGTCCAATTGATAGGCAAAACCTCCTTGCCCGTTATCGACCACCGACCACTCGGCTTCACCTGTAGCTTGCCCGTTGTTGAGCCCCCCGCCGACGACGAACTCGTCGGCTAGCTCGTCTTCAAAGTCCTCCACATAGGGAATCTCCACCGCAACCCCGGGTAACACGGACACCAACAGAAGACCAAGATAGTTTGGTAGGCCAAATAAGCCTAATTTTTCAGTTATTGCTCTCATCCTAGTTCACAAGTTAAAAATGACAATTAGAGCAATCAATATGCCATAACAAGAAAAGATAATCCTCCTACATCATCTTCTCTCCGGAACAAGCTCTCCAACCGATAGACCTTGTTGGCCCCAAGTGATGCCATCCTCTCGAAGCGCCACCGATGGCCCCCTCCCTAGCCTTCTCATCAAGCGGCTCGCTCCGACGATTCCTAGTAAGCACACCTCAGATAGCGCCATCACATTATCTCAAAACCGCCTTCTTTATACATCTCTGACAAAATGATTCCGTTTGACCTCAAACGAATCGACGAGGTTGATTTCGCCGCCTTTTCCGGCGATAGAAGTGCGCAAAGCAGTGGGGCCCAAGAGCACGAACGAAATTCTTGGCAGACTCCCTGCTGTCACCTAACTTGCCGAGCCCCCACCGGAAAATTTCTCCAAAAAACGTTAAAAAACCGACCCACACATGTCCTTTTATCATCCCGATTACACACCTGACACCACTGGAACGCTTCATTCCTTTGCCAATGAGAAGGATAATTGCGGCATGGGGGCCATCGTCAGGCTGACCGGAGAAAAGTCTTACGAGATCATCGACCATTCCATCGCCTCCGTATGCTGCATGACGCACCGGGGTGCGATCGACGCGGACGGGAAGACCGGAGACGGTTCAGGCATTCTCACCCAGATCCCCCGCAAGCTGTTTGCTCGCGAGCTGCCCAAGCTAGGCCTTTCGTTGGCGAATATCGACGACCTCGCGGTAGGAGTCTTTTTTCTTCCTTCCAACGATGCAGCCGGAGCCTCCCAAATCCAATCGGCTGCAGAATCCATCGCGACCCAACGTGGCATCACCTTCCTCGGCTGGCGCGAAGTGCCCGTCAATCCTGACGAACTTGGCGAGCTTGCCCAAAAGACGCAGCCGATCATCCGCCACCTTCTCCTCGCCAAGCCCGAGGGCTGGGACGAGGACCACTTCGAGCGGCAGCTCTACCTCGTCCGCCGGACCATCGAGAAGCAGTTCAAGGAGGTCGCGAATTTCTACATCCCCACGCTTTCCTCGCGACTGATTTCCTACAAGGGCCTCGCCATGCCCGCCACCCTCCGGGCTTTTTACAATGACCTGCAGGATTCGGATTTTGAGGTCGCGCTCTCCCTTTTCCACCAGCGGTTCTCGACCAACACTTTCCCTGCCTGGCCCTTGGGACAACCCTTCCGGATGATGTGCCACAACGGCGAAATCAACACGGTGCGAGGCAATCGTAATTGGTGGGCCTCTCGTGAGGAGTTTTTCGAAAGCGAGCTTTGGGGAGATGATATCCACCTCCTCAAGGATGTGATGAGCGGTAAGGAGTCGGATTCCTCCTCGCTGGATCACGCTTTGGAGATCCTGGTGCTCTCCGGACGGTCGCTTGAGCACGCCATGTGCATGCTGGTTCCCCCAGCCTTCCGCCATGATCAGGAAATCTCGGAGGAGGTGCGCAACTTCTTCCACTATCATCGCTCGTTCTCCGAGCCTTGGGATGGTCCCGCCGGCTTGGTTTACACCGACGGCACCAAAGTCTGTGCTTCGCTCGACCGAAACGGCCTCCGCCCGTCGCGCTACACTCTCACCCATGATGGCCTGCTCATCATCGGCTCTGAATCCGGCACCATCATCCTCCCCAACGAGCAAATCTCCCGTCGCGGTCGACTCGGTCCGGGACAGATGCTTTCTGCCAATACGAAGACTGGTGAACTCATCTCCGACCGCGACATTAAAAATGAGCTCGCCTCGCGGCAGCCTTATGCAAAGTGGACAGATGAGAACCGCGTTGAGCTGAGAAAGTTCGTCTCCCACGAATCACAGCCGCCTTCACAGGAATTCGAGCCCATCGAGCTTTCCCAGTTGCAGGTGACCCATGGGGTCACCGCCGAAGACCTCGATATGGTCTTCCCTCCAATGATGAAGGGCGCCCAGGAAGCGGTCTTCTCAATGGGTGACGATATTCCTCTCGCGCCGCTGAGCCGTTATCCGCGCCTTCTCTTCACGTACTTCAAGCAACTCTTCGCCCAGGTCACAAATCCCCCCATCGACCCCATCCGGGAGTGGGCCGTCATGACCCTCGGTGCCGGCCTTGGAGCAGAGCGTAACCTCCTGAGCGAGAGCCCCGAGCACGCCCGCATCCTGCAACTGGGCTCTGCTATCATCTTTGAACAAGAAGTCGCCTACATCGCGGACCGAACCTCACACGGCTTCAAGTCCAAAGTTCTGGATACCACCTTCCCAGCCGATGCTGGAGCCTTCACCCTGCGTAACGCTGTGGAGAACCTCATGCAGATGGCCGAGCAAGCGGTGGATGACGGGGTTGAAATCCTGATTCTCTCCGACCGGAAGGTGGGTAAGGATCGCGCGCCGATCCCGTCCATGATGGCGACCGGCGCCATCCATCACCACCTGACTAAGACCCGCAAGCGACTCCGCACCTCGCTCGTCGTGGAGACCGGAGAAGCTCGTGACACTCACCAAATCGCCTGCCTCTTTGGCTATGGTGCCACTGCAGTCTGTCCCTACTTGGGCTACGCGACGGTGCGCGGCATCGCCAATGATCCCAAGTTAGCCAAGAAACACGGCTTCCCCGAGGACCTCACTCCGGAGAAGGCCATGGCAAACTACCGGAAGGCGCTTGAGAAGGGTCTTCTGAAGATCATGTCGAAGATGGGAATCTCCGTCCTCAATTCCTACCAGGGAGCCCAAATCTTCGAAGCTCTCGGAGTCGGCGAGGAAGTCATCGATATCTGCTTCACCGGAACCGTTTCCCGCCTCGGCGGAGTGGGCTTCTCGGAGATTGCGCACGAGACCCTCACCCGGCATCGCGCGGCTTATGAGTCAGCTCCCGGCGACCCTCTCGACCTCGGCGACCCCGGCTACAACCGTTACCGGAAGACAGGTGAACGGCACGCGCTACCGACTGAGGTGGTCAAGAACCTCCATTCCTACGTCAAGACCGGCAAAGCCGAAGACTACGAGGACTACGTCAAGGCCACCCTCGACAACAATCCGATCACCATCAAGGATTTGCTCGAGTTCAATAAGGACGGAGCCAATCCGGTATCCCTTGAGGAAGTGGAGCCCGCCACGGAAATCGTCAAACGCTTCACCACGGCGGCGATGTCTCTGGGAGCACTTTCCCCGGAGGCTCACGAGACCCTCGCAATCGCCATGAACCGCTTGGGCGGCAAGTCGGACTCGGGAGAGGGCGGCGAAGACAAGCGTCGCTTCCAGCCTTACCCGAATGGCGACCTCGCACGCTCGGCGATCAAGCAGGTGGCCTCAGGCCGATTCGGCGTCAGCGCCCACTATCTCGTCAATGCAGACGAACTGGAGATCAAAATGGCCCAAGGAGCCAAGCCCGGTGAAGGCGGCCAGCTTCCGGGACACAAGGTCAATGCCCTCATTGCCCGTCTCCGCAATACCCAGCCCGGCGTCCAGCTGATCTCGCCTCCTCCGCACCATGATATCTACAGTATTGAGGATTTGGCCCAGCTCATTCACGACCTCAAGGAGGTCAACCCACGAGCCCGGGTCACCGTTAAGCTGGTAGCGGAAGCCGGTGTCGGCACCATTGCTGCGGGCGTTGCCAAGGCCTGCGCAGACAACATTCTCGTCTCAGGCCACGACGGCGGAACAGCCGCTTCTCCTCTCTCCTCAACCAAGCACGCCGGCCTCCCCTGGGAGCTCGGAGTTGCAGAGGCCCAGCAGGCGCTCGTGCTCAATAATTTGCGCGAACGCGTTGTGCTCCGGACCGATGGTGGTCTGCGCAATGGCCGGGATGTCGTCATTGCCGCTCTTTTGGGAGCCGAGCAGTTCAACTTCGGCACCATTGCCATGATTGCGATGGGCTGCGTCTATGTCCGCAAGTGCCACTTGAACAATTGTCCGGTAGGAGTCGCGACCACCGATCCGAAGTGGCGGGCCAAGTTCAAGGGGAACCCCGACATGGTGGTCAACTTCATGATGGGCGTCGCCGAGGAAGCTCGGGAAATCATGGCGAGCCTCGGTATGACCAAGTTCGAGGATCTGGTCGGCAAGACCACCTTCCTACGTCAGCGCGAAGTACCGGATCACCCGAAGGCTGCCACCATCAACCTGTCCACCGTTCTCAAGGAAAGCGTGCCCACACAGGGCTCCCGCTTCTGCACCCATCCGAGCAACGACGGCTTCCACATCAAACCCGCGCTCGACCTCCAGATTCTCGACGATTTGCGGTCTCACACTGGTGCCGCCGAGGGAGAGAATCCCGCAGCCAAATTGATGGATGTGGCTCCTTACGAGCAAAGCTACAAGGTGGTGAACACCGACCGGAATATTGGCACCCGACTTTCCGGCCGAGTGGCCGAGGTTCACGGTGACCACGGCCTGCCAAAGAATTCGATCAAACTGACCTTCAACGGGTCAGCCGGTCAATCGTTCGGCACCTTCCTGGCGGGAGGGATCACCCTCACCTTGATTGGAGAAGGGAATGACTATGTCGGCAAGGGAATGGCAGGAGGAACGATTGTCGTTCATCCGCCGGAAGAAATGTCCGAAGCCTTCGAGCCTTCAGCCAATTCGATCATCGGTAATACCGTTCTTTACGGAGCGACAGGTGGCGAGCTCTTCGCCAATGGCCGCGCCGGAGAACGCTTCTGCGTGCGGAACTCAGGCGCGACGGCGGTTTGCGAAGGCGTTGGTGACCACGGTTGCGAATACATGACCAACGGTCTGGTCCTCATTCTCGGCCTCACCGGAAAGAACTTCGGTGCTGGTATGTCCGGGGGTGTCGCCTACGTCCTTGATATCGACGGCCAATTCCAATCACGCCTGAATCCTGAGATGGTCGTCGCTCTTTCTCTCGAACGTGAGAAGGACATCGCTGAAGTGCGGGAACTGATCGAACAACACGCTGCCCTGACAGGCTCAGAGCGTGCCAACGAGCTACTCGGTGACTGGGCGGGAACTGTCCGCCGGATGCGCCGCGTCATTCCGAAGGACCGCTATACCCTTGAGCTGGAAGAGGCCAAGCACGAAGCGGCTGTTGCACCGAAGGCTTAAGGTGGGTTCTCGAGTTGCCTCAATTTTGCTGACTTTAACGACCGTCATCCTGTTCACTTGCGATTGGACAGGGACGGTCGTTCCTACCAGATTCCCAGCATGCAAATTCCTTTCACCAAGATGAACGGCGCGGGCAACGACTTCGTTGTCATCGACAATCGCGGACTCGAATACAACCTGAGTAAGGAGCAAATCGCCGCTCTTTGCGATCGGCATCGTGGCATCGGTGCCGACGGGCTGCTCGCGGTGGAGCCCTCCGAAGCAGAGGCTGATTTCAAGTTCCGCTACTACAATGCCGACGGAGGCGAGGCTGAAATGTGCGGCAATGGCGCCCGATGCTTCGGCAAATACACTGCCAGCCTGATGCCGGAGAAGCCGGACGAAGTCACTTTTGAAACTATCGCCGGCATTCTCTCTGCGAAAATGGTAGGCGACGACGTTCGCATCGAAATGTCCGATCCGTTCGGCTTAGAAAATCCACTACCATTTCTTATCGAGGGACTTGCAGGCAATATTTACGCATTGAACACAGGCGTCCCCCATACCGTCGCGTTCGCTGACAGCCCGGAGGAATTAGACAAGCTTGACGTGATCAAGTTCGGTGCGGCCATCCGCTACCATGAGCACTTTGCGCCCGCCGGCACCAATGCAAACTTCGGGGCGGTCCGCGAGCCCGGCCACATTGTCATCCGAACCTATGAACGAGGCGTGGAGGATGAGACTCTTGCCTGCGGAACGGGAATGGTCGCGAGTGCCATTTTCCACCACCTCCTCACTGGGGCTCCTAGCCCGGTCAAGGTCGATGTTAAAGGCGGCGAGACGCTGGAGATCGGCTTCGAGCGCGACGCCGATCGCTTTCATAACGTCACCCTGACGGGACCCGCCGAAGTCACCTTCAGCGGGGTGGTCGAACTTTAATCGAGCGCGGGCGAGACCCCGCGCCGTCCCCTTTTACCTTCCGAGAAGATCGCGGGAAAGGCGTCGGGCCGTGGCCACAGTATTCCGGTGGATCTTCGCCGTGCCATCCGGGGTGCGATTGTAGCCACCTCCATAGAGAACGGTTACCGGAATCCGATTCTTGAGAAAAGCTTGGAGAAGAACCTCGTCGCGACGTTGCAAATCCTTGATGGATAACATCATCTGACCGAAGCGATCGTTCTGGTGATTGTCCGCACCCGCGATCCAGATCACGAGATCGGGTGAGAAAACATCCAAGGCCGCAGCCAATGTTGTGAAGAGCTGTTTGAGATACATCTCCCCTTCCACATACCGGACTGTTTCCACGTCCATTGAGCTCTTCGTCTTCGCGGTGGGGTAGTTCTTCCCCACGTGGATGGAATAGGTGAACACCTTGGGGTCATCAGCGAGGATGGATGCGGTGCCGTTACCTTGATGAGCATCGGTATCCACCACCATCACCCGAATGCCGGGTCGCTTCAGCTGCAGATCCTTGATAGCAATCGCGACATCGTTGAAGACACAATAGCCCTCGCCGTGATCCCGAAAGGCGTGATGGGTCCCGCCCGCCAAGCACACGGCGACACCTTCCTCCAAGGCTGCATGACAAGCTTGCCTCGTCGCTTCGACCTCGGTCGCGCTCCGCTCGAATAGGCGGGGATTGACTGGTAGCCCGAGCTTCAGCTGCTCTTTGCGATCGAGTTTACCCTGATAGATTTTGGCGAGGTAATCCTCATCGTGAACCCGCCGTAAAGCGAAGGCATCCGCAGGCCGGACCTCGATAATTTCTTCTCCCTTCAGGATTCCATTCTGCACCAGCATGTCCTTGGACATGCGGAATTTCTCCATGGGAAAGGGATGGCCTGCGGGCAAACTGAGCTCGAACCCCGGCGAGTAAAAACACCTCATACGACTAGGCAGAGACTAACCCGCCTGCCGCAGCGGGGCAAACATGGAGCGTGACGACATGATACATCTCTTATCCAAGCCCCTTGACCATCAAGGCTGGTCCGCCTAGGACACGGCATGAGTTTTGCCGAACTGGGGCTTTCCGAACCCGTCCTCCGAGCGATTAGCGAGAAGGGTTATGAGAACCCGACTCCGATTCAGGCCCAAGCAATCCCCTTGATTCTGCAAGGAAAAGACCTCACGGGAGCCTCCCAGACAGGGACCGGGAAGACCGCGGCCTTTGCTCTCCCCTCGCTCTGTCGACTGCAGAAAATGGGTAAACCCCAAATTCTGGTTCTAGAGCCAACCCGGGAACTGGCCCATCAGGTTGCGGAACAATTCACCGATTACGGAAAATACACCGGCCTGAAAACAGCTCTCCTCCATGGGGGCGTCGGATACGGCAAGCAGGATGAACAAATGAAGGATGCCGATGTCGTAGTAGCGACTCCCGGTCGACTCATTGACCATTTTTACCGCACCACGATGCGCTTTGGAGAAGTGAAGATCCTTATTCTCGATGAGGTCGACCGCATGCTCGACATGGGCTTTCTTCCCATTGTCCGGAAAATCGTGAACCTCTGTCCATGGAAGATGCCGGCTGAGGAAGCGGATGAGCAGGCCAAGCGGAAGGCATCTGTCGCCACCGATCGGCAGACTCTTTTCTTCTCCGCGACCATGCCGCCCGCGATTGAGCAGTTCGCCAAGTGGTGTCTCACCGACCCTGCCGAGGTCCAGATTGCCCGCCGGGAGGTGGCTTCCACCGTTTCCCACGCCTTCTATCCTGTCTCCATGGATCAGCGTGATGGCTTGCTGCTCGAATTGCTCAAGCGAACGGACTTTCAGTCGGTGATGATTTTCACCCGGACCCGCAAGGAGGCCGATAGCGTGACCGCTCTCTTGAAAGGAGCCGGCCACGACAAGGTCGCCGCGATGCACTCCGACATCAATCAGCGCGACCGCATGAAGGCCCTCGCTGGCTTCAAGGACGGTTCTTACGAGGTCCTCGTCGCTACTGATGTGGCCGCGCGAGGAATCGATGTCTCCGGCGTAACCCACGTGATCAATTACCGGGTGCCCGAAAACGCGGAAGACTACGTCCACCGCATCGGGAGAACGGGCCGAGCAGAAAAAGAAGGAGACGCCTTCACCATCCTCACAGCGGATGAGATCGACTTTGCCAAATCAATCGAGAACTTCATCAAGCAGAAGATCGAGCGTAAGAAGCTGGAGAACTTCGACTACATCTACACGGCCCTTCTCGATGACTCTCCCCCGAAGCCCGTGCGCAAGAAACGCCCATCCGGGGGTGGCCGGAGACGGCGCTAACTGCTCGATTACCGCCCGGGCCAACTTCGCTCGGGCTTTTCCCAATCGCTTTCTGTCGCGGCTTCAGTTCTGGTTACCAAGTCTCATGCCTTGGACCAAATCCTTGGCCTCACTCCTCGCTTGAGGCCAAGTCCGGGGCAATGCCCTCGGCGCTGGCTTCACGAGTCCAGCTCCCGGCGACGCTCCTGACCCACCGCCAGCCACTGCTCGACATCGTCGGCCTCCTCTTGCTCCAATGCCGACACGAGCTGCCGCAAATCTTCGATCGACTCCTGTAACTCGGAGATCACCGCTTTGCGATTCTCGAGCAAGATGCCTCGCCACATCGCGGGATCGCCCCCGGCGACCCGTGTGGTATCACGCAGTCCACCGCCACCAAAGCGGCTCTCGCCCTCACAGCGGAGGCCGACCCTCGCGCCGACTGCGGCCAGAACGTGTGGCAAATGGCTGACTCTCGCCACGATCTCATCATGACGTTGTGCGGTGGTCTCTTGCAGACAGCAACCCAGACTCGACCAAAACGCTCGTAGGCTGGCCAGCTGGTCGCCTCCCACCCCCTCATCATCAGTGAGGAAACAACAAGACCCTTCGAATAGCTCGCTTGAGGCATGGGCGAAGCCGGTCCGGTCTGATCCCGCCATCGGATGACTCCCGATGAAAGCGATCCCCGCTCCCCCCAGCACATCCCCTACCGATTGATGGACAAAGCCTTTCACGCTTCCGACATCGGTCACGAGAAGACCTTTCTTCCCGTTTCCTGCCGCCAGGCGGAGGGCGAGATCGTGATAATAATCCACCGGTGTGGCCATGATGACCAGGTCAGCGTCACGGGTAGCGTCCTCGAGATTGTCGCTGGCTTCGAATCCAGCCTCGCGGACGACGCCCAATCGTTTCTCCGAGCGCCCCCAGAATACCACCTCGCCCAACGACCGCTCTTTCACCGCCAGCCCCACCGAGCCGCCAAGTAGGCCAGGCCCCAAAACCACTATCCGCTCAAACGCCATGACCGTGAGTCAGTCCCGAAATCCCATTTGCCGCAATCCTCTTTCAAGCCGCAAAACTTTCCCCACAGCTGCAGGTCACCAAGGCATTGGGGTTCTTCACCTTAAAGCCTCCCTGCTGCAAATCGTCCGAGTAATCAAGCTCGCTACCACTGACGAACAGAGCGCTCTTCGGGTCGATCACGACCCTCACCCCATTGCTGGTCACCATGACATCGCGATCACGCGGCCCGTCGACCAAATCCATTTGATACTGCAATCCGCTGCATCCGCCGCCCACGACCGCAATTTTCAGGGCACCTTGCTCGGCTCGACCCTGCTTCTCCAATAATCCGAGCAAATGAGAGGAGGCGCCATCAAGGACCTTGATGAGCTTCTCATTGCCAACGGTGTATTTCACCTCTGCCACAGAGCGAATCCTAGCCTGCCTGACAGGCATTTCAACTCGGATACGCGCGGCATTTATCTGTCATTTGCCCATTCGCAAGGGTTGAGTTTCGGGCTGGGTCCATGCTATCTCCGCGTTCGCATGGGTAGAGCATTCGAATATCGACGGGCGGCCAAAGAGGCTCGCTGGGACAAGATGTCCAAAGTCTTTCCAAAGTTGGCGCGTGTCATCACGATGGCCGTCAAAGAGGGAGGCCCCGACCCCGACCTCAATCCCAAGCTCCGCAGCGCGATTGCGACCGCCAAGACGGAGAACATGCCCAAGGACAATATCGCCAAGGCGATCGACCGGGCTTCCGGCAAGGATGCCGCTGACTACCAGGAAGTGAACTACGAGGGCAAGGGTCCTCACGGTGTCCTGCTCTGGGTCGAGTGTGCCACCGATAATAACACCCGGACCTTCTCCAATGTCCGGACCATCTTCAACAAGAACAATGGCCAGCTTCTCGAGTCAGGAGCGCTTGGCTTCATGTTCAATCGCAAGTCGGTATTCCAATTCCCTGCCGAAGGGCTTGAGCTGGACGAAGTCGAACTTGAGCTCATCGATGCTGGCCTCGAAGAAATGGAGGTCAATGACGGGACCGTTTACGTCTATGGGGAGTTCGAAAACTTCGGCTCTCTGGGCAAAAAGCTCGAAGAACTGGGGATTGAGGTCACCAAAGCGAATCTCCAGCGCATTCCTTCTTCGCCAGTCGAGTTCACTGAAGAGCAGATCGAGGAGATGGAAGTTCTCATTGATAAGCTGGAGGACGACGAGGACGTGCAATCAGTCTTCACCAATATTGCCTGATTGGCGCAATACCGTTAGCAACGCGATGATCGTCTAGAGGGCGGTCCCGGCCCTTGCACCTGCCGTCATGCTTAAGAGAATTGCCAAAGAACTTGAGCAAAGCGCGCAACGCCGTGGGGCCTACGGTCGCTGTCCGCGTTGTGAGAGCAGGGAAATTGCTAGCAAGGGAGAGGTCAGGTATTGCGAAAGCTGTGGCTTCACCGGTGCCCCGATGGAGTTCGGTTCCATGGGCACAGGCATCCCTCCCGGCCAAGTGGGCGAGCCTCCGGAGGGAAGCTCAATTACGAAAAACCCGTTGCCTAACGGCGGACTCGCTTTCGAAATTCCTGCATCGAGAAAGCTGAATTTCCTCATTTTCTTCGGCCTTCTCTGGGTCGGTTTCATACTGCTCTTCACCGTCTTGCTCTTTTTCGGAGATCTCAAGTCGAGTGACACTGGCGAACCGCTGCACAAGGGTTTCGCCCTTGTTTTCTTCATCCCATTCTGGGCCGTCGGTCTAGGGGTGCTCTATTTTGGCCTCTCGGCGGCTTATTCCAACCACCTGCTTCTGATCGAACGCGACACGGTGGTGCTCGTCCGTTCCCTTTTTTCGTTCAAGCGAACCCGTTCCCTTCCCTTCTCTGATATCAAATCGGTGGATAACACCGTCTTTTACACGCAGAACAACAAGCCCGTCTACGGCGTCGAAGTGAAAGGCAACAAAGCCAAAATCCGCTTTGGCGCGACACTAAGCAAGGAAGAAAAGGGGTGGCTAGTCGCCGAACTCAACCACGCCCTCGCTCCTCCTGAACCGAAGTCCACAGCCATGAGCCTCGAAATGCCGGTGGGAATCCGGCAGGATCGATTCGAGCTTGAGCTTGCTCCACAGAGGGAGAACTCCACCCGCTTTTCCTACCTCCTCGGTCCCCTGATGGGACTCTGTCTCTCCGGGGGCTTCATCGCCTTGGGGCTATCTCCGGTGATGGAGGATGCCGGCTCGTTCCGTTACCTCTGGATCGTCTTCAACTCCCTGTTCCTCATCGCCACTTTGGTTGGAACGTTTTTTATGATTCGGGCAGCGAAGACCCGATTGAAAGTGATTTCAGATGGCGAGAACCTTCACTTGGTTTCACTTCGCTCTGGCAGAGAGGTCAAACGCGAGCGGGTGCCACTCGACGCCATCAAGCGGATCTCCTACCAACAATCAGGCTCATCAAACAACACCCCGTGCTTTGCAGCTCATGTCGTTACCGAGGAGCGGCTGCACCGCCTCTTCCTCTGGCGGACCTCAGGATCCGCTACTGATTTCGTCAAAGAACTCCGGCTTAAGCTCGGATGTCCCGAGTGACTGAGCCTCATCTCCTTTTGCCTGCAAATTTCTCGTTTCGCCGGGAATAAGTTGCGAAACAGGTTCTCCCACTACCGGAATCTGGATTCCGCCTCGCCATGTCTGCCCCACCGTCAAAATCAGAATTCGAGGAACTCGTTGATACCTATTACGAGGCTCTCTACCGCTTTGGCTATTCATTGGCCAAAAGCCCCGAACGGGCCTCAGACCTCGTCCAGCAGACCTTCGTCAAGTGGGCCGAAAAAGGTCACCAGCTACTCGACAAGACGAAGGCCAAAAGCTGGCTCTTCACCACCCTCTACCGCGAGCACCTCTCGCAGGCCCGACGCAGCACCCGCTTCCCGGAGCGTGATTTGGAAGAGGCCGAGTTCCAACTTCCCGCTGAGTCCCCTTCTCCCGAGCGCGCCCTTGATGGCAAGCGAGCCGTCTCCCTGCTCACCCAGCTTGATGAGACCTTCCGCGCTCCACTGACCCTCTTTTACCTCCAAGATCATAGCTACAAGGAGATCGCCGCCATCTTGGATATCCCGATTGGCACCGTCATGTCCCGCATTGCCCGGGGCAAAAAGCAATTGCGCGACCGCATGAATACCGCAAGCGGAGTCGAGAGCAAAAACATCGTCAATATCACGAAAGGAAAACAACGACATGGATAAACAAGAAGCCCAATTTATCCTCAGCAGCTTCCGCCCCAATGGCTCTGACCTCGGCGATCCCGCCTTCACTGAAGCCCTGACCTTGGCGGCCCAGGATTCCGAACTTGGTGAGTGGTTGGCCAACGAGCGAGCCATGGATACCGCCTTTGCCAATGCCTTGGCCGAGATTCCCATTCCCGAGAATCTTCGGGAAGATCTCTTCACTGTCCTCGCGCAAGAGCCTCAGGATTTTGACAGCATTGACGCCTCCATCGCCAGCTCACTGGCTGGGCTCACCCCGCCTCCTTCTCTCCGCGATGAGATTCTCGATGCCATGGTGGTCGAGCAGAAAGTAACTGCCCTACCTCGCAAGCAGAAGCCGCGCTTACCGGCCTTCTCAGCCGTCGGCTTGGCCGCAGCGCTCGGTATTTTCGCCGCCCTGTTGATGACGAACGAGACGCCAAGTCCGCAGAACGGTGGCCTCGCCGATAGTGGCGAAACCCCTACTCTGCCCGCCAATCATGGTGGCGCGATCGTCCCCGTCTCCGGAGGTCAGCTCTCTCACAACGACATCCAATACAATGCCTTGCAGTTTCTGAGCAACGAGTTCGAGCTCGACCGCTCGGGAGCCAATCTGGAGGGACTTTGCGAATATCTGGCCAAACATCAGCTGCCGATTCCGGAAGAGCTTCCTGTCGGCTTGCAGCGGGCCAAGGGCATCGGCTGCCGCGAATTGAAGATTAAGGATCACCCCGCGACCTTGATTTGCTTCGATAATGGAGAGGATAGCCCCATGGTCCATCTCGTGATCCTCAACCGGGATCAGGTGAAGGAAAAAACCTGCCGCATGGCCAGTGCAAAGAGATATCTGCATCAGTGCCAAGTCACAGGTTGGTCGATGGCCTCTTGGGAGACTGATGAGAAGATCTTCTATCTCTTCAGCGACACCGAGCCCACCCAGCTGGCTACTATCTTTTAATGCCTCTTGGCGGAGACGGCTGATTCCCGGCGCGAGAGACGCGAAAGGAATCAGGAGAAAGAAAGACTGCCAAGTGAGGCTGGCGGGCAGATTAAACGGTCCGCAAGCCCCTTGAGGCGCCGATGAACAAGCGGTTCCTCGAAGAACGAGTGCGCCCTAATTGCGAACTGGCTCAATGGAGCCCTTGCCCGATGTGAGATCGGGCATTCGCACCGCCCCTCGTCAGCCACCAAAGGCGATGAAAGCCATTAGGGCGAGCAGCAGCACGGCGGTCAGCCACCAATACCAGGCGAGTCCGGCTGACTGGCGGGATTGACCTCCGAACTCCTTCTCGACGAAATCCTCGTAGTCGAAATCCTGTCCCGGCAGGTCCAAGCCATCATAAGCGCTATCCTGTTCCCAGCTCCGCTTTTTCCGAGCCACCCTGCTCTTCTTACGCCGCATCTTGCGGGCGACCTTGCGCGGCCCGCAGGCAGGACACGTTTTGGCTCCGACTGGACAATCACCTCCGCAATCCGGGCAAATGTAACAGTCAACAGCCATCATCCTTAAAAGCTCATAAATCGGCCACGTGGTCAAGGAGCGCCTCGCGGGTATCCATCGGCAGAAGTCGTGACCGACTCTCTGGACGGGATAGCAAATCACGGAGAAGAAGCATCCGCCTCCCCCCCGACTGGGCATCATAGCTATTCAGCACAACGCGATACCGCTCCCGCTCTTCGCCATCCGGCCTGATCGCCACGGCCACTCCGGAGGCATCCCTAATCACCTCGAGTCCTAGAAGGGCACGATCCGAGTAACGGTCATTCTCCGCATCCTTGAGAACCGCAATCAACTCGGAGGCAGTGAGCTCCGCATGAACCAGGCTGTTTTCGTAAGGCAGCACCTCCCATGCATCAGCGACAGTAAACTCACCGGCCGGAATCCTCTTGGTCCCGAAGGTGCCATGGAAGACAACGTCCACCTCGGCCCCGGATTTTTCCGCTGCGGTGGCGAAGGCGGCGGCGAGGAATTCTCTCACCTCCTCGCTGCCCTCAACCGCCTGAGGCAGCGTGCCGACGACGCGACGTTTTTCCTCCTTGGCGGCGGCGAGCTGTTTGCCCGCGGCCTCGAGAACCAAGCCGTCGTAGGCAACCGAAGCGTCCATCCGGGCCAGCTCCGGCAAAGCCTTCTCTCCGTCGAATCGCACCCTTCCGCAGTCCAAGCCGTGATACCCCGCCTGCGAGCAGGTCACTCCGGAAGCCTCCCAAACGGGCATGCGACGGTGGGAATGCCCGCCGAGATAGAGGTCCACCCCCGAGTCCTTCAACGTTTCCCGGACCGGATTCGCATAATCATCACCCCGCTCACGCCAACCCATGTGGCCAGTGACCACAATCTTGGTCGCACCCTCCGAGCGCAACTCGGCGACACAGCGGCGGAGAATGGGGCCAGGCTCAACAGCCTCCAAGGGGCCGAGCAGCTCTTGCCGCAGCCAATAAGGCAGGCCGGGGGTGATGAGACCAATGATGCCAATCTTCTCACCGCCGACCTCCTTGATTATCCAAGGGCGAAGTTTCTGAAACAGGCCCTCCGTTCTCTCCACGCCGACAAGCTGCCCGTCCAGCTTCACGTTGGCTGCCAAGACAGGCATCTGCGAGCGCTCAATTGCCTTCTCCACGACCTCAGGGCCCCAGTCGAACTCGTGATTGCCCAAGGTCCAGGCGTCGTAACCCAACTTGTTGAAAAGATCGACCATCAGGCCGCCACGCGTTTGCCAGCTCGCCAGGGTGCCTTGATAGACATCACCAATATCCAGCAGCAGGTGATGAGGTGACTGCTGACGCCATCTCCGAATCTGCGTCGCACAGCGAGCCAGACCTCCGAGGTCCTTTTCGCCCTCGTAGGATTCCGTGGGCAAAATATGCCCATGCAGATCCGTGGTGTGAAAAATCGCCGGACCGGAAGTCCCCTCTTCCTCAGCTCTGGCTTGGCCCGCGAGAAACCAGCAGCTTGCGCCGCTAGCCAAAAATCGTCTCCGCTTCCAGTTCATCAATTCGCGAGAACAAATTTAGGATCGTAGAACGAGACCGCGTCCTTCCCCTCCTCGGCATCGAAGACCATGACGACATAATTCCCGGCCTTCCGGCCCTTGAGAACGTCAATAACGTCTCCGTCGTGAACGATAGCCACCCGCTCACGGGAACTGGCAAACTTGACCTTGGTCGTCTTCAGCCGATCGACCGTGATGGCAAACGAGTCGTCACTGGCAGGAGCCACTTCCAGCGGAATCTTCGCCTCCCGGCAGAAGGAGACCACGGTGAGATGATAGCCATCGCCGGGATCTTGCTGGGTCAGCTTGGCCACCTTGATTTGCCACTGCAATTGCCCTTCCTCGTCCTCGACGGGTTCCGCATAAACCGCCAGGGTGATGGTCTCGCCACCCGGGAGCGAAATTTTACGGTCGGCGGACAGGCATCCTTCTTTACTGAGAACAAACTGGGAGGTGCCGGCCGAAAGTCCGAATCCGCCGGTTCGTTGACCCAAGCGGTAGCCAGCGGGCCAAGGCTCATCACCATCAATCTTGAGCTTCAGATTACCTTCTCCCGGAGAGACCAAATTCACCAGTCGGACGAAACAGACCGTGGCAGGGTCCCGCTGTGCATGGCCGGAGCCGCTAGCGAGGAGGCAAAGGAGCAGGATGAGACTAGAGATTGATTTCATTGATAACTTCCACCACGACGTCTTCACTATCGATTTCCGTCGTGCCAAGCGTGCCGGAATCCACGAAGACCCGGTAGCTTTTTTTCTTGGTTGAACCGGCCCGATAGAGGCCGGATGGCGTGCGGCGCAGACTTTGGCCAATCACATGAACGCGGAAATTGCGGCTGCGCACGGTCGTGTTGTTGTATAGCCGCGCAAAAACTTCCTCAGCTGCGCGATCCGTCCACTGGACCGTGCTCCCTCGCGGATAAAGATCGGGATTGCCGAAGACGGGCTCGTAATCACCAGAGGCCTCGTCCAAAGCCACCGCCTGAGCCAATTCCGACCGGCTCATGTAGGGTCGCCCGGCAATGATGGCGTCCGCGACGAGATCAGCCTCAATACTCTTTGAGGGGGCTCCGTAGCGATCCTCGTCTTCGAGCAAGCTCACCCGAGGCGCCAGGGTCGACCGTTCATCATGGCTCGTTGACTGCCTCGCCAAGAGCGGATCGCTGGCTAGGTAACCGGCCACCAGCGTTCGCAAGACATCGTGGGAAGCGGTGTTCACATTCACGTGTCCCTCAACCAAGCGGCGGACGGAGTTCCGATCCGCGAGAATAAAGCCACCAGGGATTCCGGCATGGAAAAGGTCGAGCAGGTGCGAGGCACAGAGGGAGGAATCCGTGCGATCGGCCGGGCTGGTCGGGGGCGTGTAGAAGCGCGAATGCTCAGGACGGCCAATGCGCAGAGTGTTCCCCCCGCCGATGGTCGTGGAAGGCTTCACCCGACTACTTCTCGAAATCTCCTCCACCCACTGGGAGGCACTGCCACTGCCGGGACCTTCCCACATGAGCGGATCGAAAACATTACCCAACTCGGTCTCGCTGATGAAGCGACCGAGATTGCTGAGAAAGACCGGCGCCTTCATCGGCTCAGTCGGAGCCTTCGTCTGAAAGACCTGGTCGTCAGGCAAATACTGGCGGGTGGAATTTGTCGAATTGAGATCGTGAAACGAACTGAAATCGAAGGTCGAATCGTGGCCTCCATCCGGCCATTCCGAGGGGATGGTCCGGCCATACACCAGGTCGGAATCGTTGCTGTAGATGGTCTCGTAACGGACATTGCGCCGATTGGGGCTGTAGTTCCCGGGGTAACGGCTGTCGGTCAGAGGCATGTCTGCATAGTAGTTCGTCCGCAAGTCCCCCATGCCGTTGGCGAAGGAGCCATAGAGCTCACGGTAGGAATTTGCGGAGACGTGGGAAAAGGTCCGGTTTTGCCCACTTTGCACCTCGATATCCGAGAGCTCGGAAACCTCGATTCCGCCCCTGGCCCAATCGGACAGCACGGCGACGCCACTTTCCCCAATCCAGCGCAAACGGAAGCTCGACTGGTCGATGCCGTCGAGTAACTCGACGCGACTGGACGCGAAGTAGTCATCGGGCCCGACATCGAAGAGATAGCGAACCGACCCGACATAGACGAGCTGGTACTCATTCGGCAGCAGGCTGATTTCCTTGGATGGGAAATACCATTTATCATCATCCAGCTGGGTTAGATCGTGGTAACTCCCGCTCACTCCCTCTGGGAAAGGCTCATCAGCACGAGCGGCTCCGGCACCGAGCAGATTGTTCTCAAGGATGACTTGGTCTGCGAAGCTGGTTTCCGGCATGAACCCTTCGGCCAACATGCGCTCGTTCTCGTAGCTCACCCGATAGCTTCCCGCGACCCCGTGGTTGGTCGGATTCCAAAGCTCCGCATAGACCCTGACGGTCAAGCCAAGATAAAGTCGGCCGTTCTTGCGGATGAAGGGATTTGATTCCCCGGCCAGTAAGGCATTGGTGAAATCCGTATCAGGCAGATCGGGAACGCTTTCCCATGAAAACGTCGTGGTGCGTAGGAACTCACTCACCAAGGGAGCGTTCTCAACTCCCCGATAGAGCCCCTCCGAGCGGGAAATATCATCGTCATCATCCGCATAATCCAAAGCATTGGCCGCGAGAGTCGCCAAGTAGTCCTCCGGGAATCCTCCCTGCCTTTCCGCAGCGAAGTCCGGCAGGGCTTCGTTGATCAGGTCGGTCATTCGACCAATGGCCGTCTCCCGGTTGGCGGAGAGTTGCGCATTGAGATTGAGCTTTGTCTCCCCCATTACCGATGGCGAAATGCCGGGCGTGAAGGGAATCAAGGCCCGCTCCCGCCAAGCCCGATTGCCGCGCGTGACGTTTTCCTCGAGCGCCCGCCCTCGGAGGTAAGGCTTGTTCTCTTGCACGAGACGTCCGCGGTCGGGTCCATCGACCTGTCTCTCCAACGGTCCTTCGACTCCGAGCAGGGTCATCAAACTACGCCCCGTCGGAGCCACCGTCCGGACCGCCCGCACTTCATCGTCGAAGCTGGTAGAATCTTCCCGGCCGGAGATCATTTCCCCGGTACCTGGCTGGCTGGAGAAAGGCAAGGTGTAGAGTCCCGCCTGATTGAGGATGGGATTGGTCGCCGAGGTGACCAAGGCGCTCACCTGCGCGCCCGGATTGATTCCTGGTGCGGGCCAGAGGGGCACAAGCGTCTCCTCGCCGCCACCTCCCTGGTCTTGATAGGTGGTCACGGCAGAGCGATAGGCTGAGCTCCAGGCGGACGAACTCCCCCGCTGCCACAGCTCGTTCGTGCGACCAAGGGAATTACCTGGTGACAAGGCAGGATCGATGTAGCCCTGCATATCCTCGACCCAGTAGGAGTAGCGGGCGACGGGTTCTCCTTCCGCATTCTCCACAATGCGCCAGTTGGTCACCGGGGCCTGCTTGTGCGGGACCGCACGCAAGGCGATCTGCGCGTCCAAGCCGCGTTCAGTTTCCTCAGTCAGCCCTGGATCGTCCGGCCAATCCAAGAAACCAGTGGAACGCATCTGGACCGCTGGCGGAGGGTCATTGGTGGTGAAGAGTGGAATGAGATTGTAACTGACCGAGCTACCCTGCCTCTCACCCTGAATCCCGAAGAGGTAAGGCCGTCCGGATTCTCCCGCATCCGGATCAATGGTATCGTCCTCGTAGGCATCGATGGAGCCGTCATCATCGTCATCAAAGGCTACCGCCATCGGGAGCTCCGCAATGACGAAGCTATCGCTGCTCCCAAGGAAGGCGAGGGATGACTTCGCTTCTTCCAGACCAGACTCCACTGCCAGCTCCGCCCGATAGACCTCGGTCGCTGCCCTCGCGGTATTTCTTTCCAGGTCAACGACGACCATCAAGGCAGTCAGGAGCACGAGTAGACCCGTCATCATGACGAGAACAGCCGGCAGAGCGAACCCCGCGCGATTTTTACAGGCTATTGGCATGTCCAATCTTCAGTTTCATTGAAAAATCCCGACCCCGGCGACTTTCCGTAAAGTCATCCTCCAGAATCAACTCGGTGGCCAGATCCGAGGTGAGGTCCCAATCCTCCTCGGAGCGAAATAGGCCGGCGGTATCGTCATCCACCACTTGGAAGCTCACCTCCAATGCCGCCGGGGTTCCATTACCCAGGGACCAAACTCCCATTGGCTGTCCCTCCCCCATACTGACCATGGGCTGGACGACGAAACGGGTCACGTTGAAGGCAATGGCCTCCGCCTCATCGGGGTTCGGAGTGAGCAACGGCAATGAGCCGTTCCGCAGGTAAGCCGTCAGGTCACCACTGCTCCAGAGCCTCCGGTATAGCTTGCGCGACACGGTGGAGTCCGTGATGGGCGCATCCTCGGTCACTGCGGTGAAGTATTGCACGATACAGATATCCCCGACCGCCTTCTCGGGATCCTGGGCCGATTCGGGCTTCAAGGTCGCAAACCAAATTTCCTGAAAACGCCCATCGTTTTCCTCGAAACCGAACTGCTTGGTCGAGGTGCCCAGCATCGTGGCCACATCATCGGCCAAGACCGTCATCGCGGCCCGGGCCTCGACAAGCGCATCAATGCGCCGGGTGGAGGCATCATACCCCCGCGTCCCCATGAGCAGGGTGTTCATCATCACCAGGATAACCCCGAGCCCAACAACCATGGAGACGAGGACTTCGAGCAGGGTAAAGCCCCGGCTTGCTGGAGGGTCTGACGATTGATGCTTCATCGGTTGGAATCACTGCGGATAAAGATTTCCCGGTCGCGGTGCTCTGCCTCCGTTCGCAACGGAGTCTCAATCCGCACCTCAAGCTGAAAAAGAGGAAAGCCGTCCTCACTCTCGGCTGACAGACCATCGACATTGACGGAGTAGCCGCGGACGGCGGCCAAGGTGGTCGCTTCATCGCTCTCCCCTTTGTAGGCTTCTTCGTAAGTAAGGTCCTCGGCGACCTCGAGAATTTCCCCATCCTTATCGAGGAGGAGGAGCAGCCAGTCATTCTCGCCAGAATCGTCAATCCCTCCTCCTGTGCTCCCTCCGGGGAAGTTGGGGGCGGAATCTCCCACTCCCCATTTGAGATCGCTCTTGGCGATGAATTCACTGCTATCGACCTCCGCCCGCCGAAGCTCCTCGAAAACAGTCCTCGCAGAGAGGACGGCCCGCGTTTCCTCAGCGGCGCGGCGACTCGTATCGCCTGCGTTGACAACCAGGGCAAGGGACAGGGGCACAATGACCGCGACGAGAGCCAGCGCGATCATGACCTCGGTGAGAGAAAACCCCGAAGAGTGTAGCCGATGACTCTGCTTCATTTTGTCCTAAGATAACGAACCCTTCCCGTCTGCCGCCCGATGACAAAAACCTCGTTCTTCGTCCAGTCTTCAATGCTCGCGGAGCCTACCGCGACGCCTCCTTGGACACTGCCTTCACCTAAATGCAATTCAAGCTGACCGGAGCCTCCCGGCCACTCCACCGCTCCCGTTTCCCCAAAAATCACGGCCGGGGCGGTCACCTGCCTCATGTCCTTGTGGCCTTCCACCCGAATGTTCACCGCCACGACGGCTGGCTGGTCAAAGGCATTATCCCCTCCTGAAGAAACAGGCGAAGCCTTCGAGAAAATCATCCGGCCGGGCAATTTCGTCCAGCGACGCAGCTGTTCATTGGCTTCATAGCTTCCGCTCGCCTCGTCATAGCGAACGGAGTAAACGGTCATGGCTTTCCCCCTGTCGCCATCGACTCCTTCTTCGTAGGGAATCATCACGACCGCTACGGGCTCGCCGAAGCTAATGGCGCGCGTGCGGGCAAAATTGAAATTTCCGGTTACCAAATTCCTCACCGCCTGCCGGCTCTCCCCCTTGCCAGTCGCTTGCATTAGAGATGCCCCCATCACGAGGAAGACTGTCGCGATACTGATCACCGCGAGCAGCTCGACCATCGTGAATCCCCGTTGAGGTGCTCGCGTCCGCTTCTTCAAAATCGCCTGGCGCCATGCTTTCGGCAGCGATGAGTTCATCGTTTCTCTATCCCGATTCAAGCAGACGCTTGTCACGGATTTGTCGAATTTCGGGTTCAAGTTCAGGGATTTGTGCTGGGAAGTCGCTGGGGGAAGCACGAGCCGTGCCCGCGGCTTTACCCGACGGGTTCTTTTAAAATGCTCTCTCCCAAGACGACCCAGTCGATGCTTCCTTTGAGTGTTTTATCAAGAAATGGTGTATTCGAGCTCTTCGACCTCATGAAGTCCTTGCTGAACGTCGTGCTGCCCTGGGGATCAAAGACGAGCAAATCAGCCGGTTTTCCGGCTTCAATTGGGACTGGCTCCAAGCCCATCATCCGGCGCGGTTCGGCCGAATAGCGCTTCACGAGGAGGTCCCAGCCGAACTCACCTTTCGCGACGAAAGCATCGTAGAGGCTGACCAAGGCGGTCTCCAGACCAGTGATGCCATTGGGCGCACTCACGAAATCGACAGATTTCTCGAACTCGGTATGCGGGGCGTGATCCGTTGCGATGAGGTCGAAGACGCCGTCCTTGAGAGCTTGCAAGAGCGCCGCATTGTCTTCCGCAGTGCGGAGGGGCGGGTTCATTTTGTAGTGCGTGTCATAATCGCCGATGTCCTCCTCATTGAAGAGCAGATGGTGGGGCGAGACCTCGCAGGTAACCCTTGCGCCCATGGACTTCCACCAGCGGATGGTCTCCATGCCCATGCGGGATGAAACGTGCTGGATATGGATGTGAGCCCCGGCGTAGTGAGCGATGCGGATGTCGCGATCGATGAAGAGTTCTTCGGCAATGGCCGGGGTGCCGTTGATGCCGAGGGAGTAACTCTTGGACCCCTCGTTCATGGCGCGCGGTCCGGCAAGCGACGGGTCTTCACAATGACTGGCGAAGAACATGCCGAACTCGGTGGCATAACGCATCGCCTGCAGCAGGAGATTGGCGTCAGGCACGGCATCTCCGTCATCGGTTAACATGAGCACCCCCGCCTCGCGCATGCCGTCGATGGCGGCCAGCTCGGTGCCTTCCCGATTCTTCGTGATGCAGCCGGAGGTGTAAACGGGGATCCGCGAAACCGCGGCCGCCTTGTCCAAGACCATCTTCACGACGGCCGAGGAATCGATGGCCGGGCTCGTATTCGGCATCATGACCACCCCGGTGATTCCCCCATTGATGGCCGCCTCCGTGCCGGCCTCAATGTTCTCCTTATGGGTCTGCCCGGGCTCACGAAAGTGGACGTGGGCATCGAACATGGCTGGCATCAGGACCTTGCCCTCGCAATCGATGACCCGGGCATCGACCGCTCCGGCATCAATCTCTCCGACGGTCTCCACTTTGCCGTCTATGACGAGGACATCCATGCAGACCAGAGGTCCTTCTTCCGCAGCCACTTCACCACCCTTGAACAACAGTGCTTCGCTCATTGCGTCGAGTCTCACCAGAGGCTTTCCCGCTGGCAATAATCGATCCCGCGATGTGGCAGTTTTAAGCGCTAGGAGCGCTAAACAAGCTTAAGCGAACTGCACCGCCACGGAGAGGCCACTGAAGGCGTTGGAGGGCCCAAAGAATTTGCCGCTAATGGGCATCACCCCGCGAGGATGGTGACTCGTCCCGATCACCACGTGCTGCAGCCCACAAGCTCGTCCCGCCGTGGGATCGTAGCCCACCCAACCCAACTCCGGCAGATAGGCCTCCGTCCAGGCATGCGTCGACCCCCGGGCCGCACGAGTAGCCTGGCAATCAAGATAGCCGCTGGCAAAGCGGGCGGCCAGCCCTTGCATCCGGAGAGTCTCCATCATGAGCGTCGCCATATCGCGACACGACCCGCTCCCCAGATTGATGGTCGTGAGCGGCGACTGAACCCCCTTCTCATCACGTCGGCGATAGTCGATGCGGCGATGGACCTCGCTGCACAATGCCTCCAGATAGTCATGGAAGCCCGCGAAATCATTGAGATGCGGGAGTTGAGCGAACCAGTTCTGCATGGCCTCAGTCTCTTCCGGATAAACCGGCTTAAGGTAGGCATTCACCACCGCCTGCTCCATGAGGTCATAGGCAATCTCGAAGTTTTCCGCCTGCACCATCTTGACCGAGGGGTCCCGGGCAACCACCGACCGCTCAATCACGAGGTGGGACTCAATAACAAGCTCCTCGACCTTCTCTTCGGGGAAATGTGCCCGCGTAATCGAATTACCGAAGATATCGCGGGACCACACACACTCTGCGGCAGGCGAAATCGTCAATTGGTGCTCAAGCACCTTGAGGTCATGGCCCTCGCGCGGACGGAGCACGAGACGGTGGGGTTGCAACTGGACCGGAAAGCGATAGGCGTAGCGCGTCCGGTGGTTGATGGTGAGACGCTTGGTTTCCCGCCCTTCCTGTTGACCCGTCGTTTGCGATTGGCTTTGGCTCTGCGAGCCACCTTGGGATTGCTTCTGACTCATGGCTCCAGGGAAATGACCCGTCCCTCCAAGCTCTCGGGCGTGAGAATTTGCCCCTCGGCCGGCTGGCAATCGACGGATGAACGGGTCAATTGGACATCTCCGAAGATGGTTGCCACGGACGTATTGGCCGCATCGAACCCGGTCGCGATGCGCACCATACCCAGAGGATGGGACATGCGGGTGGGATCGATTAAGAACCACTCGTTGCCCACGCAAATTTCGAAACAGGCGTGGAAGTCCTGAGGGTGCATGTTCGCGGCGTACCCCGCGAAGTAACGGGCCGGAATGGATAGCGCCCTGCAAAACGCAATGCCGAGATGGGCAAAATCACGACAAACGCCCTGTCTGGTTCGGTAGGTGTCCATCGCCGTAGTCGATGAATCACTGGCACCTGCCTGGTAGGTGACGTTGTTGAAAATCCAATCCGCGACCGCCTTTGCCTTCTGCAGCGGGCCTAGAATATTACCGAACAGCCGGAAGGCATCAGGGCCCAGCTCGTCCGATTCGCAGTAGCGACTCGGGAAAAGATAAGGCAAAGCCTCGGGGGACACATCGGTGATGGGCACCGAATCGATATCGACAACCCGTTGTGAGTCAGGGTTTGTCTCGACGTCGACTGAATAAGTAATGAGCAGCTCGCTCAAATCATGGGTATCAATGCGAACGTAACGGTTCTGACCCGCCTCAAGTGGAAAGAAATCGCAGGTTGCGCCCCGCGTGGTCGTGAAAATTTCGTTGGAGAGAAGCTGATTGCTTGTCGAATAAGCATGGATGCAGAGCAGCAGGGTGCTCCTTTGGTTAACCTCGTAGGCCAGTTCTGCGTTGACGACGAACTTCATAGTCGCACCCTCCTCGCGGATTTCATACCAGTCGAGAAGGATTGAGTGACGGAATGGCTAAGCGCTGACACCGACTTTGTGAAAAATTTCACAAACTCCTTGCGAGCGATGCGGTCTTAATTCCTACTTTCCTCGGCGATTTAGGCATGAGCGATACTGCGACCACCACCTACGAAGCCCCCGATTCCGCGGCCCGCACGGCCGCTGCGGTCGAGGACTACCAAGCTGAAACCAGCGACATGCTGGGAGAGAAAATGGTGCTCAATATGGGCCCCTCCCACCCGGCGACCCACGGCGTACTCCGTCTGGTGCTGGAGCTTGACGGCGAGATCATCACCAAGGCCGATCCCGACGTCGGCTACCTACACCGGGGTGATGAGAAGATCGCCGAGAACATGCACTACAACCAGTTCGTCCCCTACACCGACCGGCTGGACTACCTCGCCCCTCTCGCCAATAACGTCACCTACGCCTGCGCTGTCGAGAAGCTGATGGGCTGGGAACTCCCGCCACGGGGCCAAGCCCTGAGGGTGCTTTGCTGTGAGCTGGCCCGCATCTCCTCCCACATGCTGGGGGTCGGTGTCTGCGCCATGGACGTGGGTGCGATGACCGTCTTTCTCTACACCTTCACGGAGCGGGAAAAGATCTACAACCTTTGCGAGCAGCTCTCGGGAGCTCGTTTCACAACCTCTTACACCCGCGTCGGCGGCCAGCTGCGTGACATGCCCGAAGGGTTTGAGGCACAGTTGCGCCAGAACCTCGACGAATTTGAGGAAGCCATCGAGGAGATTTCCAAGCTGCTCGACAAGAACAAGATCTTCATCAACCGGATGGTCGATGTGGGAACCATCACCAAGGAGATGGCCATCGACTACGGCTTGACCGGCCCGAATCTCCGCGGCTCGGGCGTTCCGCGTGACTTGAGGAAGGACAATCCTTACCTCGGCTATGAGAACTATGACTTCGATGTCCCCATCATGGACGAGGGCGATTGCTACGCCCGCTACTACGTCCGCATGGAGGAGATGCGCCAATCCATCCGCATCATTCGACAAGTCCTCGACACCATGCCCGATGGCCCCATCAATCTCATCGACCCCAAGGGCACTCTGCCAGAAAAGGAAAAAGTTCTCATGTCGATGGAGGAGCTCATCCACCACTTCATCGTAGCAACCCAAGGCCTCGACGCTCCGGCAGGCGAAGTTTACTTCGGGGCGGAAAACCCCAAGGGAGAACTCGGCTTCTACATTTGTTCGAAGGGCGGCGGCGTCCCCTACCGAATGAAGATCCGGAGCCCGTCCTTCATCAATCTCTCCCCTCTGCAGAAACTCCTGCCCGGTCACATGGTCTCCGATATCCCAGCCATCTTGGGCTCGCTCGACTTCGTGATGGGTGAATGCGACCGCTAATCTTTCATTTCGACTTACCAACCGTTCATTCCGATGTCCCAAAACATTCTCGAACACACCATCGCCTCCGAGGAAACCCCGGGAACCAAAATGTTCCCCCCTTTCGCTCCTGACGATGAGCTGAACGAAAAGGCCGCCCGCTGGATCAGCCATTACCCGGAGGACCAGAAGCGCTCCGCCGTGCTCATGCTCCTTCACGACGTCCAGCACAAGTTCGGCTACATCAGCGCTCCAGCCATCGACTGGGTCGCGGAGAAGCTCGATATCGAGCCCATCAAGGTGGTCGAAGTAGTAACTTTCTATCCCGGCCTCCGTCAGAATGCGCCAGGCAAGTTCCATATTCGCGTCTGCCGCACGCTCTCCTGCGCGATGGCTGGCTCTTACGAACTGATGGAGAAGTTCTGCGACTTGGCTCAGATCGACCGGTCCCAGACCAGCCACCACAATCCCATCGCGGTCTCTCCTTGCGGAAACTATTCGGTCGAATTCGCCGAGTGTCTGGCCTCCTGTGGCACGGGCCCAGTCTGCATGGTGAATGACGATTTCCACGAGTCAGTGACTGCCGACAAGGCTGTCGACCTGCTGGCCAAATATCCTAAAGAAAGCTGATTGGCTTTGCTGGCCGTTGTCTCAATCCATTGCCTCGCCTAGATTGTTGTCCCGATTCCGTCTCCTTAGCTGAAGCACCGCTGAGCCAGCTCGACTAATTGATTGAACGGCCTCTACCCTTTTCGCCTCCGTCTCCTTTTTAACGCTCCTCCCGCCCAACCATTCATCCGATGTCCATTCAATACAAAGAAGGAAAAGAACCTCTCGCGCAGGAACACCGTCTGATCTTCCGCAATATTGACCGCGTTGATTGGAATCCTTCCATCGAGCGCGCCTTGGAAGAGGGATATTACGAGCAGATGAAGAAGGCTCTGACGATGGAGCCTAAAGACATCACCAGTGAGGTGAAGACCTCCGGGCTACGCGGTCGCGGCGGCGCTGGCTTCCCGACAGGGGTGAAGTGGGGCTTCATCCCGCCAAATAATACCAAGCCCGTTTACCTCATCTGCAATTGTGATGAGTCCGAGCCGGGCACCTTTAAGGATCGCTACATCGTCCACCAGGACCCCCATCAGCTACTTGAGGGCATGATCATCTCCTGCTTCGCGGTGGGCGCCCACGTTGCCTACATCTACATGCGGGAAGAATTCCCCGAAGCCGCCCAGATCATGGAAAAAGCCATCGCGGAGTGCCACGAGAAGGGCTTCCTGGGCAAAGACATTCAAGGCAGCGGATTCGACCTTGAGATCCATGTTCATCGTGGCGCCGGAGCTTACATCTGTGGAGAAGAGACCGGCCTAATTGAATCCCTCGAGGGCAAACGTCCCTACCCCCGCATTAAGCCACCTTACTTTCCCGCAGCACTCGGGCTCTACATGGCTCCTACTATCGTGAACAACGTCGAGTCGCTTTGCCATGTGAAGCACATCCTCGAGATGGGAGGCGAAGCCTATGCCAAGCTTGGCGTGACCCGGAACACGGGCACCCGAATCCTCTGCGTCTCCGGCGACGTCAAGAAGCCCGGCTACTTCGAGGTCGAGGTTGGCAAGGTCACCATGCGGGAGCTTCTTTACGACATGTGTGGAGGTCCTAAGGACGGGCGCGAGTTCAAGGCCGTCATTCCCGGAGGTTCTTCGGCAAAGATCCTTCGCTGTGACGAAACTTTCAAAATCAAGCAACCTGATGGCGAGAGCAAGGACCTCGATTTCTGGGACATTCAGATGGATTTCGACACCTTGGCCGCTTGCGGTTCCATGGCCGGCTCCGGCGGCGTCATTGTGATGGATGACTCGCGGAAGATGTCGTGGGTGCTGAATAATATTAACCACTTCTACGCTCATGAATCCTGCGGCCAGTGCACTCCTTGTCGCGAGGGCAATGGCTGGATGAAAAAAGTCTCCGACCGGCTCGTTTCCGGCCAAGCCACTCCCGCCGACATCGACGTGATGGAATCGATCGCCTATCAGATCGATGGACGCACCGTTTGCGCCTTTGGCGAGGCTTCTTCTTGGCCGGTGGAAGCGATGATCGCGAAGTTCCGGGATGAGTTGGTTGCCGAAACGAGCGAGAAGAACGAGGTGAAATCCGAGGAGCAGCTTGAGCGGGAAAAATTCCTGGCAGGCGCCTGATTCCCTTTCCCAAGGAGCCGGAGCATGGAAACTCTCTCCGCCTTCCTGACATTCTGGGATTGCCGGGGCGAAAGCAATGGTCTGCTATGCTGGCAAGGAGCGCGGTTCTCCAAGTATTGTCGCTGAGATTATCGCTCAGAGACTCTGCGGGGCTACCCCGCAGCTTGGTGAAACTGAATACAATTCGACGCGTGGGCGTCGTCATGCTTTCGCATGAGCGAGCCCTCGCCCGGACCAGCTTGGTTGGAGAACCGTAGCTCCCTTACCAACTGTTTCCTATGCCTGCCCAACGCATCTGGCTCCAGCAACTCGCCACCCTACTCATTGAGAGCGAGCGCTCCGAAGGGGCTTGGGCAGAAGCCGTAAGGTCCGCGACGAAAGGACGCCGGAAGACCCAGCTGGTGCAGCTCACCCGTGACGTCTTCCACCGCACCACGGCGTTCAACTACTTGGAGACGCGGCAACTCTGCCGGGAATTCTCCCGCCACCCCAAGTTTGTCCGATGGTGGTCCCGGGGACCTCTTGCCCTCGCGCCCCCCCTCAAACGCAGCGCTTCCCCCCAATCGACCATGGATCGCGGCGACTGGGACTTGCCGAAGCTGCAGACCCTCACCGATCTCCAAGAGCGACTCGCGCTCCATGGTGACGACTTTCGTTGGCTCCTCTCGGGCCGTAGCCACTACCACCATCAATGGCTGGAGAAACGATCCGGAGGGCGGCGCCTACTGGAGAGCCCCAAGCCTCTCCTTAAGCAGGTGCAGAGGAGACTCCTGAGAGAGCTTCTCGACCCCATCCCACCTCATGAATGCAGCCATGGCTTCCGCCGGGGACACGGCATTCGCAATCATGTCGCTCCACACTGCGGACAGGCCATGGTGCTCAAGATGGACCTGACCAATTTCTTTCCAACGATTGGCTTCCGCCGCATCAAGCATCTCTTCATGGCTCTCGGCTTCCACGAGCAGATTGCTCTCGCCTTGACCCGGCTCACCACCACCTCAACCCGCCCCCGCGATGCGACCTTCGCCGAGCGCGAACTCTATCACCGTCCCCACCTTCCCCAAGGAGCCCCCACTTCCCCCGCCTTGGCCAATCTTGCCGCCTTCCGCCTCGATTGCCGCCTCGCCGGCTTGGCCCGGTCGTTTGGGGGGTGCTACAGCCGCTACGCCGATGACCTCCTCTTCTCGGAGGATTCCTCCTCCTCTCAAATCGACCAACGCCTGAGTCGTAAGATTGCCTCCATTGCCTTGGAGGAAGGATTCACCATCAACTTTAGGAAGACTAAGTTCATGCCAAGCTCCACCCGACAAGAAGCAGTCGGCTTGGTGTTCAACCAATTTCCTAATTGTCGGCGCCGTGACATTGATCAACTAAAGGCGATTCTCACCAATTGCCTTCGCACGGGGCCTGCGCGGCAGAATCGCGACGAGCATCCCGACTTCCGCGCTCATCTGCTAGGACGTCTCCAATGGCTCCAGTCCCATCATCCAGCCAAGGCGGAAAAACTAACAAGACTCTTCACCCAAATCGATTGGGAGTCCTGATTTCCATCCGAACAATCCAAGGAAGCCAACGCCCCCCCCCTCGAACGCTCGGCCCAAGCTAGGGCTTGGTGAAAAGAACGATGCGGTTCGTATTCGTCCCCTTCCCCAGATTATCCACACCCCAGCAATTGGCGGTCTTGGTGAAATTCTGCTCGTTGATCACAATGAGCTCAGGCTTCAGTCCCGCTGCCAGACCAGCCGGTACAACGAGTTCCTCCATGAGCAATTTCCCTCGATTCACCTCCCCCACCTCGAATGCGACATGACCCCCTGACCGCAATACCCGCCGCAGCTCGCAAAAGACCTCCTTCATCGCTTCCTGCCAATCATCAGGCCGGCGATGGATGGAGATTGGCACTTCATTGGCGTTGATACCATTGAACCAGCAACGCAGCCAATTGTCTCCCTGGTAGTCCACGACATTCAGAAATGGTGGCGAGGTCACGACAAGGTCCACGGACTCGTTAGCGATGCCGGGTGTCTTGGAAGCGGCTCCGGTATGAAGGTTGGCTTCCCTCCCTCGTTTCCAGAGATGCCCTTCCAGGAGAGGCTCAAGCTTGAGGAGCAGGCTCCTGCTTTTCTTCAGGATGATGGGCGCGACTTCCCGCCGAGGAGGAATCTGGGCCCGCTTCTCATTGATTTTCCGCTGGGAAGCCAAGGAGACCGCTTGATTGGGTGGCAAGGTGTAGACGGAGAAGAAGCCCTTCGAGTGACCCGTCAATCGATTGGTCGCCACCATGCGGATCCACTCATCGAGGTGGTCCAGCTTCTCTTTCTGCAGGAGGTAATGGCGTAGCGCAGTGATCTCGGCCAGCGTCTCGGGATGATAGAAGGTGAGTAAGTCCTCTTCCAGCGGCTCCTTCGCTGTCCAATCCAATTCATTGAGGCGAGCGGCAATTTCTTCCAAGGACGGAGGATGGAGCCTGGGCGCGACGAGGATACGAGCCAAGGGGTTGATATCATTACCCAGCGGGATGCGATCCCTCAAAGCGGCTTCGAGGACCGTCGTTCCCCTGCCCATAAACGGATCATAGACCGTGTCCCCCGGTCGCGTCAGGCGCTCAATGAAGAACCCCGGAAGCTGGGGCTTGAAGCAGGCCCGGTAACTGACCTCATGAAGCGAGTGGGCGGCGCGCTGCTTCGAGGTCCAGAATTCGTTGACGTAGTGTGGAAGCTCCGTTCCCTCAAAGTCCTTGCTGACTACCCGGGTCCGCTCGCCGAAGTCTGCGAAGGTGGATAGCTCCGCCCGCAAAAATTCCGAACTCACTCACGCAGATTGTCAATTGCCTCCTTCATCGCCTCCAGGGCATCGGCCCGCCACTCGAAGGACGCCTTCACTTCGGCCTCGTGATAGGGGCTGACATCCCTCACTTCGAGACGTTGCTTCTGAGCGCTGTGATAGAGGGACTCATAGTAGCTCCGGAAGTCCTTTCTCAGGTCACGCTCGCTCATATTCGTTTTGCGAGCCTGAAGACTGTTATTCATCTCGAGGAGTTCCCGGACCACTCTCTTCTCTTGATTGTCCTCAAGGATATCCATCACCGTGTCTCCGCCACTTCCCACTCGGGAATCGACCAGCAACCCCTTGGTTGTTGGGCGAAGGGAAGCCAAAGCGAACATCAGCCGCGTCACTCGGTCGTAGCTATCGATCTTAGTTTGGGCGGTGATGAAGCTCCCCAGCGAAGCCTTCTTCCACTGAATCTTACGATCGAGACGACAGGCGAAGCGGCGCACGCGAGCAGAGGGTGTCGTCTCTGCCCAGACATCATCGCGACCCTCCAGCAGGTGAGTGATCAGGGCCACGACCGTGCCATCTGAGAGAACCACTGGTCCCCCACTATCACCTCGAACCACCCCGGAGGTCACCTCCAGGGTCTCCGGACCGACACCTCGCACTCTCCCCTCGTTCTTGGTGATTACGCCAGCACCGTCCGCATTGCCGAAGGCTGCGACGAACTCACCACTGACCAGATCCTCCTCTTCCGGAGAGCGGATCTCCAAGACATTGGCGACCTCGACGGTCACGGGAATGCGGACGAGGTCCAAGCCCTCGGCCACTTCCAAGTCACCGAAATCCTTCCACTGACGGCCGGTCACGTCTTCAATGACCAGCCCGGTATTACGGTCAAGAACATGGGCCGCCGTATAGAGATAGGTGGTGATCCCCTCACGGGCGAAGAAACCAGTGCCCGTGCCAGAATCACCCTTAATCAGAACGACCGCCGGCTCGACGATCTCATTAACTTTCTCCATGGCCTCCCGCTGTGCTTCTTGCTCGAGTCGACGCTTTTGGTAATCGGACAAGCGACGAGTGGGTTCGGCTTCCTCCTCGCTTCCCGCTTCCTGCTCTCGATTCAAATCAGCCAAAAAGGCAGCCTCCCGGGCCGCACTTTCCTCTGGAGTTCTCAGAAAAAAACGCTCCTTCCAATCGGAGGGAGCGTTCTCGGCGCTGATGGTTGCGAAGCCACTCTCATGGCTCAACTTGACCTCGCTTTCCCCCACATGTCGTAGGACCACGTTCTTCAACTCCTTCCCGGCTACGGTGATGGAGGCAATCGCCTCACCCTCTGCCTCGCGCCTGACTTTCGCCTCATATTTCTTCTGATAGGCATCGAAGTCTTCCTTTACCTTCTTGAGCTCCTCCTCAAGCCCGCTCTTGGCCTCTTCCAGCTCTTGCTTGGCTTTCTCAAGCTCCTCCAAAGCTTCGACCTTTGTCCGGGTTGCTTCCAGCTCACTCTCAATCTCGCTGAAGTTATCCAGCTCATCCTGGGCATCCGCCAGCTTCTCCTCCGTATAGATAAGCTCATCCTCTAACTCGACGATGCGAGCCTTTGACTCCTTGTCCTCCACGCAGGAGCTGAGCAAGAGACTGAGCCCGCAAATGCCCAAAAGTCGAAACCGTTTCCTCATGGCGCTATTGATAAAAACAGAGGGTTCCATGCCAAGCGCATTCTCTAAAAAGCCCGTCCTCTGCCTTGCCGAGAACCACGGTTTCCGGTATTCCCTTTCTCATGCCAGTTGCAACACCTGCCCAGTACCGGGACATGCTCGATGCCGCCCAGAAAAACGGCTATGCCTACCCGGCCATTAATATCACCTCTCTGGCCACTGCAAACGGTGCGCTCAAAGCTTTCGCGGATGCCAAGTCCGATGGCATCATCCAGGTTTCCACTGGTGGAGGCCAGTTTGCCTCCGGCCTCAATGTGGCTGACGCCGCCTTCGGAGCCATCGTGCTCGCCGAGGCCGTGCACCGTCTGGCTGAGAAGTACGACGTCTTGGTCGCCCTCCACACTGACCACTGCCACCCGGAGAAGGTGGACTCCTTCCTCCGCCCGCTACTGGACGCTTCCCGCGCCCGCATCGCCGAGGGCAAGGGCCCGCTCTTCCAGTCCCACATGTTCGACGGCTCCGTCGTCGATCTCGATGAGAACATGAAGATCTCAGCCGAGTTGCTTAAGGAATGCGCCGAGCTGGACATCATCCTCGAGGTCGAAGCAGGCTGCGTGGGCGGAGAAGAAGATGGCCACGATACCTCCGGCCTGCCTGCGGAAAAGCTCTACACCACCCCTGAGGACATGATGCAGGTATACGAAACGTTGAAGCCGCTCGGCCGCTTCATGTTCGCGGCGACCTTTGGGAACGTCCACGGAGCTTACAAGCCGGGCGCGGTTAAATTGAAGCCCACCATCCTCCGGGACGGACAAAAGGCAGTGACCGACAAGTATGGGGCTGAGGCGGAAATGGACCTCGTCTTCCACGGCGGCTCTGGCTCCTCTCTGGATGAGATTCGCGAGACGCTCGACTACGGTGTCATCAAGATGAACATTGATACCGATACGCAGTATGCCTTCACCCGCCCCATCGTGAGCCACATCTGCGAAAATATCGAAAGCGTGCTGAAGATTGATGGCGAAGTCGGCAACAAGAAGTTCTACGACCCCCGCAGCTATCTTAAGAAAGCAGAAAAATCCCTCGCGGCTCGTCTGCAGCAGGCCTGCGACGACCTGCTTTCTACCGGGAACACCATCTACGGCAAGTGACCCAACAGCCAAGTCGGCTGACTCTTTCTTCAATTTTCAAAGAAGCAGGCTCCGGCCTGCTTTTTTTATTGTCCACCAGAAGGGTAACAAGAAATTGGCACACCCATTGCCCCATTGACCTTCACGCACTCTACGGGGAGAGTGCGCCCAGACATGAAACTTCTTCAACCCCTCGAGCTGGCTCCCGGTCTCGTCTTGCCCAACCGTATGGTGATGGCACCACTGACGCGCAACCGTGCGAGTCAAGGCGACGTTCCGAATGAGCTGATGGCCGAGTACTATCGCCAGCGCGCCAGTTTCGGGCTCATCATCTCCGAAGCCACCCCAGTCAACCGAGCCGGACACGGCTACCCCTCGACGCCGGGAATCTACACGAGTCAGCAGATCGAAGGATGGAAGGCTGTGACCGATGCCGTCCACGAGGCTGGAGGACGCATCTTCGCCCAGCTCTGGCACTGTGGCCGCATCTCCCACCCCGCCTATCAGCCTGATGGCCGCCAACCGCCATCCGCATCACCCATCGCGGCGCGAGGAGCCGACATCTGGAAGCCGGATTGGACAAAGGTCGAAAACTTAATCAAGCCCAGGGAGCTTTCTTCAGATGAGATCGACTTCACCATCAATGACTTCCGTCTCGCTACACGAGCAGCGCGCGACGCCGGCTTCGATGGCGTGGAGATCCACGGTGCCAATGGCTACCTCATCAACCAGTTCCTGACGAATGGCAGCAACAAGCGGTCAGACGAATACGGAGGCTCGATTCCCAATCGCGCCCGCTTCCTGTTTGAGCTACTCGATGCAGTGACCACGGAATGGCCCGAACGGGTCGGCCTCCGCTTGTCCCCCTCCGGCTCGTTCAACGACATCGAGGATTCAAATCGCGACAAGCTCTTCCACTACGTCATCGAGAAACTCAACGAATACGATCTAACCTATCTTCACATCGTCGAGCCGCGCATGTTCGAAGATCAAGACATGGCGATCTATGGCGAACCGCTCTCCACCAAAACCTGGCGTTCGGTCTTCAAGGGCACGCTCATCTCAAGCGGAAGCCATTCCAAGGACTCTGGCAACGTCTTGCTTAATCATGCTCAAGCCGACCTCATCGCCTACGGGCGCTTGGCGATCTCCAATCCCGACCTCCCGCATCGCTTCGAGCTGGACGCTCCGCTGACCGACTACAATCGGGAGACCTTCTATGGCGGAGGTGCCGAGGGCTACACCGATTACCCAACCTTGGCTCAGTCAGATGCCTCCCCGGCGCCTGAACCAGAAGCGGAAGCGGAACCGCTGATGGAAGCTCAAGCCGCAGCCCCCGCTCCTGCATCCGGGGATTCCCCATCCGAGGCCAAGCAGGACGAATTGCCTGAGATCCCTCCTGAAGGCACTGCGGAAGAAGGAGAGGCTCAGCCTCCTTCATAACAACCACTCAAGCTAGCGAAGAAATTTCGCTCACTTTCGTAGAAGGCCTGCCAAATTTGCAGATTTGGCGGGCCTTTTTTGCGTTGTCAGCGGAGACGGAAACAATTTCATGACAAAAAGCGACTCCCTAAATGCACTTTTTTGCAATGCATACTTGTCCCGCCAAAAAATTGTCGTTATAAATACATTGTATGAAAAAAACGAGCATGGGTTTGACTCAGGACCTTGAAAAGGACCTTGAGATCATCTCCAACGAACTGGAGAACGAGCTACAGCGAGCAGAGCGTGAACTTGAGATGGAACACACACATCTTAAAGGTCTAATTGGAAACTCAGACCCTGCGGTCCAAGAGCAGATTGCCGCGATGGAGGACAGTCTGAGCCGCCTGTATAACGGAATTGAAAAGACACGCATGTATTTACACCTCGCTCAAGGAGAGAGCTACATTCTACGACAAGAGCTGCTCAACCCGAGCTCGTCACGCAGGATTCTAATTTCCTGAGATCGACGCACCTATGCCGTTTCATTTTTAGCCGCCTGACTTCTCAAGCAGGTGGCTTTTTTTGTATTCATGCAGTGGTAAGAAGGAAAATGGAGAGCCTCTGTTCTCTCGCCTTGCAAGGCAGCGCTCTTCGGAGCAGGGTTGACTATGTCACAGTTGGCTCTCATTGACGATGATCCTTGGTTAGCTCCTTACCATAACGCGATCACACACCGTCGGGACCGTTACCGAGAGCATCTGCAGCTCGCCCCACTGAAGGACTTAGCCCGATGGCACCACTACGCGGGCCTGCACCCTAAAAAATCAGGATCGGGTTATGAAATCGTCGAATTCGCCCCTCGCGCCCATGCCTTGCACTTGGTCGGAGACTTCAATCACTGGAATCCCGAGAGTCATCCTTTCCAAAAGCTAGATGACGGGCATTGGAGAATCGTTCTCCCGAAGGATTCCGGCTTCGGCCACCTGAGTTCTTACAAGATCCGCGTTACTGGAGAAAATGGAGTCCACGATCGGCTCTCCCCCTTCACCAAATATGCCCACCAGGATCCCGAGAACCACGACTTCACCTCGGTATGCTGGAATCCTCCCGAGCCATACCAGTGGAAGCACGAACAGCCGGCCAAGCCAGCAAGCCCGCTCATCTATGAGGCACACGTCGGCATCGCAACCGAGCGCGAAGGAGTGGGAAGCTACGAAGAATTTCGTCGCAATATCCTGCCTCGGCTCGCCAGGTTGGGGTACAACACCATTCAGCTCATGGCGGTGGCCGAGCACCCCTACTATGGCTCCTTTGGCTATCACGTCTCCAATTTCTTCGCAGCCTCCTCCCGCTTTGGCACACCGGATGAATTGAAGGCCTTGGTCGATGAGGCGCATGGACTGGGCATCGCCGTCCTGCTCGACCTCGTTCACTCCCATACGGTCAAAAACTTCTCCGAGGGTATCCGCGAGTTTGATGGCTCTCCCGGCTATCTTCTCATGACAGGACCTGCCGGCGAGCACCCTGATTGGGACTCGCTGCTCTTTGACTATGGTCTGCCCGAAACGCGCTCCTTCCTGCTCTCGAACCTCGCCTATTGGCTGGAGGAGTTTCGCTTCGATGGCTTTCGCTTCGATGGAGTCACCTCCATGCTTTACCACCACCACGGCAACACCACCTTCGATCACTACGACAAGTACTTCTACGAGGGTGTCGATTGGAATGCCGTCACCTACCTCCAGCTCGCGAACACGCTAATTCGTGAGCTGAATCCTGAAGCTCTCACCATTGCGGAGGACTTCTCCGGCATGCCCGGTTGCTGCCGCCCTCCTGAGGAAGGAGGACTCGGCTTTGACTACCGATTGGGAATGGGGATTCCAGATTACTGGATCAAACTCCTCAAGCATAGCCGCGATGAGGATTGGGACCTCAATGCCATCTGGGATCAGCTGGCCAACCGGCGCTACAAGGAGAAAACCGTCTCATACACCGAGTCCCATGACCAGGCCTTGGTCGGCGACAAAACGCTCGCCTTTTGGCTAATGGACAAGGAAATGTATTGGCACATGGCCAAGGGTGATGAGAACCCGATCATCGATCGCGGCATCGCCCTCCACAAGATGCTGCGCCTCCTCACCATGGTGGCTGGAGGTGAAGCCTGGCTGAACTTCATTGGCAATGAATTTGGGCATCCCGAATGGCTTGATTTCCCCCGAGAAGGTAACGATTGGTCATACAAGTATGCGCGACGCCAATGGCACCTTGCTGATAATCCGGAGCTAAAATACCAAGGGCTTGAGAACTGGGAAAAAGCCCTCCTCACGCTCGCGCGAGAGCACCGCATCCTGGAAGCAAGTCCCGCCCAATTGCTGAATATCGATCAGCAGAATCACTGCCTGCAATTCGAACGCGGCAACTTGGTCTTTGCGCTGAACTTCAATCCGACCGAAAGCTTCTCAGACTACGAGTTCCCCGTGCACCGGGATGGCGAGTTTGTCCATCTGCTCGATAGCGACCAAGCTGCTTTCGAAGGCCACGGCCGTCTGGCCCCAGCATCCGCCCATCCCGCACCGGACAAACGCCTGCGCGCTTACCTGCCTTCCCGCACCGCTGTCGTTTTCGGGCTCAGATAAACAGGGCGGATCGTTCAGACCTCGCGAACGACGATGCGCATCGGGCTTTGCTCGAGGACGACGACGGTAGCACCTTCTTCAACGAAGCTTGTTTCGGAAGTCACATCGAGAATCTGCCCGTTGATCTCGGCCCGACCAGCCGGACGCAGGTCGGTGGTCGCGATACCCTGCTGACCAATTAGGCTAGCAGTCGCAGCCTCTGCGGCAGCAGGAACCCCGGAGTCGACCCCGTCAATGGTGGCAGGTAGAAGGTAGCGATTGAAGAGCGGAATCGTCGGAAGATACTTCATCATGAAGGAAACCAGAATCACGGTTCCCACGAGGCCGCAGGCCAGGAAGGCCAGAGGCAAGGTCAAGGCATCCAACCAGCCGATTGAGATCTCCTCCTGTTGGGCATCCTCGAAAGTCAGTCTATCGACCATGGAAAAGAGCAGAGCCCCAATCGAAAGAACCACTCCTGTAATGCCCAGAATGAAGGTCCCGGGAAAGAGAAAGATATCGACTAGAATCAGCGCCACCCCCAGCACGAAAATGGCCGCGAGCTCGTAGCCGGCCAAGTTGCCAGCCACATAGTTTCCAAAGAAAAAGAGAGCAAACGCGCAAGCTGAGACAATTGCCCCGACGCCAAAGCCCGGCGTCTTCATCTCAAGATAACCCGCTCCCAGTCCGACCAGAATCAGTATCGGCGCGAGGAACTTGAGCCAGTAGGCAATCCGCTCGAACCCGGTCATTTCGGCGACAACCACTTCAGCCCCCTGCAAGTTCTCCCTCGCCAGTATCTCCTCTAAAGAACTGACAATGCCCTTCGCCAACAGCGGTCGCCCCTCGAAATCGCTGACCGCTTGATCCGCCCGTAGGCTGAGCAATTCGCCTTCCGGCACGGAGATCTCCCCGAATTCATAACTACGCTGCTCGAACATCATCGCGCGGGCAATCTCTTCGTTATGACCCTTGCCGATGACGACGGAGCTGACAAAAGCATCGAAGGCGGACTCCAACTTCGCCCGCTCCACGTCACCAATTTCTTGTCCCGTTCCCGAAATTAAGCCTGCAGCGCCAATCGTAGAGACCGGTTTCATGTAGATGTGGTCCGTCGCCATCGCGATCAATGCCCCCGCCGACAAAGCCTTGGGATTGACGAAGGCAAAGGAGGGGACCTCGAGTTCAGACATCTCATTCATCATGAGCTCGGCTGTCAGAAACGCCTGTCCTCCCGGCGTATTAAGATCGAAGATGACCGCCTTCGCCTTCTCATCATTGACCCGATTCAGAGTTCTCCTGAAAAATCGGAAGCTCTGATCATTGAGAAGATCCTTCTCCCCGACCTCGATCACCACGACCTTCCCCTCGTAGCTCTGTTCTTGCGAGCGACCGAAGACCGTCCGTTTCGGCGTCTCCTCGGCGAGTCCGAAAGCAGAGAGGAGCAAGCTAACGAGCAAGAGCCAATAGAGTTTCATGTCCGAACCCTAGATTCCTTGCCAGAAACCAGCAACTACACGATGCCGCAATCTTTCGCATCGGCTTATGCGGAATGTCCCCCGTGGCGTCATCGCCGAAAGAAGAATCGATCCGAGTCAGTTTTTGAGGCATCTCTTTCCCAGCGTGCAGGTTCCTTACAAGGTCGCCATCCCCCTGATCATTCTCTTACCCATCCTCGTCTGGCTCTTGGGGACGCGCCAATATGACTTCGTCACCCCCCCGCCCACTCCGTCGGGAGAGACTGAGATGCCCGCCTTTGCCGCGCCAGTGAGCCCGGAAGTCCTCGCCTCGCTCAATCGCCGGCCCGTGACCGAGATTCCCCCGGAGCCGGAGCCTCCCCGGATCCCCACCATCGAGCCCGGCGACTTCATGGTCTCACCGGGTATCGATGAATATCGCGATGCTGCCGACAAAGGCCCTGCCGCTCTGCTCGCTCTGGCTAAGACCCTCCTCGAGCAAGGTCAGCCGCTGCGTGCCCTTCTCGCCTTCGAGCGCATCATTGACTCCACTCCCCCCGGCGGTCCGGAACGTCTGGAAGCTGCGCCTCAACTCCCAGCGCTTCGCGATCAACTGCCCCCTTGGAACGCGGACCCGACCGCCGCGCGGCAATTCATTCTCCATCTCAGGACCGCCCGCTCTCCTGAGGAAATGGAAAGCCATCTCACCAAAACTCGCGAGATGCTCACCATCTCCAGCGGCCATCAAGTGGACTTGCAGATCGACTTGCAACCCACGCCGGCCCCTCTGGCCCCGGTCGATTCTCTACCCGTCACCTTCTGGATATCAGTTGCTGGCGAGGATGTTCGAATCCCGTCTCTTCCCATCTCCACCTTCTCGGGAGTGGAGGAAGAGGAATTCGAGACCAACCTAATCCGCGCTCTCTATGAGCAGCTGGCCCTCCGCCTCCGCAACCTTCCCGAGCTGACTCCTCCCCCACCCTTCCCCGAGGAAGGCGACCCGGCTCTCCATTTCAGCCAAGCCTTCACCCTCCTCATATGGGACCAAATTCTCAAAACCCCCTTCCAAAACTTCGATCCCGAAGGTTTACCTGGCTCTGAACCCCTCGAGGAGCCCGAGAAGGAGGCCCCCGAGAGCGGGGAGTCAGAAATTTCTCCAGAAATCGACGATTTCGACCAAGACAACTTTCAAGAAGAGAGCTAGTTTGCCGCGGCAATGCGGCTCTTTCTTCTTTTTCTAACAGCTTTTGTAGCAAATGCCTTAGCAGACGACTCCCCGGAGGCGCCGCCGGTCAAAGACCTTGGCAATGGGCGTTATCAGCTCGGTGAAGTCACTTTCGACGAGAACAGTCGGGAAATTTCATTTCCTGCCACGGTCAACATGACGGAAGGCCTCCTCGAATTCGCCGTCGTTCACGAAAAGGGAAAAATTCACGAATCCCTCCTGATGACCAAGGCTTCCGCTCTCAACATCAACCTTGCCCTCAAGCTTCTCAATTACGAAGAGTCCCCCGAACTCTTCCCCGTCTATAACGAAGAAACTCAGAGCCTCGGTGACTATCCCAAGGTTTCCGAGAAGGTCAAAACGGCGGCGCGTCTGCGAATCTTGGTGAAGTGGGAGCAAGAGGGAGAAGAGAAGGAAGCCAGTCTCAACGAGTGGATTTATCACACGCCGACGGAAAAAGCCATGGAGCCTGTGCCCTGGATCTATTCCGGTTCCTTCGTCAGTGAGGGGCGCTTCGCCGCCGAGACCACCGGCGATTATTTCGCCATTTTCAAAGACCCCGCCTCCATGATCAATTTCCCCGGCACCGACAACGACTTGGACGAGGTTTGGATCCCGACTCCAGAAGTCATTCCTCCAGCCAATACGAAAGTCACGCTCACCCTCGCCCCCCTCCTCGAAAAACCTGCGTCAAACTCAGACAACCAAAGACAATGAAAACGACAGCCATTTTATTCGCTCTGCTCGGTTCGGCTCTCCTCTCTGCTCAAGAAGTTCAGCCAGCAGAGGCAGCCAATCGCTACCTCTCCGTCAAGCATGAAGCCCGCCTGGCAATGAGCTCCGGCGTGGATTACCTGAAGTCCCAGCAGCAAGACGAGGGTCATTGGGGGAAGGCAGAGTTGCCCGCCTTCACTGCTCTCGCTCTCACGGCGGCTCTTCGCGATCCGGGCTACGACCATAGCCAGGAGACTCCGGAGTGGATTGAGAAAGGCTTCGACTACCTCCGTGCGAAACAGCAGGAAGACGGAGGCATCTACGAAACCGGGCTGGCGACTTACAACACCTCCACCAGCATCATGGCCTTCCTGGCGCTCGGTAAGGAAGAAGACGAATCACGGATTCTCAAAGCGCGGGCTTTCCTGATTGGCCAACAGACGGATTGGGGAAACAAGGGTGAGACGGACGATCAGTTCGATGGCGGCATCGGTTACGGCGGCTCGTATGACCATTCCGACCTCTCCAATACCTACATGGCTCTCGAGGCCATTTATCATTCCAGGGAGCTCGCCGAGGATTCCGCCAATGGCAACCAGCCGAAGCTCAATTGGGATGCCGCTCTCACCTTCATTTCCCGGTGTCAAAATCTGACCGAAACCAACGATCTCGACTACGCTTCCGATGATGCCGACAACAAGGGCGGCTTCATTTACTTTCCCGGCCAAAGCAAGGCTGGAGAACAAGAAATCGGAGACGACCGGGTCGCTCTTCGTTCCTACGGCTCGATGAGTTACGCGGGCCTTCTCTCCCTCATTTACGCAGAACTACCGAAAGATGACCCCCGCCTCGTCGCCGTCATGGACTGGCTGGGCCGCAATTTCACGTTGGAGGAAAATCCCGGGATGGGTCTGCAAGGCCTCTACTACTATTATCAGGCGATTGCCAAAAGCCTGTCCGCTGCTGGCGTTGAAATGCTGGAGCTGGAAGGAGACAAGACGGTCGATTGGCGTAAAGAACTTGCCACCACCATCCTCACCAAGCAGCGGGAAGATGGCTCGTGGGCCAATGAAAATTCCCGCTGGATGGAGAATGACCCCGTTCTCGTCACCGCCTACACAGTAATGGCACTCGCCCAGCTCGATGCCGTCATGTGATCCCCCGGGGACGACGTCTTTTCTGACTCGTCGTCCGGCCGGTTTTATTTCATAAACGAGATGTCATGGCTTCTAGACGCGAATTTCTCTCCGGACTAACCGCTGCCGGCGCAGCGGGCATCACTTGGCCACAGTCCTTGGCAGCAGCTGAGACCAAGCCAGCTTCGGACAAGCATGGCACCTTGCTCCCCACCCGCCCGTTCGGCAAGACCGGAGATCGCGTCACCCTTCTGGGGTTCGGGGGGCAGCATTATCGTCGCCTGCAGGGAGACGACCGAATCAAAGCAATCGAGATTGCCATTGAGGGCGGAGTCCGCTTCTTCGACACGGCGGAATCCTACGGGCGCGAGAGCCAGTCCGAACGACTCTACGGAGAATTCCTGACACCTAAATACCGGGACGAGGTTTTCTTGATGACCAAGTCGGCGGCGCGCAATCCGAAAACAGCGCGGCAACACCTCGAAAAATCCCTTCGCAATCTTAAAACCGACGTCATCGACCTCTGGCAGGTCCATACCTTGGAGACCATCGCTGACGTCGATAAGCGCTGGGACAATGGCACCGTCGAGGTCTTCCTGAAAGCGCAGGAAGAAGGCAAAGTTCGACACATCGGCTTCACCGGACATAAGCAGCCTGAGGTCCACCTCCACTTTCTTGAGAGAGCGTTGGCTGAAGGCGTCTCCTTCCAGTCCTCGCAGTTTCCGGTCAATGTCTGTGACCCGGCCTTTTCCTCATTCATTGAGAAAGTCATCCCCCGCTGCTTGGAGAACGACATCGCCGTTCTCGCGATGAAAACCCTCTGTGGAGGCAAACTTTTTGATAGCCTGGGCGAGGCGTGGGGTCCACGCGGGAAGGTCACAACCAAGCCTCTCGTTCCCGACCAGCTTCCTTTCCGAGACGCCACCGATTACGTCTGGTCCCTCCCAGTGGCCACCCGCATCACCGGCTTTGATAATCTGCAGCAGCTCACGGAGAACATTGAGGCCGCGAAGAACGTACGCAATCTCACCCCTGAACAGTGCAACGCCATCCTGGCCACCGCCTCCGAAGAGGCCGGTCCGGACCGGGAATTCTACAAACGAAACGTGCTGGCTCTCGACAAGCCGGACGAAAGCCGCTTCTGACCCAGCGCGATAGGCCATTTGAGCAGCTATGGCACCCACTGAGGAGCTTCTTGCCCGATATCAGTCACTTGATTCACGCGACTCCAGCTTCGTGGTGGAGGGCAGGTGGAACGTCGAGGCCCTGATTGGCAGCAAGTTCGAGACCGAGAGCGTGCTGCTCGCGGGCGACTGTCAGCTTGAGGTTGACCTCCCGCCTGAAATTCCGTGCCTTCGGTTGCCTAAAGAAAGCGTTTCCCAACTTGTCGGCTACAAGTTCCATCGGGGCGCTCTCGCCATCGCCCGTCGACCCCAACCGCTCCGCTACCTCGATTGGCTGGAAAGGCGCTCTCTCCCTGAGGGCGCATTGGTTCTTGTCGCCGTCGGTCTCGCTAATGCTTCCAATCTAGGGACGATCATCAGGTCCGCCGCAGCCTTTGGCTGTTCGGCAGTCCTCGTTCCCGAGCGTCTAGGAGCGGACCCCTTCTCCCGAAAATCGGTCCGAGCTTCATCGGGAGCCCTCTTCCGCATCCCCGTGTTGGAATGCCCCGATCTCGCCGAAGACCTTCAAGAGATTGCTTCAACCTCGACTGTCCTCGCAACCTCGTTGAGCGAGGGCTCGGTTCCCCTCCATTCCCTCTCTTCTCGCAAGACCTTGACCCATCTCGTGATGGGTCCGGAGAAAGACGGCTTGGGAAAAGAGTGGCTTCGATCCGCGTCCGAAGTTGTCCACCTGCCCATGGCCTCAGGAGTCGACTCCCTCAATGTGGCAACCGCTGCGGCAGTCTTCCTTTACGCCCTCACCTCCTCGCAAAGCGACCGAGACCGGCAATAAGCTGCCAGACCGCTAGGATTCATTGGGCCCAAACCCGAAACGCTCATGTGCTTGGTTGCTGCACTAACGAACCCTCTGCCCCGCCCTGGAAACAAAAAACCCCAACTTCAAATCGAAGTGGGGTCCGGATACTGAGAAGAATCGTGTAGTCTCGAGGCTTACTGGAGGTCGGCCGCGGTGACCGACTGCTGCTCTCGTGAACCCAAGAGCATGGCCTGCTCCACAACGCGGTCCGCGGACGTGTCGAAGCGATAAGCGTGACAATTCGGACACAAGACGACACTCACGCCAACGATTGATTCGCAGCCTTCACAGACTTTATATCCGGAAGGACTGGCTGCGATCTCACGTGCCCTTTTGGCACGCTCATTGAGTGGATTCTCCTGCATGCGAAGCGAACTTACGCTGTCGCGCTCGTTTTTGCAAGCTTGACGGCCTTGCTTTTAAGGTTGGCCGCTTTGTTACGGTGGAAGATGCTGCGCTTAGCGGCGCGATCCACTGCAGATGAATACTTGGAAACGGCCTGTCCAATCGCGTCCTTGTCACCAGCTTCGACTGCCTCTTCGAGCTTCTTGCGAAGGGTCTTGACCAATGTCTTGGTCGCACGGTTGCGAAGAGTCCGGCGTTCTGTCTGACGGACTCGCTTGATTGCTGAAGGATTGTTAGCCATGGATGTTCAGATAAAGAAAGGGCGGCGAAGCTAATCATCACCAGCCAAGTGTCAAGAAAAGGTTTTTTGAGAATGCGACAACAATTTGCCGGTAGAGTAAGAAGTGGAGAATACCTCGTTCAATTCAGAGAATCCCTTACTGAGAAAATAAGGCTTGAAAGCGCTTGCTCTCGGAGTTCTTGGGCCGCGAGGGCTCGAAGGGGTCTCCCACGCTTCTCTGCTTCTGTCAGAAGAACGAATTCGGTTGAGCTTAGGCTTTGTTCCGGAAAAGACCGCCGAATCGGGCGTAGTATTTCTTTCCTTCCGGAGTTTTGGCCAACGAGCCTCGAACAACGTGGACATCAGCGCCGACTCCGACACGATTGTAGAGATCGATCACATCGCGGGACTTCATGCGAATGCAACCGTAGCTGGCGGGACGGCCAATATTCTTCTCTTCCGGTGTGCCGTGGATGTAAATCAGCCTCTTGAAGGTGTTCGCGTTCTGCGACTCCTTGCCCCGAAGCCAGAGGATACGGGTCACGATAGGATCGCGCCCAGGGGTGTTGGGGCGAAGCACTTCTCCTGTCGGACGACGGCCCTTGAAGACAGCGCCCGGCTTGGCTCCTTCACCAATTTTCTTGGCAACTTCCAATTTACCCAGAGGAGTGCGGGAACTTCCCGACTGACTTCCCAAGCCAAATTTTGACGTCGAGATGGGATAAGTTTTAATCGGACGACCTTCATGCATGAGGAGCATTGTTTGGTCGCTCACGCTCACGATCATTTTGCTTGAATGGTCAGGCCCTTTGGAAACCGCTGTCGTTCCACAGCTGGTCAGAAACATTGCTCCCCCGAGCAATGCAAGAACTCCGAATTTCTTTTTAATCAAACGTCCGAGACTCATCGTTATTTGAGAGATTGGTGTGTTTCAGCAGATTTCTCAGTGGCTGGCGCTCCCCTTCGCACGCGACTCAACCAGACTTCCACTAAAGGATGCAAGCGCAGTATACAAAAAGCCGATTGGGAAAGGAAGCAATAATATAAAGGAAACTAAATTATTCGTGCGGAGAGCATCAGCGACGACAAAGAGGAAAAACAGGCCAAAGAGAAATTCAACGGCCGGAGTGATGCTTTTAATCGCCTTGTAAGAACCCGTCCGCTTCTTAGCCGTGCACTCGCCCTTGGACTCTCCCACCCCGTATTTGGGAGTGCGGACAAAACCTGATTGACGGTTGAAAAGAGCTTCCAGAACCGCCTTCGCATTATTGACAGACATCCCAATGCCCAGAGCCACAAGAAGCGGAAGATATTTCAGCTCTTTCCACCAATTATCCGGCCGCAGCGCCTTTTGCGAAGTGACGTAGAAGAACAGAATCGAAGACATCCCGAAGAACATGATGGGCAGATAAATCAGCTGCTGAAGCACGGCAGGCATGTCCGGCTGCATCTTTTGATTCGGGAAAATCAGGAATAAGAGAAGGAAGAGCAACAAGTAAGCGTAGTTCGCCGTGAGGTGCGCGGTCGCCTCGAGCTTGACATACAACGGGATATCGCTCCGCCAAATCGCAGGAAGAACTTTCTTGCAGACCTGAATGGAGCCCTTGGTCCATCGGTGTTGCTGGTTCTTGAAGCCATTCATATCAACAGGAAGCTCGGCGGGAGTCTCCACGTCATTGAGGAAAATGAACCGCCAGCCCTTCAGTTGAGCACGGTAGCTGAGGTCCATATCTTCGGTGAGGGTATCATGCTCCCATCCGCCGGCGTCGACGATGCAGGATTTGCGCCAAATTCCTGCTGTCCCATTGAACGTGAAGAAGCGACCACTCCGATTGCGAGCGGTTTGCTCAAGCTCAAGGTGCCCATCAAGGAACATTGCTTGGACCCGAGTCAGGAGATTAAAGGTCCGATTGAGATGACCCCAACGAGTCTGGATCAAGCCCACCTTCTCGTCGGTGAAGTGATGAATCATCTTCATCAACACATCCGGGCTCGGGACAAAATCCGCATCCAGAATGAAGATAAAGTCACCCTTAGCGGTCTTCATGCCATGCTCCAGCGCCCCGGCTTTGAAGCCCACCCGATTGGTGCGGTGAATGAACTCGACGTCAAAGCCACGCTCCGACAACTCGCGACAGGCCTCCTCGGCAATGGCTGCGGTGTCGTCGGTCGAATCATCCAGCATTTGGATATGAAGCTTCTCCTTCGGGTAATCCAGCTTGGAAACCGAATTCAGCAATCGCTTGACGACATGCCGCTCGTTGAAAACCGGCAGCTGCACCGTGACGACGGGAAGCTCTTCAAATTCGCTCTGTGGAACGGGCTTCTTACGGGAGTGCTTCAAGTAGAGGCACACAATCCCAATGCGATGCATACTGTAAGCACTGAGCCCAATAAGGACAGTGACGTAGCTAAAGAACCAAAACCAGACCATCGCATCCATAAATGATTAAAGACGTGCCCTTTCCAGAGACGTCTGCGCGCGCCGTTTGCTCGATTTTTTTCCTGATGTCAAGGATCCGCACACGTCAGCCGAGTTCAGGAAAATTTTAACAACCTCACAATTAACGCCTTGCAAGAAAGCAAGAGTGTCACAAAAAACTGCCCTCGTCTTGTCTTATCTTGAGGGAATACTTCAGACACTTTAATTAACCTCTAACGCATGGGATGATTCGACGTTGCCCCCCGCCCCCTCTCCACCCTACCCTCGCGGCGCAGTGAGTTATCAGGTTTTCGCCCGCAAATACCGCCCCCGCACCTTCTCCGATGTGCTCGGCCAGGATCACGTCGTTCAAACCCTTCGGAATGCCATCGAGCAAAACCGTCTGGCCCATGCCTACCTCTTCGTCGGTCCTCGGGGCACCGGGAAAACGTCGACTGCACGGATCTTTGCGAAAGCCCTCAACAATCCCGGCGGACCGTCGGTTGATTTCGATGCCGATCACCCTGACTTGGTCGAGATTGCGGAAGGTCGTTCGCTCGACGTCTTGGAAATCGATGGAGCCTCCAACAACGGTGTCGAACAAGTGCGCCAACTCCGGGAAACCGTGCAGTATGTCCCGGCGAAGGCCTCTTATAAGATCTATTACATCGATGAGGTTCACATGCTCTCGAACGCCGCCTTCAACGCGCTCTTGAAGACTCTGGAGGAGCCCCCGGCGCACGTGAAATTCATTTTTGCGACGACGGAGCCGAACAAAATTCTCCCGACCATCATCTCCCGGTGCCAACGCTTCGACCTCCGCCCCATCCCTACCGACATCATTGCCAGGCACCTTCGCCATATCGCGAGCGAAGAGGGCGTCCAGCTTGATGAGCCAGCGGCTTGGGCTATCGCCAAAGGAGCCGAGGGAGGCATGCGCGATGCCCAGTCAATGCTCGATCAGTTGGTCTCTTTTTGTGGGGAAAACATCACCGAGGCCAACGTCCAACAGATCTTCGGCTTCACCTCGGGCGAGACCATTGCCGGTCTCGTTTCCAGTCTTTTCAAGAAGGACACATCCACCCTCCTCAATCAACTCGACGAGCTGGCTAGCTCGGGGAAGAACCTGAGCCAACTTCTCACGGAACTGATCAATACCTTGCGCTCCCTGCTGATTCATCAAATCAACTCGGGCTCAGGCCGGGAGGGACTCTCAGAGGAAATCTGGAATGAGCTCACCGCTCTAACGGAGAACATCCCGGGAGATCGCCTGCTGGCTATCATCGACGTTCTCTCTTCTTCGGAGGCCGATATGCGGTGGGCCACCAACAAGCAACTTCATCTCGAACTCGCGCTCATCCGGGCCGGCCAAGCTCTCAACGAGATCCGCATCTCCGACGTGATCAACGCCTTGGAAAAAGGCGGCTTTAATGATGCGGAGCCCCCAACGCTCACCACATCGCCATCGCCCCAAGCTCCTGCGGTGGCCACTCCTGCCCCGACCGCTCCCAGCGCAATCCCCGAGGCTCTGCCGGAAACTCCGCCGCCATCCGCGCCGGAAGTGTCTCCCGAGCCTGCCTCTCCCACTCCCGAGCCAGTGGCCGAGAGCGTGCCGGCGGAAAAACCTGTCGAGAAGAAGCCATCTCCCCGCAAACCCGGGAGCGCCCTGAGCGCATTGGACCGCCTCATGGAGGACGCTCCGGAAGTCCGCGAAGAGGAGCCGGAACCAGCACCAGCCGCGGCTCCGGAGCCACAGGCGAAAAAAGAGCCGGAAACCAAGCCGACAGAAGCGACTCCCACCGCGCCCCCGGAGGAGGACTTCCATAAGGACCCTCTGATCCAAGACGCCCTCGAGATTTTCAAAGGAAAGCTCAAGGCCTGACTCGTTCTTATCCCCGAGGGGGGCACCTGAACCGACAATTGCACTGACGACTGCCGTTAGGGAGGAAATGAAGACCCTCTTCTTCTGCCTCCTCATGACCCTCAGGCTCGAGGCATCGACACAGAAAGCAACTCTTGAGCTGTCCTACCTGAAAGGTGCGGAAGCCATCAAAGTACTGACGCAAACCTTCCCTCTCTCCTCGCCCCAGTCTTCGCTGACAGCCGAGAAGAATGACGAAAACATCATCACGATTCGTAGCTCGTCGCTCCGGCAGCTAGCGACCGCTCTCGCGCTCCTTTCCCAACTTGATCGCCCCAATGGGACAAGAAACCACTGGGTTTACCAAGTCACCAAAGCGCAGGCAGAGCGCCTTGCGACTGAGATCGCCGACGCAAAAGAGCACTGGTCGGCGGATTTCTCCGTGATTGCCGATCCTCACTCGAACCGACTCTTTTTCATGGGAACAGAAGGAGAACGCCACTTTGTCGAAGGCTTTCTATCTGCGATCGAAGCCAGGGACTGAAGAGTCCTCGCTTTCACATTTTTCCTCCTTGCTACTGGGGCGAAAAAGAAGAACTTCCCTCCCTATGAACCTCGCAAAACTCATGCAACAGGCCCAGAAGCTGCAAGAAGCTCAAGCCGGCCTCTCCGACCGCACTTGCTCTGCCACCGACGCCTCTGGCAAGGTGACCGTCGTTGCCAGCGCCGCCGGGGAAATCAAATCCTTGGAAATCGACCCCACCATCGTCTCTTCTGATGATGTCGAGTTCTTGCAAGACATCATTCTCAACACCGCGAACACGGCCCTCAAGGATGCTCGCGAAGATGCGGCCAAGGACATGGCGGCCAATCTCAATATCCCCGGAATGGGCTAAAGGACGACACCCGGGAGGGTGGACTTCGGAATCAGTTTCGACGAGCTTCTGAAGATGATTCGGCCCCGCCATCCTCTCGGTATCACCTTGGTCGTTCTCTCCCTCTGCCTGCACCTCGGCACGGTCTTTCTCTATCTTCGTCAACCGGATGCCTTCGCGGCCTTCACCGTGATGCCGGTCTGGTTCTGGAGCCTTCTGGGCTTGGGCTTCTCCGTTCTTGCATATTTCGTCTTCAGGACCCCGCTATCGTTAATGATGTCGGGGATCTGGTTCATGTCCCTGCTCCTACTCTCGGATGAGGCCACCGTCTTGGGACGCTTTGACCAAGCGCCACTCACCAAGGGAGTTCCCGCACCACATGCGGGCCGCTCCCCCTACCGCATTGCCACCATCAATTGGGCGGGTGCCAATTTGCCCCTCACGCCTTCGCTCAAGGAATGGCAGCCGGATATCATCTTCATCCAGGAAATGCCCCACCCCTACCTCGTCAAGCAGCTTGCCGAGGACCTCTTCGGCCAGACTGGAGACTACCGATACGATGAGAATCACATGTGTGGACTTGTTGTCAGAGGCACAATCACCAAGGCTCTCCTCAATCCCGTCAATCGCTCCCAATACCTCACCGTGCGCACCCATCGCGGAGACTATATCGAGCTGGTGAACCTTCACCTGCAACCGGCATCGACTAATCTCTCCCTCTGGGATCCCGCCTGCTGGAAGACGCATTATGAGAAGCGCAAGGCCCGTCGCCGCGAGATCCTTTTTGCCCTCGCCTTCCTCGAGGAGTACACCCCGTATCCCCGCGGACCAGCCATCATTGCTGGCGACTTCAACACGCAAGCAACGGACTCCGCCATTGACGTCCTCAAGCCAGCCTTTACCGACACCTTCCGCTCCGTGGGCACAGGTTGGGGGAATACCTACCACCGCCGGCTCCCCTTTCTCCGCAGCGATCAGATCCATGCTTCGCAGCACTTTCTCCCGCTTCGCTCCCGCGTCGTCACCATTCCGGAGAGCGACCATCGCCTCCTCATCTCCGATCTCTTGCTCGAGTGACTCAGGAAGGAAGATAAAATGAAAAATACTTCGTGCCCCGCATCATCTTGGTGTTGAAAATTCCCCCGTGAGCGTCACTCCAGAAACCCTTGCCTCCACCTTGGAAGAAATTGCCCTCTTGCTTGAGCTCAAGGGCGAAAATCCCTTCAAAACCCGTGCCTACCGAAACGGCGCGGACATCATCAGGGACTTCGACGGAGACATCGTGCAGCGGGCGAAAGATAACGACCTTAAGGGAATCAAAGGCATCGGCGAAGCTCTGCAAGACAAGCTCCACGAACTCGCAAGCACGGGCAAACTCGTCTACCACATTGAGCTGAAAAACGAATTCCCCGACACCCTCTTCGAATTGTTCGAACTGCAAGGCTTGGGCCCAAAGAAAATCAAAGCGCTATGGGATGAGCTTGGCATCGCCTCTATTGGCGGTCTCCGCCGCGCCTGCGAAGATGGCAAGATCGCCAGCTTGAAAGGCTTTGGCAAAAAATCAGTGGAGAAAATCCTCGCCGCCATCGAAACCCGGGAGCGATTTAGTGGCCGCTATCGGCTGGCCGAAGCCGCATCGGCAGCCGAACCCCTTCGCGATTACCTCCGGCAGCATCCCGATGTTCACCAACTGGAAATTTGCGGTTCCTATCGGCGGGGAAAAGAGACCGTGCACGATATCGATTTTCTTGTCGCAACGGACAAGCCAGCGGACCTGACCGCCTACTTCGTGGCCTACGAGTCCAGCATTGAGACCATCGTCCATGGTGAAACCAAAGCGTCCATCCGGCTTGGCAATGGACTGCAATGCGACCTCCGCGCCGTCTCCAACCAGCAATTCCCCTTCGCCCTGCAATACTTCACTGGCTCCAAGGAACACAATGTGGCAATGCGCTCCCTGGCCCGGCAGCGAGGTTGGTCGCTCAATGAATACGACTTCACCCCACTTGGCGACAGCTCGGACCCAATTCCCGAAATCACCACCGAGGCTGACATTTATGCCTCTCTAGGTCTCACCTTCGTCCATCCCGCCCTTCGCGAGAACAAGGGAGAGCTAGAGGCCGCAGACCAAGGCACTCTCCCTGACTTGATCACCCAAGAGAATCTCCGAGGGACCTTTCATAACCACACCACCGAGTCAGACGGCAGGAATACGCTTCGCCAAATGGCCGAAGCAGCCATCGAGCTCGGCCTCTCCTATCTCGGCATCTCGGATCACTCCAAGGCTTCCTTCCAGGCCAACGGACTGGATGAAGCGCGCCTTCTCAAACAATTGGAGGCAATCCGTGAGCTTAATGAGGAACTTGAGGGAGCCATCCACTTGTTTGCCGGGAGCGAGGTCGATATCCTCCGTGATGGTTCCCTGGATTTTTGCGACGAAATCCTGGAGCAACTCGACTTCACTGTCGCCTCTGTTCACAACGCCTTCTCTCTCTCCGAGGCGGAACAAACCGAAAGAGTGATCAAAGCTCTGCAGCATCCTCATGTCACCATGCTCGGGCACTCGACCGGTCGCCTACTCCTCCGCCGCGAACCCTATCCCATCGATCTCGGAGCCGTCATCGAAGCGGCTGCCGAAACCAATACCATTATCGAACTCAACTGTGCCTCCAAACGAATGGACATGGACTGGCGTCATTGGCACCGAGCAAGAGACAAAGGCGTTCTCTGCTCCATCAATCCCGATGCTCACACCGTCGAAGGATTGCAAGCCCTCCACTTTGGCGTGCGAGTGGCCCAAAAAGGCTGGCTGCGGCGTCGCGACGTCTTCAACACTCGCTCGCTGGAAGAGGTCCGCACCTTCCTCGCCACCCCGAAAGCCGAACGAGGCGAATTGAGTCAAGCGGCCCTGCGCTAATCGGCTCAACCTAGCTCCAATCGATTGGGTCAATCCACCACTCTCTAAGGTGACGGAATCCCTAATAGGCGAAAGTCGTAACACACTGCAAGCAGTCGGGATGGGCATTCCTCCTGAGGACTTTGAGTTCCTCTGCACTGGTGACTGCCCCTTTCCAAGCCCCGCGACAAAGGGCCGGTGCTACGTGCGCATTTGTCCGGCACCGTTCACTGAGGCAAATCCCGATTGTGTGGGCTCTCGGGTGCGTCATCCATCTTGAGTGTTCCGAGCACCTCCCGGATTGCATTGGCAGTTCCTTGGAGATCGTCGGGTCTTCCGAGAACAAACTTCATTCTCGTATCGCGAGCCACCGCATTCACGGTTCTCATCATCTCATACTAAGTACTGACACAATCACCTTGCGCCCCTTGAAATCGCACTGCCCTCTCCGCTCCTGCAAGGTGATGCTCATATCCTGACTTCCCCAGTACCCTGCTGAAGATTTCTGACCTGCTGAAAATTCATCAAGCTCATCCGCGAACAACCGTAACGCGTATGCGTCGCAGATCGTCGAAAACTGGATATGTGTCGCTCCTTGATAATTTATCCTGGGCGGAAACCAAAGCCGACCGCTCACCTCGAATTCGCAACTGCTACACGGTGACCAAACAATCTCGCACGTTGCTTCATCGTCCCACCTCAGAATGAGGTCGAAGCTATCAGTGATTTGAGCCTTCATCTTCTCTTGCCAGATCCTGCACCGGCTGCGGCTCGCTACCAGCTGAACCAAAGCGAGGACGGATTCTCAATTTCAATTCTTTTGGTCCCAACAACCGTATCAACCTGACCGATGTATTGTGCCAAGCTTCGGTCAATTACCCGGCTAGAAGAGTCAATCAAGATACGCAAAGAATAATTGGCACCGCCCTAAAGAGCAACAAGACACCGGCTCGCCAAGCCGTGTCGGCTTCCGAGATAAAATAGGTGCAGAGCGTCACTACGAGACCTCCCGGCTCATTTAACCCCCGTGAACTTCGCGTTCTTCTCGCTCCTGTCCGACGTCATTGCCTCGAAGGTCGGAGGTAATCCTTTTATGTCCCTATCCGCAAAAAGTCTGGAACAAAGGACGATGAATTCTCAACGCAGACTCTTGAGAGAGTAGGAAGCTTCATCCTCGAAGTGGAGTGAGCCCCCTTTCCTCGTCGCATCCAGCTGCACCCAGTTTCTCCGTCGGAATCGTCCCGCAACGAGCCGGATAGAAGGAACAAGCAAACGGGTCCACCACACAACCTGACCAAGAGAGCCATCTCATAATCTCCTAAGTAAAACCGTCCAGAATAAGCGTCCCCAGGTGGAATCGAACCACCATTTGAGGTTTAGGAAACCCCCGTTCTATCCGTTGAACTATGGGGACGAAGCGGGCGGACTCTAACCCGCCCCGGACGGGTCTCGCAACCGGAAAGAGATTCTTGAGTCATCTCGTGCATTACCTGCTTGAAATCAATCCGAATACCCGCCAAGTTCCCGCCCGCGCTTGCACCGGAGGAGTGGCAGAGCGGTTGAATGCACCGGTCTTGAAAACCGGCATAGGTTTACGCCTATCGTGGGTTCGAATCCCACCTCCTCCGCCATCATTGCTTCACTCGGGTGACTGACACTCCGCTGACTGATAGAGGCTCATCGTGACGAACGTGACTGAATCCTATCTCAATCGATTTTCTGGCATTGCCCGCCTGTACGGTCGAGAAGCCTTGGAAAGATTCGCGCAGGCTCATGTCGCGATTGTCGGTATTGGCGGAGTTGGCTCATGGACCGCAGAGGCACTTGCTCGCTCTGGAGTCGGGCAATTCACGCTGATTGACCTCGACGATTTGTGCGTCACGAACATCAATCGCCAGATCCATGCCCTGGATGGCACCGTCGGGCAGGCCAAAGTGACGGTGATGGCTGAGCGCCTTCGGGCCATCAATCCAGAGGTGACGGTGTGGGCACGGCAGGAATTTTACACCGAGGCCCGATCCGCCGACCTCTTATCATCTGCCTTTCATGCCGTTGCCGACGCCATTGACGCCATCCGGCCCAAGGTTCACCTCCTCGCCTCGTGTCATGAAAAAGGGATTCCTGTGGTGACGAGCGGCGGAGCCGGCGGAAGAATTGACCCAACGGCCATTCAGGTAACGGACTTGGCTCGCACGACCAATTGCGCCCTTCTCCATCAAGTTCGCAAGAAGTTGCGCGGAGAGCACGGATTTCCCTCTGGCGATGGTAAAGCGCCAAAGTTCGGGATCCCAGCGATCTACTCGACCGAGCGCCCTCGCTATCCGACTGAGGACGGGTGCACATCCTTGGAGCGACCAGAGAACCAAGCGGCAGGTCTGAAATGTGACGCAGGTTTCGGGAGCATCACCCAAGTCACCGCCAGCTTCGGCCTGGCGCAAGCGGCGGAAGTTCTCCGCCTCTTGGCTCAGTGAGAAGTGGCTTGCCGAAAAGGCGCTCGTAGGACGCCGAGGCTGATCGAGTCGAAGTGCAAGCACGCAGACGAGGGCGAGTATGCCGACAGCATTGGAAGCTATCGGACGCTTGGAGAGGATCGCATTCAGCCTGCCACAGCTTGCCTGCGGAGTTCGCTTCTCATCATTCAATCACTCCCCTCGCCTGGCTACATACCTTGTCGGCAAATAGCCTGATTCGGCCCTTTGACGGCCTACCCCAACAGAAAAAGGCGGCCGTTGGGCCGCCTCGGTCAGTATCCTTATTCGAAGTATCGTCTCCCTATTTGGGAATTAGAGGGACTTCACACCTTTCTTGGAAAGACGGGTTCCCTTGGTCGCTCCTTGGCGAGCCTTGAACTTGGGATTGGTCTTATTGATAACGTAGAGCGTACCTCTCCGCTTCACGACCTGACAATCGGCGTGGCGGCTCTTCATCGAAGCCAGTGAACTTAAAACTTTCATAGGAATTATCCTTGCGGGCCGGGGAGACTAGTTGGTGACAAGGGTGTGTAAAGGCAAAACCGTCTTAGTACCGCGTATTTTTTTGCAAACGGAATGGACCTCTCTCTTTCTTTTGGCAAGCTCCCCCCCATGAGTGCCAACATGCGCCGCACACGCCTTCTCGCTACCTTAGGTCCCGCTAGCGATTCCGACGAAGTGATCTCGAGACTCCTCGATGCCGGAACCGACTGCTTTCGTATCAACATGTCCCATGCCAAGCACGAAGTCGCCCGCGACACCGTGCGCCGAATCCGCCGCCTTTCCGTGGGCCGTGAGTATCCGGTAGGAGTCCTCTTCGACTTGACGGGACCATCCATCCGCACGGGCACCTTGCCCGAGCCGTATCAGCTGGAAAAAGGTGACCGGGTAGAGTTCCGCCGCGAGGGAGTCGACGCGACCCTGCCAATCTCCACGACAGTCAACTACCCGAGCCTCATGGACGATGTGAAGGAAGGTGCCACCCTGATCGTTGATAATGGCACCCTTATCATGACCATCGAGTCGATCACCTCGGACCACTTGATCGCGGTGAACAACACGCCTGGCGAACTCGGTTCCCGCCGTCACATCAACCTGCCCGGCACGCGCCTCAATCTTCCGGCTCTCACTGAGAAGGATCGGAAAGACCTTGAGCTGGCCGTCGAATGCCAGGCCGATTTCGTAGCCGGTTCCTTTGTCCGCGACGCGGGCCACGTCAGAGAACTCCGCTCGGCCATCCACGAACTGGGCGGCTATGCCCAGGTCGTCTCCAAGCTAGAGGATCAGGAAGCGATGAAGAATCTCGACGACATCATCAAAGCCTCGGACATCATCATGGTCGCCCGAGGCGATTTGGGTATCGAGGTTCACATTGAGGAGCTTCCCATCATTCAACGCCGCATCGTGAAGCGCTGCCTTGAGAAAGGCCGCCGGGTGATTGTGGCGACCCACATGCTCGAGAGCATGATCTCCAACCCCACTCCCACCCGTGCCGAGGTGACAGATATCGCCAACGCCGTCTTCGAAGAAGCGGATGCGCTCATGGTGTCTGGTGAGACCTCCATTGGCAAATACCCCGTGGAGTGCATTGAGACCCTGGACCGCGTCGCTCGTCGGATCGAGCGCTCCGGTGGGCTCGGTTTCGCCAAGGAAGCGCGACTGCAGACAGATAAGCAGAAGACCATTCGTTCCGCGATTCAGCTGGCCGACTCCATCCCCGGAGCTCTGCTTGCCGTCTTCACTCGCTCGGGCACGACCGCTCACCACACGGCCCTTCTCCGGCCCCGGTCCCCCATCTTCGCCTTCACCCCCGACGATCAAGTGCGTCGCTTCCTCACCCTTTCCCGCGGAGTCCGCTCCTTCCGCATCGACTTCGGGACGAATCCCCGGGAAACGATCGCGCTTGCGGTGAAGACCTTACGCGACAACCGCGACATCGCTCCGGGCACTCCGTTGGTCGTCGTCGCCGACACCCTGCAAGACGATCGTCCAGTGAGCACGATCCTCTTGGAGCACGCCTAATCACTCGCGTTTGAGGCCGTTGGCCATCACAAACTCGAGCTGTTTCGCCTGAGCCAGATGCTTGGGCGTGATCATTTCACGCTCAAGCGGAATCTGCTCTGTCCCTTCAATGGCAGAAATGACCTCACGGTATTTCTGCCATTTTAGATCACCCAGCCTGACCAAGCTCCCCATCTCGTCACCAGTCACGCGCTTCCATGCGTCGAAGGGCAGCTCCGAGCAGTAGATGGAATGGTCACTCATCTCGTAGTAGAAGTCATAAGGTTTACCTAGCTCCTTTCTCATTTCCGCAATCCACTCCGGAATATGGTCGCGAAGTGAATGCTTGAGTCGATAAACCGAGAAACGCCCCCGGCCCCGACGCAACCACTCATCCAGAGGGGTCTCCTTGACATGCGGGACCATCCCTTCGAGCACAGCCCAGCCCTCGTCGGTTCGAACAACTGCGCCGCAGTGGGAGTATGGGCTCTCCGAAGCGCCCTCGATGGCATCGACCAAATCCAATCCCGGAGGATTAGGAAGCGATTGAAACAAAAGATCTCCCTCCACCGGGCGATAGCGGAACGAGGCCCAACTCCAAGCGCAGTTCCAACTCACTATCGCGATCAACGCTGCACACAGCATCATCAAGCGTCGCCGGGCTCCCACCGTCTTTGGCATGAGTCTCATGATCGCATCCTATCAGGAGATATCCCTCTACCTCATCGAAAAAATCGAACCTTCCATCGATTTGGTCGATGACTAGGCTTGCCACTTGATCCTCGTGCCTAGCCGAAGCAAGCTCGCTCCATGAATCAAACCCTCGTCCTCACTCTTCTCGGTCCAGATCGTCCCGGCATCGTCGAAGCGATCTCACAGGCTATCTCCTCGCATGGAGGCAACTGGGAAGAATCCCGCATGAGCAACCTGGCCGGTCATTTCGCTGGCTTGGCGCGCGTGACTTGCCCTATCGCCCAGATTGACTCCCTGAGTGATGCCCTCCGGACTCTCTCTGACTCCAGCCTGAGCATCAGCCTCATCAAAATCGATGAGACTGAGCATGGTGGCAACTCAGCTCCCACCCATGACTTGGATATCTTAGGCAATGATCGTCCCGGCATCGTTGCCTCCGTCGCCCGCACCCTGAGGGAACATGGGGCGAATATCGTCGAGATTGAGACCGAACTCAAACCGGCCCCGGAGAGTGGGCAGATGATTTTCCACACCCTCGCTCAGGTGGCTTTGTCCGACGAGCAATCTGCGAGCGAGCTCACTCACAAGCTCGAAACGCTCTCTCCTGATTTACAGGTCTCCTTCAGCTAATAAGAGAAGCGCTACCGGGCCTCCTTGCTAAAGAGTCCAAAGGAGGACCTTCCTCGAGTGGACCACCCACGCGCGCTCGGCGTCCGGTCCAGCTCATCGATTCAGTCGATGAACCATCAAACATATGATTTTTTATAAAAATCCGACAACCTTTCAGAACTCCCTCCAAGTCAATGTAACTTTACGCAACCTGCTTTTTCTAACGACAGACCGTCGCTATCGATAACTAAGCAAGTCATTTATCATCCTTGTCTTTGAGCGGTTTTCCCGCTCCGTAGACAGTGCTCACCGTTGCTTCCACTTGAGAAGAGAGCGTGCTGCTCGGCTTGCCGTTGCTAGAACGCCCTCTCGTCTCAAAGATGAGGAAGAGAGCAATCATCAGCTTGGCCCCGACAAGAGCGCCGAGAATGATATAAGCTTTCATAGAGATACTGAAGGGGTGGGCCCAGATTTTTGACAAATTCATTCAATAAATCAATCTGTAATCTCCGTTTTTCAAAATAACCGAAGTATCAGCGAAATTACGCTACTCACCGACAGACGCTTTCATATTTCAACTCTTCCCACTTGACTCTTATCCACGGCTGTTCCCCTCTCCCCGCGTGTCCAACGAGAACGATCTCACTCGCGTCGAGTCCCTTTTTGTCCGGCATCGTAACGTGCTGATGGTGCGCGCCCCCTTTTGCGATATCTTTACCGATCACTATCTGCACTTGGCTGACCACGACCTTCGCTATCCACCTGAGATCGATCACCAGCTTAAGGAACTCTACGCGCTCCTTACCCTCCATGCCGTCGCCAGGCCTTGGGCCGAGACCCACGCATGGACCGTCAATCTAAGGGCCCCTCGGGTCAACTTCTTCGTGACGGCCTCGAGTTTGTCAATAAACGTCACCGGGCGGGCATTCTTGGAAGACGTGCGGGAACACCCTCAAAGCACCCTTTACTCACAAGTGACCCAGAACGGCGAAAAGCCGAGAATGTCCACTGTGGAGCTTGAAACAAGCAATCCCTTTGACTGGCTGGAGCACTACTACCGGCAATCCGAGCAACGCCCGGCAAAGGTCTTTGAACTTCCGGACGAGGTCTTTGTCCTCCTTGCCGCGCAGCCGGATTATGATGAGGAATGGTTTGAGAATCTGGACCTAGACCAAGTGGCGCAGATGAACGATACCGAGGATCTCTCACCTCTTGAGAATCGCTTTTTCAAGTTCGAGTGTGGATGCAGCCTCGAACGCATCGTGCCCGCGTTGGGCATCTGGAGAGAGCGCCCGGAAGAACTCTTCCAAGGCGAACCCTCCGTTGAGATTAGCTGTCCAAGGTGCGCGGCCAAATACCGCGTCACCCCGGAGGATTTGAACTCATGAGGCAGGAATGACCTCATGAGAAGAGGAAGGATTACTCCTCCTCGATGAATTCCTGATGCCCCTTCTTGCGGCCGGCCTTCACGGCGTCCATGGCGATGTCGACTTTTTCCTGATCTTCCGAGAGATAAGCGATCTCAAGCGCGCAGAGCTGCATGTAGGATTCCGCAAGGACGGTTTTGTAATTGGCGATAGCCAATTCTTTCTCGCGGCCCTCGGGCATCTTGTCCAAGAGCGCGGGTGTCCAGGCAAAGCACTCGAGGAGCTGTTTTTGCGCCTCGCGAACCACTTTGACACTCCCCTGCCAATCTCCTTCCAGACGCCGCAGCCCCTTCAAGGTGCCGCTCACTTCGTCCATCTTTTCCGCCAAAGGCGTGTCGTCGGCAAAGGTGAAACCAGTTCCCAAGAGAAGACCTAGCGCAATCAGTTTGAAATATTTCATATGGTGCGGGGCCATACGTCCACAGCATGGCGCAATCTGTCAACCCTGCCGGAAAAACAACCAGACGGTATAGGCCAGATAGGCTGCCAGGAGGAGCCCACCCTCCCAGCGGGATAGCATCCTGCGGGAAAGGAAGAAGAGGTAGCTCACCACGGTGATCCCCGCCATAGTCATCAAGTCTGCCTGCTGAAGCTGCAGCGCGGACAACGGGGCGATGGCACCGGAAAAACCCACGACGGCCAAGAGATTGAAAATGCAGGACCCGACCGCATTGCCCGTTGCGAGATCGCCCTCTCCCTTGAGTGAGGCCACCACGGTGGTGGCCACCTCTGGCAACGAGGTCCCGAAGGCGACCAGGGTCAATGCGATCACGGCGTCGGGCACGCCGAAAGCGGCCGCAATGTTCCCCCCGCCCTCAACAAGACGATTCGCGCCAATCGCTAGCCCCCCCAAACCGATGAGAACAAGGAGGATGTCCTTGGCGATTTGACCCGCGCCAGCCTCTTTGAGTTTTTCAATCTCAGCCTCGCTTAAATCCAGATCGATATCCATTTCCTCACCGCGTTTCCCCAGCCAAATACTGAGAACCGTGTAGAGAATGACCCCCGAGGCCAGGATCATCCCCTCGATCCGCGAGATGGAGCCATCGCCCAGCATCAGCCAGAAGATTGCCGTGGCGAAGAGAAGGATGGGCATCTCCCGCTTGATGACCTGCCCATGAATGGATAGGGGGCGCATCAAGGCACCAATGCCAAGAACGAGAGCCAGATTACAGATATTGGAACCGACCACGTTGCCCAGCGCAATATCCCCCTTCGGCGGGTCTTGCAGGTTCGCCGCGACACTGACCAACAACTCGGGCGCACTGGTGCCGAAGGCAACGACGGTCAGACCGACCACCAGCGGTGAAATCCCTATCTTGAGAGCAATTTCCCCCGCTCCCTTCACCAACCACTCGGCCCCGAAGTAGAGGAGCACGAGCCCCAGAACGACCCAGACAAAATCCAATAGAATCGGCACGGCGTGACCATGTCCCAACCTCCCATCGCCGTCCAGTGGCTCTCGTGGCAATTGCCAAGATCCTGCGCGAGCTCCCACCGCTTTGACCGTTCACCGGGTGAGGCCTCCGGCCTAGAACCAGCCCAGATATTCTACATTTCCATCCGTGCCCTGGATCGGACTCTCCATCTCACCCCGCCATCGCCGCCCCGAGGCTTCCACAAAGTCACGAATCTTATGCACCGCCTTCTGGCGCAGCGGACCACTCCGGACGATTCCCCCTTTACCCACTTCTTCCTTGCTGAGCTCAAACTGAGGCTTGATCAGGGCCACGACCATCCCGCCCTCCTCGAGAACACCGAAGACCGCCGGAAGAACTTTCGTCAGCGAAATAAAGGACAGGTCAAGAACCGCGATGTTCACCCGCTCTCCCAAGTCCTTCACGGTCAGCCCTCTCGAGTTGAATTTTTCCTTCACGATGACGCGGGGATCCATACGGAGCTTATAGACGAGCTGATTCGTCCCCACATCCACCGCATGCACCTTCGCAGCTCCGCGCTGCAATAGGCAATCAGTGAAGCCTCCTGTCGATGACCCTGTGTCGAGACAGGTCCAGCCCGTCACATCGATTCCGAAGTGCTCCAAGGCTCCCTCCAGCTTAAACCCGCCCCGTCCGACGAATTTTGGCTTTTCCTTGACGGAAAGCTCGGCATCAGCCGGGACCTTGACCGAAGCCTTCGTGACCCGCTCCGTGCCGACCATGACTTCCCCTGCCATCACCAACCGCTTGGCCATCTCCCGCGAGTCACACAGACCGCGGGCGACCAGAAGCACATCCACCCTCTCCTTACTCATTTCCCATTGATGGCGTTGATCAATTCGCGCAAGCGTCCGAAGCTCCGCCTACGGTGGCGGAACACCAATCGACGGAGGCCCTCCAGCTGCGGCTCGTCTTCTTCTTCCGGCAGAGCATCACGCTCCTCAATGACGCCGGACTTGATGATATCCTTAAACTCGGTCGTCAGCTTCTCGACCCGCTCAGCTCCAAGAGACTCTTTGATCCGGATGACCATTCGGTCTCCGACATACCGGTAGGAGTGAAAATTCCGGTAAAAGCCGACAATCTCTTCCACCGCTTCATCCAAGTCGTCCGTGACCTTGTAGAGCGAGAAATCGCTCGTCGAGATAAGCCCCAGGCGGTGCAGATGCTCTTCGATGAATTGATTCCAAAAGTTCCAATACTCGCCCCCCGGGGCATCGATGAGCACAATCGGGTAAACGATGGCCTTCCCGGTCTGAATCAAAGTCAGCGCCTCAAAAACCTCGTCCATGGTGCCGAACCCTCCCGGGAAGCCGACCGCCGCATCCACTTCCTTCACGAAGGAGAGCTTGCGGGTGAAGAAGTAGTTGAAGTTGATGAGCTTCGGGTCGCCTGCGATGAACTCATTGGCCGTGGACTCGAATGGCAGGGTGATATTGAGCCCGAAGGAATCCTCGCCTCCCGCTCCCTCATTCCCCGCCGCCATGATGCCCGGGCCCGCCCCCGTGACGGACATGTAGCCTTCTTCCCGCATGCGACGGGCGAATTCCACTGCCGTCTGGTATTCCTTTTCCTCAGGTTGCGTTCTCGCCGATCCAAAGATGGCCACCTTCTTGCAGTTCCGGAAGGGGTGGAACACCTCTTCCGCCTGGCGCATCTCCTTAAGCGCGCGGTTCATCATCTTGAATTCCGGGTCCCCCACCCGCCCGCGCGCGATGCGAACGGCCGTCGTCATCATCTCCGCCAGAAGACAGGGATTGCCATCATCCTCAATCTGCCGGGCCAAGTTCATGATTCGGTCATCGAGGTCCCGCTGCCCGGTCGTTCCCACGTAAGAACATGAGTAAGAGTGCATCAGCCCTCCGGTGAAGTCCCGCTCCTGCGGCACTTTAGTTGGTTGCACATGTTGCGACATGACAACAAAATGGGCGGGACCAGCCGCGGAGCAAGCTTCTTTCGCGAAAGCCAAGTCACAGCCCGGCAACGCCTTGCAATCCGGCATCATCCAGCCGAGCATTCCATCCGACCTATGAAAAAGCTTCTCCTTGCGGCCGGCCTCGTTCTCGTTGTCGCCGGCTATCTCTACTATCATTACTCGACCCCTCGGGTCTTGGAGCGCCGGGTTGACTCGCTGCTCTCGGAGATGAATTTCGGCCTAGTGAGCCTGGGCGAGCACGGAGACGCGGCCGACAAGTTCGCTTCCCACTTCGCGGAGACGGTCACCTTCTCCGGCTCAGAATCTCCTCTCTTCGAGAGCGAGGAAGGACGCGCCGCCTTGAGAAAGCTATATCTCGAATACCGGACGTTCGCCAAGTCATCGAGCGCAGAGCGCATTGGCGATACCCAAGTCACCGTGGCGGATTCAACGACGGCGGAAGTCGCTACCACGGTTGCCTTCCGCCTGACCTTTCATGGCACCGATGGGGGCGACCAGCGAGAACTCCCCGTGGTCCTTACCTTTGAGAAGCTCGCGGGCGACTGGCTGATTTCCAAGGTCGAGATGCAGGGTAAGGCGCTCGAGGACGTCGATTTCTGAGTTTGCGCCGATGTCTGAACTTTTTTCCCAGACCGGAGAGAGCTCTCCTCCGTCACCATCGGCCAATCAACCTTTGGCCGCCCGCATGCGCCCCCGCCGCTTGGAGGAGGTTCGGGGCCAAGAGCACATCCTTGCTCCGGGCAAACTCCTCCGCCGCGCAATTGAGGCCGACCGCTTCTCCTCACTCATCTTCTATGGGCCACCAGGCACGGGGAAGACGACCCTCGCTACCGTCATCGCACGGAGCACGGGCTCGCGCTTTGAGATGCTCAACGGCGTCGAATCCAATGTCGCTGAGATTCGGGCAAAAATTGAGCAAGCCTCCCAATGGCAGAAGCTGCGTGATGAGACCACGATCCTCTTTATCGACGAGATTCATCGCTTCAATAAAGCCCAGCAGGACGTCCTCCTCCCTCATCTCGAGCGAGGAACCGTGCGCTTCATCGGAGCCACGACACACAATCCCTACTTCTACATCAACTCGCCCCTGGTCTCTCGCTCCCAGGTCTTTCAGCTCGAGCCCCTCGCCACAGACGACATTACCAACCTGATCTACGATGCCCTCTCTGATGAGGAACGCGGTCTCGGCGGCCTCCCCATCGAGGCTGAAGACGACGCCATCCGACATCTCTCGGAAAAAGCGGATGGCGATGCCCGCAAGGCATTGACTGCCCTCGAGCTAGCTATCCACGGGAGCGGCGATCAGGACTCGGAAAGCCCGATCAGATTGACACTGGCCGTTGCCGAGGAGTCCATCCAGCAAAAGGCGATCCTTTACGACGCCGATGGAGATCAGCACTACGATACCATCTCCGCATTCATCAAATCCATCCGGGGCTCCGATCCCGACGCCGCCCTCTACTGGTTGGCCAAGATGCTGCAAGCTGGCGAAGACCCCCGCTTCATCGCCCGCAGGCTAGTGATCTCAGCCTCAGAAGATATTGGCCTGGCCGACTCATCAGCCATCCAAGTGGCAATCGCCGCCCAGCAAGCGCTCGAATTCATCGGGATGCCCGAGGGACGCATTCCTCTTGCCCACGCCACCGTGCATCTCGCCACCGCGCCAAAATCGAACTCGGCCTACGCGGCCCTCGGTCAAGCAATGTCCGATGTTTCCGAGGGAGCGACCCTCGCCGTGCCCGAGCATCTGCGCACCCGCTTCCGCAAAAAGCTCGCCGAGGCCTCGGGAGCGGATACAGCCGCCATGCAGTATCTCTATTCCCACGACTACGAGGGTCATTTTGTTCCCCAATCCTACCTTCCCGAAGGACGAACCTACTATCAACCGAGCCACAATGGGATGGAGAAACGGATCGCTGAACGCCTGGCGCACTGGCGCAGCCAGCAGGCACCATCCTAAACCTCCGCTCTCAAGGCTTCGGGCTAGACTCCCCCTCCCCTCACGAGCCCAACAAACTGCCCTCAGGCAGCTGGGCCGCAGCAACCCTACGGGCCTGGGCATCAGCATCTAACAACTCGTCAAGCGTCGCTCCTGGCAAGGAGGACAGGCGGGTCATCGTCTCTTCCACCACCTCCGCGATACCAGTGAAGGCGAGGGAACCTTCAATAAAGGCATCCACCGCCACCTCGTTGGCCGCATTCAGGATTGCCGGCAGCGCACCGCCGGCAAGCCCAGCTTCCCGGGCAAGACGAACCGCAGGAAAAGCGTCTTCCCTAGGCGCTTCGAAATCCAGTTTGGCCAGTTTGGCGAAGTCCAAAGGCTCCAACTTATTCGCACAGCGCTTGGGATAAGTGACGGCATATTGAATGGGGAAGCACATGTCTGTCGTGCTCAATTGCGCCAACACACTGCCATCACAAAACTCGACCATCGAATGAACAATCGACTGCGGGTGGACGATCACCTCCACCTTCTCCATCCCCACCCCGAAGAGCCAACGGGCTTCGATCATCTCCAGCCCTTTGTTGAAGAGTGTTGATGAATCAATGGTGATCTTCCTCCCCATCTCCCACGTGGGATGCTTGAGCGCTTGCTTAAGGGTCACTTCAGACAGCCGCTCTTTTTCCCAAGTGCGGAAAGGCCCGCCCGATGCGGTTAGAATAAGCCGCCGGACAGCTTCCGGCTGATGGCAATCACCTTCCAAGCATTGGAAAATCGCATTGTGCTCACTATCAACGGGAAGGACTTTAACTCCCTTGCGGGCAGCCGCTGCCATCACAATTTCGCCAGCCATCACCAGGATCTCCTTACTCGCTACCGCGAGATCCTTACCCGCCTCAATTGCCGCCAGAGCTGGCTTGAGACCAGCGGTCCCGACAATCGAAATTAAAACCATATCAGCTTCGGGAAGCGTCGCCAGGTCGATCAGACCCTCCAGGCCCGTGGCCACTCGTGCGGTGGGGAGAGCCTTCGAGACCTCCGTCTTCTTCCCCTCATCGAAGATACAAACCTCCCGCACCCCGAACTCTTTCGCTTGATGACATAGCGAATTCGCCCGCGTGCCTGCGGCCAGCCCGACCACCTCCATTGTCTCCGGCCCGACATCGCGAGCAACCTTCAAGGCACTCTCACCAATCGAGCCGGTTGACCCGAGAATAACCACTTTCTTTCCCATCAAACAAAGAGCTTAAGAAATATCCAAGCAAGAGGACCGGTGAAGCAAATGCTATCGACCAAGTCGAGCACGCCGCCAATCCCCGGTAAGACTCGTCCCGAGTCCTTCGCTGCCAAGCTCCGCTTAAAGAGCGATTCAGCCAAATCTCCTGCGACCGCACCTAAGGAAAGAATCAAGCCGAGGAGAGCCAGCAGCCAGCCTCCGGGAACCCAGTCCAGATGCGGCCCCGCCAGAGCCTTCACCCCCCAGACTCCGCCCTGTCCAATCAGTAGGGCGCCGAAGAATCCTTCCCAGGTTTTCCCGGGGCTGATGTGGGGCACCATCTTGTGCTTCCCGATCAAGCTGCCTACCAGATAGGCCCCCATGTCGGTGAACTTGGTGCCCACCAGGACCACCAGCAGAAACCACAAACCATCCCGCACCTCCGGCCCGGCAGCAACCAGCCGCATCAACGAGCCGCTGAACATCAAGCCGAGGTAAATCAGGCCAAAAACCGAGACCAAAACCGAACCAATCGCCTCCCGCCCCTCGATCGCCTTCCGGAATCGAATGCAGAACGCCCCCATCGTCACCAGCAGCACAGCCACCCACTCTCCATCGGGCCCTACCGCACCGCGAGCACCCAGCCACCAAACAGCCCATGCCGTGTAGCCAAGCCCAACCAGACACATCCAAAGCAGACACCAATCATCGCGCTCCGCCTTCCACAACAGCCGCCACTCCCAGAGGCCAAGCATCCCCAAGAGGCCAATGGCTGCTCCCACTCCATAAGGATTACCCCAGATGAAAACCCCTGCCACCAGCGCCCACAGAACGAGGGTGCTGAGTAACCGGGCCCCAAAGACCTTGGACTTGTTGCTTGCTGGTTTGGCGGACTCTTCCACGTGCAGGCAGTCCAACCCAGCCGCGCGCGCGCTTCAACGCCAAAGCGTGACGGCACCGCTTCTCTTTTTTCAAACTCTTGCAACTTTCGCTTGGGCCTTGGGTTTCTTCACTCGAACGCAGAGTTCAAAAACCCACAAAGAAAGAAAATAATACGATGAAGAAAACACTCATTCTACTGACCGCTCTCATGGCCTCCGCATCCCTCCACGCTCAAGGACAGGACGGCGAGAAATCCGAACGCCGTGGTGGCCGTGGCGGACGCGAATTGCCAAAAGAAATCGTCGCAAAATTCGATACCGACGGCGACGGCAAACTCAGCCGCGAGGAGCGCAAGGCGGCCATGGAAGCCCGTCGCGCCGAAGTTCTTGCAAAATTCGATGCCGACGGTGACGGCAAGCTCAACGAAGAAGAGCGCAAAGCCGCCGCGGAAGCACGCCGCAAGGAAATCGAAGCTCGCTTCGATGCTGACGGCGACGGCGTCCTCAGCGAGGAAGAAAAAGAAGCCCTTAAGGCTGCCATGAAGGAGCGCCGTGGCGAACGGGGTGCCCGCGGTGAGCGTGGTGAGCGTGGCCCCCGCGGCGAGCGCGGCCCGAAAAAACCTGCTGAAGACGAAAGCGGTGAGTAACGACTGTTCCAGTTGGTTCTAGGAAAATGAGAGGGGTCCCCACTTGGGGGCCCCTTTCTGCTTTTCCCATCCCATGAACCCTACCCTCCTCGGCTCGACCCGCATTGACCATCATACCCCCACCGACAGAAAAAAGCCCCCCGATCGCTCGGGAGGCTTTCGTGGATTGTCCGCGGAAATTGGTTAGCTATCGCCGGTAATGGCTTCCAGGCGATAGAAAGCGCGCTCACGAGGCGGATCGAAATCTGAGAAAACTCGGGAAGATTCTGCCGGAATGCCGCGATCAACCTCGACGAACTCTTCCTCCAAATCAGTCGAGCGCATCAACTGATAGGTCACGTCCGAGCGCAGACTCCCGTAGGTCACTTGAACCTCAGTGAGAACACCTTCATCCTTGATAGGCTCAATTTTCTCAAAGACCGGAAACGCCTCCACGAAGACCAAGTTATCCATCACGAAATCATTGAAGCTGATGAATGGATCCGTAAATTGGACTTCCTCGAACGAGCTGTCGGAAATGAAACCGATAAAACCAGTCGTGTTGTGTCTTCCAATCGGCATTTCGGTCACGTCTCCAAAGGTGACGTGGGTCTGGTCTCCCGTGTGCCGATAGTCCATTCCCCAGGCGAGAACCGGAAACGGGAATTCCATCCGAGCAGTCATGATTGGATTACCGTCGAGACGGACTCCGAAAAATTGAGTTCCGTCAATTGCGGAGGCGCGGGACCCGCTTCTGATTCCGCCGCTAGTATTCACGAATTCAAAAAGAAGGTCCCCTAGCTCGGTCGGAGTATCGGAAGCAAAGCCCTGCGTATCGAAGTCGTTGAAGTCCTCCAAGGTGACTGTCCCAAGATCAGATACGGCCTCGTTCCAGCTCTCACGGTCAGTGAAGACCCGGGTACCGCCAAAGAGCAATTGGCTGGAGGATACGAATGCGAAGAGTGAAGAAAAACGAGCAAGAGACGAATAGGTCGGTGCGAACATCATTAGTAGGAATTGGGTTCACCAAGGGTTCCGCAATCCACTCTCTCCCGTTGCGAAAAAACTAATTTTTCTTTCGGGGCGCAATTTCGAGGCCCGAGCTGCCGCTTTCCCGCAAAAACGAATCACTCCGAATGAAGCGTTCGTTCCGTCGCCCCGGACCTGTAAGCATTCAGCAGGCATCGAATGTCACCATTCAAAGCCCGCTGCCTTTTGCATACGAGCACCGCGAACTCGCACCGGCTTTCGGGCGCCTGACAGATCTCTCAGAGACGATCGAGAGGCTCCTCTCGCTCAGGGCAGGGACAGGATCACTTGTCAGGCGATCAGACCCGCTCAGAGGATGCATCATTTGATGATTCCGGCTTCACCTTGGCAAACACCTCGTCCTCCAAGCAGCACACATCAGGAGCGACCCAGTGGCCCGGCGAATACTCCACCGGAGTGAGGTCCACTCCGATTGTCTCTTCGTAACGAGGATGGTTGATCCGCTTGCCGAAGGCACTGCCCTCGGGTGGATTGATGGGAGAAGGGACTTCGCCTTCCAGCATCTTGCGAGTCTTCTTGTTCGCTGGATCCGGATCGGGGATGGCGGAGAAAAGGGCCTTGGTGTAGGCATGCAGAGGATTGCGATAGAGTTCCTCTGAAGTGGCGGATTCGACGATCTTTCCGAGATACATCACCGATACCCGGTCACTGATGTGCTTCACAACCGCCAAGTCGTGGGCAATGAAGAGATAGCTCAGCCCGAGGTCTCGTTGGAGCTCGAGCAACAAGTTGATTACTTGTGCCTGCACACTCACATCAAGGGCACTAACTGGCTCATCCAGAACGAGCAACTCGGGATTAACCGCGAGAGCCCTGGCGATACCAATACGCTGACGCTGGCCGCCGCTGAACTCGAAGGGAAACTTCTGCATTGCCGACTTGGGCAAACCCACCCGGTCTAGAAGCTCCAAAACTCTCTCTCGCCGAGCCTTGCGATTGCCCATGCTCTGGATAACGAGAGGCTCCGCGATCAACTCACCCACACTCATCCTCGCATCGAGCGACTCCGCAGGATCCTGAAACACCATTTGAAAGTCCTGGCGCAGTGGTCGCAGCCAAGCCTGTGACATGGAGGTGATGTCTTTGCCCTTGAAGCGGATCGTTCCACCGGTGGGATTCTCCAGCCGGATGATTGATTTTCCGAAGGTCGACTTCCCACAACCACTCTCACCAACCAGTCCGACGGTCTCACCCTTGCCAATGGTCAGCGAAACACCATCGACGGCTTTGACGTCTCCCACTTTTCTTCCGAAAACGCCACCTTTGACCGGAAAGTACTGCTTGAGTGCTTCCACTTCCAGCAAGGGCTTTCCTTTCTTTGCTTCTGAAATCTGATCCTTCAAAACTTATCCCTCGTAACATTCCCGACAGGCTTCGACCCAATGTCCATCCGCGATCTCCGCGAAGGTGGGCCGATTATTGATCATGGTGCTGCGCCGCCCCATCCGTTGGCAAAACCGACATCCCGGTACGAAGTCTTGAATGGCAGCCACCTGACCGGGAATCGTGGTCAGAATGGACTTCCGCTCATTCTCCAAGCGCGGAATGGAGGCTAACAACCCCTTGGTGTAAGCATGTGCGGGATTGGCGAAGACCTCGGGGACGGGTCCCCGCTCCACCACTCGCCCGGCATACATGACGACCACTTCCTCGCACTGCTCGGCAATGACCCCAAGGTCATGGGTGATCAAGAGGACGGACATCCCCAGCTCCTTCCGCATGTCTTCGAGAAGGTCCAGAATCTGGGCCTGCACTGTGACATCGAGTGCGGTGGTCGGCTCATCCGCAATGACCAGTCTGGGCTCACAGCAGAGAGCCATCGCGATCATGACCCGCTGTCTCATCCCGCCAGAGAGCTGGTGAGGATAGGCCATCGCGCGAGCCGCGGGGTCAGGGATACCGACCTTGTCCAACCATTCAATCGCTTCCTTCAGCGCCTTGCGCCCGCTGATCTTCTTGTGAAGCCGGATGACTTCGACGAGCTGCTTGCCAATGCGGTGCACGGGATTGAGAGCGGACATCGGCTCTTGGAAGATGACTCCAATTTCTCCCCCTCTCACCTGGCGCATTCGCTTGGGAGGCACTTGCCTCAGGTCCTCACCATTCAGGGAGATACTGCCCTCGAGAATGTGACCGGAGGGCTTGGGCAGTAGATCGACGATGGACATCGCGGTAACCGTTTTGCCACAGCCTGATTCTCCAACCAAACCAACTGATTGACCCGCGGCGACGGAGAAACTCACCTTATCGACCGCGCGCACCCAGCCGTTGTCTGTTTGGAAGCTGGTCACCAAATCCCGGACCTCTAGTAATGCGTCACTCATTCCTCTCCTCCTTCTTCTTCCTCGCTCGCTGGATTTTCCAAATCCCCGGGGATTGCGGGGATGCCCGCCGGGGGCACCCGCTCATCCTCGATTTCCTCAATGATTCTCTCCTCCAGCTCTTCCTCCTCCTTGGGTGCTTGGGGTTGTTCGCTTTCAGGATAGCCTTCTTCTGTAGCCTCAGGCAGCGCTTGTTCAAGCTCAGGCGCAGCTTCAGCCCCCTCCTGGTCCGACACCGGCTCTTCTTCTACAGACTCTTCGTTGGCTTGTTCCGGTTCGTTAGCCTCCTCTTCTTCAGGCTCGGCTTCTTGCTCCGCACTTTCGCGGTAGTCGTCGACCAAGCGGTCCACCTCAGGGAAGGTGCGGCCCTCTCGGCGAGCCGCAAGAGTGTCCTCCCTCATCTCTTCATCAATCCAGTAAACGTAGGATTCCATCGGGATGTAAGCTAGCGGCGGGGCGAAGTGCGTGTTCTCGTTCATAGGCCAGCGAACCCAACGCCAAGTGGCCACTCGCGAGAAATCAATCATGTAGCCGGGTATGAAGAGATCCTCCTCGGCTACGATTTCTTGGATTTCATGAGCAGCTCTGATGAACTCCTCACGAGTTCGAGCATTCCTCGTTCCTTCGGTCAAGGTATCCATCCGGTCTGAGGCGTAAGAGAAAACGTTGTTCGTCTGCGCCTTGCGATTGCCCTGTTCATCGAAAGCATTTCGCGAATGAAAGTACTCGTAGAAGGCAGGCACCGGTGGGATGAATCCCCAGCCCGTATAAAGCATTTGATGCTCTTTACCCACACCCTTGCGGTAGGCGGAAGTCCCATCACGACCATCAAGCAGGATCGATAAGCCCGCCTTCTTGGCCTCCTGCATGAGCCGTAGCATCATGCGGGCGCGCTGGGGAACGTTGGCATAGGTGAGTTCAATCTCGAGGCGTTCGCCATTCTCCTTCATCAGGATCCCGTCCTTGGCCTCCTCGGTGTAACCAGCGGCCGCGAAGTATTCACGAGCCTTCTGAACGGAAAACGGTTTGGCTTGGATATCCGGATTGGTGATATCGCCATATCCGGTCGTGAACCCCGGCAGGCGGGACGCATCCCCGCGAAATTCAATATCGATGACCTTCTGCCAGTTCATGGCATGGGCTACTCCACGGCGGACGTTTTTGTCATCAAGCGGCGCTTCATCAACATTGAGATACAATCCCCAAGGAATCCGCGGGTAACGATTATACCAAGTCGTGCGCTCGATGTAGCCGTCAAAGACAGCCTCGAACTCGGACTTATCGTAGTAAAATTCCGGCAAGGTGATGGGAAAGTAATCGAGTTCCCCAGCCCGAAAGAGCTCCCACGCCTTGGGGATATCCCGGATTACCCGATAGGAAAGCCGGTCGGCATTGAAACGATACCGGTAGTACTTCCGGTCCTTCAGCCACCAGTCATCGACCCGTGTCAGGGTGATGCTGTCTCCCTTGATGACATCCTCGGGCTTCACCCGATAGGCTGCGGTGCTCGGCGGGACGAGCCATTGGTAACGCTCTTCGTAGTCGGGCCCGAAGTCGTCGTAGAAATGCGTCGCCGCAGGAGGGATGCTGCAGTAGTAAGCCATCAATTCCACGGGCTTTGGCTCGGGTAAGGTCACGGCGAGCGTCTGATCATCATAGACTGTGAACTGGGCGAATTGCTCACGCAGATACTGCTTGTAGTAGATGGAGTCGACAAAATCCGAGAGGCGCAGCACCGAGAAGGTGAGAAAATCCTCGGCGACGATGGGGTGGCCGTCGTTGAACTTGGCCTCGGGATCCAGCCGGAAGAATACCGTCCGGCCATCGGGACCAAGGGCCCACTCACGGGCAACGCCGGGGATGGACCTCTGCGTATCGGGATGCAAGTCGGTGAGGTAGATCTCGATGTTGTCGTAAAGCTCGCCCCGGATTGAGTTATTCGAATTCGCCCCCAAGCCTCGCAAAGTCGGAGGAAAGGAGGGAACGAAATAACGGAACGCGCCTCCCTTGGTGGCCTTGGGACTTCCGATTTCCGGCTCATCCATACCGTCCTCCCACACCAGCCCGTCCGGGATGGTGTCCGGGCTTGCGAAATTGAAGTAATCTCCCAGGCTCAGCCGGAATTCATAACGTTCAATATTCCGCTGGATAGGCTCACGGTTGGCCTCCAGCTTGGCTTTCTCTTCGGAGTCAGTCGCCGCGCCAATCCTCTCTTCGAGTTCTGCAAGAGCCTTTTTTTCCTCTGCAATCTGGCGCTGCAGCCAAGAGATGATGTAATTGTTGTAGCGCTCGTAGAAAGCCTCGGACTGAAGGCCGCGGATTCCCTCATTCTCATCCTGCCGACAGGATGTGAGAAAGAAAGAGAGCAGCAAACAGATGATGGAAAAATGCTTTATCACTTGTAGTAGCTGTATTTTTTAGGATCGAAGGCTTCACGAACAGCCTCACCAACGAAAGTCACAAGAATGAGCAGGATAAAGAGAGCTCCAAACGCGGAGGAGACCAGCCAAGGCGCCGTTGTCGGATTTTGCAGGCCTTCCCGCAGAAGTTTTCCCCACGTTGCGTAGTCCGGTGGCAGACCGAAACCCAAGTAATCAAGAGAAGCCAAGGCTAGAACCAGGCCGGATACTGAAAAAGGAACCAGAGTGACGACAATGGCCACGGAGTTCGGGAACAAGTGCTTGGTGAGGATGCGGGCGGTTGAGGCCCCCATTGATTTGGCGGCCGCGATGTAGTCACGCGATTTCTCTTTGTAGGCTGCGGTCCGCATCAGGTAGGTCATGCCCATCCAGCCGAAGGCTACCAAAATGGCGCAGATGATGACCAAGCCATAGGTCTCCTTCAAAGTCGTTGGCACTGCGGTCGCCACAATCATGACGACGAAGAGGAACGGGACGTTGCTCAGGACCTCGATGAGACGCTGCACCACGAGGTCGAACTTGCCTCCGAAATAGCCCATCAGTAGGCCAATATTCACCCCGAGAAAATAAACCAGCGGGATGTAAATCAATGCTGCCTGAAAGTTGACCTGCAGGCCTCCATAGAGATAAGCCAAGACATCATTCCCTTCCGTGGTCGTGCCGAGCCAGTGCCGCATCGAAGGCGGTGCTGGATTGAAATCCACCCGCATGAGAGCCCCCGTCTCCTTGGCGAAGAAGTCTTCCTTGGTTCCTTCTCCCGTCCAGACCTCGCTCTCAAGAACGCCTTCCCGATAGGTGGCCTCATAGACCTTGGAGCCTCCCTCGTCCCAGCCTTCCGCTCGACCATCCTTGAGTCCATCGCGGTAGCGATAGCCGAGGTGGCGACGCTCAGGCTTATCAATATCGTAAACCCGATAAGCGTAACCGTTGTAGCGTGTCCGCCCATCGGAAAGGACACCGTCCTCCTCATTGAGAGGCGAGGCAATCGCGACGATTCCCCCATTGGTAGGAGCATAAGGAAGCAGAGGCATGATCACCCAATCGCCGTTATCCTCCCTTTTAAACTGCTTCTTCAACTCCAGAAAATCCACCGGTGCCTCCGCCAATTCGTCTGAATCCAGTCCGTAATCGCTGCCCTTCTCGAGCTCACGGGTGAAAGCGGGCCAAGTGATTTTGCCATCTTGCTTCACCATCAGCGCATCAGGACCGACGACCACAAAATCCAGCGCCGACAAGAGCGCCAGAATGAGGAGAATCACCAACGACCAATAGCCGCGCCCAATCTCGCGAAAGCGCTTGAAGCGGCGCAAGGTGATCGGACTGAACTTCGTGTTGCCAGAAAATGTCGCGACCAGCCAAGCCCCGGCTACCCACACCGCAATATTAATGACCCAAGCGACCACCGGCAAACTCCCGCCCGGATAGTCCGCCATCTCCATCATCAAGCTCTCGAACTTCCGATTCCAATCGAAAAAGCCCGTCACGGTAGGCAAGCGCAATTGAGCCCAATCCCCCACTCCCGCCAGCACGGCGGTAATCATTAATATCCAACCCAGAATCTTCGCCATCGTTCGCTTACTTGAATTTCACCCGCGGGTCGATCATCGCCACAATGAGATCAGACAGAATATTGCCAATCACCAGCAGAAAGGCCGCTATCGTCAGCGTCCCCATGATGACCGGGATATCAGGAGCCTCCAAGGCTTGCAGCTGCAGCAGCCCGAAGCCCTGGATATCGAATACCTTCTCAATCAGGATACTCCCACTGACCAGGATGGTAACGAGCTGCCCCAGGGTCGTGGCCACCGGGATGATGGAGTTTCGCAACGCATGCCGGAAGACGGCCCGACGGAAGTTGACCCCCTTTGCCACCGCCGTCCGCACATAATCGGCCGCTAGATTATCCATGAGATTGTTCTTCATCATCATGGTCATGTAAGCGAAGCTTCCCACTAGGTAGCTGAGTAGAGGCAGCACGGTATGACGAGCCCGGTCGAGCAATCGCTCCTCGCTATACCAGGGGAGATGAGCGAGCGCCGGATCATCCAGCCCAAACATGGGGAACCAGCCTTGGCGCGCGGCGAGGAAAGTCATCAACAAGCCTCCCAAGGCAAAACCCGGGATGGCGTAGCCCATGAAGATGAGAATCGAGCTAGCGTTATCAATAAAGGTGCGGTGCTTCAGCGCCTTCACAATTCCCAGCGGCAGACAGACGGCATAGGTCAAAATGGTGGTGAGAATTCCAAAGTAAAGCGCCACCGGGATCCGCTGCTTGATCAACTCCCAGACTGGTTCGCCAAACGCAGTCGATTTACCCAAATCACCTTGGAGGATGCCTGAGAAGCGCGTCTTATAGACAACGGCCCGCGGCGAGTAATTGGGAGGATCCAGCGCCAAGTCTTCTTTCCAAAACATCCAGGCGGGGGTCTGGTTGCGGCGGAGCCAGCGGCGCTGACGGTCAGCCTCGTTCTCGATCCGCACCTTCCAGCCCGCATCGGACACCTCCTTGCGGGTGTCCGTAAAGATGGCCTTCTCGACCTCTTTATCATTCTTCTCGACGAAGACCTCTCGCCCGATTCCCTTCAGGACCACTGTCGTCTGCTTCTCCTCATCCGTGATCAAGGGGGAGGCCAGGGTATCCTCCCCGCGCTGGTAAAATTCCCCTTTGGAGATCCAGCGCTCACGCGGCCACACGCCCAGCCATTGCAGGTAGCCGATCATCACCGGCTTGTCGTACCCGTACTCTTCCTCGTAATCCTCGATCGTTGCCTCATCCACGCCTCCGCCCTGCTGTTTGCCAGAGCTTCCTCCCCCCTCCGACGCCATTTGCATCTGCATCATGGCCTTCTCCATCGGCCCACCGGGCGCGGCCCGCGTGATCAGAAAGACCAACAACGTGACCCCCAGCATCGTGATTGGGACGAGGAGGAGGCGACGGATAAAATAATCTCTCATGAACGAAGTCTTTACTTAGGTGGGCTGGCGCCGCGATCAAGCCAGCAGCATGCCAATCGCTTGCTCTTCAATTAAAAAGATGTCTCCCACTCCTTTTCGCGGAATCCCGTCAAGGCCACTCCCTCTCCGATAACGAAGGGGCGCTTCACCAGCATTCCGTTGCCCTGCAAAAGAGCGAAGGCCTCGGCCTCACTCATCGAGCCCATCTGATCCTTCAGCCCCATCGCCCGATAATCCATGCCGGAGGTATTAAAGAGCTTCCGAATCTCACCCTCCTTGGCTGCCAGCATTTGCTGCAATTCCTCCTGGGTCGGCTGCTCCTCCTTAATCTCCCTCACCTCATGCTCGATTCCTCGCTCGGTGAGCCAAGCCAATGCCTTGCGGCAGGTTGAACACTTCGCGTAGCTGTAAACTCGAATCATCTTCCGCGATTTTGACCAGTTCCTCCCGCCCCGCAAGCCCTCGCTGCGGCCTCAATCAAAAAAGACAAAAACAACCCTCTCATTTCAATATCGTTAAGACTGATACGCACGTCCGGTCGCCATCTTTGGCAATCCTCAATCTTTTTTTGTCGCCGAGTCGTTCTCGTCACACTCTCTCCAGAAAGCAATAAGCCGAAGGCTTCTTTCGCCTTGAATTTCCTCCCCGCTTCTGAAATAGATTCGACGCGAAAAGTTTTTTCCGATTATTACTGAAATAGATCTTGGCAAGAGCCGATTCTTCCTCCAATTTCCGCGCCCCTTAATTTTTCCGATATGGTAGCACTTCGATTGACCCGCAAAGGAACCAAAGACCGTCCTTATTACAAGATTGTCGCAGTTGACAGCCGCACCCGCCGTGACGGTCGTCCGATCGAGGTGGTGGGCAACTACGACCCCATGAAGGATGGCGTGAACTACAACGTCGACCTTGAGAAAGTCGAGAAATGGCTGAGCAACGGAGCGCAAGCCTCCGAGACCGTCAACAGCATCATCCGCAAGGCTCGCAAGCAGGCGAAGGCCGAAGCGAGTGCCTAAGTTGCTGAGTCGATAGTTCGACTCCTTGATTCACTTCGAGCGGGACTGCCATGTTCCGCTTAGAGCACGTTCTCATGCCGACCTCTCCGAGGTCGGTTTTTTTATTGCCCCCGTTAGTTATTCGCTCGTCCTTGCCAAGCGGCAATCCCCTCGTTATCTAGCCCGCACCATGAAATTTCTACCTGCTCTTTTCTCACTCGCACTCTTTGCCTCTTGTCAGGAAAGCACCACGTCAGAAGCCTCCGAAGCGGCGGCATCGACCGAGCCCAAAGGTCCACACCCAGCGCTGAAGGACCCTTCGCTGGCCCAAGAGCAAGCTCCAGCCGAGTTCAAAGCCGAGTTCTCGACCACCAAAGGCAATTTCGAAGTCACCGTGCACCGGGAATGGTCCCCGCTTGGCGCGGACCGCCTCTATAATTTGGTGAAGATCGGCTACTTCGAAGATATCGCCTTCTTCCGTGCGGTTGAGGGCTTCATGGTTCAATTCGGCATCCACGGTGATCCTGCCGTCAATGCGGTCTGGAAGGACGCCAATATCAATGACGACCCGAATGTGGGCCAATCAAACACCCCAGGCAAACTCACCTTTGCGAAGACAGGAATGCCCAACTCCCGCTCGGTCCAGTTCTTCATCAACTATGGGAACAATGCTTTCCTCGATAATCAAGGCTTCACCCCAATCGGTGAAGTCACCAAGGGAATGGACGTCGTCAACAATCTCTACAAAGGCTACGGCGAACGCCCCTCACAGGCTCAAAACACTATCCAGATGCGAGGGAACGAATTCCTCAAGCAGAGCTTCCCGGAACTCGACTACATCAACTCGGCCAAGATCGTCGACTGATCGACAAGCGGCTCCAAGCTTCTCCACTCTCTGACGATGCCCTACGTCCTGCCCATCCTCGCCTTTCTGTGCGCTTCGATCCCTTTCGGCCTTCTTATCGGGAAGGCACTGAAGGGCATTGATATCCGTGAGCACGGGTCGGGCAACATCGGCACCACGAACGTCTTTAGGACGCTCGGGAAGGGGCCGGGTATCGTCTGCCTCATCCTAGACATCCTCAAGGGTTATTTACCCGTCCTCCTCGCACTCAATCTCCTCCAATTTGGAGACAACGATCCTGTGCCGAACCTCGCCTTCCTCGAAGGGCTGCGTCTGACCCTTCCCGCAAGTCAGCAAATTTTCGTTCAGACGATCCACATCGTCACTGCCCTCTTCGCCATTCTCGGGCACAACTATTCACCTTGGCTTGGCTTCAAGGGAGGCAAAGGCATTGCAACCTCAGCAGGTGTTCTCCTCGCCCTCATGCCAGCCACCGTGGGGATTCTGATTCTCATCTTTCTCGCGGTCTTCCTCACCAGCAAATACGTCTCCCTCGCTTCTATCACTGCTGCCGCCGCACTCCCAATATTGACTATCGCTGGCGCTTGGCTCGATGGGCAGTTTCAGGATGGAACATGGAATCTACCCCTCTTCGTCTTTGCTCTCTTGGTCGCCATTCTCGCCATTTGGAAGCACCGCTCAAACATCGAGCGCCTACGCAACGGCACCGAAAACCGCTTCGGCAAAAAGAAAGCAAAAGCCGGGCAAACGACGGATCCGGCCTGACGTCTCGCGCACCGCTCGGAAATGTTAGGGCCTCGACCTTCCTGCAGGTCGAGCAGGCGAGCGATTCACGTGCAGCCGTCTTTTAACCCCCCATTGGCTTAAGCCCGGCTTAAACCCTCTTGGCGGGAGGTAAGCCACACTCGTGGAGTGACCTTTCCTTCGCTCTGTGATTCAACGGGCGTCCTTCCTTGACGACACAAACCCAACTCCCCGAATCCCCTCCCCGCGCTTGGGCTGAGATTGATCTGACTGCCCTTGAGCACAACCTCGCCTTCATTCGTCGCCATTCAGGACAAGCTGTCATGGCGGTATTAAAGGCAAATGCCTATGGCCATGGCCTCCGCCACATTGCGAAGCATCTCGATGATCAAAACCTCGCTTTCTTCGGAGTGGCCAACGTCCGCGAAGCGCGCATGCTCGCCGAAGAAGGCATCAAGACGCCGATTTATCTTCTGAGCCCCACCTTCCCCGATGAACGTGAGGAGGTGGTCCGACGGAGCTGGGTGCCTTGTCTATCCAGCTTCGAGGAGATCAATCACTTCGCCTCGATCGTTCGCAGCAGCAATGTCGGCCTCGGCAGCTCCGGAGGTTCACCAAATCGCCAGATGCTCGCCCACCTCACCCTCGATACCGGGATGGGCCGGGGCGGTTTCCTTCCCGGTCAAGTGAACGAGGCACTGCACCTTCTTACCCAAACTCCGGAGATCAAATTAGGAGGAGTCGGCTCCCATCTGCCATCCGCCGATGAGGATCCCACCTTCACCCTCCAGCAGTTCAGACTTTTCGACGACTTGGTGACCGGCGCCCGTGACCTGTTGCCTGCTGACGCTCTCTTTCACTTAAGCAACTCCGCCGGTTTGCTCGACTACCAATCAAGCACCACCAATCTCGTACGTCCCGGCCTCGCCCTCTACGGCACCTCTCCCCTGCCGGAATGGCAGCAGGAATTGCAACCGGTGATGACTCTCAAGTCCCGGATTGCACTGGTGCGCAAGCTCCCCGCCGGACATGGGGTGAGCTACGGTCGTTCCAGTATCTTGGAAAGAGACACCACCGTCGCCACGACGGGCATCGGATATGGAGATGGCCTGCCGAGATCCATCTCCGGCAAGGGAGCCTACTTTCTCGTCAATGGTGAGCCCGCACCATTGTTAGGCCGGGTGACCATGGACCAAATCATGCTGGATGTCACCGAGCTGCCTTCCTGTCACCCGGGCGATGAGGTCGAGATTTTCGGCTCCAGTCACCCGATTGGCCACTTGGCCGGCTGGGCAGATACGATCCCGTGGGAGATTCTTACCCGTATCACCCCACGCGTCTCCCGGGTCTATCGATAATCCCAATCAGTCGCATCGCTCAGGAACGAACAACCCGCCGCAGCCTCAACCATGCGACTAACCCGCCTTACTCTTATCCTGATCACCGGGATTCTCGCCCTCGGTTTCTATCGGCTCATCACTTACCTCCTCGACGACCTGGAGTTCCAGACCTTTCAGGCGACCGAGGAAGCAATGGTTGATGCCGCCCATCTCCTCGCCTCCCATGCGGAGAGCCAGTTGACGGGCCCGGAACTCAGCGAAGAGGCCCTCAGCTCTTTTGACAAAACCTTCGACCACGTTCGGCAACGCGAGTTTTCCGCCAAGATCTTCGTGAAGGAAAAGACCCGGGTCACTCTCGATTGCTACCTCACCGATGCGCAGGGCGTTGTCGTTTTCGATTCGAAAGAGAGCCGGGTGGGACAGGACTACTCCCATTGGCATGATGTCGCCAAGACCCTGGAAGGAGGTTATGGGGCACGCTCCAGCCGGGTGATTGAAGAGGACCCGTATTCCTCCATCATGTTCGTGGGAGCGCCCATCATGTTCGGCGAACAGCTGGTCGGAGTGGCAACGGTCTACAAGCCGCAGCGGGATTTGCTGCCATTCGTGAAAGCACGGCGGAGACAAATCATGTTTCCGACAATGGCGCTCGCGGGAGCGATTCTCTTTCTCATCGCGGCCGTTTTGGTCTGGGTTTACCGGCCGGTCGGGCGTCTTGCCGAGTATGCGCGGCGGATTACCGTGGGGGAACGTCCTCCCTTCCCCCGCCTCGGCAAAGGCCAGGAAGTCAATGCCCTGGGCACAGCCTTGCGTGACATGCGGGAGGCGCTGGAGGGGCGCTCCTATGTTGAAACTTACACCCAGACGCTCACCCATGAATTGAAGAGCCCTTTGGCTGCGATCCGCGGTGCCGCCGAGTTGCTTGATGAAGAGATGCCCCTGGAGGAACGCTCACGCTTCATCGCCAATATCCGGGATGAGGTGGACCGCTCGGAACGACTGATCAATCGCTTGCTCCACCTCTCGGCGCTGGAAGGAAAGACCGAGCTGGAGCAGCGAGAGCCGATTCAACTCGGCCAGCTGTTAGAAGACGCGGCCCGCCTGATCAAGAATCAGACCGAACTCCGGCAGGTCACCCTCTCGCTTGACCTTCCCCCACAAGACTTCGTCCTCGATGGTGACTACTACATTCTTCGTGCTGCCGTGGAGAACCTGCTGCAGAATGCTCTCGATTTCTCACCGGAGGGTTCAACGATTCGGCTCGCTCTCCATGTTGAGGACGAGCAGGCCGTGATCACCGTTAGTGACGAAGGCCCGGGGCTGCCGGACTACGCACTCAAGCGTGCCTTCGACCGCTTCTACTCCCTTCGCCCCCAAGACTGCGCGAACAAAGGTTCAGGCCTCGGACTCAGCTTTGTCAAGGAAGCCGCGCTCCTCCATAACGGAGAAGCCATCCTAACAAATCTCCCGCAAGGCGGCGCCAAGGCCACACTCATCGTCAAATAAGAAAACCAGAGGTTTGAGAACCTCTGGTTACTAACAAGTCGAAGTAGTCAACCCGTCCGGGCCGCTCCTCAAGCCTCCTCCAAATCGAGCTCGGGCTTGAAGTCCGCAGCATGATATGAACTACGAACCAACGGTCCGCTCGCCACGTGACGGAAACCCTTCTCCTCGGCCACCGTCTTCCATTCCGCGAATTTCTCCGGCGTCACGTATTCGACGACGGGGAGGTGCATGGGTGTGGGGCGAAGGTATTGACCCAAGGTCAATACGGTCACGTTCGCGGCACGCAAATCGTCGAGCGCCTGATGGATCTCCTCCTCCCGCTCACCGAGACCGAGCATGATTCCACTCTTCGTCGCGACCCTTCCCTGGGCCATCTCCTTTGCCTTCTTAAGAACGGCAAGGCTGCGATCATACTGAGCCCGACTCCGAACAAGCGGAGTGAGCCGACGGACCGTTTCGAGGTTGTGATTGAAGATCTCAGGCTTCGCCCGCATGACCATCTCGAGCGCCCAATCCTTGTCATTGAAGTCGGGAACCAGCACCTCGATGGTGATGCCAGGATTCGTTTCACGCACTGCGTTGATGGTCTTCTCAAAGTGCTCGGCACCGCCGTCGGCCAAGTCATCACGAGCCACCGCCGTGATCACCACGTGGTTTAGATTCATCCGCTTGGTTGCCTCCGCGACGCGCTCCGGCTCATCAACCTCCAAGGCATCAGGCTTTGCCGTCTTGACCGCGCAGAAGCCACAAGCTCGCGTGCATTTCTCACCCGCGATCATGAAGGTTGCGGTGCCCTGTCCCCAGCACTCCCAACGGTTCGGACACTGGGCTTCTTCACAGACTGTGACCAGATTGAGATCCTTAACGAGATTTTTGGTGTCCCAAAAGACGGGATTGTTCGGGAGCTTGACCCGAATCCAGTCCGGCTTCTTATCAAGGTGCAAACTCGCATCCATCCTCATCCGTGGACCGAAGTCCCCAGGTCGCAATCCTCTCTTACCGCCGACACTTCCTGCGCAACCGCTCATGCGCTCGAGCATAACGCCTCACCACCAGCAAGCAACCCTGAAGGTTTGCGACGCCCTCCCGCCTTGACTGACGGGGCTTGGCCAGAAGACTGGGGCATGCCCGACCACCTGACACGTGCCCGCGAAGTCATCCGTCTCGAGACCGAAGCTCTCGAAGCCTTGGGGTCGCGGCTTGGTCAGGAGTTCGAAGCCGCCATCGAGAGCCTCCTTCCAGCCCTCCAGAGCGGAAAAAAAATTGTTCTCGTCGGCATCGGCAAAAGTGGAAACATCGCACACAAGATCGCAGCCACCTTGACCTCTACCGGCTCGCCCGCCGTCGTCCTTCATTCCCAAAATGCCCTCCACGGCGACCTCGGGCTCCTGAGTGAAGGAGATGCCGTAATGGCCCTCTCCTACTCCGGAGAAACCACGGAACTCCTTGACCTCCTGCCTTTTTTGAAGCGGCGCGCCTCGACTCTAATCTCCCTCACGGGCAAGCCTGATTCCACGCTCGGCCGTCACTCCGATCACGTCATCGACACCTCGGTGCCGCGGGAGGCTTGCCCCTTGCGCCTCGCCCCCACCTCCTCGTCCACGACCATGCTTGTCGTCGGCGATGCCATCGCGATGGTTTTGCTGGAGGCCAGAGGCTTCACTGCGGAAGACTTCGCCCTTTATCACCCCGGAGGCTCGCTGGGCCGCAGTCTGTTGACAACCGTCGCGGACATCATGCGAACCGGAAGCCAGCTGGCGCAAGTGGACCCCGAAGCCAGCGTCTTCGAGGCGCTGACCGCGATGACACGCGCCAAGGCAGGTGCCGCCATTATCCGCAGCGTCGACGGGAAGTTGGCGGGAATCTTCACCCACGGGGATTTTGCTCGTAGCTTCCAGAGTGATCCGACAATTGGTTCCCGCCCCGTGAGGGACTACATGACCATCAATCCCATCACCATCTCCCAGCGGGCTCTCGCCGCTGAAGCGGTCAAAATCATTGCCGAGCGCAACATTGATGATCTCATCGCAGTCGATGAAGAGAACCAAGAGCCCCTCGGCCTCGTGGACTCTCAGGATCTCGCGCGGGAAAAGTTGATCTAAGCGTCCGGGGTGGGCCCCTGCCTGATCCTTCCCATCCCGCTTGACGGATGGCAATAAAGCCTCCAAAAGCAGCCGCGTATGGCAATCGTCGCAACCAACCTGAAAAAAGGCCAGTGCATCAAATACGAAGGTGACCGCGGAGTGGTTCTCGGTCTGGAGCACCGGACACCGGGCAAAGGAAACGCCCTCATCGCCGCCACCATTCGTTCTTTCAACAACGGGAACAAGAAGACCATTCGCTTCGCCTCGTCGGAAAAAGTGGAAGTCATTGAGACCGACCGCCAGAAGCTGGAGTTCTCCTATGCCGATCCATCAGGCTACAACTTCATGGATCTGACCACTTACGAGACCGTCACGTTCCCCGAGAGCTTGGTAGGCGATGCCAAGAACTTCATGAAGGAAGGCCAGGAAGTCGAAGTTCTCTTCCTCGAGGGATCGGCCGTTTCCATCGACCTTCCATCAACTGTGGAATTGAAGGTCACCGAATCCTCGGAAGGAATCAAAGGCGATACCGCCAACAACCCTACCAAGCCGGCGACACTGGAAACTGGAATTACCGTCCAAGTTCCACTCTTCGTCAAAGAAGGTGACGTCTTGAAAGTCAGCTCCGAAGACGGATCTTACCTGGGCCGCGCCTAGAATCTGGGCGGATGATGGTCCGGTGTCATAAAAATTGACACAAAGCTTCGCTTTCCCCTTGCCAAACCTAACGAGACCATCCTAAAACCCCGCCCCCCCACAAAGGGCCCGTTAGCTCAGTTGGTAGAGCAGCGGATTGAAAATCCGCGTGTCCCTGGTTCGAATCCGGGACGGGCCACCACCTCCCTCTATGGGAGGTTTTTTTTGCCCTTTTTTTGGGCCTCGATTCAGAGACAGACGGGTTCCAAGCTTCCTGCCGTCTCCCTTTCCCTTCAGGATGAGCTGAAATGAGCGGAAGCATTCACGACCTCCCGGAGGAGGAGCGCCCCCGGGAGAAGATGTGGCGCTTGGGCCCATCAGCCTTAGGCAATGATGAGCTAATGGCCATCTTTCTGAGGGTAGGAGTCAAGGGAGAGAGCGCCATCGCGGTCGGGCGGCGTTTACTTGATGCCCATGGCGGCTTGGCTGGACTTGCCCGAATGGAGCCCAAGCTCTTGGCCAAGGAGCACGGACTCGGCCTGGCCAAGGCCTGCCAGCTCGCTGCTGCCTTCGAGCTCGGACAACGATTGGCCCGCCAGACCGTGGACCGCCTGCCTCTGGACAATCCCGGGGAGATCTACCGCGTGATGGGGCCACAGATGGCGCACCTTCGCACCGAGTCCCTACGCGTGCTCGTCCTGAATAGCCGGCTCCACTGCATCGCCGTCGAGGAAGTCTCCAGTGGATCCTCCAATGAGACGATGTCCTACGTCCGCGATATCCTCCGCCCCGTCCTCCTGCACCAGGCGACCTGCTTCGTCCTCGTCCACAATCATCCCTCCGGCGACCCGGCACCGAGCCGCGCGGACATCCACGTCACCAAGGAGGTCGAAAAGGCTGCCCAGCTCTTTGACATCCAGCTCGCCGACCATGTCATCATCGGACAACCGTCCAATCACCATGAGGCCTACGCCTCCTTCCGGGAACTGGGCCTGCTCTGACGGTAAAAAAAAGCCGCAGGGAAGTCATCCTCCCCGCGGCTTCGTCAAAATTGTCTGGCGCGCGTTTAGCTGCCGTAGGCGGATTCCACTCGCTGGGCCACGTCGCGGTAGCCGTAGTCGACCTCGTAGATCTGCTTGAAGCATTCGGTCGCCTTCGCCTTGTCGCCCATTTTGTCGTAGATGGAGCCCAATTCGTAGAGGACTTCCTTCTTGGTATCGTCCATTCCACGAAGCTCCTCATTAGCCTCGGAGAGACGGCTGACAGCCATATCGGTCATGCCCATCTTCTCGAAGGTTCGACCGAGAAGAATAAGAACCTTGATGCGAATGTGCGGATTCCGGGTCGCCTGCTGAAGGTGCTGGATGGCTTCGCGGTATTCACCGGAGTTGAAGAGAGCTTCACCCAACTGGAAGCGGAGGGTGGGATCGGTCGGGTTCTCCTCCACGCGCCTCTTGCCTTCCGCGACTTGGACCGCGCTCAGCTCGGCGCGATAGTCCTCGAGCTGCTTCTTCGCATCAGCATCGTCAGGATTTGCGGCCACATAATCTTGCAGCTCCTTGAGGTGCTTGGCGTCCGCCTTGTCCTTCATCTTGTCGGCCTTCGACTTCAGGGCGACGTCATTGTTGCTCAGCTGGAAGCCCCAATCGTAGAAAGCCCGGGCATTGGCCCAATCCTCAAGATTCTCGTAGATGGCAGCCAGATCCCTCACCACGTTGATGTTGTTCTGGTCTTCGCCGTAACTTGCCAGTAGCTCGTCGCGACGCTCCTCCATCTGCTCCTTGGTCATGGCCGCGCGGGAGGCTTTCTCGAGCGCCAAGGTCTCATCCGCATCGCGCTTCTGAAGGACCACGCTGCCATCCTTACTTCGATTCTGCAGCATGGAGGCTTTCGCCGTGGCATCCTTGGCTCCCTTCACCGCGTCGATGTCGGCGGGATTGGCCTTGGCAATGTCTTCGTAAACTTTTGCGGCATCAAGAGGGCGCTCAATCCCCATGTAGAAGTCAGCCAACTTATGCAAAATCTTGCCTTCTTCCGGGAATGACGCGCGAACGTTCTCGAGCGCCATGGCAGCCGTCTGGGGCATCTCGAGCAGGACGGCCACATCATGGAGGGCATCGTTCAGGGCTGGGCTATGAGGATCCTTCTCCAGCTCCTTCTCAACCGCTTGCAAGGCCCCATTGGGATCCTTCTGCGCCATTGAGAGATACTTGCGGGAGACGGAGACAGTTCCCGCTCCTACGCTCGTTCCGAACAAGCCCTTCTTCTTCTTGGGCCCGCCGGTCAGTTTCGATTCACACTCACGGAGAAGTTCCCTGCCTTCAACAAATCCAGGAGCCTCCTTGAGAATCGCCTGTAAGAGAGTGACCGCGTATTTGTGGTTATTAAGGTCGACCGTCTCCTTGGCTTTTTTCCAATAGCCCTGAAGGCTTGGATCCAATTCCTCGGCTCCCAATTCGGGAAACCCTTTGCTAGTTGCCTGTTCGTCCATTGATATTGTCTGTTTGAGTGTGTGCGAGACTCATGATGCGCAAAGCCCCGCTCGTGGCAAGAAAACCCTTCGCCCCCTGACGCTTTCCTTTTCTGATGCCCCTTGAAGCCGGCATCACTTGCGGCCCATGAAAAAGCTGAGAATCATCGCCAGGAGCCCGCCCTTCTTGCCCCCGGCAGCCCGACCGGCCAGCACCATTCCCGCAATATCATCGAGAACGCGTCCATCGCCGTTACGGTCCAGAATCGCCTCCAGCCCGCTCTTGCGAGTTGGCGTTCCCTTGTCTTGGCGGCCTTTCTTCATCAGGTAGGAAAGAATGATCGGAATCAGGATAGGCAGAATCTTGCGAGCCACATTGACCCCGATTCCGGTCTTCTTGGCGATGGCCTCCGCCGTCTGCTCACCTTTCTCCAACCCGATGATGCCCCCGCCGCCTAGATCGAGCTCGTCAGCACCATCAAAGAAGCCTCCGAGGCTATCCAATTTTTCCTCCCCGGCACCCAATCCTTCCACGTAGCCGTCAACATCCACTCCCTGCTCCTTCTTCCGCTTCAGGCCACCCAGGATGATCGGCGCCAAGCTCTCAAGGGCTCCTTGCGCCTGCTCGGAGGAGAGTCCCTCGCGCTTCTCCAATTCCTCGGCGACAGGGCCGCCCAGCTGCTTCATCAAGTCATCAACAAAACTCATCACCCCAGAAAGACACTTTCCCCGCCCGATTGGCCACCATTTTTCCTGCTCCAGCCTCCACCTCCTGATGAGAAAGCTCTCAAGCTGGATTGATTTCCCGAGCCGAAATTTCTAAGACCAACTCATGCCCTACCTCCATGTGCAAACGAATGCCTCTCCCACCCGGCATGAGCAATCAGCCTTTCTTTCCGCAGCATCGGAAGCCATATCGCGAATTCTCAGCAAGAACCCCAATTACGTCATGACGTCGATCGAGTGCGACCGGCCTCTGAATTTCGCAAGCAGCGAGCTCCCCGCAGCATTCCTTGAATTGACCGTCCTCGGCCTTGATGTCTCAAAGAACAAGGAACTCGCAACCACCCTCTCGGACCTTGCCCGGGTCCATCTCCATGTCGATGAAGACCGCTGCTTTTCGCGATTCGTCGATACCCCCCGCGGATGCTGGGGCTTGGGTAACGACGTCTTTTGACAGAATTTCAAACAATTGTTTGAATGCTTTCTTCGCGTCGTCCGTTTTATTCCCCACAAGCAATGAAAACGATTCCCCTGCTATTGGCGTTTGCCGCCCTCCTTCCCCTCCCTGCCCAGCAGCCTGCCTGGCTCTCGGAAGTGACCGTCGCGAAGCCCGGCCCCCATCTCCGAATCAAGCCCGTCCAGCTCTCCTATCAGCTTAGCTGGAATGGCACCATCAACTCCGGACGCGCAACCTTTCGCTTTGGCCTCAAGGACAAACGCTATCCCGGTAGTTTTCTCGTGCAGACATTTGGCCATTCCTCGGGCGTGGCTCGGTCTGTTTTCCCCTTCGACTTCACTTACACCTCCTTCCTCAAGGGCACCAACTATCGGCCCCAGGTATTCGTTGCGGAGGAGAAAGGTCGGGATGAAAAGAAGAACACAACCAACCGATACACTTCCAAAGGTGTGACCTCCGCGGAAAGGGAGACCGACTTGGAAACGAAAAAAATTAACGATTCCTCCGCCAGCTTCCCCTTCCCGCAATCCTTCGATCTCGCCTCGGCGCTCCTCTATGTTCGCTCCCTCGATCTTAAGGCGGGGCAAGAGGTGGGAATGGTGGTCATGCCATTCAAGACACCCTATCTCGCCAAAGTGAAGGTTCTCGCCGAAGAGGCCCATCTGGGTCGGGATGCCCTGAAGCTCGGCCTCACTTTGCAAAAGATCGACAAAGACACCCTGAAGCTGAAGCAATACAAGAAGATGAAAACCTTCACCCTCTGGCTCAGCAACGATGCCGAGAGGATTCCCTTGGAGTTTCGCACCAAGGTCTTCATCGGTGATGTGCGTGGAGTGCTTGACTCCAAGAAGAGATTTTGAACAGACCCCCTCCAGCGGCTGGACGCATGCGAGGGTGAGCTTGAATTTTTCTTCCGGCACGTGCGGGGCCTGCTACTCTTTCCCGCACATGACCTTCGACGAACTCCGCAGGCTCTATGAGCAACCGCTCTTCGAACTGATTCAGCAGTCTCGCTCTGTCCACGAGGCCAACTGGCCTGAGAATGAGGTCCAGCTCTGCACCCTTCTTTCGATTAAGACGGGTGGCTGTTCCGAAGACTGCTCTTATTGCGCGCAATCGGCGCGGTATAACTCGGGCGTGGATGCCGAGCGTCTCATGACCTGCGACGCGATCATGGAAAGAGCCCGGGCAGCAAAGGAAAACGGTTCCACCCGCTTTTGCATGGGAGCCGCCTGGCGTGGAGTGCGCGCAGGCACCCAGCGCTTCGAGCAGGTCCTTGATATTGTTCGCAATGTCTCCGATCTCGGGATGGAAGTCTGTGTCACCCTCGGTGAGCTCGGCCCCGACGAGGCGCAGAAACTCCGGGATGCCGGTGTCACGGCCTATAACCATAATATCGATACCTCGCCGGAGCATTATCCCAATATCGTCTCCACACACACCTTCGATGACCGGCTCCGCACGATCCGGAATGTCCAAGACGCCGGTATGTCAGTCTGCTGCGGAGGAATCCTGGGACTTGGAGAGAGCACCGACGACCGCCTTAAGATGCTGGAAGTGATCTCATCATTCAATCCTCAGCCGGAGTCGGTCCCCATCAACAAGCTGATGCCCATGCCAGGCACTCCCCTGGCAGAAAACTCGGGCGTGGATGTCTTCGAGCTGGTGCGCATTATCGCTCTCGCCCGGATCGCCCTCCCCAAGGCCAAGGTCCGCCTCTCGGCCGGCCGCACTGCTCTTTCGGAAGAGGGGCAAGCCCTTTGCTTCTTCGCCGGGGCGAATTCTATCTTTTACGGAGACAAGCTGCTCACCGCCGCGAACCCTGCTGTTGAGAAAGACCTCAACCTAATCTCCCGCCTTGGCCTCTCCACTCAGAAGCCAAATCGTCATCTGGCATCCCCCGATGCCGACCCCGATCGCCCCTTGGAGCCCGCCTGCGCCTCCTCATGAAGACCCTGCACGTTTCCATAGAGAAACAGCTTGTCGAATTACGGGAGGACTCACAGGTCCTCCTGACCCTCCCCGTCTCGACCTCCAAGTTCGGTCTCGGGACGGAGGAAGGCTCCAACCGGACTCCCTTGGGCACCTTCAGGATCTGCGAGAAATACGGCTGCCGGGCACCCTCCGGCACGGTGTTCCGCGGTCGTGTCCCCATCGGACAATGGTCTCCCGGAAAAAAATTGGGTGAAGACCTTGTTCTCACTCGAATCTTTCGACTCGAAGGCTGCGAGCCGAAAAACGCGAACACCTATCAGAGGTATATCTACTTCCATGGGACCGACCAGGAGCACCTCATTGGCAGCCCGGCCTCGCACGGCTGTATCCGGCTGAGAAATGACGATATGATCACCCTCTTTGATCTGACCCCGGTAGGAGTGCGCGTTGACATTAACTTAACATAAAACCATGAAAAAATTCCTTTTCCTCGATTGCGATTCGACCCTCTGTGCCATTGAAGGCGTTGACGAACTCGCTGCTATGCGAGGTGCCGAAACCGAAGCCAAGGTCATTGACCTAACAAATGACGCCATGGATGGCCGCGTCCCCATTGAGGAGGTCTTCGGTTGCCGATTATCGTTAATCTCCCCGACCCGCCAAATGTGTGAACAGGTTGCACAGAAATATATCGAGACGCTCTCCCCAGGCGTCGAAGATGCCCTTCAGGAGCTTTCGCATCACGGCTGGACTCCAGTCATCATTTCCGGAGGTTTCACGCCTGTCATCGAGCCTCTGGCGACAAAGGTAGGCATTGGCGAGGTCCATGCAGTCGGCCTTCGGTTCGATGAACACGGAGATTACATCGGCTTCGATGAAGAAGCTCCTACCGCGCGTAATGGTGGCAAACCTCAGATTATCGCTCAGCTAAAGAAAGACTATCCCGGCTGCGCGACAGTCATGGTGGGAGATGGCGTATCCGACTTGGAAACCCAACCCACCGTCGATCTGTTCATTGGCTATGGCGGAGTCGTGGCTCGCGAGAAAGTAAAAGAGGGAGCAAGGCACTTCATTCACTCTTTTACCGAGCTCCCCAAAACTGTTTTAGAACAGTTAAAGTGCAATCATTAGACTACTGACAAACATTTTCCCTTGCGGAAGCATAAAACTAGTCTTTATGTTGCCCCTCCCATGGCCAAAACATCAACCAAAGGAAAACGTTACACCACTGAAGAAAAGCAGAAGGTGTTGGACTACGTCGCTCAAGTCGACGCTGAAAAAGGACGCGGCGGTGTTGCTGCGGCATCACGCGAGTTCGGTATTACCCCACTGACGATCGCAGCTTGGAAAAAGAAACTTGGAGGAGGTTCTGCACCAGCTGCATCGAAGAATGGGAAAGCCCCTCGCGGCGCGACATCACAAGCTCGCGTTTTGCATCGCCTTGCTGAGATCCTCGACGAGATCGCAGCCAAGCAAGCTGACATCGATGCTCTTGAAAAAGAGTACTCGAAGTTGAAAAAGAAGGTCTAACCCACGTTTATCCTCACTTCCAGTATTTCCCCTGATAGGCATCCTCACCGAGGATGCCTTTTTTTGTGGCTTTCGACACGAGCTGCCAGCAGCGTGGAATGGCTGTCTTAGCCGACGGCTCAACGGAGGAAACTATGCCCTCCCGAAGCCGAATTAAACAAAGCAAAGTGGCGCACCGCTGGGCCTCAGTCAGCTTCTACTGTTTGAAATAATGTCCGAAAGTTTGTTCGTTGATCGCTAATTCAGGCAACGTCGAGAGTAGCCGGAGCGTAGCAGACAGGTAGCCATCGGAAACCTCTAACCCAATCCCACGACCTCTCCACATAGTCTACTGCCTTTCAGTAGGCAGCAAAATTGGGTGCTCAACTCACCCCCAAGGTCAGCGTGACCACAACTTCCAAGCAACACCCCAAGTGACGACTCTAGTAACACTGATTGGTTTCCCAAGTCATGCCACTCGGAGCCTCCCCTTCTTATCCGGCTTATCGGGCGATTGATCGAGTCCGCTCTTCATCAAAAACAAGGCGTCAGACCGTCGACAGAACTCGAGAGAACCTCCTGCGATGAGAGAACGGGATTCAGCCGGCCCCATCCTTCCTTTCTCTGCCCTACCGAGATAGCGGCACTAAAAAAAAAGCCGAACAGGAAATCCTGTCCGGCTTTTCTCAAAGTTAGAAATTAAGCTAATGGCTTAATCGTCGTCTTCGTCTTCCTCGGCACCAACGGCGACGTCGATGTCAACGAATTCGATGACAGCCATTGGCGCGGCGTCTGAGTGACGCACACCAAGCTTGGTGATTCGGCAGTAGCCACCCTGGCGGTCAGCCGTCGCTTCAGCAATCTCGCTGAAGAGCTTGGCCACCACGTCCTTCTGACGAAGATAGGCGATTGCCTGGCGACGAGCATGAAGGTCCCCACGCTTGGCGAGGGTCACCATCTTCTCCACGACAGGGCGCAAGGCCTTGGCTTTGGCTAAAGTTGTGCGAATGCGACCGTGCTTGATGAGCGAGCACGCTTGGTTTGCCAGCATGGAACGGCGGTGTGCCGTGGTGCGCTGGAGTTTGACTGTGTTTCTGCGGTGTCTCATTTCTTAGCTCCTCAATCGTCGATGTTTTGTGCAATCAGGTCCGCCAATCCGACTGGAGCATCTTCCTCTGCTCCCAGACGTGGGGCCTGGATATGTCCGCCAATCGGACCTGTCAGGAGAGATGGGTCCAAACTCATTCCGAGGGAAAGACCCAGATCGGAAAGTTTGTCCTTAATCTCATTGAGCGACTTCTTACCGAAGTTGCGGTATTTGAGCATCTCGGCCTCGCTCTTCATGGCCAGCTGACCAACGCTCGTGATATTGGCGTTGTTGAGGCAGTTGGCGGCACGAACAGAAAGCTCGATTTCGTTGACGCTCATGTTGAGAAGTTTCTTCAGCGCGGCATTCTCTTCGCTCTGTTCGGCTGGAGCCTCTTCGAACTCGACTGCGTCATCGTCGTAGTTGACGAACACGTCGAGGTGGTGGCGCAAGATGGCGGAAGCCTGAAGCAACGCATCATGAGGCTCGACCCGACCGTCGGTCCAGATATCAAGCACGAGCTTGTCGTAATCGGTAATCTGACCAACTCGAGTTGCCTCCACCGCGTATTTGACACGGCTGACCGGGCTGAAAATGGAATCGATGGCGATAACGCCAATTGGTGCATCAGGACGCTTGTTCTCGTCCGCGACGCGGAAGCCACGACCAACGGAGACTTCGAACTCACAGTCGAACTTCACCTTGCGGTCCAAGGTGCAGATGACGAGGTCCTTGTTGACGACGGAATACATGGTGTCGTCCTGGATGTCTCCAGCAGTGACTTCGCCTTCCTTGTTAACACTGATGGAAAGGACACGGGATTCTTTTCCGTGGTGCTCGAAGCGGATGCGCTTCAAGTTGAGAATGATGTCAGTCACATCTTCGACCACACCGGGGAGGGTCGAGAATTCGTGCTGAACGCCGGCGATACGGACCGACGTGATGGAAGCTCCTTCCAAGGAAGAGAGCAGGACGCGACGAAGAGAGTTCCCAATCGTGTGGCCATAGCCACGCTCGAACGGCTCAGCCACGAACTGGGCGTAGGTGTTGGTGGCCGTGTCTTCGTTTTTGATCAACCGGTTTGGCAATTCAAACCGATCCAACTTCACGGGTCCCTTCTCATCTTCGAGGACCGTTTCGTTTTCTTCTGACATGTTAGTTTATTTTGGCCGGGTTACCCTCCCGCGAGATCCATGGCGCTCTTTTTCAAGAGGATGGAGGAGGACCAACGGCTTGGTTAAATTTCTCGCGGCGCGCAAGCAACGGCATCACCGCCCAAAAATCAATATTTTTTTGTGTTTTTGCGTTCATTCCTGCTTTCCCTGCGGCGCCGTCTTCCCTAACATACATGTTAATTTCGTAGCTTTCGCCATTTCCCAATATGAAATCAAAACCCAACCTCACTCGTTTCACATATGAAACAGCAGCCTTCGAGGGCTGGCGCCTGTGCATTAGCAGAGGCGGCAAGACATTCACTAAATATTATTCCGACAAGCAGTTCGGCGGACCGAGAAAGTCGCTTAACGCTGCCGAGTCGGCTCTCAAGGATCTCAAGGAGTTGCTCGAGAGCGCAAGACGGGTGAATGGTAAACTGACCCAGACGACCGTTAAAAAGGCTGAAAAAATCCTTAAAAGGGCTTGATTGCCCCTATGTCCTCCCCATCGCATCGAGTTGCTATCCATTGGTTTCGGAGAGATCTTCGCGTCTCAGATAACACCGCCTTGCATCAAGCCTGGCAGAGAGCGGAGAAGGTCGTTCCGGTTTATATCCTCAGCGATTGGGAGCACTCCCATGCATGGACTGGCCCGGGCAGAGAGCACTTCCTTTGTGAGTGCCTGCGATCGCTGGCCGGTAATCTATCCACTCTGGAAGGTCGCTTGATCCTCAGACAAGGCGCGGCGGTCGACGAATTGGCCAAACTGGCTCGGGAAACCAAGGCGACAGCCATCTTTTACAATCGCGATCCCGATCCCTTCGGCAAGGCAATTGAATCTCAACTCGAGACCGTCGCCGAAGAGCTGGGCCTTGAACTTTGCCCTTGCGATGACGTCTCGATGCATCGCTTCGACGAGACCACCAAGGATGATGGCACCGCCTATCGCGTCTATACTCCCTATAGCAAACGATGGCTCAATCTGGAGAAACGAGCTCCGGTGCCTAAACCCGAGCGATTGAATACGCCGGAGTCCATTCCCTCTCTCCCCCTCCCCACGCTCGAAACTTGGCAACTGTCCCTCCCCGGGCATGCTGATTTCCTGCCCGGAGGCGAGAAAGCCGCGAGGGAGCGACTGACCGCCGCAGTCGATGAACGCCTGACGCTCTATGCGGAGCTCCGGGACGCGCCCGCAGCTGAGGCGACATCCCGCCTCTCTCAGGATTTGCGCTGGGGAACGATCTCAATCCGAACAGTTTATGAAAGGGCCCGACACGCCCAAGGTGCGGCATCGTCCGGAACGGTGAAGGATAGTTTTCAGAAATATATCAAGGAGCTCGCTTGGCGAGATTTCTATCTGCATCTTCTCGAAGCCTTTCCCGAGGTGCTCGAGACCGAATTCAATCCGGATTACCGGAATCTCCCCTGGGATGAGCCCGGCGACTCCTTCGAGGCTTGGAAAGCCGGTCGGACAGGCTTTCCCATCGTCGATGCGGGGATGAGGGAGCTGCTCACCACGGGTTTCATCCACAATCGCGTGCGCATGATCGTGGCCATGTTCCTCACCAAAGACCTCCACCTGGACTGGCGCTTGGGCGAGCAGCACTTCGCCCAACACCTACTGGATGGCGAAATCGCCTCCAACAACGGTGGCTGGCAGTGGTCGGCCGGCACGGGAGCCGATGCCGCGCCATACTTCCGGATCCAGAACCCCTGGACTCAGTCCGCGCGCCACGACCCGAAGGGTGATTATATCAAGAGATGGGTCCCGGAATTAGCATCGGTTCCAGCTTCGAAACTCCATGCCCCTCCCGAGGCAGGCCCCCTAGCCTCGTCCTACCCCGTGCCCATCCTGGATCATGGCCGGGAGCGGGACCGCACCCTCGCTATCTTCAAGAAACACCGGGAAGAGATCGGAAAAGCCTAGTCATTCAGTTTACAGTTTCCTCCCCTTTCAGTTAACTTCCCCCATGGATACGACGATTGTCCCGAGCGCTCCGGTGGGCAATGAGGTCCGGCGCTGCCTCATCTCCCTTCTCGATCAGGCGATTGCGCTCTTGGCCGACGAGGCCCAGCCCTCCAGCACCCGCATCCATGAGGCGAGAAAGCTCTGCAAGCGGGCACGCGGGCTCCTCCGCCTCGCACGTCCTGCCCTTGGCTGGATCTATCAACGTGAAAATAAGGCGATCCGAAATGCCGCGCGCCTCATCTCCGAGGACCGCGACCGCAAGGTACTGGTCGAGACCTGCGATGCCCTCATCAAGACCGGGATCGACACCGGCGACCAGGATTCCGCTCTCTCTGTTCTCCAATTCTTGCAGGAAGACTACGAAAGCGAGGTCGAAGACGAGGACACGGTGAACGCTCACATGGAAGATTGTCGGGATAAACTGAGAGAATGCCGGAAGCGCATCGAGAAGCTTTCCTTCGACAAGGCCTCGGAAAAAGCGCTCTGCGACGGCATTGCCCACATTTACAAACAAGCTAGGCAAGGCCTCGAGATCGCGAGCCATGAGCCGAACTCCACCAACTTCCATGACTGGAGAAAGGATGTGAAATATCATCGCTACCATCTCGAGTTTCTCATCCAGCTTTGGGAGCCCGTGCTTTCATCGCTTAGACAGGAGGCCAAGGACCTAGCCTCCAAGCTCGGTGAAGAGCACGACCTTGCCGTTCTACAGTCTTCGCTTCGGAGCATGCGCAAGGACCTCGACCCCAAGGGCGTGGCCGCTCTCGACCAAGCGGCGGCGCAACGGCGGGAAATCTTGAAAAGCGAGTCGCTCGAACAAGGCAGCAAGCTATTGGCCGCCAAGCCCAAGGCGATTAAGAAACAGTTTGCCGCTCTCTTTGAGGCTGCCGACTAGTCGGAGAGGAAGTTGCCCAAAAGTCGCTTCCCCTCGCCGGTGAGGATGGACTCAGGGTGGAACTGGACGCCGTGGACTTCGTGTTCGCGATGCTTCAGCCCCATAATTTCCCCTTCATGGGTCCACGCCGTGACCTCCAGGCAATCGGGCAGGCTCTCTCGCTCCACGATCAAGGAATGATAGCGAGTGGCTTCGAACGGACTCGGGAGCCCGGCAAAGACGCTCTGATTTTCATGCAAGACCGGAGAGGTCTTGCCATGCATCAGGCGCTCGGCGCGCAGCACCTTGCCTCCGTAGGCTTGCCCGATTGATTGGTGACCGAGGCAGACGCCGAGCAGCGGTATTTGCCCTCCCACCTCCTTGATGACATCGAGACAAACACCGGCTTCATTGGGCGTACATGGACCGGGCGAGAGAACAATCTTCTCAGGCTCAAGGGCCTTGATTTCTTCCACTGACAACTCGTCGTTGCGAACCACCTTGATGTCGGCTCCCAGCTCTCCGAAGTATTGGACCAGATTGTATGTGAACGAGTCGTAATTATCGATGACCAGCAGCATGAGATTGAATCTTGGGGTGAGGAGAAGGTCAGCGCCAGAAGGCGACAAGACAAGAGAAAGTCGCCCGCGATGCCTCGATTCGTAGCCCAACTTCAGCGGAGGCCCTCTTGACTGCAGCGAGATCGAATCCAATTTTTTTAGCAAAATTTCGCCTTGGAAGCGATTTATGAAGTGTAAGCAAATATGAAAAAGAAATCCCTGAGATACCTCACCGTGAGCGGATTGTCGGCTCTAGCCGGCTTCTCCGGATTCATTCTTGCTCAAGAGAAGTTGAGCGAGGATCCCCCTCCCCTCACACTCTCTCCCGATACGCGTCCGATTGAACGAGTCACCGGAACCAATCCAACAAGCTACGCGCCCATGCTGGAGGAGGCCACCAAGTCCGTGGTCTCCGTCTACACCAAGGAGACCGTGCGGGTCATTCGTGGCGGCGGATATCAAGACGACCTTTTCAACCGGCTCTTCGGCATCCCGCGCCGTGGCGGAAGCCAACCCCAGGTCGAGGAAGAACTTCAGCCCCAAGGCATTGGCTCTGGGGTGATTGTTAGCTCGGACGGCTACATCCTCACGAATAATCACGTGGTCATGGACCGCCGGGGTGGCGATGCTGACCAGATCCTCGTTCGCCTGAGCGATGATCGGGAGCTTGAAGCAACCTTGGTCGGCCGCGATCCTCAGACGGACGTGGCCGTCATCAAGGTCGATGGCACTGGCCTTCCTGCCGCGACACTTGCGGATAGCGAGCAGATCAAGGTGGGAGACATCGTCTTCGCCATTGGTAATCCGCTGGGCGTTGGCCAGACGGTCACGTCCGGCATCGTCTCTGCCACAGGTCGCTCTATCGGAATCTATGAGCGCCAGGGAGGTTACGAGGACTTTATTCAAACAGATGCTGCCATCAACCAGGGTAATTCCGGAGGAGCACTGGTCGACATCGAGGGTCGGGTGATCGGCATCAATTCAGCGATCATGTCGAATTCCGGAGGCTCGATCGGGTTGGGATTTGCCATCCCTTCCAACCTGGCTTCGAGCGTCGCCAACCAGCTGACCGACAATGGAGAGGTGAAGCGCGGCCTCATTGGCATCCGCATGGGCGAGCTGACCCCCGACCTCGCCGAGGCTCTTGGCCTCCCCGGTAAGTCGGGAGTCCTCATCGATGAGGTTGTTGATGGTTTTCCTGCCAAAAAGGCGGGCCTCAAGCATGGTGATGTGATCACCTCCATCAATGGGCGCAACATTGACGACATCAGAGAACTCCGCCTCGCAATCGCGGAAGTGAGCCCGGGAACAAGCCTCACCATCAAGGCGCTGCGTAGTGAACGGGAGAACGATGAATTGGTGGTCAACGAAAAGACCTTCGAGGTCGAAGTGGCCGACCCGGATTCTCCCAGTGTGGCCACCCTCGGCAATCTCTTCGAGGGCGTGACCCTGAGCCCGGTTGATCAGGTTCTTCGGGATAAATTCTCAATTCCCGACGATGCCAGCGGGCTCATTGTCACTGAGATCGACGCCAACTCACCTTACAGCCGCTACCTCACCCCGGGTGTGGTGATTCTCGAGCTCAACAAGCGCCCCGTGCGCAGCCTTTCCCAAGCGCGCAAGGTCATCAATCCCGACGGGAGGAATCTCCTCTACGTCTATCACCGCGGTCGCACCCAGTTCCTCGTCTTGGACATGTAAGGGACGCGACCTCGCCGGCGAGGGCTCTCGCCGGCTCAGTCAGCTAAGTTAATATTCCCTCTTACCCCGTCCCTTGGGGTAAGGGGGTCTTCCGCGTCCGCGCTCGCGCTTTTGCGGATCCGGTCGCTCGTTGCGAGCACGGTCAAAGTCGAGCTTGAAGCCCTTGCCGCGGAGCTTGGCTCCCTCGGAGGCTTTGATGGCCTGATTCGCGTGCTCCGCCTTCACCTCAATGAGGGAATGCTTGGGGAACAGATGGATGCGGCCCACGGCACCCCGGGGAAGATTGGCCTCATTGTAGAGCAGCCCAGCAATATCCTTGGGTAGAATCCCGATGATTTTGCCCATATTGAGGAAAAGACGGACCATGCCCTCCTCGGCCTCTCCATCGCGGAAGTCGCGGCGACCTTTGCGAGGACCATCATCATCGAAGTTCTTGCGCTCCCGGCGCGGACGATGCTGCTCCGGCTTGTCTTCGTAAATCTCTTCTCCGTCGCGACCCAGCTCTTCCTTGAGAAGGCCGAAGAGGACGGAAGCAATATCAGTGGAGGTATGCCCTTGGTCGAGCAGCCGATCCACTTGGGAGGAGTAGTCGGACCACTTGCCGCTCTCAAGCTGCTCTTTGACCCGCTCGAACAAGTTGTCGGCGAACTTGCCCTGTACCTCTTCCAAGGACGGAATCCGTCCGCGTGGGATACGCTGCTTGGTGTATCGCTCTACATTTTGCAGACGATAGATGTCCCGGCCGTAGACGAAAGTGACCGCCCGCCCTTTGCGGCCAGCACGCCCCGTCCGACCGATGCGGTGAACGTAATCCTCAGGATCCTGCGGAAGGTCGTAGTTTACGACCAAATCGATCTCCTCAATATCAATTCCGCGCGCAGCAACATCAGTCGCCACAAGAATTTCAATCGAGCTTTCCCGGAAGCGGGCCAAGGTGCGCTCCCGCTGGTCCTGGGAGATGTCACCATGCAAGCGGTCTGCTCCGTAGCCACGCGCCAGCAAGGTCTCGGTCACTTCATCCACCACCCGGCGGGTGTTGCAGAAGACAATCGCAAGACGCGGCTGGTCCATATCCAGCAGACGGGAGAGAACTTCCACCCGCGATCGATTGCGCACTTCGTAAGAGACCTGCTCGATGGCCTCGACGGTCAGCGTCTTCCGCTTGATTTCCACCGTCCGGGGCGAGTTGCCGAATTTCTCAATGAGGCTGCGCACTCCCTTACTCATGGTCGCCGAGAAGAAGAGCGTCTGGCGATCCTCGGGCATTTCACCCAGAAGTTCCTCCATCTCTTCGCGGAAGCCCATGTCCAGCATGCGGTCCGCCTCATCGAGTACGACCATTTCGATATTCGAGGGGTCGAAGGTGCCCCGACGCAAGTGATCCTGCAGACGGCCCGGCGTGCCCACAATGAGATGGGCCCCCTGCCGTAGCTGGCGAAGCTGGCGGTCGATGGGTGCGCCGCCATAGACGGGCACCGCGCGGAAGCCACCCTTCTTGGATGCCAGTCGGTGCAATTCTTCACACACCTGATTTGCCAACTCGCGCGTCGGGCACACCACCAGTGCCTGGGGCACCGCGCGGGAGACATCAATCCGGGCCAAGAGAGGCAAGCCGAAGGCTGCCGTCTTACCCGACCCTGTTTCCGAAAGACCCACCAGGTCTTCGCCGCCCATCGCGGCGGGAATTGCCGCTGCCTGAATGGCGGACGGACTCTCAAAACCCAAACTCTCAACCGCTTCCAGCAGATCTGCCGGGAGCCCTAACTCTCCAAACGTCATGTCACTCATGTCTAATCTCCCACGGTTGCTCGTTTCTCAAATCACCTCAACCGAAGGAGTCTCCACAGCATGCGAGCGACGCGGGCGCTGCCGCTTAACAGGTCTCGCGCGGGATACAATTGTTTTCGCAAGAATTCCTTGTCGTGCCAACACCCCTAATCCGCGGTCCGCATGAGGATCAAACCGCCGCCCCGAGCCGACCGCTCAACTCGCGGGTTGATCTTTTCCGACGATGCGTCGCAGCCGCTTCACCTCCGTCGCTTGACCACTCTCAGGGTCAATCTCGACAATCATGCCACCCAGCTCAACTGGCCAAGTCGCCATGGGGAATCGGGTCGGCATGCCGGTACGGAAGCGCCACATCACGCTCTCCACCTGACGCCCCAAGACGGAGTGATGCGGACCACACATGCCGCTATCAGTCAAAACGGCCGTCCCTCCCGGCAGAATACGCTCATCCGCGGTCTGCACATGGGTGTGCGTGCCGACCACGGCGGAGACCAAGCCATCGAGATGATGGCCGAAGGCGATCTTCTCACTCGTCGCCTCGGCGTGGAAGTCCACGAAAATTATCTTCACCCCCTCACTCCTCATCTTCTCCACCTCCTCCCGAGCGGCGGCAAAGGGATCCTCCAGCGGAGGCTGCATGAAGACGCGCCCTTGCGCATTGAGCACGCCGACTTTTCCCTTGGCCGTCTCCAGCACGACGCTGCCGGCACCCACCGTGCCCTCCGGCCAATTGATGGGTCGGAGCAAGCGGGGCTCGGTAGGGAAATAGTCCAATATCTCCTTCTGATCCCAGACATGGTCTCCGGTCGTGACCACGGCGATTCCGGCTCGCAGAAGCTCAATGGAGAGGCGCGGGGTGATGCCTCTCCCGCCTGCGATGTTTTCACCGTTGGCGATGACAAAATCGATGCCCTCCTCCGCTCTGATCTTGGGAAGCTCCTGATAGACGGCCTCCCGCCCCGGCTCCCCGACGACATCTCCCAAAAAAAGTATCCGAATCCCCTCGTTCACCCACCCATCCAATTCCATTGTCTTTCACTCCGCAACCCACCAGCCTGCCAGTATCAGCCTGCATTTTCCTTTTGCGGCGATTGCTCCCCCTGTTAAGAGTCCATCCACATGCCCGAGCCGGACGCTATTGAGGAATTAATGACGCGAGTGCATAAGCTCGAGCTCCGCGCCAAGCGCCTGGTGCGCGAGACCTTTGCTGGAGATTACCACTCGTCCTTCAAGGGACAGGGACTCGATTTCGACGAATTTCGGGAATACCAGCATGGCGACGAGATTCGTTTCATTGATTGGAAGGTCTCCGCCCGCCTCGGCAGCCCCTACATCCGTAAGTTCCGCGAGGAGCGTGAACTCTCCGCCATCCTCGCGGTCGACGTCTCGGCCTCCATGGACTACGGCTCGAGCCATCTCTCCAAGCGCGAGCTTGCTGCGGAAGTCGCGGCCCTCATTGCCTTCTCCGCCCGGGATAATGGCGACAAAGTCGGCCTCCTGCTCTACGCCGACGAGCCTCTCCTCTGGCTCCCCCCCGCGAAGGGCACCCGACACATCCTCCGCTGCATCCGCGAGATCCTCGCCACTCCCGCCCCGACCGCGCCCACCAACTTCCCGGCAGCAGCCAAGCTCATCATGAGAACGGTTTCCCGCAAGTCACTGGTCTTTCTCCTCTCGGACTTCATCGCTGCTGATTTCTCCCGCTCGTTGGCTTCCCTCTCCCAGAAGCACGAAGTCTGTGCCTTGCGCATCTACGATCCCTACGAGGAGGAATTGCCCGCCGTTGGCAAGGTCACCCTGACCGATCCCGAAACGGGCTATCACCGGGTGGTCAACACCTCGAATTCCAATGTCCGCATGGCCTTCTCCAAGCTAGCCCGCCGCCACCGCGAGGGTTTGGCCAAATCATTTTCGCGTTATCAAATCGACCACGCCTCTCTTCCTAGCAATGAAGACCCTTTCAAGGCTCTCCACTCCTTATTCCAACGTCGGGCAAACCGGCACTCCTAGTCAACGAGGTCAATATAGCCCGACTCCGATGGACCAGCGCTCCCTCCTTCATCATCCCGCCGACGCCTCCCACCATCTCCCGGGCCCCGCCCTGCGGGTGGGACGGAAGGGTCCGCTTGCCACCATGGGCTGGTTGATCGCCATGGGGAGCCTGCTTCAGGCGCAGACAGGGGAGCCGGTTGAAGAGCAAGAGACCGCCCTGCCCCACGATTTCCTCGATCCCTCCTCCCACCTGCCCGGCCTCCCGGCTTGGGTTTACTGGCTCGGTGCCTTGCTCGCATTGGTCATCATTGCGGGCTCAGTCATCCTCTATCGCCGCCTCAATAAGAAGAATCTAGTCAGTTCCCCCGGGCGCAATCCTCTCCGGCTTGCCTTGGCGCGGATCCATGAACTCAAGGAGCAGAGCGAAACCCTCGCTCTCCCCGAGCTCGCTACCGAGCTCTCCCTCACTCTGCGGCGCTATCTGGCTGACACAAAATCCGACCGTGCCCTCTTCCAAACCCGCGAGGAGTTCATCGCCAATCAGAGGCGCCTCAATGCCTTGCCCGAGGATGAACGGCAAAAATTGACCGACTTCATCATGAAGCTTTCGCAATATCAGTACGCCCCTCCGGCCTCCAATGAGGAGGAGGCAGATCAGCTAATTACGGCCTCGCTGGAGCGGTTGAATGCTCTCTCTAGCAATCCCACGGACATCCCGACGCATGATTGATTTCTTCTCCAAGCTAACCTTTGCCTCGCCCTGGTGGCTCCTCGGCATCCTGCTAGTGCCCGCCTTTTGGTTTCTCGATCGCCGCAGCGGGCCACGCTCACGCCTCACCTTCTCGTCCCTCTCAATCGTTGGCTCTCTCGGCACCGAGCCCAAGCGGCGGGCGCTGGGCTTCTTCCCCCAACTCCTGTCCTTCGCCCTCATCCCCGGCTTCATCGCGCTGGCCAAGCCCCAGCAAAAGGAGACCTTCACCGCGCGCAAAGCCTCGGGCATTGATATCCTCCTCGCCCTCGACATCTCGCTCTCCATGTCCGCCGAGGATTTCCAACCTCCCGGTACCTACCGCACCATTCGCCGAATCGATGCCGCCAAGGGCGTGATTCGTCCCTTTATCCGCCGGCGTCCCAATGACCGCATGGGGCTCGTCGTCTTCTCCGGGCAACCCTACCCGGCTTGCCCGCTCACCTTGGACCACACTTGGTTGCAAGAAGCCATCGAGCGGGTCCAACTGGGCGACATCGCGGAACAGGGAACCGCGATTGGCTCGGCCATCGCAGCCTCAGCCACCCGGCTCGACGAGCGGGATTCCAAGTCGAAGATCATCGTCCTGATCACCGATGGAGCGTCGAACTCGGGCAAGCTCTCACCACAACAGGCCGCCGAACTCGCCCGGGACTTGGGAATCAAAATCTACACCATCGCCATCGGGACCGAGGATGGCCGCGTCGGCCGCCACATCATGCGGATGCCGCGGCAAGAGTTTGATGTCGAGACCTTGCAAGAGATCGCTTCGCTCACCGGGGGGGAATTTTTCCGAGCCCGCAACTACAGCGACTTGGAGAACACCTTCGCCAGCATCGATCGCTTGGAAAAGACCGAGGCGGAGGTCGCTTCGACGGTTCAGACAACAGACTTCTACCATTATCCCCTCGCTCTCGCAGCCCTGCTCGCGGCGCTGGCCCTGCTGCATCAGGCGATCTCCCGCCCTCCTCAGCCCTGAGGTCCGCAGGTTCCACAATTCTCTCGATTCAGCGGAGAATCCTGTTTACCACTCCCCACCCGCCGCTCGGGCTCCCTCCTGTGAGCCGGGTGGTTCGTCCTCCTTCGCCCCCTCGCAAAACGCTCGCACCAATTGATTCTATGGCTGGTATCGTCATCAAACCCCGCTCCCGCATCTTCCAAGGCCACGACTGGGTCTATGCCTCGGAAGTCAAAAAAACCTTCGGCAATCCAGAACCCGGGGACGTGATTTCACTCAAGGATTACAAGGACCGGCCGATTGGCTCGGCCATCTACAATCCGGCCTCGCAGATCATCGCCCGCCGCTTCTCCCATCGCACCCAGACGCTCGACCTCGATTTCATTCTGCGTCGCCTCCAGCGCGCCATCAATCACCGAGCCTCTCTGGCAATTGATCCCACCCTCTGCCGTCTGCTGTGGTCGGAGTCCGATGGCCTGCCGGGCGTGATCCTCGATCGCTTCGGCGACGTTTTCGTTCTCCAGACCACCACCCTCGCCTTTGACCAACGGAAAGATCTCCTCCGCGATGCCATCCTGCGCTCCTTCCCGGAGGCCAAGAGCATCATCCTCCGCAATGACACTCCGATGAGAGTCGCGGAAGGGCTCGAATCCGAGATTGAGTTCCTCCATGGCTCGGACCCGGGTCTGTTAGAGGTCGAGCTTAATGGTCTTAAATTCGAGCTCGATCTCGCCAATGCGCAGAAGACCGGGCTCTACCTCGACATCACGGGAGCTTACCCCTCGGTAGCCCGTTTTGCCAAGGACCGCGCCGTGCTCGATATGTTCTGCAATCAAGGAGGCTTCGCTCTCCACTGCGCCCAAGCCGGGGCCAAGTCCGTCACCGCAGTCGACATCTCGGAGACCGCAGTCGCGGCCACCTCCCGTAATGCGGAGCTGAATCAATTCTCCATCGAGACTATCAAGTCGAATGCCTTCGACAATCTCCGGCATCGTGAGAAGGCAGGAGAAAAGTTCGACCTGATCATTCTCGATCCCCCCTCCTTCACCCGCAACAAGAAGACGGTCAATGATGCGATGCGTGGCTACAAAGAGATCCATCTCCGCGCCATTCGCTTGCTCAATCCCGGCGGCATCCTGGCCACCTTCTGCTGCTCTCACCATGCGAGCAGGGAGCTCTTCCTCGATAGTGTGCGCTCAGCCGCCAACGATGCGAAGAAGACCTTGCGCTTGATCGAGTCTCACAGCCAGCGGGCGGACCACCCGATTCTGGCCCATCTTCCCGAGACCGAGTATCTCAAGGGCTTCACCTTCGAGCTCGTTGCGAGCTTCTAACAAGTCACTTCTTCTTACCCTGCCTCCAGCCGTGGCCGGTCAGGCCGCTCAAGGGGCCAAGAAGGTGGCTGCGGCTGGTATCAACCACGAAGCGGCTCTTCAGCGCTCTCCGGCCAATGAGGAGGGGGAACTGCATCTCCCTCCGGTCCGCCAGACTCAAGTCCACCTGCCACTCCAGCCCCCGGGGGGAGCGGAACTTGGTTCGCACGAAGATGCGCATCCGCCCCACTCCAGTCGAGCTCTTGACCCGCTTGCGGAACGAGACGGGAGCCTCACACCTGACCTCCTTGCCCGACTGGGCATGAGTGAGAAAGCTCACCCACTCCTCACCTTCCTTATCAAAGGTGCTCACCTCTTCCGCGTGAATGCTTGAGTTATAGGCCCCCGTGTCTGTCTTCCCATGCATGGCTTCGATGCCGAGCGCGGGTAATCCAATCCACTCCCGCCGGCCAATGACCAGCTTGCGGTCCACACCGAGTTCCTCGCCCGGGTCATCGACCCACTCCATCGTGACCACACGCCATTTGCCCTTTTTCCCAGCCATACTTACGAGATTTCTAGTAATTTTTTAGCCATCGATTCAGCTTCCTTCCCTCCGCCACCCAGCATGCGGACTAGCTCGGCGATCCTTTCCTTGCCCGTGACCTCCCGGAGTCGGGAAAAGGTTCGCCCCTTCTCCACCACCTTTTCAACCAAGTAGTGATGCCCCGCCACGGCAGCGACTTGGGGGAAGTGAGTGATGCTGACCACCTGATGGGCATCGCCCAGGCCCGCCATCTTTCGCCCGACCGCCGCAGCGACCTCTCCGCCAACGTTGGCATCGATCTCATCGAAGACCATCAACGGAGTGCGATCCTGATCGGCCAGCGCGCTTTTGACCGCGAGCATCACCCGCGCCAGCTCTCCGCTGGAACCAATTTTTCGTAAAGGTTTGAGCGGTTCTCCCGGGTTTGGCCCGAATTGGAATTCCACTTCATCATAGCCGACTGGCCCCGCCTCTTTCCGCCTCTGTAGATTGACGTCGAACTCAGCCTGCTTGAAACCCAAGTCGCGCAGATGTCCCTTCACCTCTTTGGCCAGCCGTGGTGCCCCTTTCTTACGAATCTTGCTCAGCTCTCGGCCCTGCTCCATCAGGACCTTCTGCGCCGCCTCAAGCTCTTGGCGAAGTTCAGCCAGCCGTTCGCCCCGATTTTCGACCTTGTCCAAGCGGGCGGCGGCAGCCTCCCCGGTCGCGACGACGTCTTCGAGGGTAGGACCGTATTTTCGCTTCAATGACTCAAGTCGATCGACCCGCTCTTCCAAGCGACGCGCTTCCTCTGGATCGACTTCCAAGTCCTCCAGATAGTCCCGCAATGAGCCTTCCAAATCCTCCAGCTCCACTACGGCTGTCCCAAGGCCGGCGAAGCGCTCACCATTGCCCGCATCCAGTTTTTCAAGCTCGCGGGCGAGACGTTGCAGGTCCCCCAATTGTGAGAGCACCCCAGTCTCCCCCTCGAGCAAGCCCAAAGACTCGCCGGAGAGCTCGGCCAGGCGGGAGCCATTGCTCACCTGCTGGTAGCGCTCCTCCAGATTCGCCATTTCCTCCAGGTTGATCTCAGCGGATTCAATCTCATCAAGCTTATGGCGCAAGAGTTCTAGTTCGGCTTCCCCCGCTTGTTCGGACCGATTCAATTCATCGAAAAGTGCGCGGGCCTCCGTGAAATTTTGCCAAGCGTCCCGATACTTTTGGAAGGCCGGCAAGGCGCCGGCATGAGCATCCAGCATAGCCAGCTGTCGCTCGACCGAGTGAAGGCTCAGTTGCTCTCCCGGCCCATGCAGGTCGACCAGCCGACCTGCCAGAGCCTTCAGCATCGTTAGAGTCGTTGGCGAATCGTTGACGAACTGTCGTCCCGAACGCTCGCCAACCACCCGGCGAAGGATCAGCTGCCCGTCTTCGCAGCCCGGCAGCCCGGCCTCCTCCAGCACGGCATCCACAGCCGCGCTTTCCTCTAGCTCGAAGACCGCCTCCACCACGCAGGAGGTCTCGCCAGTCCGGATCAGGCTCTTGTCCGCACGCTCGCCAAGCACCAGCTTGAGAGCCCCCACAATAACCGACTTCCCCGCACCGGTCTCTCCCGTTACCCCCACGAGCCCGCAGCCCACCTCCCAGACGAGATGGTCAACCAAGGCAAGATTCTGAATCCGCAAAACCGTCAGCATGCACCGGCATTCTCAATGCCCGATGGCCCACGCGCAACCCGACGATTGGTCCTATTCGATAAAAATCCTGCCCCGGCGGGACGGCTTCAGTCGAGTGTCGGAGTCTCACGCAGGACCCGGTAGAAGGCTCCGTCCAACCCATCGGAATCCTCCCACACGGTCTCGCTCCCCGAACCATCCGCCGACAGGCTGGCCACCAGAGGTGACTCACCAAAGACCCCGTCTTCTGAACGATAAATCTGGAAAACATCACCCGGGCTCGAGTCGATCGTGAGAGTGGGAACCCCCGCAACGATGGCAATCGAGACGTCAAGAGCATCTCCTATGAGCTCAACCGGACGGCCCATGAAGGTCGCGCCCCAGCCACTCGTCCAGCCATAGGCAACGATCCCGGTCTCATCAAACCCTGCATCAGTGCCCTCACCGCCAGTGGGCTTGTCGCCCTCAAAGACTACCTCCTCCAAGGAGCTGCATTGACCGAAGACCGAGCTCCCCAGCTCCGTCAGAGTTGCTGGCAAGGTGATACTATCGAGACCGTAGCAACGAAAGAACGCCGCATCCTCAATGCGGGAGACTGAGCCTGTGAAGACCACCTCCGTAAGGGAAAAGTTCTGATAAAGAGCCCGACTTCCGATGACTTCCAGCGTGGAGGGCAAGGTCAGGGAGGTCACATTCTGCATCTCACTCATCGACCATGTCGCGATCTCGGTGACCCCCTCGGGGACGGTATAGGATGCGCCCGGTAGAGCTGGGGGGTATTGAATCAAGCGCGTCCCATCAGCATTGAAGAGAACGCCATCGACTAGCGAGAAGGACGTATTGCCCTCGGCTAACAGAAGCTCGGAAAGGCTCCGGCAACCATAGAGAGCCTGCGAGCCAAAGGACTCCAAGCTCGCGGGCAAGGCGAGCGAGCCCAGACTCGAGCAGTTGTAGAAGCAGGATGACTCGAGTGAGGTCACCCCTTCAGGAATCGTTACGGATGATAGCTGCGAGCACCAGGCAAAGGAGTGATTGGCTATCTCCGTCACCCCCACCGGAATGACCACCTCGGTCAAGGCACTGCACTCCCTGAAGGCCGAGGCCCCGATGCTGGTCACGCTCGCCGGAATGGTGATGGAGCTGAGCGATGAGCATCCGCTGAAGGTGCTCAAGGCAATACTGGAGAGGCCGCTGGGCAAATTGATACTGGCCAATCCCGAGCAACGGTAGAAAGCCGAATTCTCAATCGTTGTCACGGACGAGGGAAGCTCGATCGAGGTCAGACCGCTGCATCCCGAAAAAGCCTGCGAAGCGATCGTCGTCACCGGCAGGCCACCCAGGGTCCCGGGTATCGTCAATGCTCCCGTCGCTGCCTCGTCGCAGCTGGTGATGGTGACTGCGCTCCCGTTATCAGTATACGTTAGATCACTGACTTCGGCAGCGTTCGCGAATGTTGCCCAGAGCCCGGCTAACAGAAGTGGCGTTGTCCTTTTCATCTTCAAGGCTATTAACCGTGAACGGTATCGGTCTTACCTAAAAAACCGTATTTTCCCTCCCCACCATGGTGAGGGACGATGCTTGAAGGCTTGCAAGCCTAAGGAAAGTGGAGCATGACGCCGTCTCCATCGTGAATTCGCCCCAATGCCTGCCCCAGCAAACGCCAGCCTCCGGCTTGCGGGATTTTATCCTCCAATTCACGAAATACGCTCTCTGCGGGGGAGCGGCCTTCACCACTCATCAAGCAGTCGTCTATGGCCTCGGCTATACGATCAATCCGGCTTTCGGCGCCGGGCTGACCGACCAGATTCGCTTCGAACGGATGGCGATCAATAATACGGTGGCCTTTGTCATCTCGAATACGGTGGCCTATTTCCTCAACCTTCGTTTTGTCTTCAAGGCCGGACGCCACAGCAAGCGGACCGAGGTGGGCCTCTTTTTTCTCGCCTCCGCCCTGGGTTTCTTTCCTGCCCTCTGGTCCTTGGATCACGTCATCCGGGCGCTTTCGCTCAATAGCCACATTGCCACCATCGTGTTCGCGATCGTCGCTGCGGGAGGCAATTTCCTTGCCCGTAAGTTCCTGATCTTCTCGAAGTAGTGGGCCCCGGCTTCGCTGGACGAATGCCAGATTGAAGCCGCACCGGTTTGCGGCTAAACTCCTAGCATGCGTTGTCCGTGGTTTCGACACTGCCAGACCATTTTCGTGGCGTTTTTGCTCGTCACGCTCGTGGGAGGTGGCGTGGCCTTGTGGCAGCTCAATCAGAGGGGATTCTCGGGTGAATGGAGTGAGCGCTTGAGCAAGGAACTCGCCCGGCTCGGCTTGCATGCCGAGTTCTCCACGGCCCGCCTTTCCTGGACGAGAGGCTTGGTCGCCAAGGATCTGAGAATCTATAAAGACGAGCAAAAGAGCGAAATCGTTGCTTCCGTCGACGAGCTGCAACTCGATATCGACCGCAACGAGGCCTTGCGAGGCAATTGGGAAGTGAGGTCCGCGAGCTTTGAGAACGCCTTCGTCAACCTGCCCGACACCTATCATCCTCATGAACTGAGACGCTTGAACGGCCAGGCCCATCTGGGCCGGGACAAGGTGCTTACTCTGGAGGATGCCACCGCCGAGCTGGGTAGCCTGCTCGTCCGACTGGATGTCCGGTTGACCGACTTTCAACTGAACGATCTCATGGGAGCGGAAGCGGAGGAAGAGGAGCGTCCGATTGATGACTTCACGCTCCGACTTCTCTCCGAGCTGGCGCTGTGGACCTTGCCAGAGGAAGCCCGCCCTGAGCTCGCGGTCGCTGTCGAAGGAAGCCTGGGGGAAGCTCAAAACCTCGTCACCCACTTCCATTTTTCGGCCCCCCATCTCCTGCGGCGGGATTATGAGATGAGAGATTTGTCCGTCGAGGGGCGCCTAACGGCAGGTGCCCTCGATTTGGAAAACATGAGCTTTGCGGATCGGGCCGGCCATCTCCAGGCGTCCGGCTACTACGACTTTCGTAATCGAAAAGCCGACTTCGAAACCAACTCTTCGGCCGACCTCGCGACCTTGCTGCGCGATGGGTTGGGACTCGATCTTTTGGAAGAACTCTCCTACGAGGAACCTCCTCTCATCAAGGCTCGCGGAGAGGTCAGCCTCCCTGCCGGAGAGAAACCCCTGGTGAGCCTTCTCGGCCACCTTCAACTTGGCGACTTCCGTTTTTTGGGAGAAGACTGGCAAGGGGTCGACTCTGACTTCTCTTGGCAGGCGGGCGACCTTTTTCTCCGTGATCTTGTCCTCACGCATGCCGAGGGTCGGGCGACCGGCAAGCTCCTGCTGAAGGACGACAACATTCGTTATCAGGCCCGTTCAACCTTACCGGTCAAGGTCTTCGACCCCTTCCTCGCGCCGGATGGAGATATCACCAAGATTGTCGCCTCGGCCGATTTTGACGAGGAATCGAAAGTTCGGGTCGACATTCGCGGCACGATCAAGCCCTCGGACCTGACTGATTGGTCGTCCTCCGGCACGGCGATCATCGAGAACTTCCGGTTCAACGACGTCCCAATCAATCACCTCAGCGCGACCTTTAATTGCACTCCTCTTCAAGCCGTGTATAGCAGCCCAGAGGTGGAGCTCGACCTCACCGAGGATCCGTCCTTCAAGCGCTTCGGCGGACCGGAAAGCGCCATCGTGCGAGCCGACCAGATCAGCTACGATCACACGGTGATGCTCACCCGCATCGAGCACCTCCACGGAGTCTGCTGGCCCGCCGCCGTCATGCGGGCCTTCCTACCGGAGACAGCGGGCTACATTGAGCGAACCTACCGCAGCACCGAGCCGCCCGGCTTTTCCTCTTCGGGCATCATCGATCACCGTCCCCCTCGGGACCGGACTTACTTCCTGACCCGCTTCCAGAGCGACGGGGAGCTCCTTTACGACTTCCTCGGGGAGACCGTCACCCTCCAGGACACCTCCGCACTGGTGGAGACCAAGCATCGCGAAGTCACCATCCGCGACTTCAACTCCTACACCTTCTCAGGCCCGATCCGGGGCGAGGTGAGCATCCTGCTTCCCAACCGCAAGGGTCGCGCGCCCGACTTCCGCGGTCACATGCTCTGGACCCGCCTTCGCCTGGCGGAGATCGGACACCTCTATGGCTTCGAGAAGATTGAGAAAGGGCTGGTCACCGGCCGCTTTGACTTCATGGGCACGGCAGGGCGAGTCGAGTCTCTTGAGGGCTCCGGCACAATCGGCTTGGAGCAAGGAGAGCTTTTCAAGGCTCCCATCTTTGGCCCCCTCTCCCCTCTGATCTCAGGGATTCAAGGGCACAAAAATGCCTCCCACGAAACCGCGCGCGACGCTTCCGCCAACTTCATTGTCCAGAAGGGAATTCTCTACACCAACGACTTCATCACCACCACAGACTCCCTCACCGTGCGGGCCCAAGGAGCGATTGACCTCGCTCGCAAGACGCTCGACATGACCGCCCAGGCGGATACCCGGGGCCTCCTCGGTTTGGTCACCTTGCCAATAACGGTGACCCCTTTCCGGAATCTCTTCCAATTCCGCGGAACCGGGCTCGTCTCCGATCCTCAGTGGGAGAACACGCCCTTCCAGAAACAAAACGATACCGAGCCGCTGGTTCCCCCGCCTCCCCGGGCGGTCGTGGTCCCGGAGTGATCCCCATCGGAGACCGCTCGCTCAGATGGCGACGACACCCACCTTCAGCTCTTCAGCAAGGCGGGCAGCTTCATCCCACCCGAGCACCAGGGTCATGCCCGCCTCAATGGCAATGGCGCGTATCCCCGACTCCGCGCAAATTCGAATCGTATCCGGCCCGATGACCGGGACATCGAATCTCAAGTCGTGGTTGGGCTTGGCCACCTTGGCCAGGATGATTTTCTTCCCTTTCCCCAGTTGGCCTCCACGGCGAACGCATTCGTTGGTCCCCTCAAACGCTTCCACCGCGAGAACCGTTCCCTCGCGCACGACCACGCTTTGTCCGATATCGAGCCGGCTCGTTTCCTTCGCGATGCCCAGGCCGTAACGAGCGCTCTCCATCTCATCCTCACCCAGCGGCCTCCCCATCACCTGCCCCGGTCCCGGCATGTGCCGCTCCATGTAAGTGGTGGCAGGTAAGACGGTGATTCCATCCTTGGCAAATTCCTCCACCAACGCCCCGAAGAGGGTCTCCGCGTTGCGCTCCTTCAGCTTGGCCAGCGCCATGGTCACCCGGAGGTCGGGACGGAGATCAAAGAGATTCTTCGGCGTGATCTGCCCCACCATCACCAGCTCAGTCACCCCTTCCTTCTTCAGGTACTTGATGAGCTTGGACAATTGCCCGACCCGGAACCACTCCAGCACCTCCACGCGATCGGCCAAGGACGGATCCGTCTCTCCGGTGAACCCGGCCGCGACGAGGCGGATGGGCTCGGCCTGCGAACGGGCCCCAGCGATGAATGTTTCCGGATAGATCCCCTTGCCCGCAATCAGTCCCAGCGTCCTCACGATTGCTTGCCTAAGGGGCCGCAGCCCATTTGAAAAGCCCGCGTTCCGCCTTCTTCATACCCGATTTTCGAAAAAGAGTTTTGCCGCCCAATCCCTCCCGTCTATATCTACCCGCGTATGGATCTTTTCCTCATTCTCTCCGTCGTTGCTATCATCGCCGCCCTTCTCTTCGGCTTGCTGTTCATCAGCTTCTTCAACCTCTGGTTGCAGGCCCGCGTCTCCGGAGCGCCGGTCGGATTCTTCAATCTCTTCTTCATGAAGCTGAGGAAGGTCCCCCCCGGCCTCATCGTGAACAACCGCATCACCGCGGCGAAAGCTAATATCGAACTCAGCACCGACGACCTGGAAGCGCATTACCTGGCCGGTGGTGATGTCACAAACGTCGTTCTCGCCCTCGTAGCGGCTGATAAGGCAGGCATCGACCTGCCCTTCGCCCGCGCCTGTGCCATCGACCTCGCCACAAAGGATACCGGCAAGACCGTCCTCGAAGCGGTACGCACCTCAATCAACCCGAAGGTCATCGAGTGCCCGAACCCCGCAACCGGCGTGACCAAGATCACGGCCGTGGCCAAGGATGGAATCGCGGTCAATGTCCGTGCCCGAGTGACGGTCCGGACCAATTTGGAGCGCTTCGTCGGTGGTGCCACCGAGGAGACCGTGATTGCGCGGGTCGGCGAGGGCATCGTGACCTCTGTGGGCTCGGCTCCATCATACAAGGATGTCTTGGAGAACCCGGACTCCATCTCCCGGCTCGTTTTGCAAAAGGGGGTCGACTCCGGCACCTCCTTCGAGATTCTTTCCATCGATGTGGCCGATGTCGATGTCGCGGACAACATCGGTGCCCGCCTTCAGGCCGAACAAGCGGAGGCCGACAAGCAAGTCGCGCAAGCGAAGGCGGAGATGCGGCGCGCTGCCGCGGTCGCTTCCGAGCAAGAAATGGCTGCCCGGACCCAGGAGATGCGCGCCAAGGTGGTGGAGGCCGAGGCCGGCATCCCCATGGCTATCGCGGAGGCCTTCCGCAACGGCAATCTCGGCATCATGGATTATGTGAAGTATCAGAACGTCAATGCTGATACCGACATGCGGAAGTCCATCGCCGGAGACTCAACTAACCAATAACCCCCTCTCGCCCTGGACATCCCATCCAACGTCGTCTTCATCATCGTTTTCCTCGTCGTCGGCATCATCCGCTGGCTGCTGGAAAACGCTGGGAAGAAGAACACCTCCAAGCCGCCCGAGCATTGGGAGGAATACGACTATTCCGAGAGGGCGGACACCGTCCCGCGCAAGCGTTCGACTCTCGAGGAACTTTATGACGAAGCGCGCCGGGAGATCCACGAGCGGCAGGCCCGCACGGTTCCCTCTGCGGAGGAAGTGCGTGAGCGAATGGAGCCTCCCCCGCTCCCGCCAACGATGCTCCCCCCCAAGCGGCCCGAGCCTCCCCGAACCGCTCCAGCCTGGCAGAATGATCAGCCCATCAATCTCCCGCAAGAAGTTGAGTCCCCCAAGCTCAGCAAACGGGAGCAGGAAGCGCTGGAAAACTTCCAGAAGCTTGCGGATGCGACGCCAAGGAAATCGACTGGCTCCGCTGCCCGCGTGCGGAAGATGCTCACCAATCCTGAATCCGTGAAAGATGCCGTCATCCTCGCCGAAATTCTCGGCCCGCGGCGGATTCGTTGAGCCTTTCACTCATTGTCCTCCGACGTCGCCTGACCCGAGTTCCAGGCGTCGTCGGAGATTTCGTCTCTTCTCCTAGGGACGACACACCGTTTCATTGCCTTGTCATGCTGCCTGTGGAAAATTCGGCACTTGACGAAATACCCTCTTTGGAAGTTGCGTAGTGAACGTCAGAATTGTTTATGATTAAGTCTTTTTGCGGTCTCCGCCGAATTTTAACGCTCTCCTTGAGCCTCGCAGCCTCTGCGTTCTCCGCAGAACGGCCCAATGTGATTCTGATTTTTGCCGACGACCTCGGTCCTGGCATTTTGGGCTGCTACGGGCAGGAGATCATCGAGACCCCTCATATTGACCGATTGGCTGCCGAGGGGATGAAATTTAACAACTACTACGGCGGCGTCTTCTGCGCGCCGGCACGCTGGACTCTCCTCAGCGGCCTGCATGACGGACGTGTCGGAGGATGGGGTCAAACGAACGGCGGCCTCATGATTCGCCGTGATACCGGACGCATCTCACAGGAAGAATACGAGCAGCAGATGGAGCTGGTGAAGAAGCGCAATCCCATCGCCCCCGAGGAAGTCTATCTGGGACAAGTGGCTCAGGCGGCCGGCTACAAGACGGCTCAATTCGGCAAACTGGATCGCGGCTTCGTGACCTGGCATGAACAGGTCAAACGTTACGGCTGGGACTTCTACGAGGGCTACTACGACCACGTCCGCTGCCACGGCTTTTACCCTGCCTACCTCTGGCGCAATGGCGAGCGATTCGACCTCCCCGGCAACACCTCGCCTTATTGTGGCAAAGGAACAGAGAAGGGCGACAATCCGGTCGGCGAAGGAGGCGAAACCTATTCTCAGAACGTCTTCATCAAGAGCATTCTGGAATACATCCGCGAAAATAAGGACGAGCCGTTCTTCCTCTATCACCCCACCCAGTTGCCGCATGGTCCGGTCGCCATTCCCGAGCTTCATCCAGATTATGCCGATGATGACCGCCTCTCGCTCGCTGAGAAGAAATACGCCTCCATGGTCAAGATGCTCGACGATCACGTCGGCTTGATCATGGCCGAGCTGAAGGCGCAGGGCATCGATGAAAAAACGATGGTCATTTTCACCTCCGACAATGGGCACGAGCTCTACTACGGTCCCAAGCCGGAATACAAAAAGCAGCTGCTACCGAATGGAGAAAAGGCCAACCTCACTGACAAGAAGTGGCGCAGCTCCGAGCATGGCGATGTCTTCGATGGTGCCGGCGGCCGCGCCGGCCTCAAGCGGGCTGGCTATCAGGGTGGGATGCAGTGCCCGCTGATTGCCCGCTGGCCTGGCAAGATTGAGCCCGGCTCCGAGAATGCTCTCCTCAGCGCTCACTACGACTTCATGCCCACCTTGGCTGACATCGTTGGCTCCAAGCAACCCAAGGGCAAGGATGGGATCTCCTACCTCCCGACCCTCCTCGGGCAGAAGCAAGAGGAAACGCACGACTACATCATCGTGAACAATCGCTTCAAGCAAATGGGGAGCAGCGCCATCATCACCCGCGAGGGATGGAAAGTGGTGCAGACCGGCCGCAAGGAAGGAGAGGTCCAGCTCTACAACATCCGCACCGATAATGAAGAGCGCGACAATCTGGAGGAAACGCATCCCGAACGAACGGAAGAGTTGAAGCGCCTCCTGGAGAAGGAAATCAATTCGCCGCGCCCCGACCTGGCTCCCTAAGTCGTCCGGCCTCCATCCCAGCCCTCTCTCTCAGACCACCACACTGTCTCGACCCATCCGATGTCACCGAATCACCTGCTTCACGCGGCTTGTGCCCTTCCCCTCCTCTCTCTTGGCCTTGCGGCTCAAGAGCCTCAAATCCCGGCCAGCCACCACTCCTTCCCCGCCCCGATCCAAGGCGAGCTCCTCGTGGGCGAACTGGGCTGTGCCGCCTGTCACGATCACTCCGGCGATTGGAAGTCCGGCCCCCGGCTCGATGGGATCAAGGACCGGCTCTCCGCCAACTACCTGCGCGAATACATCGCCCGCCCCCATGCTAAAAAGCCGGGCACGACGATGCCGGACCTCCTGGCCGGGTATTCCGAGGAAGAGAAAGACGAAATCGCCGGAGCAATCGTGGACTATCTCTTTGAGGGAAAGAGCGAACCTCTCCCGCTCCAGGCAGTCGAGCCAGCAGCCGTCGAACGCGGTCAGGCGCTCTACACGGAGATCGGGTGTGTCGCCTGTCACAATGCTGACGATGCCGACCTGCCGAACTCTTATCCCCTAATTGGCGTTGATGAGAAGTATTCCGTCAAGACGCTCACCGCCTTTCTAGAGGATCCGTTGAAGGTCCGTCCCGATGGACGGATGCCCGACCTCAACCTCACCCACTGGGAGGCCAAGGATCTGGCCAGCTACCTCCTCCGCGAGCAAAAGGATCCTGCCTCTGCACCTCAATCAAACAGCTCACCCGCGCGGATCGCTGAGGGTAAGAAACACTTCGAAGGCCTCGGCTGTGTGCAATGTCACAGCCCGGAGAACGCCCTTGAGGACTTCGCTCCGGCCTTGGCCTCAATCTCCCTCGCGGCCGATTGCTCGAAGGCCCACTATGAGCTTTCCCCAGAACAAAAAGAGACCATCGCGGCGTTCAAACCGCAAACCCATCCGCTCCCACCCGCCCAAGCCATTCAATTGAAAATGGCTCAGATGAATTGCTACGCCTGCCACTCCCGCGATGAAATCGGCGGTCCCTCCGAGCAGCGCGATCCGTTCTTCACCACGACCAATCTCAATCTGGGCGATCAAGCCCGCATTCCTCCCCCGCTTGACGGGGTGGGTGCGAAGCTGAAGCCCAAAGCATTGCGCAAAATCCTACGAGGCGACGGCGGCGTCCGCCCCTACATGAAGACGCGGATGCCCAACTTCGGGAAAGATAATATCGAGGACCTCATCGCTTGGCTGGGTGAAGTCGATCACGTCGAGCCCATGGAAATCGACCGCAACGAAGACCCGGATGCGATCCGCAAGACGGGCTGGGAGCTGGTCGGCGAGAAGAACCTCGCTTGCAACGCCTGCCACACCTTCCTGGGAGAAAAATCGACCACCCTCGACGCCCTCGATCTCTCCGTGATGCACGGCCGCCTCAAGGAAGACTGGTTCCACCGCTATCTTCGTAATCCTCAGAAATTTCACCCCACCACCATCATGCCCGGCTTCTGGCCGGAGGGTCGCTCCGTGCGCCCGGGTGTGCTTGATGGCAATGCCGACAAACAAATCGATGCCATTTGGCAGTATCTCTCCAAGGGCCGGGAAGCCCGCCGCCCTATCGGGGTGCGGCCCGAGCCCATTCCTTACGGACCTGCTGACGACGAGGCGGTCCTTCTCCGCCGGCAATACAATGGCATCGGGAAGCGGGGCATTGGCGTCGGCTATCCATCTGGCATCAATATCGCCTTCGATGCGGGCAAGATGACACTTCGCACAGTTTGGCAGGGCGACTTCGCGGAGATGTCCGCCGTCTGGCGCGGTCAGGGCTCCGGCTTTGTCAAGGAAGCTGGCGATCGTCTCGTCCAACTTCCCGCAGGTCCCAGCTTGGCCAAGTTGCCCTCCATGGAATCGGCGTGGCCCATCGTCCCTCTGGAAGAGAACGCACCGAACTTCCAATTCAAAGGCTACTCCGTCGACCAAAAGCAACGCCCGACCTTCCGCTACCTTTTTGAAGGCATCGCGGTCGAGGACAAGCTGCTCGACTCTGCCGATGGCCCCAGCCTCACCCGGACCCTCACCTTTGCGGAAGAGATCCCCGAGGGTGTTTACTTCCGTCTTGCCCAAGGCTCCGACCTCCAGGCTCATGAGGATCTCCCCAACGCCTGGCTGCTCGCCGAGGGGCTCGTCATCTCATCCTCCGTCCCCGGCACCCTCGTCAAAGCAGGCGAAGAGGAAGAGCTACGTCTCGCGCTCGCCGGGCAGACCAAACTGACTCTCGTTTACCAATATCTCGACTGATGAAATTGCATCTCCTTCCTATCGCCACCCTCGTCTGGCTCCAATCGCTTGTTCTCCCTGCCGCGGAATCTCTCGGTGAAGAGTGGGGAACGGCTGAGCGCGAGGCGGAATACTATCGCATCGTTGAGATCCCCATCCCCGACCCTCTCTTCGTGGAGGCTGGCTGCTTCGCTACCATGCCGGATGGCCGCATCGCAGTCGGCACGCGTCGCGGCGATATCTACCTCGTCGAGGGGCTCACCGCCCGCCATCCTCTTCCCAAGTTCCATCGCTTCGCCTCCGGCTTCGATGAGTTGCTGGGGCTCGCGCAAAAAGATGGCGAACTCTACGCGACCCAAGCGACTGAGCTCACCCGGGTCGTCGATACTGATGGCGATGACCGCGCTGACTTGTATGAAACGATCAATGACTCCTGGGGCTTTGCCAATTACCATGAGTTTGCTCTGGGCTCAAAGTTCGACAAGGAGGGCAATATCTGGATCGCCCTCGGGCTCTCCAAGTCCTATCACTCCTGGGCGCTCTTTCGGGGCTGGGCATTGAAGATCACGCCCTCGGGCGAAGCGATCCCCGTGGCCAGTGGATTGCGTAGCCCCCTCGGAGTGGGCGACAACGGACACGGAGCGATGATCTACGCCGAGAGTCAAGGTCCCTGGAATGGGGCCTGCTCCCTCAAGCACCTCAAGGAAGGCGGCTTCATGGGCCATCCGATTAGTTACAATTGGTATGAGTATGCGCCCAATATGGGCCCAACGCCGGTTGAACCCAACAGCCCGTCACGTCTGGAGATTGAGCGCAAGCGAGTGAAGGAACTGGTGCCCTACGCGGTGGTCTTTCCCTTCCGGCGGATGGGCCGCTCCATCTCCGGCTTCGTCCTCGATGAGACCGATGGCAAGTTCGGGCCCTTCGGTGGTCAGATCTTCATTGGCGACCACACCCTCAGCCTGATGATGCGGGCCACCATGGAGGAGATCAATGGCGTCTGGCAGGGAGCCTGTTACCCCTTCCGCGAGGGCTTCTCCACCGGCATTCTCAACTGCCACTTCACCCCCGAGGGGCAGCTGCTCTCGGGCGGGACCAATCGCGGCTGGCCAGTGCGGGGGGCCAAGGAAAACATCCTCGAGCGCCTTGATTGGACCGGTAAGATGCCCTTCGAGGTGAAGGAAATCAATGTCCTCAGCGACGGCTTCCGCCTCACCTTCACCAAGCCAGTGGACAAAAAGACCGCGACCAATCCAGAGAGCTACGTGCTTGGCTCCTTCACCCACATTTACCAATCCGGCTACGGCAGCCCGGAGGTGGACCGCACCGTCCCAGTGGTCGAATCCGCCGAAGTCTCAGAAGACGGACTCGAGGTCCGCCTGAAGGTCAACGGGATGGTCCAAGGTCATGTCCATGAGTTCGAGTTCGGAGCCGTCCGCTCCACCGATGACGACGAGCCTCTCCACCGGCACGCTTACTACACGCTCAACGAGATTCCCGCCGCCGAATCAGCCGAGTAAGTTCTCCCGATTTCCGGGCTTTCCCTCGGTCCTGCGCCCGGCAAGTCCCGGCTCGCTCCTCCATGCCACCCCAGAAGCACCTAGGGTGACAGCGTCGTTTCGGGGTTGCCTCGAGACCGACGGACAACCTTGACTCATTTTCTCCGCAACTTCCCCCTAGCGTGCTGGTTCCATCGGCTGTATCCATGGCCAACGCCGCGCGAATGACTCCTCCCCTTCCCGAAGACCCCGATGCCGATAACAAGCGGGACGTCGAGCTGATGCTTGAGGTGAAGGGCCGCAATAGCCACGAGGCCTTTGCCGAATTGATGGAAAGACACCAGAATGCCGTCGTCGGCACGGTGGCTAAAATGCTTGGAAATAGCATCGAAGCCGAGGATCTGGCCCAGCAGGTCTTCCTCCGCCTTTGGAAGTCGCGGGCTCGCTATGAGCCAAGCGCCAAGTTCACCACCTTCCTTTTCACCATCACCCGAAACCTCGTTTTCAACGAAACAAGGCGCCGCTCCCGGCGGAAAGAGCAATCGCTCGACCAGCAACTCGATGAGCATCAACTGGAACCCGCCGGCAATCCAAATCATCGCCCCGACCGCGAGAACCTGAACGCCGAGTTACGCTCAGCCGTCGATCGAGCCATCGAAGACCTCCCTGAGACCCAACGGATGGCCGTGGTCCTTCGTCGGTATCAGGATATGCCCTATGAGGAGATCGCCCGCGTGCTCGAGCTCTCGCTCCCGGCCGTCAAATCGCACCTCTTCCGCGCCCGCGCCGCCTTGCGAGAATCGTTGGCCAAATACATGGAGAGCTGAGGAAACTTCCTCCCTCCGCTATTTCATCGTCAGGGCAACCGGACAGTGGTCCGACCCGAGCACCTCGCTCAGGATGCGAGGCTCCTTGACCTTGTCGGCCAAGTCACTTGAGACGTTGAAGTAATCCAGCCGCCATCCGACATTGCGTCCCCGCGCTCCGCCCCGATAGGACCACCAGGAGTAGGCGCCCTCCAGCCCCGGATTGGCCGACCGGAAGGTATCGACGAAGCCCGCCTCCACCATGGCATCGAATCCCGCCCGCTCCTCATCGGTGAAGCCCGCACTCATCCGATTCGCCTTCGGCCGGGCCAGGTCAATTTCTTGGTGTGCGACATTCAAGTCGCCACAGAAAACCACCGGTTTGGTCTTCTCCAATTCCTTGCAGAAGGCGAGGAAGGCCTGGTCCCAAAGCTGGCGGTAGGCGAGCCGGCGAAGCCCATCCTGGGAATTGGGAGTATAGACCGTCACGAGAAAAAACTCGTCGAACTCGGCAGTCAGCACCCGGCCTTCGCTGTCATGCTCTTCGATGCCCATCCCCACTCTCACGTCCAGCGGGGCGGTCTTGGAAAAGATGGCCACGCCGGAGTAACCGGGCTTGATGGCGCTATTCCAGAAGGTTTCATAGCCCGCCAATTCCAGTGGCAGATCGACCTGCTCGGGCTTTGCCTTGGTCTCCTGCAGGCAGAGAACATCGGGACTCTCGGTCGTGACGAAATCGGCGAATCCTTTCTTCATCGCCGCTCGAAGGCCATTCACATTCCAAGAAATCAGCTTCATGCCGCGACCATAGGCCCCAACTCGCGAGGAGGCCAAGCCCGCGATGGCGCGGGGGGCGTCAGTCTCCTCCTATTCAATCCCTCCAGAAGCTGGAAGTCCGTCTTCCGCCTCATAAAACCCTTGCGCCCCCACGGCAATTCTGGAACCTCAGCGCCGCGAAATGAAGACCTCACTGGCTTGGCTCAACGACCACATCGATCTCGACGGATTGTCCACGCAAGAACTCTCCGACCTTCTCACCTTTTCAGGCATCGAGGTCGAGGGCATCGAAGCCAAGGGCATTCCCTCCGAGCTGATCGTGGTCGCCCAGATTAAGGATGCGGTACAGCATCCCGATGCGGACAAGCTCAAGGTCTGCACCGTGGACGTCGGAGATGGCACCGACCGTCAGATTGTCTGTGGCGCCAAGAACTATCAGGTGGGCGACAAGGTGCCTTGTTCTCTGCCCGGAGCCGACCTCGGAGGAGGTTTCGTCATCAAGGTAGGCAAGCTGCGGGGCGTCGAATCGCAGGGCATGCTGTGCGCGGCCAGCGAGATTGGCCTCGTCGACCAGGAGGACGGCCTGCTCATCTTACCCGCCGACTCGGTGGTCGGCACCAAGCTCGTCAATCTCTACCCGTCCGATACCATCTTCGAGCTCGAGGTGACCCCCAACCGTCCGGATTCACTTTCGCATCGCGGCGTCGCTCGTGAGCTCTCCGTTCTCTCCAAGCGGGAGCTGCAAGACGGGCCTCCGGAGGCCGAACAAACGGCGGCCTCCCCGGTCGAACTCAAGAGCCAAACCTGTCCCTACTACACCTGCCGTAGAATCAGCGGAGTGCGGGTGGGAGAATCTCCAGCCTGGCTGAAGGGTAAGCTGGAAGCGATCGGACTCCGCCCGATCAATAACATCGTCGATATTACCAATTACATTCTCCATGACCTCGGTCAGCCTCTCCACGCCTTCGATGCCGCCAAGGTGAACGGCCACCTGGTGGTCAGGGATGCCTTAGAGGGAGAAGTCTTCAAAGCCCTCGATGAAAACGACTATTCCCTGCAGGCTGTCGATTGCGTAATCTCCGATGAAGCTGGCACCGCCCTCGCCCTCGCCGGTGTCATGGGAGGGCTGGACTCCGGAGTGACTGAGGGCACCACCGACATCATCCTCGAGTCCGCTTGGTTCACCCCTTCGGAGATTCGTCGCACCTCGCGTCGTCTCATCCTCACCTCCGACTCCTCCTATCGCTTTGAGCGCCAAGCAGACCCTTCCATGGTTCTCCCTGCCGCTGAACGAGCAACCAGCCTGATCCTGGAACTCGCCGGAGGAACTGCGGAAGACATTCTTATCGCGGGAGAAAAGCCTGCCGCAGCTCCCTCCATCAAGCTGGACCTTGAGCAGCTTGCCCAAGTCTCCGCTAGCAGCATCAGCGAGGCCGAAGCCAAGGATTGCCTCACCCGTCTGGGCCTCGCCGAACAAGGCGACGGAACCTGGAGCATCCCCAGCAATCGTCCCGATCTGACTCGCCCTATCGACCTCATCGAAGAAGTGGTCAGAGTCATCGGCTTTGATCGGATACCCGCCTCCTTCACCACCTACGCTGTTCCTAGTAGCGCCACCGACAAAACCTATGACACTGAGCTTGCTCTCAAGAAGCAACTCGCCACCCAAGGCTTCTACGAGTGCCAGACTATCAAGCTCATCTCCGACAGCCAGGTCGCCGATTGCTTGACCTTGAAGCCTCTGCAGGATGGCGACTTGATTCGGGTGTCCCTGCCCTTGTCCGAAGATCACGCCGTCCTCCGACCCTCGCTGGCACCTGGTCTCATTGCCTCGGCCGCCAATAATGCCCGCCATGGAGCGAAATCATTCCGCCTTTTTGAAAGCGGCATGGCCTTCCGCAATCTGGGTGGTGGTAAGAAGAAGGACAGCGAATTCCCGGTCCTCGCCATTCTCCTCGCAGGCCAATCTTCGGCGCCGACATGGGCTGAGACCGCCCCCCGGACAGCGGACCTCTATGATCTCAAGGCAGTGCTGCAGGCCATTGCCCCTAACCTGCCTCTCGCTTTCAAACCGAAGGATCAGAATGGCTACCTCTTGGGTGCCAACATCCATCTTGGCGAGGCCAATGTCGGCACTTTTGGTCGCTTGGCCCCATCCCGGTGCCGTGCGCTCGACCTCCCCCTCGACACCTACCTAGCCGAGCTGGATTTGGGCAAGGTGGGAAATCTTCTGCGAAAAGAAGGCCCCGTCAGCGACCTCCCACAATTTCCCGGTTCGTCCCGTGATGTGGCGATGGAATTGCCACTCGAGCTTCCTGCCGCCGATATCGAAGCGGCTCTGCAGAAATTCAAGAACCCCCTGCTTGTTAGCTATCGCTGCGTGAGTCTCTTCTCGGATCCGTCCGGGGAGAAGATCGCCGCAGATAAGAAATCGCTCGCCTACACCTTGCTCTACCGGTCGCCTGACCGGACTCTCAAGGCCAAACAAGTCGATGAAGCCCACCAGGCTCTCCTCGACCACCTGCAGAAGAGCCTTCCGGTATCCTTCCGCTGATCTGATTATTACCCTTCCGCATCGCTAGCGGCGTCTGAGGACAAGCCGTTCTCAGGTGCGGGAGGCCAAGCTGGCGCTTTCCTCAACAAGACGCTTCCAAGCGAGGAAGGCGCGACAGCTCCGCTTCTTCATCCTGCGCATCTTTTTGCCGCATCCTTCGCAATATTCTCTGAAAATTATCCAAAATGCGCTAAGGTCAGTTGCCATGATCAATAAATTGATACCTACCTTACTGTTAGGCAGCTTATTGGGATTGTCGGCACGAACTTGGACTTCAGCCGACGGTTCAAAAACCTTCGACGCGGAGCTTGTTGGCTACGACGACGAAAAGAAGACAATGACTCTCCTCATCGAGGGAGAAGAGCGCACCTTCGAGCTCAGTAACTTCTCGAAAGCCGACCGCCTCTGGGCGAAGAAAAACTCGGCCAAAAAGGAGGAGGACATCACCTTGCCTGGTATTCTGACCGAGGACGTCCTGACCAAATTGGAGGACGGCAAATTCGTCCCTGCCAAGATTGAAGGCGAGCCCAAGTATTACCTCGTCTATTTTTCAGCTTCTTGGTGAGGCCCCTGCCGTCGTTCTGCTCCACAGTTGGTGGAGAAATTCAACAAGCACCTTGCCGACAGCGACACCGTGGCGATGGTTCACGCTTCTTACGACCGCGAAGATGACGCCGCACTTGTCTGGGCCCAGAAGGAAAAATTTCCATGGCTGACCATTCTACCCAGCAAGTTCAAAGAGAGCCAAATCGCTAATTTCAGTCGTTCTGACTACGTTCCCGAGTATCAAATCTATGATGCGGAAGGGAAGCCTCTGGCCGAGGAGGGCGAGGCCGCGATTGCCAAAGCAATCGAGCTCGCCGGCGAAGAGGACGAATAAGGCAGCTGCCCCGGACCTATAATCTTGTTAGTCCATCAACGTGACGACGGTCCGGGATTTTGCCGAGAGGGTTCTCCTCACGAATTCGCTGGAGGAGAAGCTCTCTCCTCCTCCAGCGCATCTGACTATCGACCCTCCCTCCAAACAATCATTCCGGGCCCCGGACCTGCCGGGTCGCCCGGACTTTTTATTACCGCGCAAGCCAAGCGAAGGCCGCACGAAGATTCCGTCGGCGAATCAACTGGCTAACGAAGATCACCGCTCAACCCTGTTGCACTTTTTCTGTAATCACGAGCTCCTCGCGGTGGAGTTAATGGCTCTCGCCCTACTCAAGTTTCCAGATGCGCCCGATGCCTTCCGCCGAGGTCTGCTCCGCACCTTGAAGGAGGAGCAGGAACACACCCGGCTCTACCTCGATCGGATGTCGGCTGCCGGCGTATCCTTTGGCGAGCACAGCCTCTCCCGTATGATCTGGGACCACATTGCGGGGATGGAGTCGCCCATCGAGTATGTCTCCCGCCTTTCCCTCACCTTCGAGCAAGCGAACCTCGACTACGCCCGTCACTATGGCGAGGCCTTTGCCCGCGTTGGTGATGAGGCATCGGCAGAATTACTCAATCGCATCTACAAGGATGAGATCGCGCATGTGGGCTACGGGCTCACTTGGCTTAGGCGATTCAAGGAGCAGAAAGAGTCGGATTGGAGTGCCTGGCATCGCTCGCTCGCCTTTCCGCTGTCACCAGTGAGAGCAAAAGGCCCGGAGCCTGCTATCCCTTTTAATGAGGAAGGCCGCCGCAAGGCTGGGCTGACCGACGAATTCATTAAAAAATTGCAACTCTATCAACGTTCCCGAGGCCGGACTCCCGTCGTCCATTGGTTTAATCCGAATTGCGAGGCTCATGCTCTTGCGGAATTCACAGGCATGCCTTTTTTCCCAAGGGGTGCCGCCCATGAGCTGGAGCATGACCTGGAGGCCCTGATGCTCGCCAATGCGGTGGCGGATGATGTCGTGCTCATGCGGGAAGTCCCCGGCGAGAGCCATCAGACTCTGCTTAAGCAAGCAGGCTTCGTCCTCCCGGAGATGGTCAAGGCAAGAGACAACGATTTGGCAACCCGAAAGCTGGGAGGCTTCGCCCCTTGGGCATGGTCTCCCGATGCCAGCGAGCGCTTCCGCAGCCTCCGTGAACAAGTGACATCACCCGGCGCGCAGGACTTCCGTGAAGCTTTCCCTCCCAGGTTTTTCTCAAAAGCCCTCACCTCGCCAGTGGCTGCGGCCGCGGGTTTGTTAGATAATGAAAGCTACGCGGTATCCTCCACCATTGAGACGCTCCACTTGATCTCTCAATTGGAAAAAGAGCGGGGATGGACCTCCTTTATTCTCAAGCCCGCCTTCTCCTGCGCCGGCCGGGGGCAGCTCCGCTTCGATGCGGATACCGACCCCATTTCGATCTCCAATTGGCTTAGAGCAGCGCTCAGCCAACAGACTCCTGTCATTTTGGAGCCCCTTCTCCCCCGCCTGCTCGACTTTTCCATTCTCTACGATGCATCCAGTAGCGGCATCCGGTTCGTCGGCTTCACCCTCATGGAGGTGGATGAGAGCGGACGCTATCTTGGCACGACGGTCGCACCCAAGTTCGCGTCTCTCCTCAGCTCCGAGTTCGCGAGGGAATTTCACCAGCCAATCATCAAGACCGAAGACGGTGACTTCACTGCTCCCGACTTCTATCGCGAACGCTTGCCTCGCTCTCTTGAGAAGCGCTACCCGGGCTACACCGGTCCGCTGGCGGTAGATGCCTTTTTCTATCGCAAGCCTAGCGGCTCGGTGAAGATCCGCCCGGTCGTCGAGGTCAACGCCCGCTGCTCGATGGGCCGCATCGCCCATAATTTACGCCACAAGCTCGACCCCAAAAGAGAGGGCACGCTCCGCATTCATCGTAAGAGCGACCCTTGGCCCAAGGGGGCGTTGCCGCTGAATGATCCAGCAAAAGCGCGACGCTTTATTGCGACTTGGACAATGTCACCGTAGGTTACCGCTGGCTTTTGCCTGTCCGATCATGCGGTGGTTGCTTCTATTTCTCATTCTCCCTGCCGACGCGCTTCAACTGCGCGTCTATCAAGCGAACAGGCATGACCGCTTTCTCGATTTTCCAGAAAGCCCAGCTCCCAATCCAGACTTCCTCTTCGCCTCCCTTCCGTTGAATGGGGTCGGCTGGATGGAGAGCGACCCCCGCCGCCAGTTCACCCTGATCAGTCCGCTTCATTTCGTGGGCGCGAGTCACTTCAAGCCAGCTACAGGTCAGCTCATTCGCTTCCTGGCTCCTGATGGCAGCCTGATTGAGCGCACCGTCGCCTCCACCCAAACGGTCCCGAATCCGACGGGAGAAGGCTCCGATCTCTTCCTCGGCACCTTGACGCAATGGGTCGCGGCAAGCAGCGGCATCGAGCCTTTCCCTTATCTGAACCTGAATGAGGAAAGCGACTACCTCAATGAAGAGCTTATTATTTTGGGCAAAAATGCCCGGGCTGGTATCGGGAGGCTTTCGGCCTTCGAAGACATTGAGGGGACCGGACTCAATCTTTCCCGCGCCTTCTCCTTCGACTACCTCATCCTCGAGCCGGAAGGCAACGAGGATGATTGCTTCGCGGAAGTTGGCGATTCCGGCAGCCCGACCTTTATTCTTCACGAAGGGTCCCCTGCCTTGATCGGAACCCACTCAGCTATCGACGAGCAAACCACTGCCTCCGGTGATGACCTCGGGACAACGACCTACGACACCTTCCTACCCCACTATCATGATGGGCTGAACACCTTGATGGAAGCCGACGGCTATCACCTCATCAAAGCCATCCCAGCGAGCACCGCCCTGACCATCTCTCCAACCGTTCCCAGCCCCTTGCGAGCAGGCCTAACCAACGCGATCACCCTCCAAATCTCCAACACGGGAGGAGAGGACGCCGAGAACCTCCTCCTCGCCACCACCCAAGGAGAACTCTCCGGAGCTGCCGGAACCGATTGGCTGAACAATCCGGATGCGACGCTCCGGCTTGCGCACCTCGCGGCATCCTCTTCCCTCGAAGTGGTGCAGAGCGTCACCTTCGACGACCCGGGGACTTATGAAATCGAACTCAGTCTGTCCTCGAATAATGCGCCAGCCTTTGACTGGATCTTGCAGCTAGAGCTGATCGAGTCCTTTACAAGTTGGACCGCTGACTTAACTGACCGGACTCCAGTAGGCGATGACGATGGTGATGGATTAGGCAATCTTCTCGAGTATGCCTTGGGAGGAAACCCCTCCGTGAACAGCCTGTTCCACGAAACGAATAACTATCCCCTCGGCTTGGCGATGTCTATCGACGACGACGGGCTCCATCTCTCCCACCTCATTCGCAATGATGCTACCGAGCGGGGTCTCACCTACAGCCTGGAGACTTCGCTCCAATTGGATGCCGACACTTGGACAACTCCAGTAGATGGAACCACCGCCGCAGAGGTCCTTGATGAGTTCTTTTCATGGCAGACGACCACCCTTCCCATCGGTAGCGACCCTGCCCGCTACTACCGACTACGTATCAGCTTGTCTGAGTAAGGGCTCAAAGAACCCATTTGACTCCGAAAGCCACGATCAGGGGCATCGTCACCAGCGAGAAAATCGAAGTCGCCAAGACCACTTGCACCGCAACTTGCGGACGTCCTCCATAAAGGCGCGTCATCAGGATAGGCGTCATCGCCGCAGGCATCGCTGCTTGAACAACCAGGACTTGCTTGAGCTCCTCGATAACGGGCAGGTATTTGGCGAGGGCGAGGATCACGAAGGCCATGGCCACGTTCCTCACAATGACGCCCCCGGCTGCCACCTTGAGATCGAGCTTCTCCTTCCCCGCAAGGTCCATGAGCATTCCCCCGATCAAGAGCAGAGCGACGGGAAAAGCGCACTGCCCCAGCCAATTCATCACCTGTCGGATGACCGCTCCGAGCAACGGGCCATCTGGCTCCAGCCACTGCCAGACGCCAGTATAGCTCACAACGAGACCGGCAACGACCGCAACGATGGGACCATTGAGAAGAAACTTTCGAGAATCCGCAATGCTCCCTGTTAGAATCAGGATACCCACAACCCAGAGGGCGATCTCGATGCCCAAACTATGGATGAAGAGCAAGCCGAGGACCCGGTCACTCCCTCCGGCTTCCACGAAGAGGGCCGCGAGAACAGGAATCGCGGTGTAACCGTAGTTCTGCACCCCGCCTGCCAAGGTGAAACTCCGGCGACCCGTGCCTGCCTTCATCCCAAGGAGAGAGCCAATCATCCAAGACACTCCGTATCCCAGCACGGCACAGAGAAGCCCAACCCCGATTCCCCACCCGACGACCGCAGGCTTTAGAATCAAATCATTGCCGAGAACCTTGTCGAGAATGAGACAAGGATAGAGGATGTGGATGGAGACCTTGAGCAGCCCCCCTTCCATCGCTGCGGGCAGCACTTCGCTTCGTCGAAGCACCGCCCCCAATCCGCACAGCAGATAAACCGGCAAAACTGCCGCGAGAACCGTCTCAAATGAAATCACGCCGCAAAGTCACACAAATTACGGCTCAAGGCGTACCAAAAAAACTGGAATACTACACTTGCTTGAGGACCCCTGTGGAATCACCGAAGCGGTCGGCCTTGACTCCCATCTCAGAGAGCATGCGCAGGTAGAGATTCGTGATCGGCACGTCCCCATTGAGCTTCACATGACGACCAGGCTTGAAGGCTCCCCCACCCTGGCCGGCCAAGACGACGGGCAAGTCCCGGTGAGCATGACGATCCCCATCCGAGATCGCACTGCCGTAAAGAACCATCGAGTTGTCGAGAAGACTTCGTCCATCAACATCCTTTTTCGCCTTCGCCCGCTCGAGGAAGTAAGCCAACTGCCGACTGTAGAAGAGGTCAATCTTGGCAATCTTATCCAGCTTCTCCTGCACTCGGTCGTGATGGGACAGGGTGTGGTGCCCATCGGGCACGCCAATGTCTGCGAAACTCCGGTTACTCCCCTCATGAGCGAGAAGAAAAGTCGCCACGCGCGTGGAATCTGTCTCGAAGGCGAGGAGCATCATATCGAACATCAGCCGGAGATGATCTTCATAGTTTTTCGGGATGCCGGATGGTGCGACCTGATCGCCCGGATCAGGGAGGTCCCACTTCTCCGCCTGTTCGATGCGCCGTTCAATCTCACGCACACTGGTTAGATACTCATCGAGCTTCTGCTGGTCGGCTTGGCCCAGCTCGTTCTGCAGACGCCGGGTATCCTCCATCACAAAGTCCAAGACCGACTTCTCTTCCTCACGTCGACGGAGTAGCGACAACTCCCGTTCCTTACCGCTTCCCTTGCCAAAGAGTCGCTCGAAGACCATGCGCGGGTTGTTCTCCGGGGTCATTGGCAAAGTCTCGGAACGCCAGGACAGGTTAAATTGATAAGCGCAGGAGTAGCCGGAGTCACATGTGCCAGCCTTTCGCACTCCATCAGCGGAAAGCTCCAGCGAACGGAAGCGCGTCACATCGCCCAGATGATCAGCGGCAAATTGATCGACCGATTGACCAAGGGCGATATCAGAACCTGCCGTTTTCTTAGGCCGGACTCCTGTCAGGAACGCGGCATTGCCCCGGGCATGATCGCCACCGCCATCACCACCCGAGGTTGCCATCTCAACCTCCAAACCCTCAAGGATACTAAACTGATCCTTGAGATGGGAAAGCGGCTTCAGGGTCTCACCCGATTTCCACTTCTCAACGTTCACCCCATTCGGGATATAAAGATAAGCCATCCGCAAAGGGGCGCCGGAAGCCGTCGTCGCCAAGCCGCTGGCAGAAGGTGTCGCAGCCATCAATGGACGGAGAGACTCGAAAGCCGGAAGCCCAACGGCAGCGCCGATCCCGGTTAGAAATTGTCGTCGCGAAGTCATCATCACGGAGAAAGACTACGATCACCCTCACGACAATCTACCGAAACAGTGGAGAAAATTATTCTGTGAGAGAACCAGTTGGCAAGTGGTGGCAATCACCCCTCGCGCTACGGGAGGGCTAGCACTTCATGACATACAGACGCAAAATACCGTTCACTTAGCGTCATAATGGCTTCAAACTGCTCCTTGATGAAGATGAAAGCCTCGTTAGCAATTTTCCCGGCAGTGCTTCTGGTCGCTTGTACGGCCCCGATGAATAATCCCAATAACATAAATCAGGGCGGGACCTACACCGACCCGAACAACCCTTACGCTGTGCCCGGAGTCAGCACAACCGGCACCTACGATCCCGCTCCACAAGTCAACGCACCTTATCAGCCTGTCGCACCGACGCCCGTTAACCCGCCAGCCTACACCCCTGTGCCCAGCCAGGCTCCTGTGACCATTCCATCAGCGGGCGCTTCTACCAGCGTGGGTGGGACGACGCATACCGTCTCATCCGGGGACACCCTGTGGGGACTTAGCAGGAAGTATGGCGTCAGCGTCGACAGCATTCGCCAAGCCAACGGCCTCACCGGCGACACCATCATCACCGGTCAAACTCTCAGCATTCCAAGATAACCCCACCCACTACTAGAATCTTCGTAAACAAAGAAAAAACTAACTGCTCGCTGGGACACAGCGATAAACACAGTAGTTGAATATCTTTTCAGCCTTGAAGTTTTCTTGTAATACAGGATTCATCGCACTAACCGACCCCACACATTCATGAGTAAAAATATCCAACCATCAGATCTCGAGCTGCAAGCACTCTCAGTTTTGTGGGCTTTGGGACCCTCGACTGTTAACGACGTCATTGACAACTTCCCCGATGGTAAGGACCGCGCTTACACGACCATCCTTTCTGTGATGCAGAGTCTTGAGCGCAAGGGTCTCGTTAAATCGAGCCGCTCCGGACGTGCGAATTCCTACTCATCGACTAAGTCTCAGAAGGAGATCATGGCTCCTATCATGACCGAGCTGGTCAATAACGCCTTCAATGGCAGCGTCGGTGATGCCGCCATCGCAATCCTCTCAGCTGGCAATTTGACTCCAGAGGAGAAAGACGCCCTCGGGCAAGAACTCAAAGCACATAAAGCTATGGCGAAGAAGAAAACGAGCAAGAAAGCAGCCGCTAAAAAGGTCGCCAAAAAGGCAACCAAAAAGGCTGCGAAGAAAGCCTCCAAGAAGGTAGCGAAAAAGGCGGCCAAGAAAGCCACTAAAAAAGCGGCCAAGAAGGCGACAACCAAAAAGACAGCGGCCAAGAAAACCGCTAAGAAGGCGACCAAAAAGGTAGCGAAGAAAGCAGCGACCAAGAAAGCAGCTAAAAAGGCCGCTAAGAAGTCTGTCAAAAAAGCAGCCAAGAAGGCCACGAAGAAGACGGCCACCAAAAAAGTAGCGAAGAAGGCGGTGAAAAAGACTGCCAAGAAAACTGCGAAAAAGGCGGCAAAGAAAACTGCGAAAAAAGCAGCCAAGAAATCGTCCTCCAAGTGATGAGCACCCAGTTCACCGCCTCCGGCAATCGACGGGCGGGTGACTAGGAATTCATTCAAGATTTATCGAAAGGGGCATCTCGACCAGATGCCCTTTTCTGTGCCCCAGCATCTTACAGGCAGATTCCGCCATTGTCCCCGGACCACTTTGCAGTATGCTGTCCGGCACGCGACCTGACAAAGTATGGGTATTTTCAAGAAACCACCGCTTCGGGGCGGTAAACGTAACGCAGGAGTTCCCGACGACCTTTGGACAAAGTGCCAATGCGGCGAGCTGATCCACACGCTCGATCTGAAGCAACACGCCTACGTGTGTGCCCACTGCAATCACCACTTCCTGCTGCCAGGCCGTGACCGGATTGAACTGCTTACGGACGCCGGAAGCTTCGAGGAGATGGACCACGGACTTTATTCGGCCAATCCTCTCGGCTTTGCCAATTATGAGCGCAAGACCGCGGATCTGAGAGAAAAGACCGGCCTGAACGATGCCGTGATTTCCGGTCGAGCCACCATCGATTCCTTTCCCGTCACCTTAGCCGTGATGGACTTTAAGTATTTTGCCGGCTCCATGGGCTCGGTGGTGGGTGAAAAGATCACCCGCGCCATCGAGACCGCGACTCGCGAAAAACGAGCGGTCATCATCGTATCCGCCTCATCCGGGGCACGGATGCAGGAAGGAATGCTCTCGCTCATGCAGATGGCGAAGACCTGCGGGGCCTTGTCGCGGCATCAGGAAGCCGCCCTGCCTTACATTTCCATCCTCACTCACCCCACGACTGGCGGGGTGACAGCCTCCTTCGCCACCATCGGCGACATCAATTTGGCTGAACCCGGATGCATGATCGGCTTCGCCGGCCCCCGCGTCATCAAGGAGACGACTCACCAGGATCTGCCGAAAGGCTTCCAGACGGCGGAGTTCATGGTCGAACACGGACTGGTCGATGCCATCGTCGATCGCACCAAGATGAGGACGAAGCTGGCCGAGCTGCTCTCCTATCTGATGCCGCAGCCTTCTCTTTCCGGCCAAGAGACCCTTGGCTGAATAATCTCATGATGGGGCGGCTCATTCCAGTCACGATCGTTGGCTCACTCGTCGCCGCATCTCTCCTCACCGCCTCGGACCCGGCCTTCACCGATGCGCGGGTCGCGTTGGGCGATAACTTGCCGGAGATTGCCGCCCGCAGCTTGGAGACCGCCTTGGAGGCGGATGAACTCACGCCTGCTCAGCGGAATGAAGCCCGCCTCCTTCTCCTCGAGGCCCTCGTTCGGGCGAACGACTACGAGGATGCCTTGGCCATCGAGCTTCCTGCCAGTGAGACAGCGCACTACTGGCAGGCTCATGCCCTAGCTGGTATCGGTCAGGCAGATGAGGCGCTCGCATTGTGGCAATCGATTGAAGCTGAGCCATGGCTGGAGGCTGCGCGTCAAAATCGCATCGAGCTGCTCTTGCTTCTACAACGCAGCGGCAAGGCCCTCGAGCTCATCGACGAGTGGCGGGATGACGACAAAGCGGCCATCCCCCCGCTTCTCCACGCACGGGCGGCCATTGAAAATCGGGATTATCAACGCGCCCTCACCGCATTATCGCAGAAGCGGGAAGACTCCCCCATGGCGTCTCTTCTCCGTCTCCGCGCCCTGCTGGCGCTCGGGCAGTCCGAAGAAGCCCGTCAGATTGGCAATGAATTGATGGAGCAATCGCTGCCTCCCGGCTTCACCGAGGTGGTTCGTCTATCCCTTTTCGATGCCCATCTCTCACTTGAAAGATATCAGGATGCGGTCGAGACGCTCATGCGACCGCTCAGGGCGGACAATGCGGCTCCTAGTCCTCTCCTTCTGGCTCGCCTTCAAGCCCTTGAAAATGATGAGGCCCGGAGAATCCTGTGGGAATCCCTCACTGCTTTCGTCAAACCCGAGTCCCTCGGCTCCGAGAAGAACCCCGCCAGCAACTCCAAGCTTTGGGCTCTCTACATCCTTGCTCAAAACGCTGACGCACGAGAAGCCTTGCTGCTTCTCGATGACATTTTAGCCCATGAGCCAGCGGAACGGTTGGCTCACGAGTGTCGTTTCGCGAAGGCCTCGCTGCTCATCGAGCAAGGACGCCGCGAGGAGGCCGTCGCCCTCTTGCAGTTCATCCGGGAAAACGACGACTCTGAATCCTCTGCCTTCGCGACCGACCAATTGGCTCGCCTCGCTTATCGGGAAGACGACTTTGAGCAAGCCAGCAAGCTCTTCGCCGCCCTTGCAGAGACGCGCTCAACCATCTTCTCAGAAAGCTCGCTGCTCAATCAAGCGCTCGCTTCACTGGCGAGCGACTCCGACACCACCCTTCCCGCCGCGCTCGCCACCAGCGAGCTCGCAGGGATTTTCACCTTGGAGAAGGCTCTCGCGCAGGTCGAGAGTTCGCCCCAAGAAGCCGAAGTCGCTCTCTCCCGTTTCCTCGTCGAGCACCCTCGCCACCGGCGGGCTAGTGAGGCCAAGTTGGCTCTCGCCTCAATCCACCTAAAGCAGCCCGTGCCCGATCTCGACCGCATTCGAGCGGAGCTAGACGCCATCGGCGAGCAGGAGCTCGATCGCAAGCTCTCGCTGCAGCTCTTTCTTCTTGAGCACGCCATGGCCGCCATCATCAGCGATTGGTCGAAGGCCATCGAGAGAGGCCGCGACCATCTCAACCACTTCCCCGGAAGCAGGAAGGACAGCCGCTTCACGCTCAAGCTGGCTGAGTCCTACTATCAAAATCGTGACTTCAGCCGCGCCGGCCAACTGTTCACCGACATCGCAGAAGAAGTCGGCGAAGGCCCGCTACAGGACCTTGCCTACTTTTACTCGGCGCGGGCCAGCCTGGAAATCCCCACTCCACAAGCCACCGATGCAGCCTTGGGGGCGCTTGACCGACTCATTGCTGGCAGCGGCCCCATGGCCACCGATGCCCGTATCCTGCGAGCGGAGACCCAGCTTAATAAATTGGGGCAAGCCGAGGCCGCCTTGGCAACCTTGGGCTCGCTGCCGAACAAGCCGGAGGATCGCCCCAAAGCCTCTCTTCTCGCTGCCGAGGCTCATCGGGAACTGGGCAGCACCGAGGCCTCGCATTACCAAAAGGCCATCGCGATCTATCAACGACTTCTGGACGAGCCGCACACGAGCTACGCTCTCTCCAATCGCATCCACTACCGCCTCGCCCGAGTCTATCGGGAAAGCGGGGAGCTCCCCAAGGCTCTTGATGCCTGCTGGCGCGTCATCAATTTCGTCAACTACCCGACCGGCGAGACCCAGCCAGCATGGACCTACTACTATCGCTGCGGCTTTGAAGCGATCGACATTCTTGAAGAGGTTGGCCGTTACCGCGCCGCCTTGGCTCTAGCGCAAAAGCTAGCCGCCACCGAAGGCCCGGGTGCGGCGGAAGCGGCGGAACGAGCAAGACAGATCGAGCTGGAGAACCACCTCTGGCGGGATTGACTCACCCCATTCCTTGGCTGCCATCTTCGCCCTCTTCCTGTTCCTATTGCCGGCCGTCCACAACGCCGTGCAGCTCATTGCGGTGCACCCAGACACTCTGGACCAGACCGAGTAAAAACATGCAGATGAGCACGAAGGTGCCCGAGTAGCTAATCAAAGGAAGAGGGATCCCCGTGATGGGCGTGAGGAGAACGCACATTCCCACGCTTTCGAAAATGTGGGCAAAAAACATGGCCACTACCCCGGCCGCCGCGACCTGACCAAGGAAATCCCGGCTATAGAAAGCGACGAAAAGCACTTGGATGAGGAGGAGGGCAAAGGAGGTCAACATGAGGAGAGCTCCCCGGAAGCCCTGCTCCTCGGCGATGACCGCGAAGATGTAATCATTATGCGCCGTCCGGCGAGGTATGTAAACCCGACCGTCCAGGATGGAGCCCTGCGACTCTTTTGCCTTATAGCCGAGCCCCTTAAATCCCGCTTGCCCGATGGCGGTGGAAACCCAGTAGGGAGCCCAATTGTCCCCGTCATCCTTCTCCACCCTTCTGGTCTTGGCGTAACCAAGATATTGCTCGATCCTCTCCGTTCCCCGTTCGGACACACTGGGAAGAACGAGATAGTAGAGCGGCGGAAGCAACCCCGCTCCGAAAAGAAGCATGGCACACAAGTGCCAGAACGGGACGCCACCTACCAGTAAAGCGATGAACGCAACGGGGAGAAACACGAGAGCGGATCCCATGTCGCCATTGATGATCACCAGGATGAAAGGGATGCCGGTTAGCAACCCCACCAGCAGGATTTTCACCATGGGCTCCTTGAAAATCCGATGCAGCCTCGGCAGCAAGTCGAAAGACATCCCGATCAGGATGATCCCGGAAGCCACAACCAGCGTGGTCGGCTGGAATGCCAGTCCCGTGCCGGGCACGACGAGCTGGTGGACATCATCGCCGGGAGCCTTCCAGATGCCGAGCATGAGCATTACCTGAAAGCCCAATGAAGCGAGATACATCGGTAGAGCCAGCCAGCGAACCCATCGGTAATCGGTCAAGGCAACGGCGAAATAGACCACGCTCCCCAAGACGACATACATCTTCTGCCGATTGGCGTAATACTCCCCACCCTCCGTCAAGTGCCGGGCGGCACTTTCGATAGAGAAGATCCCGAAGATGAGGAGACCATACATGACCACCACGAGGCCAAGGTTCATCCCGAGAATTTTTTTAAGAAGCGGCGTCATGCGCGATAACGAAAACTAGAACCACAGCGGAAGGGGGCAAGTCCCGCCCGTGCCTTCCTCGACATCACGCCAGATCCTTCCACCAGATCTCCGATCCCCGCCCACTCGCTTCCAGCTGCTCGCGACGCACGGCAGGCAGACGTTCCTTCTCGTCCCTGACGTAGCCGAGCGCGGAGAATAAGGCGCCGGCGCGATTGGTTAGAGCGAAAACGGAATGCAGCCCTTCCTTCCGGGCCTTTCTTTCCGCAGCTTCTACCAGTTCCTTCCCGTAGCCGCGTCCTTCGTGATTAAGCTTCACGTATAGGCAAGCCACTTCCCCCACTTGTCCTCCCTCATAGTGATGCACCGCGACGCAGCCAATCACGCTGTCATCGAGCGTCATGAGAAGGAAATCGCCTAAGCGCTCCTCCACTTGCTCATAAGAACGGGGCACAAGATGAGCTGCCCGAACCGAGCGGCCCATCATCGCAAGCAATTCCGGAATGTCCTCCTCACTCATCCCGCGCACCGCCCGGTAGCTATCCGCGTGGACCATCGTCCCGACGCCCTCCGGCGAGAAAATTTCCGCCGTGAGAACGCCGTGCATGCGGCCGTCAAGCAGATGGACCCGGGGAACTCCCGAACGGCAAATCCGAGCAGCCTGACCAAGAAGACCGTTCCCCGTGACCTCCTCGACCGCCATCGCGGGAATGGTCCGTCCCTCTGGGAGCGAGGCCTTCTCGCTAACGAGCACCATCAATTTCGCGGCGCACACCCCGACAGCAAGAGCTCCCACCTCAGGCCCCAAGACCTTGCCATTCATGCCACTCACCAGCGCGGCTTGGCCTCGCTTGAGTAACCCACGACAGACTTCGACACAGGTGGGATCGCCCAAGAGAGGCTTCGCAACCTCCGCCTTAAACTCCATCTCGACCGCCCAATCCGCCAAGTCGGCGATATCACCACCAACGAGGACAACGACCAGTCTCACCCCGATGCGTTGGAGCGCAATCAGGTCAAGCAGGGTCTCGGCGACCGCAGGCTCAGGCAGTAAATCTTCATCAAAAACGACGACGAAAGTCCGCCCCGCGAAGAGCGGCACGTATTGCAGGACCTCTCTGATGTCCTCTCTCATGGCGGCTAAGGAACGGGCCCTAAGCCCTTTAGTAGGCCATGCCGCCTCCCTCTTCGAGCGCTTTGCGAAGTTCCATCTGGAAGTCCATCAGGTCTTCCTGACTTGGCCGATAACCCGGCGTGTTGGGGTCGAGAGACGGACGACCTGTCTGATCGATCATCCAACTCCCCTGCTCGCCATCGCTGAAGGTGACCCGCCCACTCACGTAAGCTCCGGGGCGCGTGATTCGGTCCACAGTGAGGGTGATTCCGTCCTGCGGGACGGCCTCCACGACTTCCGCTTCCTCGGTCGCCTCTTCCTCAGGGGCTTCTTCTTCGCTCTTGAACTCCAGGCCGAGGTCCAGTGCGACGAAGCGCATATCCATGTAGGTAACGGTGATCCCGAATTCTTCCTTCAGACGTCGTTGCAGGTCAGAAAGTTGCTCCCCCTGTTCTGTCCAGTCTTTGAGGGCGGCTACCTGAGCTTCACTCAAGTCTTTTGCTTGAAACATTGCGCACGGGTATCGCCGCCCTCGGACAAACTCAACTCCTATTTCCAGTTTATCGGCGCCGGCCTCCTCCCTCGCCGCGCCGTCCGCCGATCCGGACCTCGCCACTGAGGATGCGGGCCTTTTGATCGTCGCTCAACAGATCCGTGGTATTGACGAATTCAGTCGCCGCCGCCGAGTCCTCCTGCAACCACCGGGATGCACTCATGGTCACCAGGCGCTCACTCGCATTCCCATCAGAGACTGTCGCCGCAAGATTGATCGCCTCCTGGGGATCCAGATCCCGATTGCTGAAAATGTAAGTCCCCACCGCCGTATCGCGGACCTCTCCCGACTCCATTGCGTCGATGTAGGTCAGAGCCTGGGAGGAATCCTCCCGAGCCAAACTCCGCATCGTGTCCCGCATCGCGTCCTCCTGCGCTTCGGAACTCCCATTTGCGAGAAGAAAGTCCATGGCCGCGACGGGGTCGCTCTCGGCCCACTCCTCGACCACCGAGGAGATGGCGTTGTCCTTTGCCTCTCCCTCGCCCATGGCCAGGACCTTCTCCGAGGCCATGACGGGGTCCGCATCGGCAAGGCTCGCGATGGCATCTCCCATCACTTCATCCCGCTCGCTGGCAGGTAGACCATTGATCCAGCTCTCCGCTGAGTCCCAGTCGGTCAGTGCCCACTGGCCAGCGATATCCTGATAGGCTTCCAGGCGAGCCTCTCCGGAGAGATCGGCAGCCATGGCGACGGCTCCGTAGGGATCCGAGGTAGCCACCTGACGGAGGACCGAGCCGATAGCGGCTTCGCCTTCCCGGCCATCAAGAGATTGCGCCCAGGCCAATGCCGCCTTGGGATCCTGACGAGCCCACTCGGTAGCGATGGAGCCCACTCCTGCCCCGCCCGGTCCACGACCGTTGCGGAATTGGTTCGGGTTCTCCTCAAGGTAGCGGGCCGCGGCCTCCGGATCAGTCGATGCCCAACTTGAGAGAATGGCAGTATTCGCCAGGAAACCCTCTCGGCCTAGATCGGAAGAATAAGCCAGTGCGGCCATCGGATCGACCTCGGCCCATGCAGAAAAGAGCAAGAAGGAGGAAAACATCCGGTCTGAGAAGGGAAGCGTTTCAAGCTTGGCTGCCTCGGAAGCAAATTCCTCCGGACTCAGATTGGCATAGTAATCGAGCAGCATCCGCATGCGCTCGGACTTGCTTCCTTCTAAGAAAATATCGTTCAGCATCATGTCCGACCGCGTCGAACGGCTGCCATTGGAGCCCAGCTCGGAACTCCGGACCAAGCTCCGCTCGGTCTTGGTCGATTGCGCAACTCCCTTTTCAACAGCCGCATCCGGGCTGTCACTGAATGCCCCGCCACCGACGAATCCTACGAGGGATCCCACCACCACACCGCCGATTCCTGCAAGAAGGCTGTTATTCATATCCCTTCTTAAACCCGACCAAGACCGGCAGGTTGCAAAAAAAATCCGTTTTCCGTCAATACCGGGCTATTTCCCGGACTGTTCGGCAATTTGCCGGTAGTGGCTCCGGAAGAATTCCCCTAGCTCACGCTTCATCCGGGCAGTTGCAAGAGCGTCCTTCCCCTTCATGGTGGAGCGAATTCGCCCGCCTGCTGCCTGATACGATACCGAGGGCCAGCCACCCTCCCCCAGCGAAAAGAAGGCCTCTTCCGTCAAATCACCTGCGGCGATCATCTCCTCCCACGCTTCTTTCAGTTCTTCGTGCGAATCAATCGCCATCGCCCCCATGATGAGACGGAGCGGACTGAACCGGCTGCCGGTCCAATCGCCCCGGTAAGTGAACTTCTCGGCCACTTCGTAGGGCAGGACCGCAGCGTCAGTCATGCGAGCCAGGTTTTCCGGGCGGTAGAAATCCCGCCTGACCGGCAAACGACGCAGATTACGAAACTTCGGGCCATTCTCAGACCCCATTTCCAGGTTCCATAACCCCTGCCCTTTTTCGGTGAAAAGGAACCGAACGAACTCCTCCGCAATCTTCTGATTGGGAGCCCCTTTGAGAATTGCGACCGGATCCACACTGATCGAAGTCCCCCCCTCGGGCACCACGAACTTGAGGCGGGAGCGGCCGTCCGCCCCCTTCTTATCCTCCTCGAAAGTCCGGCCATAGAAATCAATGCACATCCCCGCCACCGCATTCCCTTGCGCAACGTCATGCGGAATCTTTGCCGAACCATCGGCAAAGTAGCGGGAATTGGCAGCAATGCGGCGCACTCGGTTCAACCCCTTTGCCCACCCCGTGGCCAGGCTCTCCTCATTTTCCCCCTGGGCTGCGACTTCTTCAGCCATGGCCTCTTGGATGATCATCTCGAAGATCTTGGCCACCGAGCCGCTCTTCAGCGGATCAGCCAACGCGATCTCTCCAAAGTAGGCCGGCTGCGTCAAATCCTCCCACCGCCGCGGCGGCTCCACCCCGAGACGCGCGATGCCATCCACGTTGTAAACGATACCAAAGCTGGACAAACACACCCCCAGCCAATCGCGATTTTCTCCATAATAAGTCTCCCCGCCGAGTTTCTGCGGGATGACCGGCTCCTCTCCGGCAAAGAGTTCCGGCTGCTCTTCAAATATGGAGAGCCTCTGGAAACGCCCTTCGCTGGCTTGAATGGAAAAGTCGTAAGAGCCTCCTCCAAAGAACAAGTCGATGCCCATCCCGACTCGTCCTGCTGCCTCAGCCGCCGCAAAGCCGGCATCGAGCACCCGCTTGATTTCGCTCGTTCCGCCCGGCACCCGCCAGTTCACATAAACCTCTCTCCCATGATTCTCCCGATACCATGTGGCGAATGCCTCGCCGAATTCGCGCTGAATTGTCTCGTTATGCGGAGTGATGATCTCCAGGCGCAGCACATCCGGGCCGGGGGCGACTTCTTCATCCCTTCTCATCGCCAAGGGAAGAGCAACTACCACCCCCAGCGGCACCAGAACCATTGCCAATCGCGCCCACAACTTCATGCCCCACCTTACCCAGCCGATGCCTGCTTGAACAGCGGGGAAGCCTGACAGCGGCGACCAAAATCATGGGTACGTAGGAAACTCTTGCCAGTCGGCCTGTAATGCCGAAAGTCGCCCTTTCATGAAAGTCGTCGCGGTAGCCAATCAGAAGGGTGGAGTCGGAAAAACGACGACCGCTATCAATCTGAGCATGGCACTTGCCCTTGAGGGTAAGAAGGTTCTGCTTATCGACCTCGATCCTCAGGCAAATTCCACGAGCGGGCTGGGCTTCTCTCCCGATGAGTTCGACAGCATCTATAACTCACTGGTCGGAGACGATATTCTCGAGTCCAAGGTGATGACCACTTCGCACGAGAATCTCCATCTGATCCCCGCCGAGATGGACCTCGCGGGCGTCGAGGTTGAGTTGGTCAAATTCGACAATCACCTCACCCGCCTCGGTGAGGTCTTGGGTGATTGCGCCCGCATCCATGCTCACTACGATTATTGCATCCTCGATACCCCGCCATCGCTGGGTATTTTGATGACTTCCGCTTTGGCAGCCTCCGATGAAGTGCTCATTCCCCTGCAATGCGAATGGTTCGGTCTCGAGGGATTGGCGAAGATCACCCGAGTCATCAATGAGATCCGTGAAGCAGGAGTGAATAACAACCTCTTCATCGAGGGCATCCTGATGACCATGTTCGACGGCCGCACCAATTTGGCCAAAAGCGTGGTCGAGGAAGTGCGCAACTACTTCCCCAACGAGCTCTACAAAACGGTCATCCCCCGAACCATCCGTCTCGGCGAAGCACCAAGCCATGGCAAGACGATCTTCGACCATGAGCCCGCCGGACTCGGAGCGGCAGCCTATCACGCCCTCGCGCGGGAGTTCCTAGAGCGTCATGAAGCCAATGTCGCCGCGGCGTGACAACATTACCACTTGTGCAGGTGGGAGTGGATTTCGATAGTCCGCGTGGCGGGAGCCCGCCCCGATGCGAAATTTCCCGTGAAATCCGCCGTAATGGATTCGCGATGAAATCTTTGGGAGCCAGTCCCACCCAATCCGCCTTCCTTTTTCCCTAATCAATCATGAGCAATTTTTTCTCGAAGTTTTTCGGTCTCCTCTCCAATGACATCGGAATCGACCTCGGCACGGCCAATACCTTGGTCAACGTCAAGGACCACGGCATCGTACTCCGTGAGCCTTCGGTGGTCGCCGTCAAGGCAGGGACCAATGAGGTGCTGGCCGTTGGCGACGACGCCAAGCGGATGCTGGGCCGGACACCCGGTAACATCGTGGCCATCCGGCCGCTGAAGGACGGGGTGATCGCGGATTTCGAAGTGACCGAGGCCATGCTGCGTCACTTCATCCGCAAGGTGAATAACAAGCGCCGGGCTCGTCCTCGCGTCGTCATCGCCATCCCTTCCGGCATCACCGAAGTCGAGCGCCGGGCGGTGAAGGAATCCGCCGAACAAGCCGGTGCCCGCGAAGTCTATCTGATTGAAGAGCCCATGGCGGCCGCGATTGGCGTGGGCCTGCCCGTGCAGGACGCCTCCGGTAACATGATTGTCGATATCGGCGGCGGCACCACGGAGGTGGCTCTGATTTCCCTCTCCGGCATCGTTTATGCCCGTAGTGTCCGGACGGCGGGCGACGAGCTGGACGAATCCATCATCCAGTACATGAAGCGGGGCTACAATCTGATGATTGGTGAGCGCACGGCGGAAGATATCAAGATCCGCATCGGGTCCGCGGCCGAGATGCCCAAGGAGACCGGCATGGAAGTGAAGGGCCGCGACCTTGTCTCCGGCCTGCCGAAGACGGTTTCCATCACTTCGCAGGAGATTCGGGATGCCATGGCCGACCCGCTTTCCACCATCGTTGATGCAGTGCGGACCACTCTGGAGCGCTGCCCGCCCGAGCTGGCAGCCGACCTTGTCGACCGTGGCCTCATCCTCGCGGGAGGCGGTGCCCTCCTTCGCGGCCTCGACAAGCGGCTCAAGGAAGAGACAGGCTTGCCCGTTCATGTCGCCGAGGATCCTCTCAGTGCTGTCGCCGAAGGCACGGGCAAGGCGCTGAGCGAACTGGCCTTCCTCAAGCGAGTCACCAATACCGATCACTAATCCCCTCTCACCCGCAGCCCCGGACCATTCATGAAGCCGCTCAACCTCATCGCCTTGCTTCTGTTTCTCGGCGTGGGGACATGGGTTTTGACATGGAGCCCTCACACGGTCCGTGAGGTTCAATTCACCTACTACAAGGCCATTACGCCATTCCTGCACGGGGGGTCGGGTATCGACAACTTTGCCCGGGCCTTCGTGAAGGAAGTCGAGCACTCCAAAACCTTGGAGCGCAAGCTACAGGCCATCCAGGAGAACTACGAGGGCCTCAAGATCATCGAAGGACGCTTCCTGGAAATGGAGCGTGAAAATGCGCAGCTCAATCGAGCGCTGGACTTCCGGGAGCGGACCCCCTTCAAGGTGATCCCGGCCAAGGTCATCAAGCGGCAACCTTCCGCCTGGTGGGACACGGTCACCATCAACCGGGGAGAACCCGCAGGCATCGGCCCCCAGCTCACGGTCTTGGCCGAAGGCGGATTGGTCGGACGAGTCGACAAATCCTTCGATACCGATGTAGCTGAAGTCGTCCTCGTTAGCGATGAAAGCTGCCAAGTCTCGGTCTACATCGAGGGAACTCCCGAAAAAGGCATCCTGAGCGGCCAGCCGGGTCAATTCGGCGGCGATCCTCTGCTTCGCGTGCGTTACCTTTCCAAGAATGCGGCCATCCAACCGGGCATGCGAGTGCTCACGACCGGCAGCGGCAGACTTTTCCCTCCAGACATCATGGTAGGCACCGTAGTTCGCCGGATACCCGGCAGCTATGAGGATGAGGCACTCGTGAAGCCGAGTGTGGATCTGCATAATTTAAACGTCGTTTTCGTCCTCACTGGTGACCAACCGAATGAGACCGGCGACAAGGCGGAGGATAAGGAATGATTCGTTATTTTTTCAGCGTTCTCGGATTGCTGCTGCTCACCTTCATTCTCCGGCAATTTGTTCCGGTCATCCCCAATCTATACGAGGCCCGCATATTCCTCGTCCCTCTCGTTTTTCTCTGTGCCTCCGTCACCCTTGATGTGAGCGGCATGCTTCTGCTCGCCTTCCTGACCGGCCTACTCTGGGACGCGCAGCACACCCTCACCCCGATGCACCAGGAGGGAGTGGATATGCTCGTTTATCCTGAACCAGCGGAGACTCTCAAGTTCGGCTACTCCATCTTCCTCTTCGCCATCGCTGGATTCGTGATGCAAGGGGTCCAGCCCATCTTCAAGGAGGGCAAGTGGCAAATCTCGGCTCTCGTCACGGCAGTCGCCCTGTTTCTCTATCTCTTCCTTGAGCTGATGCTGCTATTTTTCATTCGGGGTCACTTTGCTCTCACGACGAACACCTTGAAGTTCATTTTCTATAGCTCGGGGATTTCGATGCTTTTTTCTCCGCTCGTTTTCCTCATTCTCTTTCGACTGGCCAAAGCCTTTCGCTACCGCATCCGATATGATGGCTTGCGGAAGCAGAAACGTCCCCTTCATTAAACCTCCACTCCCTTACCCATGGAACCTCGCTATCGCTTCAGACTCTACCTCCTGACCGCGCTGATCCTACTCGGGATTTGGACTCTGCTCCATCGCCTCCACCAATTTCAAATCGAGGATCAGCAATACTTTCTCGCTCAAAAGCCGAGCATCCACACCGTCGCCATCCGTGAGCCAGGCGTCCGGGGGGAAATCGTCGACCGCAATGGTGTCCCCCTCGCGACCAATCAGCGCAAGTATCGCCTCGCGGTGAACCTCGGCGAGGTCCAGCAATCCTGGAAGGAGCAACGAAGCGCTGACCTCTCGAACGGAGATCTGCAGGAACCACCGAAGAAGAAATCCATCGACGAAATCCTGGAGGAGTGGATTCTCCCCCGCTTGGCGAAGCAGGGCTTCAGCCCCCGGCTGAAGCGGACCGACGTGAAGGTCCACTTCGGAACGCACACTGACATGGTGCCCTACGTCTTCGCCGAGGAGCTCGACTTCGAGACCTTCTCACGCCTCGCCGAGCGAAATCCCGACCTCCCGGGAGTTTATGTGAATTCCGAGCCCCAGCGCAGCTACCCTCTCGGATCCCTCGCCTGCCATATTCTCGGCTATGTCCAGCAATGGAAGAAGGGCACCCAAACCGAAGCGGAGAAGCAGGAATACGACCACTACTTTGGCGACAGCCAAGGAATGGAAGGCGTCGAGAAGGCGCTCAATGAGGAGCTCACCGGAGAGCCCGGCAAGCGCAGTCTTTATAAGGATGAGAAGAACAACGTGCTCGGCATCGCCCTCGACACCCATCCTCCGGGCGTGGGAGCCAAGGTCACCCTGGCCCTCGATGCCGGTGTCCAGTGCCTCGTGGAGAACGTTCTCCGCCAGGCTGGCCGGGCCGCAGCCGTGGTCATGGATGTCAACACGGGTGAAGTCCTCGCCATGGCCTCGGTGCCAAACTACGACCCCAATGACTACGTGCCCGGGATGTCGACCCAAGTCCGCAAGGAGTATCTCAGCAATAAGGCGCAACCGTTCCTCAATCGCAGCGTCACCGATTTCCAGTCTGGCTCCACAACCAAGATTCCCGTCGCATTGACCGCCCTGGTCAATGATGAGTGCCACTTCCATGACAACTGCCGGGGCTACGTGACCTACGGACGCACCAAAATCCGCTGCCACCGGACTTCTGGTCATGGAGGCCTGGGTTTGGAGCGAGCCATTCAGGTCTCGTGCAATCCCTACTTCATGAACTTGGCCAATCGGGTGGGCTGGAGAGACATGGTGGCCGGCTTCAATGACCTTTACCTTGGCCGACGCACCGGCGTCGGTCTGCCTGAAGAAATGCCCGGTGTCCTTCCCGGCAATACCCTCTGGCTGCAGCAGCAGGAGCCCGGCGCATTCATCACCAATGCCCAGATGGCCCTTATTTCCATTGGCCAGTGGGACATGCGGGCCACCCCCCTCCAGATCTGTGCGATCACCGCCACGGTGGCCAATGGTGGAAAGTATTACCGTCCCCGCGTCGTGAAGGAGGTAGTCTCCTCGGAAGGGGTCGTCCTCATCGCTGACGAACCCGAGCTCCGGCTCGATTTGGTGGAAGACAAGGGAGTCTCTTCATCTGACATCACGCGCCTGCAAAAAGGCATGTGGATGGCTGTCAATCAGATCGGCGGCACCGCGACCAATATTGCTATCGCGGACTTTCCCATCGCAGCGAAAACGGGGACCGTGCAGGTGCGGAAGGAACCCAAGGTCAACAACGCCTGGACCACCGCATTCGGTCCCTATGACAGCCCTCGATATGCGGTCACCGTCTTCGTTGAAGGTGGAGCGAGCGGTGGAAAAGTGGCTGGTCCTCTGGTCCACATGATCATGCGGGGACTTGCAGCTTCGGAGAAAGGCTTGAAACTGCCTGTCAAGAGAATGGGAAATTTCGCTGGCCATTTTGACCGAATCGAAGCAATAGAGCTTCCAGAAGACTCCCTTCTCTCAATCCCGCTGGAGGAAGACGGGGAAACGGGAGACGAAGTGAGCGATGTTTTGGACGAGTCCGAGCCAGTAATGGTCAAACCCCGTGTCATCCCCCTTCCGGGTGGCGGAGGCGGTCCATCCGGGGACCAGGAATAAGGGAAAATTTTAGAATTTCGATTGCCTACCAACATGTTGAAACAAATCAAGAAGGCCTTGGGATTGGGCCCAATCAATCCACTTGAAGGAAACACCATCATCGTCAATGCCGAGACCCTCGAACGTCGGGTGGCTCTTCTCGAGGACGGAAAACTTGAGGAATATAATATCGAACGCGAGGGCGAAGTGAACCTCGTGGGCAGCATCTTCAAGGGCCGGGTCAAGAACATTGAACCGGGCCTGAAGGCTATGTTCGTCGATATTGGAATGGAGAAAAACGCCTTCCTCCACTTCTGGGATGCCATTCCGGCAGCCCTTGATAATTCCATGGAGGAAATCCAGCGGGATGATCGGCCGAACAAGAAGAAAAAGAAGCAGAAGCCCATCACCTCCAAGGACATCCCGAGCATCTACCCGATTGGTTCGGAGATCATGATTCAGGTTTCCAAGGGGCCAATTGGCACCAAGGGCCCGCGCGTCACGACGAATATCTCCCTTGCGGGCCGCTATCTGGTCCTCATGCCATTCTCCGACCAATTCGGCATTTCGCGCAAAATCGACGACCCCCGCGAGCGGGACCGTCTGCGCGGCATCATGCAGAAGCTCCGCGTCCCCGAAGGCATGGGCATCATCATGCGGACTGTCGCCCAAGGGCAGCGCGCCCGCCACTTCCTGCGCGACCTCGATATGCTGCTGGAGCAATGGTATGCCGTCGAGGACAAGCGGGATAACAATCCGGCCCCAGCTTGCGTCTTCCAAGAGCCCGGTCTCATTGAGCGCACCGCCCGCGACTTTCTCACCGATGATGTCCACAATGTCATCTGCGACGACTTGGAGACAACTGAGATGATGCGTGGCATTGCGGAGAAAATCTCGCGCCGTTCCAAGCGCCGCATCCAGCATTACTCCACCCGTTCCTCCATTTTCGATAAGATCGGCGTTCAGAAGCAGATCGACGAGGCCTTCCACCGTCAGGTCTGGCTGCCCTGCGGAGGTTACATCGTCATTGATGAGACCGAGGCGCTCATCGCGGTGGACGTGAACTCGGGCCGCAACCGGGGCGGCAAGGATGTCGACAAGACCATTCTCCAGACGAATATCGAGGCAGCCCAAGAGGTTGCCCGCCAGCTCCGGCTGCGCAACATCGGCGGCCTCGTCGTCGTCGACTTCATCGATATGCGGAACCGCAAGGACCAGATGGCGGTCTATCGCGCGATGAAGGAGCGCTTGGAGAAAGACAAGGCCAAGACCCAAGTCCTCCAGATCTCCACCGTGGGCCTGATGGAGATGACTCGCCAGCGACTCAATGAGTCCCTGCAAGAAACTCTCTATGAGCCATGTGAGTATTGTGAGGGCCGCGGCCGGGTGAAGACGCCCTTCACCATGTCGGTGGAGATCCAGCGAGCACTCAATACCACCATCGCCCGCCACCAGGATGAAGCCGGCGATCTGGTGATCATCGTCCACCCCGTGGTTCTTGAGCGATTCAAGAAAGAGGATTCCCACATCCTCGTCGAGCTGGAGCGCAGGCACACAGGCCGCCTGATCTTCCGCACGGATTCCGCCAGCCACCGGGAGCGCTATAAAATTGTCGATTCGAAAACCGAGAAGATCCTCGCGGAGGCCTGACCTCAGGTTCCCGCTCCGATCCATTGACCCCCGGCCACTCGCGACCTAACATTTCCGCAGTGAGCTTCGCTCAACCATCGCTTCTCATTCTCCTCGTCCTCGTTCCCCTGCTCGCTTGGGGAGCGTGGATGGCGGACAAGCATCGCGAACGTGGCTGGCAGGTCTTGGTAAGCCCGCGCTTGCGGAAGAATCTGGTCGTCCCGGACTCGAAGCAAGCCCGCTGGCTCTCGCTAATTTGCGGCCTCCTCGGCCTCGTGCTCGCCATCTTCGCCCTCGCCCGTCCGGAAGGCGACGAGCTGCGCACCGAGGCCTCGATCCAGGGGCGCAATCTCATCATCGCCATCGACACCTCCCGCTCGATGCTGGTCGCGGACGTTTCACCCAACCGGCTGGGTGCCTCCAAGGCCATCACTTACGAGCTGCTGGAGCGATTCCCCAATGACCGGTTGGGCCTTATCGCTTTCGCCGGCACCGCGGCTCTGCAAGCTCCGCTGACCACAGATCACAATGCGCTTCGTGAGACCTTGGATCAACTCACGACCAAGAACATTCCGACCGGAGGCTCCAACCTCGCGGATGCAGTCAATCTGGCCACCCGCACCTTCAAACGCACCGGTCAGAGCACGCATGCGTTGATCGTCTTGACGGATGGTGAGCTGCATGAAGGAGAGCTGGATGACGCTATTTTCGATGCCCGCCAAGCAGGGGTCGCCATCGTCACGGTCGGAATCGGCACGAGAGACGGCGGCTTCGTCCCGGACGAAGAGGAAGCGGACGGTCGCTTTCGCGATAATGAGGGCAACGTCGTTCTCAGCCGTCTGGAGCCGGCCGTATTGCGCACCTTGGCAGCGGATACGGGAGGCATCTTCCTCACGGGAGGAGGCGCGGGCCTCGGGCAAAAAATTGACATGGTTCTCAGCCGCATTGACGCTTTCGAATCGGAGGGCGGGATCCGCACCACCCGTCCCCCCCTCTTTCATCTCTTTCTCCTGCCTGCCATGTTCTTTTTTATCCTCGCCATGTTGATTCGTCCCTTTTGGCCCCGGCCCAAAGCAACCGCGACCCCCGCGCTCATGCTCTGTCTGCTGGCGCTCGGTCTGCCTCGGGCAGAAGCTTTCGATAACCCCTTTGAAGGATGGCTCGGCACCCGGGCTCTGGAAAATGGCGATCCCGAAGCCGCGCTAGAACACTTCGAGAAGGCACAGCGTAATGCGGACGGGCAACGCCTCGCGCGGCTGAAATATGCGGAAGGTGCCGCCAACTATCAGCTCAAGAACTTCGACAAGGCCGCACAAGCTTTCTCTGACGTCCTCCTTGAGGGTGATGACGCCATGCGCCGGGATGCCCACCACCACATCGCCAACAGCCTCTATCACCGTGTCCTCGAAATCCCGGAAGAGGAACGGAGAGAAAAAATCGGACAATCCATCAACTACTTGGAGGAGGCCGTCTCCCACTACGAGCAAGCGCTCACCCTCGATGACGAGCACGACCCTACCATTGAGAACAAGAAGGTTACCGAGGACTTTCTTAAGATGCTGAAACAGCAACAGGAACAACAGCAGCAGCAACAGCAGCAGCAACAGCAAGAAGAAGAAGAGCAGCAAGGCGGCGGCGAAGAGGGGGAAGAAAACGAGGAAGAAGGGAACGAACAGCAGAACGGAGAACAAAGCGAAGGTTCTGAAGAATCCGAGAATGGTGAAGAGGGTCAGCAGGAAGAGGGCGACTCCTCAGAAGAGAACGGCCAATCAGGCAAAGAGGAACAGGGTGAAGACGGAGAGCCCAAGCCAGGTCAAGAGGAGGAAGGCGAGAACGGTGAGCAAGGAGGAGAGAACCAGCAAAGCCAAGAGGAGGGAGAAAAGAACGAAAATCCACAGACTGGCGGCAGCGGCCGACCCCTCGAAGCCCGACCGCACGAGGATGAAACCGCGGAAGAGTTTGCCCGCCGAATTCTTGAACAGAGTGCCGACTTGCAAAAGGATCCCTTGCGCTCGCATCGTCGCCAGCAACGCGTTGAAAAGGATTGGTAAATTCATGACCCCAGCGATTACTCGACTTCTGCTCGCTCTCCTTCTTGCCGCCGGGAGCGCCCGTGCGGCTATTGAGCCGACTCTCCTCGTCCCCCAAGCCTTGGTGAACGAGCCCGTGGTTCTGAACATCCAGATTCCGGGGGAAGAGCCTGGCGGCGAAATCACCAGAGAAGGGGCATCACCTCTCACATTCAGCTCTCTGCAGCCGGATGTGATCAATCGGCAAATATTCTCGGCCAATCTAACGGCCCGCAGCCGGACGGCGGGCACCTTCACTCTTCCCCAATTCACCGTTCCCCTCAAAGCGGGTCCAGAGACGGTGCCACCTCTTTCCCTCGAGGTCTTCCCTCTAGAGCGCATCACATGGAATCGTCTTACCATCGGAGGCGAGAGCTATCGCATTGGCTCCGCCCTTCTCGTCCCGAGTGGAAAAATCTACGAGGGACAAGCAATCCCCGTCACAGCCAAGATCCTGGTCCCGGCCGAGCTGCCCCTTTTCAGCTATGGCCACGCCGAGATTGAGAAAGAAAATATCGGCATCTGGCGCCTCGATCCGGCGAGGCCTCCGAACTATGACCAACGGGTCGAGCCCCGCTCGCCGAATGCGACCAAACCCCAGCCGATCATCGTGGATGGGGAGAGCTACCGGGTCGTCAACTTCACAACCTTTGCTTCCCCTCTCAAGGCTGGCCAGGTGAAGGTCGGCCCCGGAACGGTCCGCCAGTTGCAGGTTCAAGTCACCAATCGCGTCGAGCGGAACCGTGGCATGTTCACCAGCACCTTTTCCCGCTCTGTCAGCCTGCAGCTTGACCTCCCAGAAGTTAGCTTCACCGCCCAGGCGTTGCCCGCCGGTGCGCCCGCCAGCTTTGCAGGAGCGATCGGCTCCTTCTCCCTCGATACCTCTCTGGACGGTGAGACCGCACCCCAACCGGGCGACCCGATCCAGGTGCGCATGGAGGTTGAAGGGAAGGGTAATCTGGCGACTCTCCCCGCACCGGTCCTCGATGCCGCAGAGACTTCTTGGAAGGTCTATCCCGCCTCCAGCAACGAGCAACTGAGCCAGCGCCACGGCATCAGTGGACGTGTCGTCTTCACGCAACTGCTGCGTCCACTCGTCGCCGTGACCGAGGTTCCTTCATTTGTCTTTTCCTTCTTCGATCCTTCGACGGAGCGCTACGAGACTCTTCGTAGTTCACCGATCCCGGTCACCTTGACTCCGGCCACCTCCACCGGAGTGGCCCCGACGCCCGGCCTCATCCCCGTGCCTGAGATGACTGATATCCTGGGCCTCATCGAACCTCGCTCCTTTCAGCCCGGCGATAGCTCAAGCTGGCTGGTCTGGTGGCAGATCCTCCCAGCCCTCGTCGCCCTCTACCTCGCCTATCTAGCCGGCAGACGCCACCTTCCCCGCTTCATCAAAAGCGATCCGGCTAAGACCGAACTCCAGCACAATCTCGGGGAGCTGGAACAGACGCGCGACGGGGCCGAATTCCTCCGTCGTGCCTGCTCCCTGGCGGAGCGAGAAGGCCTGGCGACGAGTAACGACACCTTCCTGACCGAACTCTTTGAGAAGCGGGACCGCGCTTGCTTCCAACCTGATGGCAATCGTCTCCAACTTGACGATTCGGAAAGACGCCAGCTGCTAAGCGGCCTGCGTGAGCGTCTGCTTGGCCTCATCCTTGTTTCCTTCACCCTTTTCTCGCTCGGCCAGAGTGAAGCCGCCTTCCACGAAGAAGCCGTCGAAGCATGGAATCAGGGAGAGTACGAGAAAGCGCTCCAGCACTATCAGCTCTCACTCAAGGAGCAGGAAACGCCGGACCTTTTCTTCAATATCGGCAATTGCTACTATCGCTTGGATGAGCCCGGCAAGGCCGCCCTTTCCTATCGGCGCGCCTTGAAGCTCGATCCTGATCACGCGGAAGCTCGCCAAAACCTCTCTTTCCTCACGCGCAAACTGGGCTCCATTCCTCCCCTTCCCGATCAGACGCCTACCTGGGCCCGCTGGTTGAGCCTCCCCCTTCTCGATAACCTCTTCACCCTCTCTTGCTGGCTCATCGCCATCTCCATCTTGCTGCGTTTCGCCTTCGGGAGGAGGACAATCCGAGCCTGGTCTACTGTCGGGCTGGCCATTGCGGCCTTCCTGATCCTGACCACCCTGCTCCTCAAGTGGAAGCATCCGGGAGACACTCTCAGGCCCCCCGCTCCCAATGCAGTCTTCGTGGTCGATGACCCGACTCCCTTGCGAACGGAAGCCTCCTCGGCGGGCTCGAAGATTCTGGACGTCAGCCCGGCCACCGCCTGTCAGATTGTGGCCGAGCGGGGTGAGTGGAGCTACGTCGAGCTGCCGGATACCACTCGGGGCTGGGTCAAAGCAGACAAACTCGAGCGCATTTGACCGGATAGCTTTTCCACTACCGCAGCAGGCATAAGCCTGTTCAAGTCCCTCCAGGAACCTCACAGTGACCGCCTTGTGACCGAGACCGAAGTCCAAACTCAATTCCTTCCCCTCGAAGAATTCACCGTCACCGCAGGAAGCACACTTCATTCCCTGCGGATAGCCTACGAGGTCTATGGAGAAATGAATGAGGACCGCTCCAATGTCATCCTCCTCTTTCATGCCCTCTCCGGCTCCCATCATGCTGCCGGCATCAATCCGGGCATCGAGGGCGTCCCTCTCTGGACGGAGGAACTTCACAACGGTTGGTGGAACGACTTTATCGGACCAGGAAAAGCGCTCGATACGGATCGCTTTTGCATCATCTGCCCCAATTACCTTGGCGGATGCTACGGCAGCACGGGACCCAGCTCCATCAATCCTGAGACAGGCAAGCTATACGGCTCCTCCTTCCCCCGCGTCTCGGTCAGCGATCAGGCCAACTTCGCGGTTCGTCTCCTCGATGCGCTCGGTATCGCCAAGCTACATGCCGTGATCGGCCCCTCCGTAGGCGGCCTCTGCTCACTCACCTTCGCTACCAATCACCCGACGAGGGTGCATAAGATCATCTCCCTGGCCTCCTCTTACAAGAACACCATCTTGAATCGGCTCCTTCTCTTCGAGCAGATCCTCGCCATCGAGAACGACCCCTTCTTCAATGGCGGCGACTACTATGACACTGGTAGCCCCCATCTTGGCCTCGCTCTTGCCAGGATGATTTCGCACAAGACCTTCGTTCATATCGATGCCTTCGAGCGCCGGGCCAGAAGCAAGATTGTCGAGGAGCACGAGATGCTTTCTTGGTATCGGGTGACCGATCCCTTCCAGTCCTACATGCTCCACCAGGGGAAGAAGTTCACGAGCCGCTTCGATGCCAATTCCTATCTCCGCATCGTGGACATGTGGTCATCCTACAAGGCGATTCGGGAAGCCGGGGCGGAGACGCCGGCCCAGCTCTTCGCCGCCTCGCAAGAGCAGGGACACGATTACCTTGTCTTCTCCATCGATTCCGACTTCTGCTTCTACCCCGAGGAGCAGGCAGAACTGGTGACCGACCTCCGGGCCAGCGACGTTTCCGTCACCCACCTCACGGTTCATTCTGACAAGGGGCACGATTCCTTCCTGCTTGAGCCACATCTTTACAGCCCCCAGATCAAGTTCCACCTAGAGCAAGTGTAGAGAGACATCTCGCGGGCTTTCGACGGGTAGGCTAATCTTCTGATTCTTCCCGCCATAGGGTGGTCCTCGTAGCGGAGGGCTCCGGCGACGCATTGACAAAAAAAGGTTTCGCACCTTCTCCGACATCGGGCAGTATTTCCCCCGGCATGAAAGACTACTTAGCCAATCTCTTCGGACTCGAAAACAAGGTTGCCGTCGTCATCGGTGGCACAGGTGAACTTTGCGGAACGATGGCCGAGGGCCTCGCCATGGCGGGCGCTGAGGTGGTCTTGGTTGGCCGCTCGGAAGAGAAAGCCAACGCGCGGCTGGAGACCATCTGGGCCAAAGGCGGGAAAGGCTATTTCGCGCAAGGAGAAGTCGGGAAGCGGGAGAGCCTCAACGACTTGCTTGACTCGGTGATCGCCCAATCCGGGCGCGCCGATATTTTGGTCAATGGAGCCGGAGTCAATTCCCCTACCCCTTTCATCGAGATTACGGATGACGAATTCCACCGCATTCTTGACACCAACCTCATTGGTGTGATGCGTGCCTGCCAGATCTTCGGCAACTACTTCCTTAGTCGTGACGTGCCGGGCTCCATCATCAATCTCGGCTCCATCTCCGGCCTCAATCCCCTTTCCCGCGTCTTCACCTATTCGGCATCGAAGGCAGCGGTTCACAACTTGACCCGCAATCTGGCCCGCGAATGGGCGGATCGGGACATCCGTGTCAACACCCTCGTGCCGGGCTTCTTCCCCGCCGCGCAGAACAAGGCGGTGCTGGACGAATCACGCGTTGCCGAGATTCTCCGGCACACCCCTGCCTCTCGCTTTGGCAACCCCGAGGAGCTCATCGGCGCGACGCTCTTGCTGGCCTCAAATAGCGCGGGCGGCTTCATCACCGGCACCGAGATTGTGGTCGATGGCGGCTTCAATGCGATGACCATTTGAGGCCTGTGCCTCATTCTGCGGATGAGGGCCCCTCCACGTGGGCCCTCTTTCTTGCATCCTGCATCGCCCGCCATGCAATTCCCTATCCCTCCCTTGCTTCCCCCGCGATGCATGTGTATGAGTCCGCTCAAGAAGCCCTAGCGGATCAAGCACATGCTCAAGTGGACACTCCAAAAAATCGTCGGCACCAAGAACCAGCGCGAAATCAAGCGTTTGCGCCCAGTGGTCGATCGCATCAACGAAATTGAAGAATCGCTCCAGAAAGAACCTCTGGAGACATTGCGCGAAAAGACAGCCACTTGGCAGAAGCACCTGCACCGTTACCTCCCGCTCGAGAGCCCATCCAAGCGGGTGATTGAGCAAATGGACGCCGAGTCCCTCGCCCAGTTGGCGGAAATTCTGGAGGCGCGGTTGGGCTCGCTGCGGGGAGAATTCCCCTCCCTTCCCGTTGTTCAAGCCAACCCGGACTCTATCGAGGAAGGCAAGAAAGCCTTCCGTGAAATCGAGGATCAATTCCCCCAAGCCCGCGACAAGTATCTCAATGAGATCATGCCCGAGGCTTATGCGGTGGTCAAAAATGGAGCCCGCCGCATGTGTGGCGAGAAGATCCTGGTGAGCGACCATGAAATTCCCTGGGAGATGGTGCACTTCGATGTCCAGTTGATCGGTGGCATCTCCCTCCATCGCGGACTCATTGCCGAGATGCAGACCGGTGAAGGGAAAACCCTCACCGCGACGCTCCCCGTCTATCTCAATGCCCTGACCGGCTGCGGGGTCCACATCGTGACCGTCAACGACTACCTTGCCCGTCGTGACTCGGAATGGATGGGAGCTCTCTACAAGTTCCTCGGCCTCTCCGTCGGCTGCATTCAGAACCAGCAGCCCTCTCAACTACGCCGGGAGCAGTATGAGTGCGACATCACCTATGGCACGAATGCTGAATTCGGTTTCGACTACCTGCGGGACAACGGCATGGCCAGCTCCACTGACCAGCAGGTCCAGCGGGGTCACTATTTCGCGATCATTGATGAAGTTGACTCCATCCTGATTGATGAAGCCAGAACGCCACTCATCATCTCGGGTCCTTCCACCGTCGCGACCTCGACCGAGAAGTATCTGCAGTACCGCAACATCATCGAGCAACTCGTCAAGAAACAGACCAAGCTCTGCAACGAGCTCTCCTCCAAAGCGATGAAGCTGATCGAAGAGGGTGAGATGGAAGAAGCCGGACGCACCCTCTTCAAGGTGAAGCTCGGTCAGCCCCGCAATCGCCAGCTGATGCGCTGCATGGAAGATCCTGATCTCCGCCGCCTCATTGAGAAGTCGGAGCTCGCGATGTATCAAGACACGCAGAAGAAGGACCTCTTCGAAGCCAAGGAAGAGCTTTACTTCACCGTCGACGAGAAAGCTCGCGACGCCGACCTCATGGAGATGGGGCGCGAATTCCTTTCCCCTGGCGATCCCCAATCCTTTGTCCTGCCTGATCTCGCGACAGCCTACGCGGACATTGATGCGGACACCTCGCTGAACGAGGAGGAGCGCGTCAAGAAGAAGGACGAGGTCACCGTCAAGCTCGACGAGCAAGGCGAAAAGATGCACGTCATTTCCCAGCTTCTCAAGGCCTACTGCATCTTCGAGAAGGACGTCGAGTATGTCGTGCAAGAGAATCGCGTGGTCATCGTCGATGAGAACACCGGACGTGAGATGCCCGGACGCCGCTGGTCCGACGGCCTGCACCAGGCCGTGGAAGCCAAGGAAGGTTGCGAGATCGAGGCCGAGACCCAGACCTACGCCACCATCACCATTCAGAACTATTTCCGCCTCTATGAGAAGCTGGCGGGAATGACCGGCACGGCGGAAACCGAGGCGGCGGAATTCAAGGACATCTACGACCTCGATGTCCTCCCAATCCCGACCAATCAGCCGAATCGCCGCGATGACCTCAATGACCAAGTCTTCAAGACACGCCGCGAGAAATACAATGCGGTCATCACGAAGATTAAGGAAGCGAATGACAAAGGGCAGCCAGTCTTGTGTGGCACGGCCTCGGTCGAATCTTCGGAAACCCTTTCCCGCATGCTGAAGCGTGCCAAAATTCCCCACCAGGTTCTCAATGCTAAGTTCCACCGCCAGGAGGCTGAAATTGTCGCCGCGGCAGGACAACGGGGAGCCGTCACCGTCTCCACTAACATGGCAGGCCGGGGAACCGATATTAAACTGGGCGATGGTGTCGCCGAGGTCGGCGGCCTCTTCGTCATCGGTACGGAACGTCACGAATCCCGCCGCATTGACCGCCAGCTTCGCGGACGTTGTGCCCGTCAGGGAGATCCTGGCATGAGCCAGTTTTACATCTCCTTCGAGGATGATCTGATGCGCAATTTTGCCGCCGCAGACCGCATGACCAGCATGATGGAGCGCTTCGGCATGGAGGAGGGTGAGGCCCTGGAACACAAGTGGTTGAACCACTCCGTGGAAACTGCCCAGAAGCGCGTCGAGCAACATCGCTACCGCCAGCGGAAATATGTCCTCGACTTCGATGATGTCATGAACAAGCAGCGGGAAGTCGTCTATGGCTACCGCAACGAGGTCCTCCGGACCGAGGATCCACGCGAGCTCATCGTGGAGGTCATCGAGAAAGTCATTCCTGAGAAGGTCAACTTCTACGTTAACGAGCGAGATGAAGGAGCAAGCGACATCCTGGAGCTAATTGGCTGGGCAAATGTCAACTTCCCTCTCCGCCTCGATAAGGACGAGGTCAAATTCGAGGACAAATCTTCGGATGAGATTGCCGCATTCCTCGTCGAGAAAGTGAAAACCGCCTACGACCTGAAGGTGGCCCACGAGAACCCGGCGTTGCTCGACGATCTTGAGCGCCAAATCCTTCTCGTGGCCATTGACCGCCAGTGGCAGCAGCACCTCTACAACATGGATGCGCTCCGTGATGGCATCAACCTCCGCGCGCAAGGACAGAAGGACCCGCTTGTCGAATATAAGAACGAAGCCTACAAGCTCTTCGAAAGCCTCATGGCCAACATCGAGGACGAAGCCGTCGGTAATCTCTTTCGTTCCACGACCAATCTGGAAGCTTACGAGAGCTTCCTGCAGAACCTGCCCTTCCAGCTGGGTGGAGCGGCACCGGACCGGGGACAGATGGCGAAGCAGAACCTCTCCGCCCCCACCAACCGTGTGCCCAAGCCAGAGAAGCCTGAACTCAAAATCAATCTGCCCAAGCGGCGTCCCACCGTAAAGGTCGGCCGCAATGACGATTGCCCATGCGGCTCAGGGAAGAAGTTCAAATCCTGCTGCGGACGCGAGGAGTAAGACCCCGACCAGAAGGTCCGGTCACCTCGGGAAGCCTTCCCCTTTCAGAAAGCCCCTCGCTTTTCCCTTCCGAAAAGCCGGGGCTTTTTTCTTACCCCACGATCACCTTGCAATGTCATGACATGGCGCATGCGCGGTAAGCATGATGCTCAACTTTTTCCCACGCCACGTGTCTTGATGCTTGCCGCCCCATGGCTCTGTGAGTTGGACTCATTATCACAACACACCAAACCATCTAAAAACCACTTGTATGTCTGAGCACCAAGTTCTCGCGCACGTCGATGAATATCTGAAAATCGGGATGGAGTATGATTGCTCCGACATTCACCTCCCCACCGCTTATCCTCCTGCGTGGAGACGTTTTGGCACCCTCGCTCCGATTTGGGACGACCACCCTCCCTTGACTGCCGAGGATACCGAACGCTTGGCTTATTCATTCCTCAGCGAGAAGGAGAAGAAGCGCCTCGACGAAGTCGGAGATGTCGACTTCGCCTACGCCAACGAATTTGGGCGCTTTCGTGCTTCAGTTGTCAAGCAACGCCTCGGCCTCGAGATCGTCTTCCGCATCATCTCGACTACGATTCGGACCATGGCCGAATGCGGCCTCCCGGAGGAACACTTGATCCCCCTCACCCGCTACCAGAACGGCTTGTTGCTGGTCACCGGTTCGGTGGGCTCCGGTAAATCGACTTCGCTCGCTTCCCTCATCCACTTCATCAACCACGATCGGGAAGATCACATTCTCACGCTCGAGGACCCCATCGAATACATTTTTGAATCCGCCGGCTGCCACGTCAACCAGCGCGAGGTCCACTCTCATACAGAGTCCTTCGCCCGAGCCCTGCGGGGAGCTCTGCGGGAAGATCCCGACGTCATCATGGTCGGGGAAATGCGGAACCTCGAGACGATCCAGCTCGCGCTGACAGCCGCGGAGACCGGTCACTTGGTCTTGGGAACTCTCCACACCGGTAATGCGCCCCGGACACTGGACCGGGTTCTTGACGTCTTCCCCACCGACCAACGGGATCAAATCCGCATCATGGTGTCTGAGTCTCTGCGGGGGATCATTTCCCAGCAGCTCGTCCCCACGATCGATGGCACCGGACGAGCGCTCGCATTGGAGCTCCTCGTGAACACGCCGGCCGTGGCCGCCACCATTCGCGATGGCAAAACCTTCATGCTACCCGGCATCATGCAGACCGGTAAGAATGTCGGCATGGTCACCATGGATGAGTCACTTCGCAACCTCTATGCGGCGGGCAAAATCAGTCAGGAGGAAACCCTCTTCCGATGTGAGGACAAGGCGCAAATGCGTGCATACTTTCAGTCTTAATTCGAACCCCAACGACTAACTCAAACCTTTTCAAACACATGGCTACCATCGACCGTTTTTTCCAATACCTCGTTGAGAACAAGGGTTCGGATCTTCACCTTTCCGAAGGGCAACCGCCGAAAGTGCGGGTCCACGGCGGCGTCTCCCCCATTCCCGGGGAAGATGTCCTCGAGGGAGAGAGCTTCAAAAACATGCTCGCCGAGATCTGCGAGGAGAAAGCCTTCCAAACCTATCTTGAGACCGGAGACTTGGACTTTGCCTACGAAATGAACGAGGAGTCCCGCTTCCGGTGCAACTACCTCAAGCAGCAGCACGGCCTTGCCGCAGTCTTCCGCCTGATTCCCACCGAGATCGCGTCCTTGGAGGACTTGAATCTTCCTCCCGTCATCAAGGAGTTTGGCCACATGCGCTCCGGGCTCGTCCTCGTTACCGGGCCAACCGGCTCAGGCAAATCGACAACCTTGGCTGCTCTTCTCGATTACATCAATTCGAACTTCAGCCGCCACATCATCACGGTGGAAGAACCCATTGAGTTCGTTCACCGCAACAAGCGCTCCATCATCACCCAGCGGGAGGTTCCCATCCAGACCCCTTCCTTCTCCGATGGCCTTCGCGCCGCTCTGCGGGAAGATTCCGATATCGTTCTCGTGGGTGAGATGCGGGACTTGGAGACCATCTCCCTGGCGCTCACCGCGGCAGAGACAGGCCTCCTCGTTTTCGGCACCTTGCACACCAACAACGCGCGTAAGACAGTCGACCGGATCATCGATGTCTTCCCAGCCAACCAGCAAGCGCAGGTCCGCACCATGCTGGCGGCGTCGCTGAAGGGTGTCGTTGCGCAGCTGCTCTGTAAGCGCGTCGACAAGCCGGGCCGGACAGCAGTGAACGAGATCATGTTCGCCTCCACCGCCGTTCAGGCAATCATCCGGGAAGGCGCCACCCAGAAGCTCTATGACGTCATCACTGCAGGTAAGGGTGAGGGCATGCAATTCATGGATGAGTCCATCTGGCAGAAGCTTCAGGAAGGCCTGATTTCTCCTGAGGAAGCCTACATGAAGGCCATCGACAAGACGCGCTTCAAGCGCTTCCTACCGGCTGAACAAAGCGCATTGGGCGTTGCCTCGGGCGAGAATCCATTGGGTCACTGATTGGTTTTTGTCGCGTAATTTGAACCAATTACGCCCCGGGTTGTCTCTCTTGCAGGAGGAGAGACGCACTCATGCATTGACCCCTGCAGGGTCTTCTGCCGATTCTAGGTCTGGACCTCCCCGCCCATCATGCACGATCAGACCTTACGCTTCAAATGCCCGAGCTGTGGAATACAGCTCGAGGTGCCCACCCATTTGGCAGGGGTCACCGGCCCCTGCCCTTCCTGCCAAGCGAAAATCACCGCGCCCCAGCTCCCTCCCGCCGACGCTGATCGGCCTTCGGTAGAGCCTTCCAACCCGCTCGCCTCATCGCCTTCCCCGGCACCCACCGCCTATCAGCCACAGGAGATCGCGCCGCCGACCCCACCGAAGGAAGCGCCATCACAGCCTCAGGCTCAGCCTCAAGCCTCTTGGTCCTCCCAGCCCGGCCAGCCCGGCCAGCCCGCCTTCCCGACTGAACAGCCGGCCCCGGCTCCGCCGAATCATCCACCAGCTGAGCCCGCTGCTCCCGCGCAAGCGCCCCTTGATCCCGCCCCGGCAGCACCCGCCGCGCTGGCGCCCGAGGCTCGGGCAAAGCAGCCTGAAATCAAGCCATTGGACGAGGCTCCCGGAGCCGAGCCTCCGAACATGACCCATGAGCCTCCTCGTAAGCAACAGACGACGAGGCGCAAAAGCCGGGCTCCTTGGATCATCCTCCTCCTTGCCTTCATCGCCCTTCTGATCGCATTGATCGCTGGCCTGTTCATCATGAGTAATAGCGTCGGCATCGCTGATCTCCCCTTCTTCAAGAAAGCGAATGAGGCTCCGCCCTTCGTCGCTCCTCCCTCGAGCTCTTCACCTGCCGATAGCTCAACGACGAACGACGAGATGCCGGAGAATCCGGCAGCCGACGAATCCACCGCTCCCGACCCGGCCGCACCCGCGGAGGATCCCGACGCGCCGCTCGATCTGGATAATCTTCCTATCGAGCTAGAGCAGGGAGAGACCAGCCCGGACTCCTCCCCATTGCCTCCAGTGGAGCCTCTGTCCGATGAAGAAAGCCATCGTGAGGGGGAAACTCCCCTTCCCACCGAGCTTGATTCCACCAGTTCGGAAGCAGTCCAGACCCGGCTTGAGAACTTCTTGAAGGCCAAGACCCTTTCCGAACGAGAAGATATCCTCAGCTTGGGCACGCTGGAAGACCGGGCCATGACCAAGACCCTCCTCTCCACCCCACTGCCCGAGCCCGCCGCCATCGCCCATTACCGTCGCTTCATTGAGCAAGAGGAATCCCGCATCGACGATTTCTTCGTCGTCGCTTGGAACGGGGAGAGAAATTCACCAGCCCAACCGATCACCGTAGCCCTTAGTCAATGGGCCGGACAGCCGGCAGTCATTCATGGCCCAGCCTTCGGCGAAGCCTATCGCCAGGACGTGCGTCGTTTCGCAGCAGCCCCGTCCGAGGCTCCCCGCACCTTCCACGTGATCGGGCGCTGCGTTTCCCAATGCTTCGAGGAGATCCCCGGCGCAGCGGACCTTGCCACCCTGAAGATCATGTCCCATCCCCGTGACCACGGTGACAGCGTGAAAGCCTACTTTAAAAAAAAAGTGGTCTGCTGGATGAGCTGAAGCAGTTCCGACGCGGAGAGATCATGTCAGAGCCTCTCCCCTTGACCGTCACCTTGGAGTGGTCCGCTCCGGAAGCAGACGCCAAGCCGTATCTCCGGCTCGTCCGAATCAATTCCTTTGACTGGAATCCCTAGGTGGCAATGCCCTCGCCCCACCGTAGAGGATGAACACATTGAGAGGGTTCATCATGATCCCGGTTTCCTTGATTTTGCGCGCCACTGGCTCGCTGGAACCGCAAGCCTCCGTATCGCAGTAAACGACGACCGCATCAGCCATCACGATGGATGATGCCGCTTCCGCGAAAAGAGCCTCCCAATCTTCCGCCGGATCGTCGGTGAGGAGAACAGAACCCGGCATTCCATCCCGCTCCCACTGGGCTCGCTTTCGCGCATCCACCCAGAGGAAGTCGCCCAGCTCCTCCAGCTGGGAATAGCAAATGTAGCCCGGCTCCATGGCCTCCGGGTCACAGGCAATCTCCCGCTCCGGCGGGCCCTGCACCAGATAGGTCACCCCGGCCGCCACGCCAGCCAGAAGTAACACAACGAGGCTTTCGACTAGGCCGCGCTTCACGATTGAGGCCGAGGTTTGGTGACCACCATGAAGGCTTGATAACTCTGGTGCTTCCGGTAGCGGGAATCAGTCGCGATCCTGAGCAGCCCGAACCCCCGTTGTTCAGTATTACTTGGCGTGACGGTCACCTTATATCGCTTACCTTCTTCCACCGTCTCGAGTTCGTAAGGAAACTTCTCATTGTTTGTGCCGCTGAGCCCTTTGATATTGATGGGCTCGTCCGCGTTGACAGTGATCGTGAAGGATTGCGGTGCGGGCTTGGCCCCCTCATCCCATCGAAGTGTCTTCGGCTCAATCTTGAGCAGTTCCGGCATTGTCATCCGGACTGTCAACTGATGGCTTCGGCCGTCAGCCATTTGGACGGAAATGCTTTTATCCAAGGTCCCGCGAAAATTCCCCACGGAGAAAACGCCACGCACCGTGCCGGACTCACCCGGCTGCCAGACGAGCTTGCCGCCCTCACTGATCCGAGCTTCCAGACACGAGCAGGCAGCCTCATAGCGCTTAATCACCGCGGGACCCTCTCCTTCGACGGTGAACTTGAAGTCCACATCCACCTTCTCTTCGTCCGGCTTGGCATCATGCTCAATGAGCAACTCCTCGAACACGAGTTCACCGGCATTCAGAGATGCACAAAGCCCAATTCCCAAAACCCAATTCAGCCACTTCATTACTCGCCCAAGCTAGCAGCTTCGCACCGATGTTCAACATCCCAAGATGGACAGGCGCCAGACTCGACATCACCGCCCCCCTTTGCCATCAAGCTGCCTCACCCTGCCCGACTCGGGTAAGGCTCCTCCACGATACGAATCATGCGCACTCTCCTCGAAGTCCTCGAACGCGGCACCGAATACCTGAGCAAGCACGGCATCGAGGATGCGCGCCTCAATATGCAGCTACTCCTCGGCCATCATCTGGCGCTGAACCGGATGCAGCTCTACCTCAACTACGACCGCCCGCTCTCGGATGAAGAATTGGAGCCCATCCGTGTCTCTCTCAAGAAACGTTCGCAGCGCATCCCCCTGCAGCACCTCCTCGGCTCGGTCGAATTCCATGGCCGCGAATTCAAAAGCGACGAACGGGCCCTCATCCCCCGTCCAGAGACGGAAGAATTGGTCAGCCTCATTCTCTCTGAGCAAATCAATTCACCCACCCGTTTCATCGATGTGGGAACCGGTTCCGGCGTTATCGGAATCACCCTGGCCGAGAAACTCCCTGAGGTCGCCGAGGCCCAGCTAGCCGATTTCTCGCCCTCAGCTCTCGCCCTCGCCCGGGAGAACGCCGCAGAGCTCGGAAACGGGGTCAAGTTCATCGAATCCGATCTACTTGCCTCCATCGAAGGCTCCTTTGACCTCATCGTAGCAAACCTCCCCTACATTCCTGACACTGAGAAGGATCGAATGGAACCGGAGCTTTCCCACGACCCCGGTGCAGCCCTTTTTTCCGGTGCGGACGGACTCAATCATTTGCGTCGCCTCATTGCAGACGCCCCCCGATTCCTCAACCCCGGTGGATTGCTTGCCCTCGAAATCGGCCATGACCAAGGGGCAGCGGTAACCACGCTCCTGGAACAGGCGGGATTGCGGGAAATCACGCTTCATTCTGACCTCTCGGGTATCCCGAGATTTCCTTTTGCCCGGAAGTGAAGAAGCAGAATGGCCCAATTCACTCCCTTTTTTGGTTTCACTTTATCGCATTTTGCCTCAGTTTCCGCCCCCCGCCGCTTGAACTAGGCGGCTTAATTCCATGAATATCTCGGTTCAAAAACTTCCGAACTGCCAGGCCACTCTCGAAGTTGAAATCCCGGCAGAGGCCGTCAACGGGTTGCGTGAGGACCTCGTCAAGTCTTTCATGAACCAAGCGCGCATCCCGGGATATCGCCCGGGAAAGGCTCCGCGCAAACTGATTGAGAAACGTTTCGCAGGTGAAATCAGCGAAGAGCTTGATGGCAGGCTAATGGAACAAGCTGTCCAGGAAACCATCAAGCAAGAGGATGACCTCAAAATCATTGACATCTCTCGTCCGGACAAACTGCAGCATGAGGCCGATGGCAGCGCCCGCATGTCCGCCACCCTGATCATTGCTCCAGAATTCACCCTCCCTGAATACAAGGGACTGGATATCGAAATCCCGAAAATGGAGGTGACCGACGAGTTGGTTGACCGCGAACTCGACAATCTCCGCCGTCGTCAGGCGACTTATGAAGACTTAGATGATCGAGCGGTTGAAGAGGGCGACATCATCGTCATCAGCCACACCGCGACCATCAATGGCCAGGATCCCGCTGAAGTGGCCGGTCAAGCCGTTGGCGAACTCGCCGAGACATCCGATTATTGGATGAAGGTCGAGGAAAACACGTTCTTACCGGGCTTCTGCCCGCAGCTGGTTGGCGCCAATGTCGGCGAGACCCGCGAGGTCAAGGTGACCCTGCCCAGCGAAGGCCCAATCGAATCCTTGCACGGTCAAGAGCTGGTCTGCCAAGTGACCGTCCAGGGCATCAAGGATGAAATCCTTCCCGATGATGACGCCCTCGTCCAAGCCTTGATGCCCGGAGGGAGCATGGACGACTTGGTCGAAATCATTCAGAACCAGATGCTCCAGCAACTGCAGCGTGAGAAAGAGCAACTGAAAGAGAGCAAGCTGCTTGAGCAAATCAACAACGCGGTTGATTTCGAGCTGCCAGACGAATTTGTCCAGTCGGAGACGCAAGGTCAGGCAGATCAGATTGTCGAGAACGCCCTCCGGCAGGGTGCTTCCGAAGAAGAGATTGCTGCTCGCGAAGAGGAGATCTTCAAGTCGGCAGGCGACCGGGCTCGCAATAACCTGAAGACCCAGTTCCTTCTCGCCGAGATCGCGGCGGCTGAAAATCTTAAGGCGAACGACCAGGAGATCATTCAGCATATCGAATTCTTGGCTCGCCAAGCCAATAAGCCCGTGAAGAGCTACACCCAGAAGCTCGTCCGGGAAGGCAAAGTCGAGTCCATCCGTCACCGTCTGATGATCAGTAAGACCATTGACTTCCTGCTGGAGAGCGCGAACGTCACTGAAGTTGAACCAAGCAAAGATGAATCTGAATCAGCAGAGTGAAATGACCCCTCCTCAAAACAACTATTACCCTATCCCCCACGTCATCGAGCAAGATGGCCAGGGAGAGCGTGGGTATGACATCTACTCCCGTCTTCTCAAGGATCGCATCATCTTCATCGGAACCGGTATCGATGACAACGTGGCGAACGCGGTCATCGCCCAGATGCTCTTCCTCCAGATGCAGGATCCCAAAAAGGATATCCACATCTACATCAATTCTCCCGGCGGCTCCGTCACAGCCGGTTTGGCCATCTATGACACCATGCAGTTCCTCACCTGCGATGTGAACACCTACTGCATCGGGATTGCGGCCTCCATGGGTGCCGTCCTCCTGACAGCCGGGACGAAAGGCAAGCGCTTCTGCCTGCCGAACTCCCACGTCATGATTCACCAGGTCTCCGGTGGAGCTCAAGGCACCGCAGCCGATGTGGAGCGAACCATCGGCTTCATGTTCAACCTCAAGAAGCGCTTGAACAAGATCCTCTCCGACCACACCGGACAAACGGTGGAGAAGGTCGAGATTGATGCCGACCGCGACAACTACATGTCCGGGGAAGAGGCCGCGGCCTACGGCTTGGTGGACAAGGTCCTCGAGAATCGCGCCGAGCACCCCAATCTGGCAGCCGATTCGAAGGAAAAATAAATCACGATGACAGGCCGTGTCGAAGGATCCGACTTCAATGACGCGGCCTGCTCCTTACATCAAGCTTCGGCTCTGATATTTACTTCACTTGGAAAGACGGTAACTTCGTTGTTATCGCCGCCCAATTCATTACCCCATGGCACGCGCATCCAATCTCACCATGTGTTCCTTCTGTGGCAAGAGCCACTCGGAGGTCAAGAAGCTCATTGCAGGCCCTGGAGTCTATATTTGCAATGAGTGCATTGAAGTCTGTTCGACCATACTCGACAAGGAACTGGGAGGAGAAGAGCGCGAGCGGCTAGCCACTTCGCCGGACCGGGAGATTCCCTTTCCTCATCAAATTCTGGCTCAACTCGATGAATATGTCATCGGTCAGGAGCATGCCAAGAAGGTCCTCTCGGTAGCGGTCTACAACCACTACATGCGACTTTTCCATGACAACCGAAATCTCGCCGAGGAATTCAGCGAGGTCGAGGTGGAGAAGTCGAATATCCTCCTTCTCGGCCCCACCGGCTCAGGAAAGACCCTTCTGGCACGCACCCTCGCGCGTGTGCTGGATGTGCCCTTCTGCATCGTTGATGCGACTAATTTGACTGAGGCCGGGTATGTGGGCGAAGACGTGGAAAACATCATCCTCCGTCTCTTACAGGCCGCTGATTTCGATGTCGAAAAGGCTGAGCAAGGCATCATCTACATCGACGAAATTGATAAGATCGGCCGCAAGACCGAGAATGTTTCGATCACCCGGGATGTCTCTGGAGAAGGGGTGCAACAAGCCCTGCTGAAGATTCTCGAAGGCTCTGTGTGCAATGTTCCGCCGCAAGGGGGCCGCAAACACCCGCAGCAGGAATACATCCAGGTCAACACCGAGAAGATTCTCTTCATCTGCGGGGGAGCTTTCACCGGGATGGAAGACATCGTGCGACGCCGCATGGGCAAGCGCACCCTCGGATTCCGCGTCAACGAGAAGGATGAAACTGAGCTCGATGAGAAGCAGAACATTCTCGAGAAGGTGCAGCCCGAGGACCTGTTGCACTTTGGCCTCATTCCCGAGTTCATCGGTCGTCTCCCCGTCTACTCCGCGCTCCGCCGCCTGAAGGAGGAAGAGCTGATCCAGATCCTCACCGAACCCAAGAACGCCTTGGTCAAACAGTACTCCAAGCTCTTGGCAATGAACGGAGTGCGACTGAAGGTCAATAAGGACGCCCTAGAGGAACTCGCGGGTGAAGCTGTCAAGCGAGGCACGGGTGCCCGGGCTCTGCGAAGCATCTTTGAACGACTCATGTTGGACGTGATGTACGAGATCCCATCGCGGGACGACCTCGAATCGGTCACCCTGACCCGGGACGTGATTAAAGGAACCAAGGCACCACTCCTCCGTAAAAAAAGGCAAGCTGCCTGAACCGCTTCGCTCAGCTGCTATGATGAGATCCCTGATCTGGCTAATTCTCCCTCTTGCCGTTTCGTGTTCGTCGATTCCTGACGAAAACGAAGATATCGAGCAGGGCCCCTTGCCCCCGCCCGATGGAGCGATCATCGACCAACCGGAGGAAACCCTAGAGGGCATCGAGACTCTCGAAGGCACCGAGGCCGCAGCACTCCCCACCCCGCCTGCCAACGACCAAGGCTTGCCCAGTGAGACGCTTCAGACAGTCGGTAAGTATAAGGTAAGCGACGTCACGGAGAATCTGCCGGACGGCTCAAGTCTGGCTGCCCCGGTTCTTCCCTTGACTCCCGAGACCACGAGCAATGAGCCCACCTCCAAGCCAATCGTGGTCGAGCCTGGCAGTAGCCTCGATTAGGTTAACGTAATTCGCGGCTGCGCCCCATCCATTCAGCCCAAATCTCCTCTTGCAGCCTCGCCATCTCGGCGCGTTCCTGGCTCTCTCGATCGTCAAAGCCCGCGAGGTGCAGAAGGCCATGAACGAGATACAACAGAGTCTCCCCAAAGGTGGACTTCCCGTAGTCTCCCGCCCTTTGAAGCGCCATCTCCGTGCTAATCAGGATCTCTCCATGCGGGAAGGTGATCACATCCGTGGCCGTCGGATCGTCGAGAAACTCGCCGTGAATGCCAGCCAGTGTTTCATCATCCACTAATGATACCTCGAGCTCAGAGAGAGCGCCCAAGACGCTCTGGGGCCATCGCTGGCACACCATCGCGGCAAGCTCCGGCAAGGCGGCGGTGAGGTCGCTCAGTTCGTCATCTGTCAGATTGGCCTGACAGTGCACATGCAATTCGGTGTCTGGTCCCATCGTCTCAGTTCCCTCCCGCTTTCTTCCTCCGGCGCTCAAGTTCTTCCACTCTCACCACGTTCTTCGCCTCGGTATCTCCCTCTCGGCTCTTCTTTCCCTTTTTTTCCGAAGGATAAGCGATCCGCGTATGCATCATACTCCGGAGGGTTTTGGCAAAGACTTCGCGAATGGTCCGGATATCGTTCATCGTCAGCCCACAATCATCGAGCTGCCCGTCGCGAATCCGGGAGAGAACAATCTCATCAACCAGAGCTCGGATCTTGGTCGGATTGGGCTTTTCAAGGCTTCGGGAGGCGCTTTCCACCGCATCAGCAAGGGAGATGATGCCGCTCTCCTTCGATTGCGGACGCGGCCCGGGATAGCGGAAATTCTTTTCATCGACCTCAACCAGCTCCTCGTCAGCACCAGCTCCTTTGTCGTCGGCCTCGCGGGCGTCATGCTGCTCGCGGGCTTTCCGGTAGAAATAGTAAACCAACGAATCCCCATGGTGCTCCTGAATGACATCGATGATTTCCGGAGCCAGCTTCTCCTTAATCGCGATATCGACGCCATCCTTGACGTGCGCAATGATCACCAACGCGCTCATCGTCGGCGTGAGATCATCGTGCGGATTCACCTCGACCTGATTCTCTACGAAGTAGCCCGGCTTCCTTAATTTCCCGATATCGTGGAAATAGGCACAAACCCGGCACATGGTCGAATTCGCCCCCACGGCTTCAGCCGCCGTCTCCGCCAGCTGGGCGACCATCAGGCTGTGGTGGAAGGTCCCGGGAGCCTCGATCTGCATGCGGCGAAGCAGTTTGTGATTCAGGTCACTCATCTCCAGCCAGCTGATCTCGGTGGTGAGGAGGAAGACCCCTTCGAGGAGCGGCAACAACCCGCTCACCACCATCCCCGTCAAGACTCCCGTCCCAAAGACGAGCCCCATCTGCATGGCAACATATTTCCATCCGGCACCCCCATCCCGCCAGATGCTGGTGGGGTCAATCTCACCCAGCAGCAGAGCCAGAACGACGCCGACCAATCCCACGTAGAATCCAGCTCGTAAAAGCTGACCCCGCTTTCGGACTTTTCTAGTGACCAGCACACCCGTGTAACCGGCCACGAGGGCAAAGCCCAAATACTCCATCGCCAACTCGGGACGAACGACCATCGCCCCTAAAATCGCCGAAAATACCGCAGAAAGCGTCCCTATCCTTTGTCCCAATAAAACGGAATGGATGATCGGAACGAATGCCACCGGCATCAGCAAGAGCATGCCCGGCGGCTCCATCGCCAGCACCCCCCGCACCAGAAGCAGCTGCCCGAGCAGCCCCCCGAACGTCAGGAAAACCTTGCTCGTGCGATGGGAAGAGACCGGATGGTTGAAGTGAAAAATGAGAATCGCGGCGAGCAAGATGACCGTGGTGACCACGAAGCCAGGAAGAATCCGGCCCTCGAAGCTGGCTCCCGGCGATTGTGTCACCAGCAAACCGGCGACGACTCCACAGAGAGCATAAAGTACCACCCGCACCCAGAGACTGCCTTCGATCGTCTCAGCCAATCCTCCCTGATCCTGGCGGCGTCGCTTCTTCCCGGAAGATAGCCCTCGCCTGGCGAGACGTTCTCTCTTGATTCGATCAAAGAATTCCACAGCAAAGTTGGTTTCGCCATACCCAGTCAAGATTCGTCTTCAGGAACGAAGCTCCGGAGAGCTTCTCGAGACAACGCTTCGACTGGCGGCTGACCGACACCGTAGCATCTCCAGTCGCGCTGCCAAGCTTGTCGTTCGCCCACCCATCCCGCTCGGCGAAGGAACTTCATAAAGGATCCGCTTTCCCCAGAGCCAAACAATCAAGACAACTTAAAAAACTAAGAAATCCTTATGTTTTCATGCCCCACTTTTTCAAAAAAGAACGCACTTACGCCTTGGACATCACCCAGTGCCCGCCTTCCATCGCCAAAAGCAACTTTCTCACCCCATGAGCCTTCGCCAACAACTTAACGATAGTCTCATCGAAATTCTGCCCGTCGATCCGTCGGAGGCCATCAAAGGCACCGAGCTCATTCGATTGGTCAGGATGCGATTGGATGGCGACTATTCGGACGCCTCGCTGCGCTACCACTTCTCCATCATGTCTTGTGACCCGGCCTCCCCCATCGCCAAGGTGGAGAAGGGACAGGGCTACTACCGGCGGGCCCCGGCCGTGCCGGACCTGATCAAGGCTCGGGAAATGATGGCTCAAGGTCAGCTGGATGAAGTCGGCTCCGATCCCCGCGCCCTCGATTATGCGGTCTCCCGTATCCAGAAATTCCGCGCGGTTGTCACCCGCTATTCAGAAGCACATCAGCGATTCCCCTTTCAGTTCCGGCAATCCTTGGGCAAAGGCGCACCAATCGGAAATCTCTGGAAAATCCCCGATATGGTCATTGTCGACTGGGAATCCGGCGAGCCCGACGAGGCGGGCTTCCAGCTGGACCGGACCAATATCATGCTGCGGCGCTCTCTTGGCCTCGCCCCCTATCGGCTTGATGCCGTTTCGCTTAAATTGGCGCCCAATCTTGAGCTCCATCGGGAGGACTTTTTCCAAGCTCTCGCCGTTTCGGCATGGTGTAATTCCGGCGAACTTTATTATGCCAACTCCATCGCGGATGAGGCGCTCGCCGACGCCCTGCGTCACTTGGCCAGTATCCATGGAGTCGGGGTCACAACCTTTGGCTTATCCCTGCAATCACTTGATGAATTGCCGCCAGCCGAGCACATCCTCAATGCGCAACCTCGCGAGACGGAGGCGCTGATGGAACGTCTCGACGTGAGGCGCATCGCCCCGTCCCGTCGTCGCGACCACCTGGACTGGGCCTCTCTCCAGAACCTCCGTATGGAGAATCCCGAAGTGCATGAACTCTTCGTCTGGATTGCTAAATCCCTCGACGCCAATCGCATCGAGCCGCAGAGTTACGAGTGACAGGCATCACGAGCCGAGGTTTCGATGAGCGGCGCGTGCCCTTGGCTCACGCCTACCTCTTGATTGGAAACCTTGAGACAGCGAAGCCGTTTCCTTTCGCGATTGGAGTCACTCATCTATCTCAATAATCACCGCGATTATCCTTGTCTTGTATTGGGCTTGGCCTTGATTGATATCTCCATGCTTCGCTCACTCACCTTTCTTGCGCTACTCACTCTTATCGGATGCGATTGGCGCAATGACGTTGCCTTAGAGAATCAGGCGGCTCTCGAGGCCTACGCGCTCAATCGGCAGCCTCTCCCTCCTGCCGAAGACGCTGAAGAATGGAGTGCCCGTTTTGAGCAAGACCTTAGGCTCTACACCCCTCCCCTGACCCATCTCTACGCCGAACTGCCGCCAGAGGAATTTTGGCCCGACGTTCTCGCCACCTTGGCTCAACCTGTGAAACAAAACCAAGGCTTCGATCACGTTGAAACCAAAGCGAAGAAGATCAAGCTCTTCCACGCGCTACTGGATGAGGATCGGGAAACGGCAAATCAACTCCTTCGCGCCCTCATCAAAAGCGACTCTCGCTCAACCTGGCAAAACGACGAGAAACTAAACGCTCTCTTCCTCCTTGGAGAGAACAAGGCGGAGGTTCAGCAATGGATCGAAAAGGAATCCAGCTATCTCCTGAAGAGCAGCGAGCCATCCACCTACTCGAAATCGGAGAAAGAAGATTGGCAAATCGCTCTTGCTGAAAACCGAATTGAGGAAGCGATTGACCTTCTTTGGAAAGAGATCCGCGAAAAGAATCTCAAAAAGGATAAAACGATTAGCCGCCTTTCAAAATTAATCGAACTTGGCGTCCTTCTCGACAAGCCTGAGTTGGCCCAAGCCGCCGAGAAAGAACTCACTCCGTTGGCAGTCAATCCGACCAAAGGAGAGTATAGCTTCTACTACAGTTCCTACACCTACCAGGATTGGGTTGACTACCTGGCAAGCCAAGAGCGGTGGAAAGACCTTCGCAAGCATGTCGAAAAAAATCAGGAACTCCTCGCGAAACAAGATCATCGCGATGAACCAAACACCAATCTGTTGGCTTTGGATTCTTATCTTGATTTTCAAGTTCTGGAAGAAAAGGAAGCCAAGCAAAGGCTCCTGCAGATCCTCGATCAGACGACTTTTGAAGACGTGCTTGCGATGCTCACCGCCACTCTTCCAGACCAAGAGAGCTTGGGGCTCCTGCTAGTCCGCTCGCTCATTGCAGAAGGTGAAATCGATACGGCCGTCGCCTACGCCATGAATCTCCTGGCTGATCAACCGGGCGACGACCGCTACTATGAATTACTCAAGGAGGCTGATGCCGGAACCTTCGCCTCGTTTTTGCCCAAGCTTCTCTCCTTCGACCCCTTTGAAGAACGCCCCCTCATCTGGCAGGCGGAACTCGCGCTGGAGGCCGGTAAACTGGATGAAGCGCAGAAAAAAATAGACGCCGCCATCGCCCTCGATCCTTCTGACGGTGATCAAGGCAAGAACTCCCGCATGAAGTGCTATCATGTCCTAGCGCGTATCTTGGAGGCGAAGGGAGACGAGGAAAAAGCAGGCTTCTTTTTCGACGTCTGTGAGGCCATCCGAGAGGGCGAAGCTGCCGACGATTACCTCTATGCCGGCCTGATTCAGGAAGCCACTCGACGTTATCGCGCGGCCTTGGGTCGCTTCAATGATGCCTACTGCTTGCAATCTCGCTTGGCACTGACCTTGGCTCGCGAGGGAAAATTCGAGGAAGCCATTCCTCATTTTGAAAAAGCCTTTGAACTCATGCCGGTCAGCTTCGGGCCCCGCGAAAGTCACTGTCTTGGTTGCGAAGGAATCTTCAGTGATGAAAAGGTCAGACCCATCGCCGTCCGCACCCTGGAGGCCTTCATCGAAAAGAATCCGAAGAACCCCCGCGCCCCGTATCTGCTGGGCATGGCCTTGCAGGAATCGGAAGAAACCGAACAAGCCATCGCAGCTTACCAGAAAGCACTGGAACTCGACCCCACTTACTTCAATGCGGCCGACCGGCTTTTTGACCTAATGGAAGGTCATACCGGCTACATCGAGGAGCGGCACAAGCTCATTACTCATCTGCTCGAAATCGCTCCCTATCCCGACCTGGCCTCGTTCTATGCCGCCCGCATCGATCTCAAGCAGCTCTGGAAGGATGCTTCCAATGTGGCGGACATTCCTCTCAATCTACCGCCTATCCCGAATCAGGCTCCAGAACCTCCCGAAAAAGACCAATTTTCTAACGAATTCTACTACCATTCCTACTACAATCGCCGTAATGCCTTAGACGGATGGAGTCAGACAGAACTCCTTCGCAACAACAGCCTCCTCGATCTCATTGAGAGCCTTTGAGCAAAATGACCACCTTCCGCCTCTCCATGAAATTTGCCTCCACCCTTTTGCCAGCGTTTCTCTTCGCCCTGCCAGGCCAAGCTGCTCCGCAGATTGAGGAAACGCCGGATATCATCACGCTCTCTCTTGGCGAAGTTGAGGTCCTTGTCTATCACAAGGCCGAGTGGGAAGCCCCTGCCGCTGCCGGCGAGGTCTATGATCGGAGCGCCTTCATCGGCCCGATCCGTAATTCGCGAGGACACGTTGTCACCGATACCCACCCTCCCGATCATTGGCACCACATGGGCCTGTGGCATCCTTGGACTCATACCGTCATCAATGGCACACGGACCGACTTCTGGAACCTGAAGAAGAAAGAAGGAACCGTCCGCTACGTTGAAACCCTCGACTTGTTAGAAGAATCGGCAGACGGTGGGGCAGGATTCATCGTTCGGCAAGATCACGTGATGTTCCAGCCCGAGGAGAAAGTTGCAGTGGAAGAGACCCTCGAAGTGATCCTCCACGATAGTGATGAACCCCACGTCATCGACTACGTCTGGAAGCAGATCCCCAAGGTGGACATGGAACTCCCACCTCACCTCTATGGAGGCGGCCTCGGATTCCGTGGCCGACGGGACTGGACCGAAGGTAAGATTACGGTCCTCACCTCGGAAGGAAAGACACGCGAAGATGGGCACGCCACGCGCGCACGATGGATTCGATATACCGGTCTGGACGATTCCGGCCAGAATACCTCGGTCGTGCTCATGAACGCGCCCACAAATCACGATCATCCTCAACGGATGCGCGTCCATCCGAAGGAACCCTTCTTCAATTATGCTCCGACCCAGGAGCATCCATGGAAACTAGAGACAGACGTCCCCGTTTCCATGGCTTACCGCATCCTCATCTATGCCGGTAAGCCAACGCCTGAGACTCTTGAAGAACAGTGGAGCGCCTATCTGGCAGCGTCTCCAGCCGTTTCCCAAGAGTCCTCTGAGGAAGGCTCGTGAAGAACCTAACAGTCGTTCAGTTTCTCCTTACAATCCCGGATAAGACGAACGACCAAAGCCGTCCATCCTGTCTGGTGGGAAGCGCCCAGCCCTTCCCCCGTCTCTCCGTGGAAGTATTCGTGGAAGAGTAGGAGCCCCTGCCAGTCCTCTCGATCGGAATATCGCTTGGCCTCACCGAAGCAAGGGCGATAGCCTTCTTCATTTGGCACAAAAAGCGAAATGAGTCGCTCGCTCAAGTCCTTGGCCACCTGCTTGAGGGTCTTCTTTTCCCCGGACCCCGTGGGGTATTCGACTTGGTAATCATCGCCAAAGAAGTGGTGATAGCGAAGCAAGGCTTCGATGATGAGATAGTTGGTGGGGAACCAGATGGGGCCACGCCAATTGGAGTTTCCACCAAACATTCCCGTATCCGACTCTCCTGGCGTGTAGGATACGACGTTCTTCTTGCCTCCATGCGTGAAAACGAAGGGCTTCTCCGCATGAGCTTTGCTGAGCGAGCGGATGCCGTGTTGCGCCAAAAATTCTCCTTCGTCAAAGAGACGCACCAGCGTCTTCTCCAGCCGCTCCAGAGTAGGTAGCGACAGCATGCAACGCCCCTCGCCATCGATGCGAGAGAAGTTGATGTACTTCATCACCTCCGGGTTGTTCATCAGATACCAATCCATGCGTTTGCGGAAGCCCGGCAAGGCATCCAAGGTCTCCTGCCGGATCACGGTGGTGGCGATCAGCGGAAGAAGACCAACCAATGAGCGAATCTTCATCGGCATTGGCTTCTCCCGATTCATCTTCAACTGGTCGTAGTAGAAGCCATCTTCTTCGTCCCATAGCCCATCGCCGCCCAGCGTATTGATGGCCTCAGTGATCTCGATGAAGTGCTCGAGAAACTTTGATGCAATGTCTTCGTAAGGGGGCCGCTCTTGCGCGAGCTCCAAGGCCATGGACAACATCAGAAGACAATAGGACCCCATCCAAGCGGTCCCGTCGGCCTGATGGAGAATCGCTCCGTCCGGCAGCTCATGGGAGCGGTCGAATACCCCGATGTTATCCAACCCAAGAAATCCACCTCCAAAGACATGGCGGCCCTCAACGTCCTTCCGGTTGACCCACCAAGTGAAGTTGATGAGCAGCTTCTGAAAACAACGCTCGAGGAAATCGAGATCCCTCTCGCCCCGCTTGCCCGTCAGCTTGTAAACCCGCCAAACGGCCCACGCGTGGACCGGTGGATTGACGTCGGAGAAGTTCCATTCGTAGGCAGGAAGCTGCCCATTGGGGTGCATGTACCATTCCCGTAGTAGAAGAAGAAGCTGCCGCTTGGCAAAGTCAGGATCCGTCACGGCCATGGGGATCATGTGAAAGGCCGTGTCCCAGGCTGCGAACCAAGGGTACTCCCACTTATCCGGCATGGAGAGGATGTCGCGGGCAAAGAAGTGCTGCCAATCCGAGTTCCGCCCCCAATTTCTTTCCTGAGGTGGCGGTGGCCCATCGGCGTCCCCCCTCAGCCAATCATCAATGACATAGTAGTAAAATTGCTTGGTCCACAGGAGGCCTGCATGTCCCTGACGCACGATGAGCCGCTCATCAGCGGTAAGATTATCAGGAGTCACCTCCTCGTAAAACTCATCGGCCTCCGCGCATCGCTCATCGAACACCTCCCGCCAGCCCTCAAGCTCTTGTCGGCCATTGTCCTCATCCACCGCATGGAGACGGCAGACCACCTCCCGCGTCTCTCCCGCCGGAATCTCAAATACAAAGTGAGGTGCAGCCTTTGTCCCTCGTTGCTCTGGAGACACGGCGAGCTTGCGATCCTCCACGACGTATCGGTGAAAGGCCTCTTTCGTGTACTTCGTCGGTCCCTTGGTTCGAAAGACCTTTGGGTAATTCGTTTCGTTCTCCGTAAAGAGCCATTCCTTCGGCTCCTCCCCTTCTGCCGTTTCGGCATAGAAGTAGTAGTCGCCCAAATTCACTTGGGAGGCGAGAAGTCGCTTCCCTTGTCGCTCAATGAAGGGCGTGCCGGAGAGTTCCTCCCGGCGGTCTCCCCACCGCCAGAAATTCCGGAACCAGAGCTGGGGCAGAACGTGGATGGTGGAGGACTCCGGCCCCACATTGGTCACCGTGATCTTCCAGAAAATATCTTCTGGCGAACGTTTGGCGACCTCTTGGGTGACATCGAAGTAGCGGCCTTCATCAAACACGCCCAAATCCGCAAGCTCCAGCTCGCCTTGGTCACGCCCTCGATGCCGGTTCCCGTCACGAACGCCGATGTAGGGAAACTCACATTGGGGGTATTTGTAGAGCGCCTTGGTGTAGCTATACGTCGGCGTGGCATCCAGGTAATAGTAGCACTCCTTCACATCCTCCCCATGGTTTCCTTCCGGACCCGCAAGCCCGTAGAGCCTTTCCTTCAGGATGGCATCCTTGCCATTCCACAAGGCTGGAGCGAAGCAGAGACGGCATTGCCGGTCACTCCACCCTTGGAGACCGTCCTCTCCCCATCGGTAAGCCCGGCGCCGGGATTCGTCATGAGTCAGCGCGTTCCAGCTGTCCCCGTTGGCAGAATAGTCTTCCCTTACCGTTCCCCATTGCCTTTCGCTGAGGTAGGGCCCCCACCGCTTCCAATTTTTTTCGCGCTTGTCACTCTCCGTGAGCCTTTCCTTTTCAACCGACATTGCCTTCTGGGGAAGCATCATTCATGCGAGAAGAAATGCAAATTCACAACACGTCGCTACAGGCTCGCAATTCTTCCCCAATTGACCTCCCGAGTCCGAAAGGACGCACCCAAGCAACCATAACCAGTCCGGTGTGAACCAAGCGATTGACGAAGAGGAAAAAACGACCGCCACGAGAAATTCGTCGAGCGTGCGGCAAGGGCGAACCAAAAGGTAACCAGCCAGAGAAAGAAGAGAAAGTAGCCCCACTAGGACTCGAACCTAGAAATACTGAACCAAAATCAGGTGTGTTGCCAATTACACTATGGGGCTCTTGAAAAAGAGTTCCGAGGCGACTCTCGTCGCGCGGGGCGGATGGAAATACCTGATTTCCGGAGAGTTTCAACCCCGAAATTGATCACTTTTTGCGGATTTCTGTCACCACGTCCCCGCTTCCGCAAAAAACTTGCCAAGAACCACCAATTTGACTCGTATCCCTCGCTCATGGAACGTCGCCAGTTTCTTCATACCGCCCTCGCCGGAGGCTCGCTCATCGCCGCTTCTGGAATCGCCAATGCTCAAGAGGCTGAAAAAGCCCAACTCAAAGAGGACGAGCTGTTTGGCAAAAAGTTCAAAATGAAATACGCCCCGCACGCCGGGCACTTCAAAAATCACGCGGGTGCCGATTATTTCGATCAGATGAAGTTCGCTTCCGAGGTTGGATTCACCGCATGGGAAGACAATTTCCTCGGTCGCAAACCGCCGGAATTCCAAGAGAAAGTGGGTAAAACCCTCGCGGATTTGGGCATGACGATGGGGGTCTTCGTCGCGCAATACCCCACCAAGGAGGCTTGTTTTGCCAATCCCACCCAGCAGCAGAAGGACGAAGTCCTGCAGCGCATCAAGGACTCCCTCGAGGTGGCCAAGCGGGTCAACTGCACCTGGATGACGGTCGTTCCCGGCAACTTCGTCAACAACCTCGAGTTCAGCTACCAGACCGCCAACGCCATCGACCTGCTCCGCCGCTGCGCCGAGATTCTGGAACCCGAAGGCAAGGTCATGGTTCTCGAGCCTCTCAACCCATGGACTAATCACGCGGGCTGCTTCCTCGCCAAGATTCCCCACGCCTATGAGATTTGCCGGGGAGTGAACTCTCCTTCCTGCAAAATTCTCAACGACCTCTATCACCAGCAGATTGCGGAAGGGAACCTCATCGACAACTACAAGCTCGCGAAGTCGGAAATTGCCTACATCCAGACTGGGGACAATCCCGGCCGCAAGGAACCGGGCACGGGCGAAATCAACTACCGCAACATCTTCAAGTACCTCCACGAGGACGGCTATGATGGCGTCATCGGGATGGAGCACGGCATCTCCCAGGGAGGCAAGGAAGGCGAGCTCAAGCTCATCAAGGCCTACCGCGATGCCGACAACTTCTAAATTGCCCGCCCGGACAATGGCCTGACACACCTGCCATTCTCAAACCGCGACCACCCCGGTCGCGGTTTTTTATTGCCCTCCCTCGCCACACCTTGTCCCGCCGGGACAAGGTCGCAATCCTCCCTTGCCCTTCCCTTCGATTTCTTTGCAGACTTCGTCGCAATGAAAATCCTCCTCACACTCTCGATCCTCGCTCTTCTCCTCACCTCCTGTTCGACGGCCTACTACGCGGCGATGGACAAGCTGGGTTACGAGAAGCGTCACATCCTCGTCGATCGGGTAAAGAATGCGAAAGAATCCCAGATTGATGCCAAGGAGCAGTTCGCCTCCGCACTGGACGAATTCATCGCCGTCACCAACTACCAGGGTGGCGAGCTTGAGAAGGTCTATCGCCGAATCGACTCCTCCTACAAAAAGTCCGTTGATCGCGCCAACGACGTCAAAGGCCGCAACGATGCCGTCGAACGAACCGGCAAAGCGCTCTTCAAGGAATGGAATCGTGAAATCAAGCAATTCACCGACCCCGAGCTGGCGGCAGCATCCCGGCAACAATACGTCGCTGCCGAGGAGCGCTATGAGGAGCTTCTTGTCGCCATGCGCTCGGCCGAGGCCAAGCTCGACCCCGTCTTGAAGACCTTCAACGACCAGACTCTATTCCTCAAACACAACCTCAACGCTAAGGCAATCAACGCACTCGAATCCCAGGTCACCCAGGTCAAAATCGACGTGAACCGGCTCATCCGCGACATGGAACGCTCTATTGCTGAAGCCGACCGCTTCATCAGCCAGATGCGCTGACCCTTGACCGAGCCCGTTGGGTATTCACCTTCTCGAATCAATCCGGCCTTCATCCAGAAAGCCGGATTTTTTGTGCTCGGGACGAGCCTGCCAAGAGGGGTGCACGATAGACCATGGTTTCTGTGTGCAAGGGTCATCACCGAGCTTGAAAGAGATCCGCGATCGCCGTCATTGGCGTTTTCCCACGTCATCACTCTGCCGACCTTGCAGATGCACGGGCGCGCAATTGGCGGCCCAGCTCCTCCGCTTGCTCTTCCGTAAGGCCGAGATGCCTCGCGTATTCCCGCCAACGACCCTCACCCCACGCATCAGTAGAATGCTCATTAGGATCGAGCAACAAGAGATAGTCTAACCGTTGCTCTTCGGTGGGAGCCGCATCCAGAATCTCTTTCCAAGACCGACTCGCTTCCAAGACCTCCTTTAGATGCTCGCGCGGTATCTGCTCGGTCACTTGAAGAGCGAGTTCCATGGTCTCCTGCTGCCCCCACTCTTGCGCGAATTCTCTTAGAAGTCCTCCCCAACGCATGATCTCTCCCTGAGCCAATCGCGCCGTCACATGTTCCAATGCCGCTTGAGGCTCCTGCCGCGCCCAGCCCTGCAAAAGGTTAACAGAGAGATGGCGACCGTGGGTATCGATTCGCTCCAATTCGGGAGCCAAGCGAAATAGCTCTTCGTAATCAAAATCCTCCGGCAATCGCAAGTTCATATACATTCCTCCTCCCCATCCGTTTTCTTCGATCGTGGACTGGTAAGGCAGTCGATTGAGAAGATTAGCAAATTCAGTCGGATTCTCCTTAGCCACTTTAGTCAGGGCCGCATCCCAATGCTCGGCATCGAAATCGGCCAAAGCGCGGATGGTTACACGCTCAATCTCACAGTAGAGGCGAAGGGCTTGGAGAGAATCCGCTGCTCCCAAGTCCAGTTTCCCCAATTGATCGACGACTGCGAGCAAGGCCGCCTCGCGCCGTTTGTCATCTTCTTGCCCCCGAGCCCAGGCAATGCAGCCATCCTGATTGCGCTGCAACCATTCACCGACAACCGTCTGAAACCGAACAGCCTGCTCAGAACCCATCCCGCCCCACATATCATCTAATAGAGCCTCCAAGGCGCTGACTAACTCATCATCGGTCAAGTCCTGTGCAACCTCGGCCACATCTCCCTTAGCGAAGCGCAAGAGCCACCGCTCGGAATTGATATGAGCAGATTGTTGACTCCTTGCCTGACCGGGGTGTCGATCGCTCTTGCGCGGAACGACCTCCACGAGTTGTTCGTCATTCGACTTCAGGGACCACCCCAAAAGAAAAGAGACAAGGACAACGCCAACACCAAATACTTCCGCTCTCATTTCACTCAATGACTCTTCCTTGTCGCGCTTGCAGCTCCGCCGTGGTCTCCTCCAAATCCCACCCTGCATGTGAGGCATACTCCCGCCAAGTATCGCCGAAGGGGTCCTTGATACCGGAGAAATCCCAGCGGGAAAGTTGGCTCAAGTAGTGTAGCCGCGTCTCCTTGTCCGGAACCGAATCCAAGATCTCCTTCCAGCGATAGCTTGAAGCCAAGGCTGCCGGGATTTTTTTGGCAGGAAGAGAAGCAAGAAGCTCCGCGGCTTGTGAATAGACGAGCTCTGCTCCCCCGCTGTTTTCCATCTGCCTCAAGACGGTCCCCCACTTGACCACCTGCCCTGCTCGGAAGCTTTCCTCAACAAACTGCCAACTGGCGTTAACATCCCGCTTCGCCCATTCCTCCAAAATCGCAACCTCCATGTGAGGTTGCGGAATATCTGCGCGGACCGAATCAGCGGAATGACCGAGAAAACCGGTGAAGTCAAAGCCCTCAGGGACATCGAATTCAACGAGATTGGATGCCTCAAACCCGGAACGCTCATAGGAGGGAGCCTCGGGGAAGCGTTGAAGAAGCACGGCCAGCTCACGAGGTTGACTCACAGCCATTTCTAGAATTGCGGCCTTCCAATTCTCGGTCTGGAAGTGACAAAGAAGATCGAGGGTGATCCTTTCGATTTCGCAATAGAGATGGATCGCCTTCACAGGGTCCGATTGCCCGAGTTGGTCAATCACTGCAAGGAGAGCGGCTTCCCTCCGTCTCTCGTCACCCTGACCCAACGCCCAAGAGATGCAGCCGCTCTCGTCGCGTTGCAGCCACTCACCAGCAACAGCCCGAAACCGTTCCGCGTCGTGGAGTCCCATCCCTCCCCACATTTCGCCGAGCATCGCCTCCAAGGTTTGAACAAGCTGCTCATCGGATAGCTCCTTCGCAACCTCGGCGGCCTCGCCCCCCTCAAACAGCGAAAGGTCATGCTCAGCCCTTGCCTGACCAGACGGGAATTCGGCAGCTGACGTCGAAGACGGCTCGCGGCTTAGTGGGGAAACCTCCACAATGCGCTCACGTCGCGGGCCTAATCCCCAACCTAAGAGGAACGCGAGCACTGCCGCCACTGTCACCGGCACAGGGGAAAAGGCTTTCACTTACTCTCTGCTAGCAGCTGTAACGGTAGAAGACAAAGATATTCCCTCTCTAAGTAGAAACCCTAAATATTCCTGAGGAACTCCACTATATCCTCACTTGGACCGCTCTCTTTCGAGTTAAAAGCAGGCCATGCGAAAGCTCGAGAACAAGCGGAAAATCGAAGCCACCCTTACCCTTGTGTCGATAATGCCTCTTTTATGCAAAAAATTCCTCGTTCCAGACGTTTTTGTTTCAAGCGAGGCAGTTGTTCCAATTGCCACTTCTAGCCGCTTGCGGCTCATCGCCAGGAAAATATGAAAACGAAATCACTCTGTTCCTACACCGCCCTGCTCGCACTTGGCATCAGCCCGCTGATCGCCGAGGCGCCGAAAAACAACCCCGCGCCTGAGAAAGCTGAGAAAGCTGAGAAAGCTGAGAAGGCTGAGAAGGCCAAGCCGAAGAAGCCCAAAGCGGCAAATAGTGCTGAAGGGAAAATGGAGAAAGAGAAGGCCCGCCTCGCGCTTGAGAACGCGCTGACCTCCGAGCGATCCAAGAAAGAACTGGCCGAGCTTCGCGCCGAGGTTGCGCGCTTGAAGCTGGAGAAGGAGATTCTTGCGGAAACGCTTTCTCTTGCAGAATTGAAACAAAAGGAAGCGGCTCTCGAGCGGAACGCGGACACGATGGAGACCTTCGAACAGATGAAAAGCGAAGTCGCCATCGCCAAGGCTGAAGCCGAGATGGCGACTGCCAAACTCAAGACCGTGCAAGCAGAGCGCGCGCTGGAGATTGCCGAAGTCGAGTCGGAAATGAAAGCCTTCGACGTCGCGCGGAAGCGGGAGGCATATGCCGAAGCGAATCCAGTCTATCTCGAGGACCCTCTGACTGAGGACGGCACCCTCGTCATCTCGGATCGCCGCATTTCACTGAATGGCCCCATCTCCTACCAGACGGCGGAATACATCTCGGAGCGCATCAACTACTTCAACAACAAGAATAACGAGCATCCCATCTTCATCGTTATCGACACCTCACCCGGTGGCTCGGTGATGGCCGGGATGCACATCCTCAAGGCAATGGAAGGCTCGGAGGCTCCTGTCTATGTCGTGGTGAAGGCCTTTGCCGCTTCCATGGCAGCCACCATCACGACTTTGGCCGAGCGCTCCTTCGCGTATCCCAATGCCCTTATCCTCCATCACCAGATTCTCTCCGGCACCTTCGGTAACCTGACCGAGACTCGGGAGCACACGCGCGAGATGGAAGAGTGGTGGCGCCGCCTTGCCACCCCAATCGCGAAGAAGATGGGAGTCTCCCGCGCGGAATTCATCAAGACCATGTATGAGAAGCGCTCTAGTGGCGACTGGACGGAGTTCGCCGACAAGGCCGTCAAGCTCAAGTGGGTCGACCATGTGGTCGAGAACATTCGGGAAACAGCATTGCTGAAGAGCCCTGACGTCCGCTCGAGTTCCTCTCCCTCCGCAGAGGCCGACGTTCCCGAGGGCGAAGTCCTCTTCCGCCTCAATCCCAAGGACCTGCTCTACATGTACGACCCGACCGGTCAGTACCCAGTAGGCCGTTAAGACCGCGCCAAAAAGCCGGTCCGTCTGAGTCAAGCGGACAGCATTTCATCGCCTTGAACCCCCCAGTGGGTTTCAAGGCTTTTTCTTACTCAACGGTGGCTGAGGGAAGGGCTACTTAACCCAAGTCCAAACCAAAGAAATTACGAGCGTTACCGTAGCAGATATCGCTCACCATCTTGCCGAGCAAATCCATGTCCGCGGGAAGCTCTCCATTCACCACGTCCCTGCCAATCAGGTTACAGAGAATGCGGCGGAAGTATTCATGCCGTGGGTAGCTGAGGAAGCTGCGGGAATCCGTCAACATTCCAACAAAGCGACTGAGCAGGCCAAGATTGGAAAGCGCGTTGATCTGCCATTCCATTCCCTCCTTCTGATCCAAGAACCACCAGCCGCTGCCAAACTGCATCTTCCCGGGGATTGAGCCATCCTGGAAGTTACCAATCATCGCCGCCATCAAGTAGTTGTCCGCAGGATTGAGGTTGTAAATGATGGTCTTGGGCAAGCGGTCGTCCGTATCCAGTCGGTCAAGATAGTGGGAAAGAGCCGTTCCCTGGGAATAGTCTCCGATGGAATCGAATCCGGTGTCCGGCCCCAAAGCTTTCAGTAGCCTCGAGTTGTTATTTCGCAAAGCCCCGAGGTGCAGTTGCTTGGTCCACCCCTTCTCCGCATCGAGATGGCCAAAGAAGACCATCAGGAAGGTGCGGAACTTGGCTCCTTCCTCCGGAGTAATCTGCTTACCAGCTCTCACCTGATTGAAGATTGACGCCGCCTCATGCTCACTGCAATCCGCATCATCGAGGGCGCCAAGACCATGATCCGAGAGGCGCCCGCCAAGCTCGTGGAAGAAGTCATGGCGTTTCTTAAGGGCATCCATGAAGTCACTCATCGTCCCGCAATCAATTCCACTCACTTCAGACAGCTTGTCTGTCCAAGCATTGAAGACCTCCGGCTGCTCAACGGTGAGCGCCTTGTCTGGTCGGAAGGTCGGATAGACTTTCGTGGCCAGCCCGCTCTCCTTAATCTGCCGGTGATGCTCCAAGGAGTCCGTTGGGTCATCCGTCGTGCAGACAGCCTTGACCCGGCTATCTGCCAGCAAGGATTGCACGGGCATTGTGGCCAGCTTCTCGTTCGCTTCGTTCCAGATCGACTCGGCAGACGATTCGTCTAGTAGTTCATCGATTCCGAAGTAACGCAGAAGCTCGAGATGGGTCCAGTGATAGAGAGGGTTGCGGAGACTCTTAGGCACGGTGCGGGCGAAGGCTCCAAACTTCTCCCGGTCGCTGGCATTGCCGGTGCAGTATTCTTCAGCAATGCCATTGGAGCGCATCGCACGCCACTTGTAGTGGTCACCTTCCAACCACACCTGATAGAGATTCTCGAATTGCCGATTGCCCGCGATCTGGTCGGGCGGCAAGTGACAATGGTAGTCGATGATTGGCTGTTCCTTCGCGTAGTCATGATACAACTCACGGGCGACATCGGAGTGAAGGAGGAAATCGTCGGTAATGAAGGTTTTCATCGAGGCGAGCATGTCTGCGAGCCCTCGCTGCGCCAAGCCTCCTTGATGTTTTTTCCCTCCATCCAGGGCAGGAAATCGCGGCTCACGTCGGCAGTTTTGCCAACATACTAACCAGGCTATCGAATCAGTCGGAAAACCCCACAGTTAAAAGGATTATCGGAGCCCCGCGCAACTCCCCTCCCCTTGCCAAAAAGCTGCGGAGCCGTTAAACGCGCGGCGTGAGCGGCAAAACCCTAGGCATCGGACTCGCTGGATTCGGAACCGTTGGTTCCGGCGTCTGGAATATTCTCAAACGAAACTCGGAACTGATCCGGGAACGAACGAATGGTGTGGTCACCCTGGAGGTGCGCAAAATCGCCGTCCGCGATCTCAACAAGTCACGTGATGCCGATGCTCCGGCGGACCGCTTCACCACGGATGTGAATGAAGTCATCGACCATGAGGAGGTCGATATTGTCGTCGAGCTCATCGGAGGCACGACTACTGCCTTCGATATCGTTGCCCGTGCCTTGAAGGCAGGAAAACCGGTCGTAACCGGCAACAAGGCTCTGCTTGCCGAGCGAGGCCAAGAGCTCTTCGCGCTCTCCCGCCAGCACCAGGCCCCCATCCTCTTCGAGGCCGCGGTTGCCGGGGCCATCCCGGTGATCAAAGCCGTCCAGGAATCATTAATCGGCAATCAAATCGACTCCATCGCGGGCATCATCAATGGCACCTCGAACTACATCCTACAGCGAATGACCGAAGCCGGCCTCGGCTATCCTGAAGCTCTCGCGGAGGCGAAGGAGCTCGGCTACGCGGAAGCGGATGAGACCCTCGATGTGAACGGCTGGGATGCCGCTCACAAGGCGATCTTGCTAGCCTCTCTTTCCTACGGCGGCTTGGTGGACTCCGGGAAAGTCTACGTGCGAGGCATCGAGAAGGTCACCCCGCTGGATATTCGCTTCGCAAAGGAGCTGGGCTATGTGATTAAGCTGCTCTGCCTTGTTCGCCGCCATGAGAGCGGCATTGAGATTCGGACGCAGCCCTCCTTCATCTCTTCCAAGCACATCCTGGCCTCGGTGAACGGCGTCTTCAATGCCATCGCCGTCAAGTCCGACGCAGCGGGAGAATCCCTCTTCTATGGGCGGGGAGCAGGACAAGAACCTACGGGAAGTTCCGTAGTTTCGGATCTGGTGGAAGCGGCCCGACTCCTCAGCAATGGCGGATCGCACCGCGGCTTTCTTCCCGGCGACCAAGAGCCAGTCCTCGTCCCGGTGGAAGAGACGGCGACTCCTTGCTACGTGCGCTTCAAGGTCACCGATCGCCCTGGCGTGATTGCCGAGATTGCCTCGGCCCTGGCCAATGCCGGCATTGGCATCTCAGGCACTCACTCCCCGTCCGACCCCGATAATCCGGACGCCGAATTTGTCGACATGGTCTTCGTGCTGCACAAAACGCCCTTTGGCTTGCTCAAGGACACCCTGGCTGAAATCGAGAACTTCGACTCCGTGACAGAGCGCCCTGTCGTCTTCCGCATCGAGACCCTTTAGGCGAACTGACCTTGGGTCAGGCAGTGGATGCCGCCTCCCTCGAGCCCCAATACCGAACAGTCGAAGCCGACCACCTCGTGGGAGGGGAACTCCGCTCGGATGATCTCGAGCGCTTTTTCATCAGTCGACTTTCCGTATTGGGGCACGATGACGGCCCCATTCACGATGAGGAAGTTCGCGTAGCTGCCCGAGACTCCCTCCGTCACCTCACCGGCATCAGGCAGATAACGAACCTCGAGACCGGCCGCTTCGAGCCGTTCTGCATTCTCGCCGAGCGTCTCCGTGCTCTTCTCCACCGCGAGAACGTGCCCGGGCTTGGTGAACCGGGCCACCATGTCGGCATGCCCGTCCGTATCGTCATGAGGCAGCCCTCCCTTCAGCCACAGCACCTTATCGACGCCCAGAGACTCGATTAGGAGCTGCTCGACTTTTCCTTTCTTAAGATTCGGGTTCCGGTTCGGATTGAGCAAGACGGACTCCGTGGTCATGCACAATCCCTCGCCATCCACTTCGATCGCGCCGCCCTCACAGACGAGAGGCACTTGGAAACGCCGCAGTCCCCAGCTCTCGGCCATGCGTCGGGCCACTTGGGAATCGAGCTGATGGCTGAACTTGCCACCCCAGCCATTATAGATCCAGTCGATCACCGCAGGAGTTCCGGTGTCCTTATGCTTAAGGAAGGTGGCCCCGTGATCCCGGCACCAGACATCATCCGTACTGATCCCGAAGATCTGATAATTCTGCGCACCTGCGGCAGCAAATTGCTCTTCCACATGGGCCCGTTGATTCTCCCTCACGCAGAGCCGGACCTCCGCAAAGCGGCTGATGAGAGCGACCAGATCGGCAAAGACGCTTTCCAGCTCCTGACGCGGCACACTTTCCCACAATTGGTCCGCTACCGGCCAGCTCATCCAGATGCCATCCACCCGGGCCCATTCGGGCGGCGTGCGGTAGCCTGCTTTCTTCGCGCTCTCCATAAGACTTCCTTTCGACTGATAACGGGAAGTTTTCTAGCAAAAAACCATTTTGCTCCTCGCTTGCCGGATAGCTTGCCACCTTGCGAATTCCGAGTAGTTTCAATTTCAATGCGTTTGATACCCGCCTTTTTCTTTTTCGCGTCCCTGATTTTTTGTTCCGCGGAGACCACGACAGCCAATTCAACGCCCCCACCAGCCGCAGCCACTGAGGCAAACATTTTTGACTCCGTGCTGCGCATCGAAGTCGCCACCCAAGTGCCAGATTACCGGACCCCGTGGGCCCCGGGGGGATTCTCGGGTGGCAGAGGAACAGGCTTCCTGATTGGCCCTAATCAAATTCTCACCAATGCTCATGTCGTCGCCAATGCGCGCCGCGTCTTGGTGACCATGCGCAATTCGTCGCGAAAGCTGCCCGCGCAGGTGAAGTATGTGGCTCACGATTGCGACCTCGCCCTGCTCGCGCTGGACGATCCCAGCCCACTGGAGGGCTTGCTCCAGCTACCGATTGGCGAGATGCCCGCCTTGGATTCGGAGGTCCGGGCCATCGGCTATCCCGTTGGAGGAGACCGCCTCTCTGTCACCCGAGGAATCGTCTCTCGTATCGACTTCCAAGCCTACTCTCATTCCCGCGTGGACTCCCACCTCATCATCCAAGTTGACGCGGCCATCAACCCCGGCAACTCGGGAGGCCCAGCCATCCAGGATGACAAAGTCATCGGCGTCGCCTTCCAAGGGCTCCGCCAAGCGGACAACACCGGTTACATCATCCCCACCCCGGTCATCCGCCGCTTCCTCAAGGATGTGGAAGACGGACGCTACGACCAATACGTCGACCTCGGTCTCTCCCACTTCTCACTCTTCAATCCCGCCATGCGGAAGGCCCTTGGCCTACCGGATGACGACAAGGGTGTCCTAGTGACCTCCGTGCTCCCGACCGGAGCCTGCGACGGGATCATCGAAGTGAACGATGTCCTCCTTTCCATTGACGGAAAAAGTATCGATTCGGCCGGCAACATTGAGGTCGATGGCGAACTCATCAACCTCAACGAGGTCGTCGAACGCAAATTCGCGGGAGACAAAATCGCCCTTGAGTATCTGCGTGGTGACGAACGAAAAGAGGCTGAAGTGACCCTGGTCACCGTGCCCGCGACCCGCATTTACGGCGTCCGCTATGGTGAGAGGCCCCGCTACGTTTTCTACGCCGGCCTTGTCCTTCAGCCACTTAATCTGAACGTGATGTCAGCGCATCGCATCGATAATCTCAACGTCCGTAAGCTCTACGCGGACTACCTGGACGAAGGGATTTTCCAAGAACGCCCCGATCTGGTCACCATCACCCGCATCGAGATGGACGAGCTCACGAGCGAGCTCAATGAGTTCAAGAAGACCGTCATCAATACCATCAACGGAACTCCGGTCCGCGATTTGCAGCATGCCTACGACCTCCTTTATGCCGAGGACGCCCCGGAATTCACGGTCATTGAATGTGAAGGAGTCTCCCGTCCGCTGGTCATTCCATCGGCCAAGGCCAAGCAAGCCAACGAGCGATTGATGCAAATCAACAACATCCAATCCACCCACTATCTCGGCAAGTAATCCCTTTCCTTCCTGATTTCATGAAATTCACCACCATCCTAATCGCCACCTCGACGCTCCTGCACGGCCACGGCGTGGACCAATTCTCGAGTAGTCAGCTCGAGGAGCCGACTCCCGAGGTCACCTCGGTTCCAGTGACCTCGGAGGACGAGGCACCTCCGCTCATCCGGATCAATTCGACCGTGCAGTCCTTCAATGCAGGTCAGCCCTGGCAGCGGAATTCATCCAAGAACCGTCGGGGCACTGGGATTCTGATCAGTCCCACCCAAGTGCTCACGGTTGCCGAGCTGGTCGCCGACCAGACCTTCCTTGAGTTCGAGGCCCCGGACAGTTCGGACCGCGTCCGGGCCACGGTTTCGATCATCGATTATAAGAGTAACCTAGCCATTCTTGAACCAGCCAACACCGACGACCTCGGTTTCCTTGGCGAGCTCTCGCCCATTGAGCTGGGCGAACCCGCTGCGATTGGCGACGACGCCATCGTATGGCAGTTGGAATACAACGGAACGCCCCTCAAAACCAAAGGTCTCATCCGGGGAGTCGATACGGTGTCCACCTTCCTGCCCGGCTTTTCCTTTCTCTGCTACAATATCAAGGGCTCAATGCAGTCTTCCTCCTCGTCCTTCAGCCTGCCTGTAACGCGGGGTGGCAAGCTCCTGGGCCTGCTGACGGCTTATGATTCCGATGACCAGCTCTCGACGGTTATCGCTCCCGAGATCATTGCCACCTTCCTGGAAGATGTTGGCGATGGCCACTATGACGGCTTTCCTTCCCTTGGCGTCGCCAGCGAACCCACGGAGGACTCCTCCTTCCGCGATTACCTCAAGCTCGGCGATGAGATGGGGGGGGTGTATCTCTCGCGAATCAAGCCCGGCATGGGCGCGGACAAGGCGGGCTTGCAAGTCGGCGATGTCCTGACAGCCATTGACGGCTCCCCCATTGACCGCCGGGGCTATTACGAGCACCCGTCCTACGGCATCCTCCCTTGGACCGTCCTCATCCGGGGCGAGAAATTCGCTGGCGATCAAGTCCGGCTCGAGTATCTCCGCGACGGTGAAGTCAAGGAAGTCACCGCCACCCTGACCGTCGCGGAAGATCCCCTGGTTCCCCGTCATATTCATGATTCGGCGCCCCCCTTCCTCATCAAGGGCGGCCTTGTCTTTCAGGAGCTCTCCAGCGCCTATCTACGGGCCTACGGTGAGAATTGGACCACCCGCGCTCCCCTCGATCTCATGCACGTCCTCCACAATCAAAAGGACTACGAAGAAGGACGCGAGCGAGTGGTTTTCCTCTCCCGCATCATCCCCAATCCCGCAACCGTCGGCTACGACTCGGTCAATAGCCAGATCATCACGTCCGCCAATGGGCAAGAAATCAAGGATCTTAAAAGCCTGGCTGACGCACTGGCCAAGGCTCCCGCTGACGGCATCCACACCATCGGTCTGTCCGATGCTCCGCACACACTCTACCTCGATGCCCAACTTGCTAATCTCGTTGACCAGCAGCTCCTTCAATCGGGTCTGCCCATGCTGTCCCGCATGAGTGAGGACGAGTGACAACCGCCCTATCCACCCCGGGAGGCTCCCCTCCCGTGGGCGGTAAAGTGAGTACAATCACGTCTCACTTGCACGATTTTCCAGCTGGCACACGTTAAGCTCTTCTGAGAACTTACCGATAGCTCGACTTATGGCTAACCCGCCCCATCACGATATCCCGCCCGAACTGCACCGGCAGCTGCAGGAGTTCCGCCAGCATCTGTGGCGGGCGAAGATCCTTGAGGCGCTTCTAGCCGGCTTCTTCGGGCTCTTCCTCTCTTTCCTCCTCGTCTTCGGGCTGGACCGCGCCTTCCCCACTCCCGGCTGGCTCCGGCTGGTGATCCTCTTGGGGGGCACCTCGCTCTTTGCCGTCTTTGCTCCCTATTGGATCCACCGCTGGGTTTTGAGACACCGCCGCGAGAATCAACTTGCCCGTCTCATCTCAAGAAAATTCCCCCGCCTCGGCGACCGACTCCTCGGCGTTCTGGAGCTCGCCGACCAGACCGAGTCCGCCTCGTCACTTTCCCCCACCTTACGGAAGGCGGCCACCCTCGACGTGGCCAAAGTTGCCGCCAAGCGCGATTTCACCCAAGCCTTGCCCACCAACCGGAACGTCGTCGGACTAACAGTCGTCGCGGTCCTCTTCCTCCTCACCGGTCTGGCCTTCGTGTTCTTGCCCCAGGCCGGCCTCAATGCCTTGCAGCGCTGGTTGATGCCTCTCTCCGATACCCCACGCTACACCCTCACGAAGTTCGATAATCTTCCTGACCAACTGGTCGTCCCCTTGGGTGAGCCCTTCACGCTGGAGGCCAGGCTCTCCAAGAATAGCGAGACGCGCCCCGCCTCGGCCAAGGCACGCTACTCCCTCCAGGATTGGGTCCTCGCCTCCCAAGAGAACGGCACCTATCGCTTCAACTTCCCACCCCAACAGCGCGAGGGCCACATCACCCTGGCCGCTGGAGACGCGCGCAAAAAGATCCGCGTCCTGCCGACTCATCCGCCGACCTTGGAGTCGGTGGAATCGACCATTTCCTACCCCTCCTATCTGGAAATGCAGGACCGCCTCTTGAGCGTCCGGGCTGGCACCTTGACCGTGGTTAGCGGAAGCGATGTCCGAGTCCATGCCAACGCCTCGCGGGCTCTGGCCAAAGGCACCCTCAAGCTCAAAAGCCATGATCCGGATACCTTCGACGACAACAATTCTCCTAAGATTACCCGCAGCACGGGCCGCCCCGAGGGCAAGCGACTCAATTACCCCTCCGTCGCAATGGGCTCCCATCCGGTGGAGCTGGAAATGACTTGGACCGACGTGCTCGGACTGGAAAGCCGCGACTCCTTCCGCCTGCGTCTCGAGCCCGTCGCCGATGAGTCTCCAGCCGTTTACGTCCAGGGAACCGAACGCCAGCTGGCCATTCTCCCCGAGGAAACGGTCGAGTTCGAAGGCATCGCTTCCGATGACTTCGGCCTCAAGACTCTCGGCTTGGAATGGAGCGGCGAATTCACCAAACCGAGCCCGGACCAGCCCGCGAAAGGCTCCTTCGAGCTGGCGGAAGGTTCGCCAGTCTCCCGCGACTTGGCGTCGGATGTCGCCTTCTCACCCGCCGTGTATGACATCTCTCCCCAAAAGCTGACCCTACGGGTCTATGCCGAAGACTACCTCCCGGAGCGAGGCCGCATCTACTCCCAGCCCATCGTGCTCTACATTCTGACCCGGGACGAGCATGCGCAAATGCTGAAGGATCGCTTCGACCGCATCATCGGCGAGCTGGAGGATACCAGCCGGAAGGAACAGACTCAACTGGATGAGAATAAGCGTCTCGAACGCCTCGATCCCGGAGAACTGCAGAGCGAGGCTAACCAAGAACGTCTGGAAGAACAACGGGCGGCGGAGCAAGAGAACGTTGAGAAGATGGAGGAACTTAGCGAACGCATGGAGGACGTCTTCGAGGACGCCCTGCGCAACGGGGACATCGACAAAGAAACGATGAAAAAGCTCTCCCAAGCGCAACGGCAAATGCGCGAGCTTTCCCAGAAAGATCTTCCTGAGGTCGAGGAGAAATTACAGGACGCCCAGGACCAACGCTCCACACCCGAGAAGTCACAGGAGGACCTGAAGGAAGCGATTGAGGAACAGGAGGAAGCGCTTGAAAAGATGCGCGAAACCCTCGAGCAAGCGAATGAGGCCAATCAAAACCTTGAGGAGGCCACCTTCATCAATCGGTTGAAAAAAGCAGCCGGCGATCACGACGGCATCGCCGCGACGCTGACCGAGGGCATCAACCGCCTGATCGGTCGCAGCCCGGATGAACTGGACCCCGCCGATGAGCGCATTGTTGGTGAAGTCACCTTGCAGCAGAAGCGGACGGCCTCCGATGTGCGGTGGATCCAAGAGGATCTGGGGCATTTCTACGCACGGACAGAGAAGCCCATTCACAAGACCTTGCTGGAGGCGATGACCGATGCTGGCGTGGATGAAGGATTGGAACGCAATCGTGAGAGACTGAACCGCAATCTCACCTTCAAAGGCATCGTTTACTCAAATGAGTGGGCTACCCAGCTCCGCGAGTGGGCTGAGATGCTTGAGGGCGAACGCAACCAGAATGGCGGCGGTGGTGGAGGCGGTGGTGGAGGCGGCTCCATGGAAGATCAGGATTTTGAATTCATGCTGAAAGTCATGCGGATGATCCAAAGCGAGCAGGACATCCGCGCCCGGACCCGGGCTCTCGAACAATTTCGACGAAATCATCGCCCCGAAGTTGAAGTCCCACCCATTCCCTAACTATGAGACGAACCCCATCAGCCAATTTACTGGCCCTTGGCCTTCTGATCGCCCCCCTCGGCGCGCAGGATGATCAGGATTTCCAGCGACAGATAGACGGCAAAGCGGAGAAACTGGCCTATGAGCAGGATGAACTTTCTGCCGATGTCATGGAGATGGTCGAGGAGCAGACGGTCCCGCAGGTCATTGAACTGCTTGAGGAAGTCGAGGTCATCATGGCGGAAGTCACCGACGACTTGATTGAGAGCGAGACGGGTGGCCCCACCATCGCGGCGCAGACCGAGATCATTGAGAAAATTTTCGAGGCAGCCAAGCAACGCCAGCAATCGTCATCCGGTGAGGGCTCCGAAGAGTCCCAGGAAAATATGGGAGCGATGCTGGAGATGATGCAACGCATGATGGGCCAGGCGCCGTCCGGCCCTCCTCAGGGTCAAGGTCAAGGTCAAGGTCAAGAGCCGGGCGAGCAGGCCGGCGAAGCTGGCGGACAGGGCCAGACTGGCGAATCCAACAAGGGCAACGAGGCCGTTGACGGAGCCTCCCAAGGTGACACCGAGCCCCGGACTGTACCGAAGGGAACGGGAGCCGCTGGGCGCAATCTCCCTGGAGAATTCCGCGATCTGCTCGACGCTTACAACCGCAGCAGCCAATGAAATTTCTTTTCCTATTCATCGCAGCCAGTTCGCTGGCGCTCGGGCAAGCCCCCTTCTTGCGCGAGACGGATCCCATCCCCCCTCAGGTCGAGACCATGTATGAGAAAGGGCTCCGCTATCTGTCGCGCAGCCAGGGTGCGGATGGCTCGTGGGCGGATCAGACCGGAGGCGAGCCCGGCGTGGTGGGCCTGTGCATCCTCGCCTTCCTTGCTCATGGGGAAGATCCGAATCATGGCCCTTATGCCAAGAACATCTCCAAGTGCCTCGACTACCTCCTCGGAGAGCAAAATCGCAGCAATGGCTACATCGGCAACAGCATGTACAATCACGGCTTCGCCACTCTCGCCCTCGCGGAGTGCTATGGTGTCGTCAATGACAGCCGGGTCGCACCAGCTTTGTCCAAAGCCGTTGATCTCATCCTCTCGGCCCAGAAGCGCAACCGCTTCTCTGCCTGGCGCTACACGCCAGAGAGTATGGATGCGGACACCACCGTTTCCGGTTGCCAGCTCGTCGCGCTGCTGGGTGCCCGCAATGCCGGCATCCCCGTCCCCGATAAGGCGATTGAAGACGGCCTCTCCTACATGGCCCGCTGCCGGAACAGCGAGGGGGGCTACGGCTACACTTCAGCCTCCGGCGATAAGCCGACGCTGACCGCCATCGGCGTCACCTGCCTCTCCCTCGCCAAGCAAAAGGACGAGAAAGGCTATCAGGCGAGCGTCAACTACTTGCAGAATAACATGAACTACCGGGACCGGTTCTATCCCTTCTATTTCGAATATTACATGTCCCAAGCCCTCTTCCATGCTGACGAGGAGATCTGGCAGGAATGGAATAGCAAGAACATCCGCTACCTCTCCGCCTCGCAAAACAGGGACGGCTGGTGGGAGGGCGGCAAGGGCAAAGCCTTCTCCACCTCGGGCGCCTTACTCTCTCTTGCGCTCAATTACCGCTTCCTCCCTGTTTACGAAAAATAATGTGATCGTGCTTCCCGTCTTATTCACTTCCCTGCTCCTTGCTGATCCCGTCGCGGACACTGATTTTCTGCGCTTCGAGAACGGCGACACCCTTCACGGAACCTACCTCGGCATCGATGAGGGCCCTCTGCTTCAATGGCAGAGCCCCGAGGCCACCGATACCATCGCCTTCGAGGTGGACCAAATTCGCAAGCTGATGCTGATGGAGGGTCAAGGCCGGCAGCCAATCAGCTCCGGTGGGACTGTGGAGTTGGTCAATGGCGACGTTCTACCTGGCTCCATCATCTCTGTGGGAGAGGACTCTGTCAGCCTGCAGACAGACTACGCGGGCCTCCTTACCATCCCGCGGGATGCGGTCAGTTCCCTCGCTCCGAATTTGCCCGGCGGCCCTCCTCTCTACGCCGGTCCTTTCAATTCCGAACGTTGGCAAATCCTACCGGAGCCCGATGCCTCCGAGGATGAGGAGGAGGCCGACTGGGCGCTTGCCGGTGGTGCTTGGTATAGCAGTGCCCAAAGTGAAAGTCCGCTCTGCCTCGATGCGCGGCTTGCCGACCAAGTCTCCATCCGCTTCCGGGTGGCTTGGAAGAAGAACCTCAACCTCATCGTCGCTCTCCATGCGGACTTCAAAGCCCCTCTCGACAAGGAGGATGAAGAACAGGCCGAACTCGAATGGTCCAATCTACTGGAAGAAGGTGGCGGTGGCGACTACCCGAGAACCTACGGCTCGGCTTATGTCCTCGCGATTCATCAAAATTTCACCCGCCTCACCCGCAGCTTCTATACCGAGGACGGCCAAGGAAAGAATGAGTCCTTCCGCAATAACAAGGGCGGAAATCTGCGCCTAAGCCAAGTCGACGAAGTCACCTTCGAGATCCGAAGCGACCGGGAAAAAGGCTCCCTCAGCCTCTTCGCCGACGGGCAGCTCATTACCGAATGGGAAGGCCTCACGGACGAGCACGCTTCCGGCTCTTGGCTCGCCTTTGACGCGATCAATCAGTCCCGACTCAGAATCAGCGACATCGTGATTTCGCCATGGAACGGGATGCCGGATTCCGCTCGCTCGATGGTGAGCGAAGAGCGCGACATCGTTCTGCTGAATAACGGTACCGACCGCCTCTCCGGCACGCTCCTCAACTTGGAGGAGGACATGTTTCTGCTGGAAACGGACTACACGAATTTCCAAATTCCTGCGCCGGATATCGAGGTCATCCACTTCGCCACGGATTCCCTCCGCGCGGACGAACCTCCCTTGAGCCGAGACGAATCCTGCCTCGTGCACATGCGGCCGCGTGGAAAGATCACCTTTGCCCCTCACTCGGGACGTCAGATGCGGCTCGATGGCAATCACCCAATCCTCGGGGGCATGCGTTTGGATTTGAATTATGCTTTCTTGCTCGAGTTTGATCCTGAGGCCACAATCTTCGACAACTGGGATGAAAATTTCTAAGCTACTCCTCGGCTACCTGCTGGCTAGTCCCATCGGTGCCCAGAATCTTAATCAGGCCGACCTCTTTCTTGCGGCAGAGGGTCGCGTTATTCTCGATACCGTCGAGGAGACGGCGGAGGAGATCGAACTCGTTGAAGACCAGATCGTCTTTGCGAATGGGAATACCTTTCACGGCAAGCTGCTCTCTATGGGTGAGCAAGGGGTCAGCCTGACGACCGCGCACTCCCCCGATACACTGAATTTCGAGAGCCATAGCTTCAGCCAGCTCAACTTTGCTTCTTCGGAACTCCCACCGGAATACCCTGCCAGTGAGAAGGTCTTCCTCATCAACGGCGACACCTTGCCCGGGAGCCTGACCGCTCTGAATGATGACGCTCTCACCCTGCAGGGCATGATCAATGACTCCCTCGTCATTGACCGCAAATTCGTGGACAAAATGAGGGTGAATATCCATCCCCAGCGCTTGGTCTATCGGGGGCCGGCCCCTCTCTCCGACTGGGAGCAACTTGCGGGCGACCATTGGTCTCTCGAGCCCGATGGCGCCCTCTCATTGCAGGACTCCGGCTCCATCTATCAGGAGGTGGGCATGACCGAACAATCAATCCTCCGCTTCCGGGTGACTTGGCGCGAGGACCCACAGGTTCGCCTCTATTTCTGCGACGATGGCGAGGCCGATAGCTCGCCCGAAACGGCCAACCTCCCGACGGACCGATATTATATTGATATCAATAGCGGCGGTCTGCAGATCAAGCGAGAATCAAGCAACGGGGACGACCGATGGACCACTTTGGTCAATCTTTCCGACAATATCGAAGCGTTCGAAAACAAGAATCTCTACGTGGAGATTCGATGCAACCGGACCCTCGGCACCCTGACGCTCTACCTCAATCACATCCTCATCCGGGAAGTGACGGATGAGCAACCTCGCACCAAGGGTAACGGCATTCGCATCGAAACGACCCACTCAATGGAGCTTCCTACGATTCTATCCAATCTTGAAGTTCATACCTGGGATGCTGCGGACGAGGCCCACAGCCTCGAGAAGGAGCCATCGGGAGAGTCTGATACCTTGATTGATCTTGCCGGCAAGCGAATGTCCGGCACGATTCGGAAGCTCGTCGATGCCGAGGAGGAGGGCGAGCGCCACTTCCTCTTCGATAGCCCTTACTCAGCTGAGCCCATCGAGATCCCGCATGAGCGAAGCAGCCTCATTTTTTTCCAAGATCCACCCGAGGAAGAGCCCGCAAATGGCCCCGAGCCTCATCTCGTCCTCGAGCTGGAAAATCAAGGCCAACTGACCGTTAATGAGTTATCATTCACGGAAGATTCCCTACACGTGAGCCATCCTCTTTTGGGTGAGCTCCAGATTGCCCGTGAAGCTCTGCGCAAGGTCGTCGCCCTGAACCCACCCCTTGAACCATGATCCGCCTTTTCCTCATCCTCGCCACCCTCTCCGCTTGGGCCGACGAATCCGCTCCGGTGGCGACCGTTCACTTTGCCGACGGCAAGAGCCTCATTGGTTCACCTGCTGGCTATGAGGAGCATGAACATCTGCTCTGGAGCAGCCCCTACCTGCGTAACGAGTCGGTCAGGTTCGAGATTCCAGCCGTTGATCGCATCGATTTCGACGACACAGCCCAGCAGCCAGATGAACTGGATTACCAGGCCTTTGTTCAGCTGCACCAGCACTATGATCGCTTCGCGGACCGATTGCCTGCCGAGCTCCTTTCCTTTGACGAGAACGAGGTCCGGCTTCGCACTTGGTATGCGGGTGATCTCACGCTGCAGCGCTCCATGGTCGCGCACATCGAGGTCAGCTCTCAACCGAAAGCTCTCTACTCCGGCCCTCTCCCGCTCGAGGATTGGACCGAAGTCAATGATGAGAGCGCCTGGGAAGAAACACCCAAGGGACTCCAAACCCTCCGCCGTGGCTCGATCGCGCAGAAGTTCCCCGACCTGCCGGAGCGTCTCAAGATTTCCTTTGAAGTCAGCTTCGATAATGGGCCTTACCTCGCCCTCCTCTTCTTTGCCGACGCCAATGACACCAGTCGACCGGATAATTATTACTACCTCGAGCTACGCGGCAGCTACGTGGACTTCCGCAAAACCATCGATGGCCGTTATGTCAGGCTCGGCAATAACCTCCGCAACCGGCTCGACTTTGATGGTGAGGATAGTGCCCAGTTTGATGTCTATATCGACCGGCAGAAGGGCGTTTACTCCCTCTACGCCAATGATGAACAGATGGGCATCTGGAACGATGTCGAACCCTTCGTCGCCGGCGACTGGTTTCACCTCTTCAACAAGACCGGACAGAGCAGCCTCGTCAAAAGCTACGTCATCCGGCCTTGGGACGGAGAACTTCCCGAGGCTACCGACCCGGGCGAGGTCGAGGAACTCCCCGGCGAGGGCGAGCGCATTGAGCTGAGAAATGGTGACACCCTCCTTGGCGAAGCCAGCTCGGTGCAAGATGAGAAGCTGCTCGTGGAGACCGAGTTCGCCCCCGTCTCTGTGCCATTGCAGTTCTTGCGCTCCTTCCAGATCACGAACTACGCTGAACGTAATGAACCCCGCATGTGGCCGGGCGATGTCCGGGCCTACTTCCATGACGGAGGGCACGTCACCCTCCGGATGTCGAAATTCACGCCCACCCATGTCACGGGATACTCCCAGGCCTTCGGCGAAGCCTCCTTCGATCTCCGTGCCTTCTCACGTATCGAGTTCAATCCTTATGACGATGCCTTCCGGCTGAGACGCGGCATTCGTTTCTGAAGCATCCGACGACTTGGGGAAAAAAGTCTCGCCTCATTCGTCAGGATCCGTTTTACACGGTCCCCCGCAACCATGCTGATTGTCCAAAAATACGGTGGAACATCTGTTGGCTCGTTTGATCGAATCCGAAATGTGGCCAATCGGGTCAAATCCCTGCACGACGAAGGTCACCAAGTCGCCGTCGTCGTTTCCGCTATGAGCGGTGTGACTGACAAGCTCATCGGCATGGCCAACGAAATGTCCGACGCCCCGGTGGAGCGCGAGCTCGACGTTCTTCTCGCCACAGGCGAGCAACAATCAATCGCTCTTCTCGCGATGGCCCTGCAAAAGCTAGGCGTCCCCGCGGTCTCCATCACTGGGCAGCAGGCCGGCCTCCGCACCACAGGCTCACACACCCGGGCCCGTATCGATTCTCTGGACGCAGCAGTGACCAAGCCAATGCTCGAGGAAGGCAAGGTCCTCATCGTGGCTGGCTTCCAAGGGGTGAACGCGGAGGGGCACATCCAAACGCTCGGACGCGGCGGCTCCGACCTTTCCGCTATCGCCGTCGCTGCCTCCTTGGAAGCGGACGTTTGCCAAATCCTCACCGATGTCGATGGCGTCTATACCGCCGATCCCCGCATCGTCCCTGATGCTCGCAAGCTCAAGGAAATCTCATATGATGAACTGCTCGAACTGGCTTCCGTCGGAACCAAGGTCATGCAGTCCCGCTCAGTCGAATTCGCAAAGAAATTTGGCGTCAAATTCGAGGTCCGCTCCTCTCTCAACACCAACCCCGGCACTATCGTGATAGAAGAACACCCCAGCATGGAATCCGTCGTCATCCGTGGCGTCTCCATCGAACGCTCTCAAGCCCGCGTAACAATCACCAGTATCCCGGATCAGCCCGGCATGTCCGCCCGCATCCTCAAGCCCCTGGCTGAGAACGAGATCAATATCGACATGATTGTCTCCAATATCGCCTCCGATGGTCGGGCCCGACACTCCTTCACCATGCACACCAATGACCTCGGCCGCGCTCAAGCTGCGCTCAAGCCAGTCGTTGATGAACTATCCGACACCGCCAAGATCGAGACCGAAGCCGGTATTGCCAAGCTCTCGGTAGTCGGCATCGGGATGCGTTCGCACTCGGGAGTTGCCGCCCAGATGTTCGAGGCGCTTGGCGAAGCCGGGATCAACATTGGCATGATCTCAACCTCGGAAATCAAGATCTCGGTCACTGTTCCCGAGCTGAAAATCGAGGAAGCGGCCCGCGTGGTGCACAAGGCGTTCAAGCTCGATTCCGTCTCCTAATCCGCCCCCACCCTATATTTCCAACAGAAGCGCCCTCTTCGTGAGAAGAGAATCCCGCAAGCCTTCTGTCGATGCCTGTGGCTCCCGCGCCTCGGGCGCCAACCATTAGAAGGCTTTTTGGGGAAGACTTCGGCCACTTTCCGCTCTTTGTCCCGTCCCACGTATCAGGGATGCGCGACAAAAGCACACTACCACCGTTTGATACGCTCATCGAAAAGGCCTGCGCTTCCCTTGGTTTCAGCTAAGAAGAAGCTAAGATTCTTCACTTTTTCGCTATCAAACAAACTTGAGGCAGCGGCGGCAGCCTCCTCGTCCGCATACAAGGCTAATGCCTTTGCCAAATAATTTTGCCTCGATGTTCCCCTAACCTCCTCAGTGAGCCTAAGCAACGCATCTCGACTTTCTCGTGTCTCCATCTTCGCCAACCCGATAATAGCTTCTATCGAGTAGGCGTTCTCAGTAGCGGCAATTTCCTCAAGTGCTCTCACGCTTTCGACAGTTTTGATCTCGGGCAGGTAGCCCATCGCACCGGATATTCCTGAGCCATTCTCACCTCCATTCTGTACCGACCACGATTGGAATTGAACGGGATGTTCTCTCGCATTCGGCATGTTTATTCCTAGCAAAGCCGTATCGATGATCTCATCTTGGTATTCTAGCTCCCCTTGCTTAGTAAGCGCATAGGCAGCAGCAAGCTTAGCCCCCGTTTGACGACTCTCCTGATGCTGCCTGGTTAAGGGGGCAACCAACTCCTCACTCTGAATATTCGCAATCAGAGCCATATCCACATCATCAAAATCAGGCTTACCCTTCAGCTTGGGGAGATAAAAATCCAGAGCTGCGTCATCACCAAAGAAAGCCAATATCCTCGCTAGCGAACGCCCATGCCATGCTCCCTTTTCCATCTCTTGGGTTAGCATTTCTCTAATCCGAGGAACATATTCTTCCCTTCCATAAAAAGTCACTATCTCAAACAAAAGCTGATTGGGCGACAATTTACTTGACCCGTAATTTTCCAAAAAAAACTCATATCCTTCAGGCTTCCCAAATTGAGCTAATAGTCTTGCCGATAGTCGTTGAATGCTCGGATCCTCCGATTTAGACAAAAACTTCAGGAGATACGGAACTGCATCCACAATCTCCAATTCACCAACCTGACCAATAGCCAAGTGAAGATTCTTCCCGCTTCTAAGACTGGCCAGCACCTCCGCATCTCTCAAACGAGAATCAGCAGCATCGGGAAAAAGCAAACTCCTGTATTTCGCGTAATAAGCCTCTGCTGCATCTACCGATGAGAATGGATGTTTCGAGGGATTGAATCGCAATCTCACTTCACCGGGCAACAATTGATCCCTTTTAATGTCACCCCCCGGAACTGAAGAGCGCTTTGCAACTTCACGTTCGCTACTAGATTCACGACCTAGAGTCACATTCTCCATCCCATAGTCTTTCTTCTTCACCATCAAAAGAACAGCTCCTCCAAGCAACGCCAAAGCGCCTAAAATCAAACCATATTGATCCATCTTCATCATTCCAATTGTTCGTCTCCCGAGATGGACCTTACTACAGCCACGTCCCCTCCATCAGTTTCAGCGTCAATCTAACATTTCAACGAAAGGACTAAAACCAGCCTGTCTACTCAACCCTATGGGTGGAATTTCGTGAATTCTTGTCACCGGCGCTTTGGGGAATGAAAAATTCCCCTCAATAGAGCCCGTCAGCCTCATAAATCACCTGAGGCCACACCAATCGGACATCCTGCCCGACACCCGCGTTTACCCTCACTTTCCACTTCTGCTTGCGCCCTTCGCGCCTCCAAATTCTTCCTGCCCCATCGGTATCCACGAAAGGCAACACCAGCGTCACCTCGTTCTCCACTTCATCAATAACAAAAGGCTTACCCTTGGGGTGGACCAAAATCAAAGGGCTCGCCGGATGGTTCGTCGCAGCTTTCAGACCTTCTTGATACCTCGATCCACTAGCCACAATCAATTCAAACCCCTCGCCTCCGCGCGGCACCGCTTCTGTCGCGACTACAACCTCAACATCACGAAAATGTTCATCCTCAATCAGACGCCGAATCTCTTTTCCCCAACTTTCACCTAGAGTGGATCGATCTGGAAACATAAGAATTCTTCGCACGTTCTTATCCTGCTCTTTCCGACTCAACACCAACACCGCTTCTCCCTTCCGCTCAATTTTCAGCTCATTGTCTATCGAACGAGAAATCCCATAAATAAGAACCCCAAGAAAGATCGCCACTACAATGGAACAGGCAATTACCTTGGCGAGCAACGGAAGAAATACTTGTGCTCGCAGCCTCCAAGAGCCACCGAAAATCAACAGCACACTCGCCAGTGGCAGACACCAGAGATTTTCGAAAATCCACAAAGTACTGAAAAAATTTACCCCAAGGAATACCAATAGAGACGCCCCTAAACCTCCCAAGAGATGAGCAACATTAGCCTTACGATTCCTCAGCTCCCGGTCTGAAGCACTCACAAATGCTAAACCCACCATCATCAAGGTAACACCCAGAACGCCCACCAAAAAAGGCAATCCCCGCTCCACTCCAACGTGGAGATAACTATTCACCATTCCAGCATAAGCCTCGCTTTCTTCCACCGGCTGGAACCAGTGCATGTAGCCGGGTCCCGATTCCCCCCGCCCCCACCCCGTCCAAGGCTCCACCGCAATCATCTCAAGCCCCCCTTTCCACAAGGTGAGCCGGTTCCCCGCCGAAGCATCAGTCGCGACATAACTCGGCTCAATCCGATCCAGAAATCCGGTTGTCACCAGCAGGGCAGCCACCCCCAAAATCCTGACCCCTCCCTGCATCCAGGCCGCCTTGCGTCCCTCCTTCCACCACCCCCATAGAAAATAGATCAAGCCTGCCACCCCAAGCGCCACCAGCGCTCCTCGGCTATAAGTCTTGCAAAGCAGAAACCACAGCCCCAACTCGACCCCCAAGACAAACCAGCTCCACAAACTTGCTCTTCTCGCCTCCTTCTGCCCCGACTTAGCTAAGCTCCAGAGCAGCGGAATCCACATCGCCACGAATGCACCCGCCGGATTCGGGTTTTCCCACCCAAGATTCCACCGCAGATGATCTCCAAAGAAGTAGGTTCCTTCCATTGTAATTAGAATTCGAGATCAAAATTGGAAACAGCCAGAAATAGACTTTTGCCAGCTTGCAGTTAGATCCATTTACGCTAACTTACTAGGACAAAAGAAAAAACCTCAAAACTCTTTGCGGATTCTTTAATTCAAGACTGAACTCACCGCATTCACGGAAAACAACTCATTCTGGATCACTAGTAAATATCAAAATCCTTCAAATGAGGAAGATTCTCAAGAACAGAGCCTTCTTCAAATTCGGTATAACTCGCCTGAATGCTCTCTAGGTGAACCAAATTCGAAAGCCAGGGAGCTCTTATTTCCCCAATCTGATTAATAGTTAATTTTTCCAGCTCACTCAACCGACCTATTGGCTCAAAATCGGCGAATCGAACGGCAGATATATCCAACTCTTTCAGCTGCGTCATCGTCCCTAAATAGGACACATTCTTAACGTCAGACCCAGTTAGAAAAAGATAATTCAAATTTGGGAAATTTTTCAAGAATCCTAAGTCCTCAGAGACTCCCCACCTCCAGGAAAGTCGCTTGAGCCTCGGAAGAACCTCTAGTTCACGAAGTTTAACGTCATGCACCCCATCTACCGTAAGAACTTCTAAACTCACGCAATGCCTTAAAAATTCGAGACTTTCAGGAGAAGTCCCAGCGACATTAAGAACACGGAGATTCTTCAACTCAGAGAGAGGGGATAGATCTTTCAAATTTGTATTCGAAAGATTCAACACAGCTAGATTTTCGGCAGAATCAAGACCTCGCAAAGATAAAACATTCTTACCGCTTAAATCGAGTTGCGTGAGCGAGACCAAATCATCTTCCAAGAGAGTTCCAAACTCCTTGCTCAAAGCATTCGAGACCGCAAACTCCAACTTAACATCGGCGAAAACCGCAGGTTCCCGCCCTAAGGGATTATCGATTAAGAAAAGGTTCTCACCCTCACTAAGGTGAACCGGAATACCTTCCTTACTCTCAAGGAAATTGGATGAGAGATTCAAATATTCCAAGTTCGTTAGGGACCGCAACGCCTTGGCGCTACTCAGCCTATTATTCGGAAGACGTAGGACTCTCAAACTTTCTAAACCTTCTATACCTTCCAAAGAGTCGATTTGACTACTAGGAAGCGTTAGAACTTCAAGCTTTTGAAGAGGGGAAAGAAAACTCACTTCCTTAAAACCACTTCGAACAGCCATTAACTCTTTTAGATTCGTAAGACTTCCAATAACGGCAGGATCCTCCAAGAAGGTATTTGAAATATTGAGCTTCACAAGCCCGCTCATCTCAGACAACCAAGGCGCAATCATTCTACCGTTCTCAGAAATATTGAGATCGTTTAGACCTCTTAGACTTCCTATCGCCGAATAGTCCTTACTTCGAACAGCTCTGATTTCCAGCCTCTCCAACTGAGACAATTCGTTCAGAGCCGATATATCATCTAAAGAAGTATTCGCGACCTTAAGACTACGCAAATTTGGAAACTTTAGGAGAAAATCTAAATTTTCGCAAATCCCTTTATCCAATGAAAAGATTTTGAGCTCAGAAAGCTGCCCCAAATCCTCAAGATCAGAATCGCTCAGCCCGATCGCGTTGAAAACCTCCAGGTTTATACACCCTTTCAGGGAACCCAAGTTTTCAGAGGGAGAACCAGCGATAGTTAAGGAATTGAGAGAGCTCAACTCGGACAATCGAGAAATATCTCTAACCTTTGAGTTAACAATAAACAAAGAATCTAGATTCTCCGCAAGCTCGAGTCCCTCCAATGACGAAACATTCATATTCTTAATTCTTAGCTGAGTCAGCTCTTCCAAGTCCTCTGGAACAAGACCGCCGTAATTTTTCTTAAGGCTCCGAGCAACGACTAGCTCCAATATCGGGTCAGCAAATAAAGAGGGTGCCCCAAAAGGGTTCCCCACCAGAAACAGATCTTTTCCCTCTATGAGATAGGTCGGAATCCCCTCCTTGCTTTCAAGAAAATTGTTTGACAAATTCAAACTTTCCAATCTTGTCAAAGATCGCAACGGCTTAGCACCAATCACCCTATTATTGGGAAGACGTAGCACTCTCAAATTTGCTAAACCCTGTAGGCCATTCAGCGAACGTATTCGGTTCTTAGGGAGAGTGAGAACTTCAAGTCTCTTAAGCGGAGACAAAAAACTCACTTCCGCAAAACCACTTTGAATTGCCATTAACTCTTTCAAATTTGTGAGACTTCCCACAACAGAAGGCGTTTCCAAGATTGTATAAGATATGTTAAGCTTTTCAAGCTCGCTTAACGCATCGAGCCAAGTTGCATTCATATGACCATTCTCAGAAACATTGAGAACCTTAAGCTTGCTTAACTTTCCTATAGCCGAGTAATCCTCAGACCTGACTGCGGTCACGTCTAACACTTCAAGTTGAGCTAAATTTTCGAGTACTGACAGATTCTCCACGGGAGTTCTAGTCAAATCAAGTCCTCGTAAGTTTGGAAAATTCAGGAGAAACCCTAAGTTTTCGCAAACCCCTCTTCTCCAAGAAAAACTCTTCAAGTTAGGCAATAAACCCAGCTCATTAAAATATGAATTTCTCAACGTGGCCACTTTAAGAACTTCTAGATTCACACAACTGTTCAAAGGCCTCAAACTCTCAGGTGAAGTTCGTCCTATATCCAAAACCCGAAGCTCTTTCAGCTCTGCTAATGGCGACAGGCTCGTCACTTTTGAGTTAGAGATATTTAAAGTGTGCAGCTCTTTTGCATGCTCCAAACCTGCCAAAGACCGCACAGGAATTTTAGAAAGATTGAGTCTCTTGAGAGAGCGCAAATCCTCCGCCGCCAGCTTGCTCCAAGGCTTCTTCAGTGCTCGTCGAACAGCCATTTCCAGATACGAATCTTCTAACAATGGATCTGATTGCGGAACATATCTAATACGAGTACGCTTACGGTGTTCATCAATCGTGTTTTTGACCGGACCGCCTTTAGTAAGATCTAGATCATTGCAGGTCAGATCCAGACTTACTAAGCTGGGGCTCAATTTGGAACTCGACAGAAAACTAATTTCGTTATGCGCAAGGGACAGGTGGCTCAGCGCTGGCAATGATAACAAGCCCCCGTCTTCTCTGAGGACATTGCCAGCAAGAGAGAGCTGCTGAAGAGCGCTCAATTGACTGAGTACTCTTGCATCGTCGATATCGTTATTATCAAGTTCTAGCTCCACGAGATTGGGAAGTTCGACCAAGGGACTCAAGTCCCGAATTCGGTTCCCGCTCAACCTTAACACTCTCAGCTGCTCCAGGTGCATGAGAGGCGAAAGGTCAGTAATTAAGTTAGAAGAAGCAGTGAGTTCCTCCAAATTTCTGAGCTTCTCAATTCCATTCAGATTTTTAAGGCCTTTGCGGCTACAATCAAGAGACGTGATCGACAAGACATCTTCCTGAGTCAGCTTCGAGGTTGTTTTCCATCCGGTCGCTGCTCGTATTGCACTAGCTAAGTTGCCCTGCCAGGGGTTCGTTCCCTCTTCATAAGCAAAAGCATCAACTGATTCAGCCTGGATTTTGTTCTGCTCCTCTGCCTGCTCCTCTCCGTGTGATACTTCATTATTCTCACAGGAAAAGCTCCAGAACAAGAAACTCACTCCAACAAGAACCCCAATTTTCGATAACTTCATTTTTTATGATTGTCCTAGTTCCCCCTCAAGACCCGTGGCTTTCCGTCTTCCAACAAGACAACCAAACGCTTCTCCTCGGGCTTCAAATTCACTTTAGTTAAAAAGTAAGCAACATCGTGCTTTGCTAGCGCTAGATAGAAATCCCCCCCCCGTGCAACCTTCATCACTTTTCCTCTGCCCAATCCATTGGAAGCATGACCCTCAATTGCAATCAAGCCTTGATTCCCAAGTAGGAAGATCTGTGAACGAATGTCTTTATCCTCGATCTCAAAGCTCAGCTCACAGACAGGAAAATATCTCTCGGTCACGTTCTTAGGATCATCTTGATGAACAAGAATCAGGCCAACTTTTCCTTGCAAACACTTCACAAGGTCCTCCTTTTCCTGAATCTTCTTTGCAATCGATGGCATCCAAGGCACCCATTCCTCACTCTCACTCCAATACTCTAACCACAGCTTCCCCCCTCGCTCTCCGCGTAACATGGGAGCCCAAACTATACGAGCAGCCACTCCTGCTGAACGCAGGGCCGCTACCGTAAAAATCGAAAGACTGATCTCATGGACCTCCCTCTCCTCCAAGACACTGAAGACGTCTAAATCGCCTCCCGTGGTCATCTGATAAAATTCTCTTTGCGATTTCAGAGCTAAATTTTCCTTAACCCAAGTAAAGATGATCTCGGCAGCTTCATCTGCTGTTTTAGCACTCTCAGTCAAAGGTGAAAATTTGTTCTGCAAGGCAGGCAACCAATTCCTCCGCGTATACTCGTGCTTGATCCGCAGCGGTAGCAGGTAACGCTTGAACTGGCCATCGCTCAACGGTTTCTCCTTGTAGAAGCGTTCCCTCACCCTTTGTGCAGCGAGAATATGGGAACAAAAAGAAGCTGCATCCATCACATCACGGTCGATATACCCCATCCTCTTAGCCACATAGACCGCATGGTCTCCTTGAATCTTCCCGAACGCCTCCGCCTCCTTCAACTCAATTTGATCCAAATACTCGTAAACATACTCGCGCTCATCACTACTTGCCGATCCATCATAGTAAGGAGCAGCCCCCACCCAAATAGGAGACAAAGCAAATAATAATGTTGCTGTCACTAAAAAACCAAAATCCCGACACAAAATTATTGAACCTAACCGGATCGAAAACGTATACATCCCACCCATTTTAGTGCTCATTTCTTCTCACAAACGTTCCCCATTGCAACCACTCCCCTTCTTTGAGTTCTGCCAACGAAATCTCAGCCAGTCCGTCTTCCGGTTTAGCGAAAGCGCACTTAAATTGCCCATCATTCGCCACCGTAATTAAAACAGGACGATTACTGGCAGCCCCTTTAGCCACCTGAAAACTGACTTCCGCATCCTCCTTTTGAGAGGAGGGTATGATATCCCCGTTCAGAACAGCTCGCCAGCTCCCGGAATTCCATACCAAAATCTGGGCACACGCCTCATCATCTCCTTGAAATCCCCCCCCCACAGTCGCCCTCATTTCATAAACACTGGTAAAGTGATGACTCCGATTCAGACAGCCTGACCAGTCTCCTCGCCCAACCGGATCCACTTCGACAGGATTAGAGTCCAAAACATAGTAGGCCAAAGTATTCCATCTTCCTTCTTCAATTCGCCGCGTGAAAAACTCTGGTGTGAGATGTCGATCCGGGGCGTCAAACACTACCCACTGCTCTTTCTCTGTATCCCAATATTCTGAAAAAAAGTGTCCTCCATTTCCCTGATGAGTCTTATTGGAATACCACCAACCAACCGTAACCATCCGAGCAGAGACTCCCAGAGCGCGCATACAAGAAATGAAGCAAATATTGAATTCGTAACACCCCCCTTGTCGAGCTTCAGCCAATTGCAACGCATTCTTGGGACGGCATTCGATAAAACCCATTTTAATCTTCTCCAACGGTTTCTCAGAAGTACCTGTCAGCATCCAACGTCCCACTGCCGACGCTTTGGCTTCACACGTAGACAAACCAGCAACAACAGGTTGGAGAACAGAAAGCAACTTCTCATGGCCAATTTCATCTTCTTCTACCACTTTTTCCCTCAGATATCCATCTTGGCCCTCAAAGCCCAACACCTCGACAGACGACAGCGCTAAAAGCACTAAACAAACAACATTCAAATCCATATCTACACCCATCTAAAAAACTTTATACTTACAAACTTACAGCTCCTCCGCTCCGTCGGATAAATGACAGGCTATCCAAAACACGCAAAAATCATCCCGACCATACGGAACCACCTCTTCCGGATAGTTATCCAATGCATACCACACTAGAAAATTGAAGCCTCCCGCCTTAGTCTTCTCACGCACTCCCTTTTGGGGAAGGGAATGAAGTGGCTCCACAATCACCCACTCTTCTATCTCCATATCTTAATACTCCGCCGCAAAATTCCTCCCTCCTCCACTATACTTCCAAAACGCCACCACATGCCTAGCCAGAATCCGAATCGCTCGCATACAACACACAAAACAAAGACAAAACACCCGGCAAACTCCCTCGCGAACCTCCAACAACTGAAGTGCATTCTTGGGTCGATCTTCAGCTGCACCCATCTTCATTCTTAAAATATCAGCCTCCTGAGAAATATCTTTCTTCACAGAGAATTCTATCCAGCGATCAAAAGCCTTCGCATTCTCATCGCCTTTCTCTAATCCGGAAACAATCGCTTCAAAATGGAAACGCAAGGCTTCATGATCGACAACCTCTTCTTCGAGGACCTGTCTTAGCAATGAATGACTTCGACTTTCCAACCCAACAATTTGAGACTGAGCATAAGCCTCCCAAGAAAAACATGTTAAAAATAAGATCAAAAAACTCTTAGGTTAACTCTTAAGTTCACACTCTATTTCATCGCCTTTCAAGAAATGACTTTTGGGATAAATCTATAGCATCTTTGTAATATCTTTGATGTTCTTCTGGAACCCGAAAACGCAGTATTTTCTTCGCATCTAGATCTTTATTTTGACTTGTCCCCCATGTTCCTGCATCCCCGAAAACCGTTGAAGCATCTCGCGCCGCGTCGAGTAATACATCAACGTTTTCCTGATTTACAACCGAGTAGTCCAAGTAAACTGAACCTTCGCGAATCCTCTTCCCTTCATGCCAAAATGCACTTCCCCAGTCCTCGGCACCGATTAGGAAGCAAATCGAACTAAGGCCATTCATATATTGAGCCCGCGGACTATCTCTCACTAAAGTCCTGGACTCCAAAAGACTCCAAAACCATGGAATCATGCTCAACAAGACAACACCAACACTCAAAAACAAAAATCTACTAGAATTCATTTTATGTATACATAAAAAATATTGCGAAACCGACTATAACTGATAATAGATTAAATTTGAGGCAAGGGGCTCTAATCTGCCCCAAATATTTCCCTTACCGTTTCGATTCGAATCTCGTCGTCAGCTATCGCTTCGCACCACTCCCGCGCTGAATCAGGGTCGGAAAACTGAACAGATTTTGCGATGGCAGAGTACGCGCTATCACGTGCCACCCCTTCAGGAACATTGACTACCCATTCAGCAGCAAGCGTAGGCTCCCTGCGGGCCCACCTCTCATAAGCAAGACCAACAGCCTCAGGACTACCATAATCACTTTCGGTCACCCACAATACCGCGTCCTTGGGAGATCTACTTCCCAACGACAGTATCACGTTTGCTAGAACTTTATCATCTTCCAAGGCTAATGCCGAATTTTCCTCATCGCCGACAAGGGAGGACGGGTCGCTCAACGCCCAGGATCGATAGGCACTAGAAATAGCAACATCCTTTAATTCCTCAGGAATTCTCTCATTTTCTCTCAACGAAGATATCACATCTCCTTCTCCCTTTTCTCCCAAGGAAGCGGCGACCATACTCATATACTTTAATTTTTCACTATCTGAATTGACACTATTTAGGGCAAAGTCAATGGCATCCCCTGAAGACTCGGTGACCATCTTCGACAAAAACGCTCGAGCTGCAATATCTTTGCCATCGCTCGATTTCAAGCCCAAGACCCATTTGCTCGCATCCGATACCGAGAAATTAAAAAGTAACTCACAAAAATATGCATGGGCGTTGTCAGAGGCATTTCCAGGAGGGAGTTCCTCCAAAAGAGATTCGACGGCTTCAGCATTCTCGCTGTGATTCGCTTCGATCAACGCCAAAAGCGAAGAATTCAAAGCGTGAGAAGTCAGATTATTCTCAAAGAGCCATTTGCTGGCCTCTGGAAGAAGGTCACTGGGCCAATTTCTCATCAAATCAGGGGCTAAGGTGGATTTCTGCTCTTGCGATAGGAGCTTAGTTATTTCTGCTGCCTCAAACGGTCGCTCAACTGCCATCCGAGTTGCCACGAACATCTCGAGGAACCCTGCAGCCTCATCTTCTAATTGACTATTCGAAATCAAAACTATCACCTCGTCCAAATCAAATTCTGAACTTCTTTCAAATATCATCTGTAGACATTGATTCCGCAGACTCTCATTCTTCACAAGACGTAAGCCCGACAACACTCTGAGCATATCTCTCTCATCCACAGGTATGAAAAAATTTGGTATAGTCATTCCATGAATATCTGACTCACTCAAAGTCATCACTAATTGTATCGCTCGCTCGATGCCCTCATCTCGGGAAATCTTAAGAAGTGCACCAGTCACGCCTCTCATCCTTCGTTCACCAGAAGGCAAGCTCAAATAGAAATCCAAGGCCCCTTGGCCGCCTCTTTCCCGAAGTAGCGAAACCAATTCCATCTCGATACTATCTACTTCAGACGCGTCAAGATTTATATCTTCAATTAATGAGGAATCAGATTCTTGGCTAGAATTTACGCTTAGACTTTTGGATGTTACGCTCGACTTTTTATCGTTAATGTAATTTACTTCATTTCTCGAAGGTTTCAGGATAAAAAATATACCGAGACCCACCCCTGCTCCAGCCAAAAAAATGACGGCAGCACCTAGCAGCTTAGGAAGAATCGGCCTCGGCATGGTATACGCAGTACTACGGGTTTTAATGTTCAATGGCATCGCCTAGAATCGCGGGAGTATATCCAACAAACGCTCCACCTTGATAAGCAGTATGCGCAGGGGAATAAACGAATCCATTTCCGTAATCTAGATACCATAACCTATACACCTCCTCTCTATATCCTCTTGCCTTATATAGGCCAGGTTTATCAGGAGCTGAAACCGTAACAGTAATTCCATGAGTCTGCCCTGCAGCCTCACTAATCCCAATACTCACAGTTTCAAAGAAATTAACACTTGCATTTGAACCTTTGGACTTCGAGGTCGATGAACTCATGGTAATACTATCCCCCCTTGGAATTGGTTGCTCAATCTGAGCAATATCCTCGCGCTTAAACTCATAGCCATATTTCCGAGGATAAGACCACGGATCTTGATCTGTTGGCCAACCGCCACCAGTATGATTGGTAGTAGTAACGAGTGGATGGTCATCACGAGCATTCCAAAACTCTTTGTATTGTTCCCAACCTGCGGGAGCAAAAAGAGGATCATCCAACGGGTCAACAATTTGACCTGCCAAACCATCGGGATCTACAATTCCCAATGGATTTCCGCTTACATATTCGAAATTATTCGGACCGTCAGGAAAGCCCAAGGGATCTGCTGAATTCCAACGTAGCCGTGAGGCCGAATAACTTCGATGCTTAAAGACAAAGCCATCAATCGCCTCAACATAAGGCTTTCCGGTGAATAGGCCTCGACTCATTCCCTCGCCGAAAGCACTCGAATTCATGGCCTTGTTACCAATAGATAAAGTCGTGCCTAACATATCGAAGACAGACACCTGCTCTCCAACCAGTACAGGAACACCTCCCACTCTATGCTCTTCGTTCGCATGAACATCTTCACCGCGAGAAACTATAGCCAAACCATCCCAAGCAATTGTTTTAAGATTTCCGCCCGAACTAGTTCCCACTAGCTGACCTTCGGCATTATAGAAAAGCTCCGTACTCTCCCTTCCGTCCTTAACACGGATAACTTTATCTGCAAATTGATAATATAACTTACGAATAACTTGATCCTCTTCTGTTTCAGCAATAAGACGTCCGGCCTCATCGTAGAGGTACTGTATTTGACTCGCATTGAGAACGCTCTCTTTAAGGAGGTTTCCGTCGTAGTCAAACCGAGTCACTTGTTCTCCGATTCGCTTCTCTACGACATTCCCAGAGGCATCGTAGACGTATTTCTCTGATGAGATAGCTGCGCACAGGCTTGCTGAGGCAGCGACGCTTGCTCCGAGAGCAAGGGCTATTGGTTTTCTTTTCATTTTATAGTGTTTCTTCTTTTTGGTTATTTCTGACGAGGAAACTTCAGTTCTCGGGGGCTTTGTCGCCCGCCGATTTTGCCGTCTGCGCGATTTCCCGCTTTTCAACAGCGGTGAGACGTCCCAGTTGATCGTATTGATATTCGTGGAGGACTCCATCAAGGACGCGACTGGCGAGCTTGCCATCGTCTCCCCACTCATAAGTGACATCTTTGATGACCTGGCCTTTGTCGTCTTTGGCAAGGATGGACGCGGGGCGTCCGTCGGGGTGATGGCCGTAGTCAATGGTCCAACCATTCGCAAAGCGCTTGCGAGCGAGCTGGCGGGACTTCGGGCCATATTCATACCAAATTTTCTGCTCCCCATTGACGAAGATTCCAGAGTAGCGTCCGAGAAGGTCGTATTGATAGCGAGTTTCCTGTAGGCGGTGTTCAAGGTCGTCCCCATTTTGGTAGACCGCAACCATGGCCTTACGACTGCCAGGAGTGTATTCCCACTTCACGAGGGTCCAGACTCCGCCGGGGATGTCGTTGCGTTCACTGGTCTTGCGATCAAGAGCGTCCCACGTGTAGGTGGTCTTGACTCCTTGGGAAGTGGTGGCGACGAAAATACGACCGTACCTGTCATATTGGTAGTCGATGGTTTCGCCCTTGCCGTAATCGATCTGACTCAATTGGCCTTCTCGATTATAACGATACTGAATATCCTGCTCGCCGGTTTTGCGCCGGGTGAGTCGTCCGGTTTGATCGTAGGCCATCGATAAAGGCTTCACCCCCTCGGTCTCCACTTCGGAAACGCGTCCGAAAGCATCGCGCTCGAACTCAGCGACCACCCCACGGCCATCTTTCCAGCCAGCGAGTTGACCTAGCTCGTCATGTTGATACTCGGTGGTGTTTCCCAAGGGATCGACCTCCTTCTTCACGTTGCCCTTGGCATCCAACTGATAGCTGCTCGACTTGCCATCCGCACGAATCCTCTTCACGACTTCACCGTCCATTCCGGCGAGCTTCTCGCGCTCGATCTTTTGCCACATTTCGCCATCCCGATTGAGCTGTGCCAGCATCCCGGACTCATCGTATTGGTAGTCCCACTTCGTCCCGCCCTGTTGAGCGGATGCGAGGCGATTCTCTCCCGTGTATTCATAAATGGTCTCACTGCCATCGAGATGAATCCTCTTCACCACGCGATTGAACTCATCGCGCTCAATACTGCGCTGATAGCCCATGGGCCATTTCTCAACCACAAGCTGACCAAGGTCATCATACTCATACTCATAGACCGCACCATCGAGAGTCTGGTAGCGCGTCACCTGCCCCGCCTCATTGTAGCGAATCCGAATGGAATCCCCGAGCGCGTTGGTGATCACACTGGGCTTTTGAGAGTCGCCTTTATACTCAAACTTCTGGTTCAGCTCCGCCAGACGATAGACCGCAGCCAGACGCCCTTGGTCATCATATTCGTAGCGTAGGGGAGCAGACCCAGGCACCTTGCGGGTCTTCACCCGCCCTTCCTCATCATAAGTCAAACTCACCGCCTCCCGCCCCCGCGGGTCGCGCACACTCTCTAGACGACCATACTCTTCCCCCCTCACCCCATAGAACCGAGTGACCTCGCCGCCATCCCGGTTCTTGATGACCATTTTCTGCGTTCTGGGATTATAGACAAAGCCATCCGTGAAGTCAGCGGGGTCGGTGCGGGACAAGTTAATGCCCTCTTTGGAAATCCCGTAGCGATAACTGTAGTGAGCGTCCTGGGCCAAGAACCAGCCCGCGCCTTCCTGGGGAAGCTTCCAATCAACATCGGACTGCCAGGCCCCGTCACGCCCTCCCCAAACATAGCTCAGCTCATCTCCGCCCGGAAAACCGATGGAGGAAATGAGAAAGTCCTCATTGTAGGAAAAATTCACCGCCTGATACCCCGTGGTGCTCGCTTGCCACTGAGCGAGCAAATCCTGCTCTCCTCCATACTGAAAGCGATGGGTGACCGGCCCAATGACCACCTCTTCGGGCTGCCCCAAGTCGTTCTCCTTTGCGGTCAACAAAGTGACCTCTCGCGATTCGGTCTGCTGATAGATTCTCGAAACCAGAATGCCTGAAGTCTCAAAGATCAAGTGCCGCCCCGACGGGGAACGCAGCGAACGTAACGCTCCTTGCTCATAACGATAGCGCCAACCATCCGACGACAGAAAATCATAGCTCAGGGGCGCACGCTCCACCGCCACCCAGTCTTCTTCGACCTCTTCCGGTTCCGTTTTGAGAATCTCGCCGCGCTTAAAAACGGTCCGACGCCCTCCCGGCTGCACCCACAACACTTCCTCCCGGCCTTCGGGAACGACATAGCTTTCCAGCTGACTGATTTTATACTCGCTCATGGGATCGTCCACCCGCAGCGAATGCTCCAAATAAATTGGAAAAGCGAACTCTGGAGAACCTGAGAGACTTCCGAGATAGAAACTCTGGTCTAGCCCGCCATCAATCCCCAAGGAGCCCAGCGACATCTTAGGTTTCTCCCAGGAAGGAGCAGCGAAGAGATTCCCTGCAAACACAAGAAAAATGATAAGTTGCAACGGCACTAGACAATGAACCTTCATCATATTCACCAGCCTCCCCTATATCGATTCCTCTTTACTGAGAACCGTTTGAGATGACTAAAAACCATCTATACTCACAGAACTCATCTGACGAGACATTTCTCTCAAAAACCGATATTAATTTTCACGCCATTACATATAGCACATTCTCGCAATAATTATACGAAAACGAAACAAAACTGATCCCGGTCATTCTTTGTTATCCTTTTAGGAAAGGACTCGGAAGACAGTCGAGAGCTAGGAAAATCTATTGACTTCCTGCTCATCAACTAATTACGAAATCTCTCGTTAATAACGATCACCGGAATGGATGAAGCGGAACGCTCTCCAAGTCATGAGAGCTTATGGATTCGGAATTGGCTACCTCTGGCTTAGACCGTTTCTCAAAGTCTCTTCGCCTATCGGGTATTTGCCCAATTTTGGTGGTCAGCTTTCTACGAAAGAAGCTACCCGGGTTCCGGACAGCTTGACCCGATGGCTGCGTTACTCGTCGGTCATTGGTCCCGACCAACTGCCTCCTCGCGCCTTGCCCTCGGAAAAAGCTGTCTCGGCGATAAACGAACTAACTTTTCAGAAGCGGTCTAATTCTACTTAGTTAAATTTGAAAGAACGTCTGCCCCGCTACCGTTGTAGAGGGTGACGCCACAAGACGAGAACCCAAACAAACTGCAGTCGCCCCGACGTCAGGTGCTGCAAAAAAAAAAAGATGACGCCACCGCCCTGAGGTCTGTGGCACGGTTGTTCATGGACTTTTGCCGACACTACGAACATCACTTCGTTCAACGCGGGATGAACAGTGTGGAGCATGCCCGCCATTACCTCTCGGGACTCCTCGGCAAGCAAAGGCGCAAGAACATTGAAACCATAAATAACGATGTTTCTAGTAGCGACTATCAGGGCATGGAGCAGTTCATCAGCTCCTCCCCGTGGTGCTACCGCGGACTGATGAAGCAAGTCGCCCGTGATGCCGGCCGGATGATGAGCTGCCCGAAACAAACCGGACTCTTCATCGACGAAACCAGTTTTCTCAAGAAAGGAAAATCCTCGGTCGGGGTGCAGCGGCAATGGTCGGGCCGGGCTGGCAAAATCGAGAACTGCCAGGTCGCCGTCTTTGCCAGCCTGGGAGACGGCAAGCGCATGGCCTTGACCGACTTCCGTTTGTTTTTACCCGAGAGCTGGGCCGAAGACCCGGCCCGTTGCGACAAGGCCAAGGTTCCTGAAAACGAGCGCCGCCATCGGGCCAAGTGGGAACTCGCCCTTGAGATGATCAAGGAAGCCCGGGCCAACGGACTCGGATTCGGCTGGGTCGGAGTCGACAGCCTTTATGGGAGTAACGCCCGCTTTCTCAACGAGCTTGAGGATCTCGGCGAGCACTTTGTGGCCGACATTAACAAGACCACCAAAGTCTGGACCAGCGAACCTCAACTCGAAAAGCCCGGCCCCTCAACCGGAGGTCGTCCCCGCAAGCACGCGAGGCTACACCCCCGCAACGCCGCCCAGTACGTCAGCGTGGAAGAGCTCGCGCGAGCGGAGTTTGAAACAGGACACCGGCAAGTGAGCTATCGCCAAGGAACGAAGGGAGCCTTGACCACCCGCTTCATGAGCCGGGACGTGTGGTGTTGGGAACGCGGCTGGCCCCGGGCTCGGAAGCGTCGTCTGCTCATCCGGCAAGATGCAGACGGGAGCTTCAAGTGGACCCTGACCAGCCTACCGCCAGAAGGGGGAGCCAGACGAGATGCCTGGTTGCAGGGACAGCGGTTTTGGATTGAGCACGCCTTTCACGAAGCGAAGAGCCAGCTGGGAATGGCCCAATATCAGGTGCGGGTCTGGAAGGGCTGGCATCATCACATGGCCTTGGTCTGCCTGGCCTTTTTGTTTACAGAAAAGACCCGTGATCTCACCCGCGCAGAGCAGCCCCTGTTGGGTGCCCGGGACATCACCGAGCTTCTTGATTACTATCTTCCACGAAAGAACAGGAGTGAAGCCGAGCTTCTTGCCCAGATTCAAGAACGCCACCGGCTCCGACAGCTCGACATTGACCGGCGAGCCAAACATTCCACAGGTCTCCCAAAAAATTTAACTAAGTAGAACTAAAGGGGCACTAGATAGGCAGGCTCGTCGCGTATCGACGCTTCCTCTAGCATTCGGCGACATATTCGAGCAGCGCGCCACGAGGGTGAGAGGCCCGCTGCGTCATGCCCGCCGCTCGCCAACCTTGGTTGTCGGAACAAATAAAGCCGCTCCTCTACCGACAAGAAAAGCCCGCCACTCTCAGACGGAGCCAAATGGGCTCGGATTAAGCAGGCCAAGTCAAATACGCGGGAACAGCGAGCTGCTCCCTCGACCGTCTCTAACTGCGAAGTCGGACCTTCTCGGCACAATAGGGGCAATCGAGGTTGCGCCGATAAAATCCCAGGGTGAGAGCCACCCTTGTTTTGTGACTACCACAGATATGCTTGGTCCGCGGCTTCACGAGTGCTCTCCCTGCGGTCAACAAGGGGGCCCGGCATAAGGGACAAATGACTCTGGAACCATTCAGCAAAACAATGATTGAGGAAAAGATAGCAGCTCCCACCAAGACGATACAGGAGCGGATCAGCCATGAATCAACCCTTCCTTGGTTGAAGATGATCCAGAACATCAGGATCGCTCCAAAAAGCAATCCAAAGCGCATAACAAGAAACGCCCAACCAGTCACCATATACTTCCCCAGAGGGAGAGTACCTCTCTTACGAGCACCTCTCATCGCCTTAACTCTTTACACTACGTGGACTGGCTAACGCCTTTACTGAAAATTCTTTTCCAACCGGCATACTGGAAGAGGAATCGAGTCCCCTTCCGAGAAATTTTTTGTAAACGTCGAACAGTCTTTTCAATGGTTTTTCAAATTGACTCCCTCGATTCGTCATCATTTGGATTGGCCTCATTCTTTCGCAGCAAATTCGATAGAGCCTTGATGATAAGTCCGATACCACCCACGACGAATAACAGGGGGAACCAGATGCTATAGCCGGCGGCACGGGTGTCCACCTTAAGAATAGCCATTGACGTATTTTCTGGGTTAACCTTGCAAGTTACACGGTCGCCGACTTGATAGTTTTTCACGATAGCTTCCACCTTTTCTCGAGATTTTTTCCATCCTGATCCGCGCACTCCATATTGATCGGAAGTGTGGCGCTCTCCTTCGAACTCATAGCCAAACAAGACATCGAAGCGATAGTCCTTCTCGACGTTTTCTCCGATCTGCCGTTCTTCGACTTCACTCTTGAGAATCATCGCCGGAACAGAAGGCCACTCTGTCATTTCCTTGGCCCGAAGATAAGACCGGCCCAGCAGCCAAGTGAAGATCCCCCCTGCCAAGACGAGGGCGAGCCCGAGAACAATGAGATAAATGCTACCTGCCTTCGACGTTTGCACGCGCGAGATTAACCCTCGAGCCGCCCACGTCCACCTTCGCGGGAAAAAAAACTTTCGCTGCCTGCCTGCCCTTTTCAGACTAACGCCATGGCAACTGTTGCTGAGACCATTTCCGACGACTTGAAGACGGCCATGAAGGCCAAGGACACAAGAACGCTGTCCACCCTCCGTGCCCTCAAATCGGCAATCAAGAATGCCGCCATTGTGAAAGGCGGCGCGGACGGTGTCTTGGATGAAAAAGAGTCACTCGCCATCATCAGGAAACAAATCAAACAACGGCAAGACTCCATCGCCCAATTTGAATCCGCCGGGCGTCCCGAACTCGCCGAGACCGAGAAAGCGGAGATGGAGATTCTGGCGAAATACCTTCCCACCCCTCTCACCGAGGCGGAAATCGAGAAGGCTGTCGACGAAGCGATTGCCGAAACGGGCGCGAGCAGTCGGGCGGATATGGGCAAGGTGATGAAAGCTCTGCAGGAAAAGACCCAGGGCCGTGCCGATGGGAAGGTTCTCTCCCAAGCGGTTCAAAGCAAATTGGCATGACCGCAGCGATCATCGTCGCCGCAGGTTCATCCCGCCGGATGGGCTTTGATAAATTGATGGCCCAGCTCTCCTCGCGGACCGTTTTGGAACACTCAATCGAAGCCTTCCTAACATGCGCCGATATTGACGAGGTGATCGTGGTCACTGACGAATCCCGCTTCTCGAGACTCGTCCTTGACCAAAGCCAAAAAAAGGTTCGTCGCGTCGAGGGAGGGAACGAGCGGCAGGACTCCGTGCTCAATGGCCTGCTCTCGCTTGGGAGCGACGTTGAACAAGTCGCCATCCATGACGGAGCCCGTCCCATCGTCAATCCACTCTCAATCTCCAAAGTCTTGGCTGTCTCCGAGGAGATGGGAGCGGCCAGCTTGGCGCGACCTGTCACTGATACGCTTAAGAGGGCCGATACCAGCCAATTTGTGCAGGCTGCCGTCTCGCGCGAAAACCTTTGGGCGATGGAGACGCCCCAATGCTTCGAGCGCCGGCTCATCCTGGAAGCTTATCGCTTCGTTCAATCCAAAAGTCTTGAGGTGACGGACGAGGTGTCAGCTGTCGAGGCCATTGGTCATGCGGTTAAGCTCGTGATCAATGACCATCCCAATCCCAAGGTGACCTATCCCGGCGACTTGGAAATTGCCAGACTCCTAGGGCGGATTGATACCCCGACCCGCTAGGCTCACCTTCACAGTCTCTAGCGACGACTTCTTAGCTCTCTTCGCAGGATAGCTGCGCTTCTAGCCACCTTATGGGCTAGTGCATTCCTTCGCTGGGAGATAAGCGGAGTCATCCAGGAGCTGTTCAACATCAATTCTAGGGCTTGGGCGAGCCCCCTGTGTTATCTTGCGTGATACCGTTCTGCAAGCTCACCAGAAAACGGGGTAGAAGGGCCGCGCTAATTTGCTTGGTGCCTTTGGTGAATCTGAAGCTTGTAGAGGCTTGAAGCCACGGCACTCCTTAAGAGCTTTTAGAAGGCTTTTGAGGAGCGATGTCGGTGAACTTTGGCTCCTTAATATGAAAGCAAAACAACAGTTTCTTTTTGCCGCCCAAGCGGCGTTATTCACGGCGACTACCCTGTCAGGCGAACTCGTGGTTTACGAGGGATTCGACTACACGCTCGGGGAAAACATCTGGGCTCAGGACGGCGGCACCGGCTGGATGGGCAGCTGGGCCGGGACAGAGACAGATTCTAACAACGGTAGCCGGGGCTTGCCGGTGGTTGGCGAGGGCCTCAGCTTTGGCTCCTTGGCTGTCACCGGCGGTGCCTATGTCCGTCCACAGCGCTACGGGAGCGCCGAGTCCAGCCGGGCAATTTCTGCGAGCGCACAAAGCGCTCTCACCGCTGACGCCACCACTATCTGGTTCAGCGTTCTCATGAGCGGCAATACCGGAGGCTCGGGAGGTGGATTTGCACCGAATTCCCATGGCGCAATCATCTTCAGTGACACTGAGCTGACGACCGCCAACCCAGGCTCGGCCCCACCAACCATCGCGGAGGGAGGCAACGGAATCGGTGTCTCGTTCGACGGCGTTCAGCAAGGAACAGCAGCGGACCTCGGCATTCATGGAATCAGCTACTCGGAGGGCGTGATCACGTCGGCGATTGAGGACAAACTGCTCACCGGTGACGGAACCGTCATGGTAGCCGGAAAAATCGATTGGGCTGCAAATGGTAGCAACGATGTGCTCAGCCTCTACCAAATTACGGATCCTGCACTGGCCTTGCCACAGCCGTTCTCGACCATCGAGGTGGATTTGGACCAATCGACTTTCAATATTGTGGCGATTGCTCAGGGCCAAACTGAGATTTTCGATGAAATTCGCTTCGGAGAGAGCTTCGCAGATGTCTCTCCATCTGATCAGACGAATCCAAGCTTGGTCAGCACCACACCTGCCAATGGAGCCGTCGATGTGGCAATCACCGACGATCTCGTAGCGACCTTTGATGAGACCATCAATCTGGGCACGACGGGAGAGGTCACCCTTATCAATCTGGGCGACTCCAGCGAGATAGTGATTTCTCTCGCGGAAGAGGAAGAAGATGGCGAACTCACAGTTTCCGGTTCGGATCTGATCATCAATCCTCCCGTCAATCTGGAGCTAGGGGCTCAGTATGCAGTGCAGATTGACGCGGATCTCCTGCTCGATGCCGCCGGCAACTCCTTTGCCGGTATCGCAGACACGACGACGTGGGTCTTCACGACGGATTCCAGTGACATCTACCCGCCGTCGCCTGATCCGATGACCTTCGCTATCGCTCCGACGGCAACGTCCCATAGCGAAATCACAATGACCTCCACCACTGCCGAGGACATCAATCCGGTCGAGTATCTCTTTACCAATGTGACTCTCGGCACGGACAGTGGCTGGCAAGCAAGCCCGACTTACACCGCGACCGGCCTGGATGCTGACACCCCCTACTCCTTCACCGTAACCGCGCGCGACACCTCCGCCAACTTCGTGGAGACAGCGGCCTCCGCTGCAGAGACCGCCTGGACCTTCCCTGAGGTAACAGGTGACGAGATCATCGCCACCGTCTTCGCAGGGAGAAGCATCTCCGGCCTGACGGCAACGATTCCAGACTTCACCGTTAATGGAGTCGAGGATCCGGGGAGCCTGACCGTTGAACCTATCGAAGGCAGCTCGGTGACCGTCAACGCTCTCTTCGACACCGCCGCTGCTCAGAATCACCTGGCGCCGCAAACCAACATCAATAGCGCGCACTGGCAATTTGACTTGCCTTTGGTCGTCGGCTCCGAGGCGGTCACACTTGGTGACATTGAGCTTTATGTGCGAAGCTTCAGCGGTAGCGGAGTGTGGAAGGTGACCCAGCAAGGAAATGGTTTGCAGGACCACTACTTCACCATCGAGCTCTTCGATGCGTCACTGACCTCTCTCGGTTCCCAGCAAATCTTTGCCACCGAGGGCTCTCAATACGATTACGACGCGACCTTCAACTTCGCAAAAGGCATCGAGCTGAGCGCCAATCAGACCTACACCCTCAACGTCCTGGTCAGCGGTCTGGATCCCGCCGAGCCAGCCAATGCAGGCAACTACGTTGGTCTCGATGCGATCCGCGTTCTGACGGAAGAAGCCTCGGCCTCATCGCCATTCGCAGATTGGCTTTCCGCTAACTTCCCTGGCGAGACAGATGAAACGATTGTCGGACCCAACGCGGACCCCGACGGTGACGGCATCGACAATCTGGCAGAATATGCCTTGAACTCACTCCCGAACGACTCGACCAGCCAGCCAGCCATCACGGTCACGACCGATGACACGGAGGTCTCTATCAGTTACCCAACCGTCGCGGCAGCCACTGATGTGAGCTACACCGTTCAATGGTCGACGGACTTGGAGAACTGGTTCACTGAGGGAATCACCGAAACCCTCGATCCTGACCCAGCTGAAGATGCTGACTTCCCCGTCATTAAAGCAAGCCTCGCGAGGGAGACCGACGACGCCAAATTCATGCGTGTTCTGATCGAACAGCTTTAATCTTCTTGGAAGATTCACGAGTAGCGCCGCTCTGGAGAGATCGTCCAGAGCGGCGTTTTTTTGCACACCATTATGCAGTCCCTCTTTTCAGGTCACCTCTCTCTGCACTCTCAGTGATCAATCGAAAAGCCTTGCGGTGCTTGCTTTGGCTAAGTCCGCGAAGAGAGCAAGATAACGAAGACTCTCTGGCTCACGGCCTTTCGCCGCGAGAAGCAGGCACGAGGCAGGGCCGATCTCGTCGTCCGCCTGGCCACGAAAAAGCCCCCATCCGTCACCGGAGGGGGCTCGATCAAATGATTAAAGTTGGGCTTAGAAGGACTCCTTAGACCGCAGCTTCTTCAGCCTTTCCCTTTCCTTCTTTGCTTTCGAAGCTGAGCTCCTTCGCATCGTCCTCGCGGGTTGCGACGACCTCATCGCCGTTTTTGACTTCGCCGCGAAGAATCGCCTCGGCAAGAGGATCTTCAAGGTAGCGCTCCACAGCGCGACGCATTGGTCGGGCGCCGTAGTCGGAGTCATACCCCTTCTCGATCAGGTAATCGCGAGCTTCGGCCGAGAGAGTGAGGCTGATCTCGCGCTCTTCGAGCCGCTTGAGCAATTTCGAAATCTCAAGGTCCACGATGCGGGAGAGAGCTGCCTTCTCAAGGAGATTGAAGACCACCATATCGTCCAAACGATTCAGAAATTCAGGACGGAAGTGCTTTTTCGCCTGATCGATGATCTTGGCCTTCATTCCCTCGAAGTCACCTTCATCCGAGGACATCGCACCGAAGCCGAGCGAGGTCTGCTTCTTGATGGTGGAGGCTCCAACATTCGAGGTGAGAATGATGATGGTATTCCGGAAGTCGATCTTGCGTCCCTGACTGTCTGTCAAAGTTCCCTCTTCCAAGATCTGCAGGAGCAGATTCATGACGTCGGGGTGAGCTTTCTCGACCTCATCGAAGAGGACTACTGAATAAGGCTTCCTTCTCACCGCCTCGGAGAGCTGCCCGCCCTCCTCGTGACCGACGTAGCCGGGAGGCGAACCGATCAGACGGCTGGAAGTGAATTTCTCCATGTATTCAGACATGTCCAACTGGATGAGCGCATCGGCATCGCCGAACATGAACTCAGCCAGATTGCGAGCCAGGTAGGTCTTACCAACACCAGTTGGCCCCAGGAAGAGGAAGGAGCCGATGGGGCGACGCGGGTCCTTGAGGTCAGCTCGAGAACGACGGAGTGCCTTGGAAATTGCTTCGACGGCAGCGTTTTGGCCAATCACCGTATCCTTGAGGTCGTCTTCCATCCGCAGGAGTTTGGCGGTTTCCTTCTCCTCCATGCGCTGGAGAGGGACTCCGGTCCACTTCGAGACCACAGCCATCATATCGTCCTCTTCCACATCGACGATTTTTTCTTCAGAGTCTGCTTTCCACTCGGTGATGATGTCATCGAGCTCTTTCTTGGTCTGCTTCTCTTCATCGCGAAGGGAAGCCGCCCGCTCGAAGTCCTGGTCATTGATGGCCTCGACCTTCTCCCGGTTGATTTCCTCAATGCGGACCTCCAGGCTTTTGATTTCCGGAGGACGGGTCAGCGTGCCAATCCGAGCCCGCGCACCTGCTTCGTCGACGATGTCGATGGCCTTATCAGGCAGATAACGGTCGGTGAGGTAACGGGCACTCAACTTGACCGCACCCTCGATCGCATCCTCGGTGTATCGGACTTTGTGGTGGGACTCATATTTATCCTGAATCCCTTTAAGAATCGAGATGGCATCCTCAACGGAGGGCTCCTCGACTTTCACCTTCTGGAAGCGCCGCTCGAGGGCGGAATCCTTCTCGATGAAGCGGCGGAACTCGTTGAGCGTGGTCGCGCCGACACACTGCATCTCACCCCGGCTGAGAGCGGGCTTGATGATGTTGGACGCATCCATAGCGCCTTCAGCCGAGCCTGCGCCCACAATGGTGTGCAGCTCGTCAATGAAGAGGATCACATTACCGACCTTCCGAATCTCATCCATAACGGCTTTAATGCGCTCCTCAAACTGGCCGCGGTATTTTGTTCCCGCCACCATCAAGGCCAGATCCAGGGTAATCACCTTCTTGTCGCGGAGAATTTCCGGCACATTGCCGAGCACGACTTCCTGAGCCAGACCTTCGACGATCGCCGTCTTCCCCACCCCGGCCTCACCGACCAAGACAGGATTGTTCTTTGTCCGGCGACAAAGGATTTGGATGACCCGCTCAATCTCAGAGGCCCGGCCAATCACCGGGTCGAGGGCCCCATCGCGGGCCAGCTTGGTCAGGTCGCGTCCGAAGGCTTTCAGCGCGGGTGTTTTGCTCTTTCCTTCCTCCTCTTCCTCGTCATCGACGTCCTCGGCTTCGAAATCATCGAAGTCATCATCATCGTCATCGGGGTCGAAATTGGGGTTAATCTCCGCGAGCACTTCATTACGAGTGCTCTGAATATCAACATCGAGGCGCTGCAAGACGCGGGCGGCAATGCCTTCGCCCTCACGGAGCAGACCGAGAAGCAGATGCTCGGTCCCTACATAGGAATGATTGAGGGCCTTGGCCTCCTTATTGGCCAACGCCAGAACTTTCTTCACGCGAGGCGTATAGGCGACGCTTCCGCTGATTTTAGTATCCGGACCTGTTCCGACTTCTTTTTCAACCTCCATACGGACGGTTTCCAAGTCCAGACCCAGTCTTTCCAGCACGCTGACAGCGACGCCCTGCCCCAGCTTGATCAGTCCCAGAAGAAGGTGCTCGGTCCCCACATAATTGTGGTTGAATCGATCCGCTTCTTTCCGGGCAAGGGCCAGCACTTGCTGGGCTCTGGGTGTAAAATTATTCATGGTCTCTTTCTCCGGGGTATCCCCCGTTATCAGGTTTGAGTTTACCAATAGCAGGGGGTTGAAGACTTTGCAACCTGCCGCGGATGATTTCAGCTCGAATCGCGTCGCGCAAACCTGCATCAAGTTTACGTCCGGCATGCAGTTGAAGATGGGCGGGCTGAATATCCATCAGAAGCAAATCACAAGTCCGTAGGACGCCATCATCCTCGAACAATCCGAGTTCCGCGCCTAGTCTGAGGAGGGATAGCAGGTTGAGTGCCTCCTTTGAGGCGATGGTGTAAGAATACTTGAGAACCCCGTATGCACGGCCTACCCGGTCGAGGATCATGTCAGGATCCTTCTCGACGAGACGCTGCCTCGCGTTCAGCTCATAGGTCTCGACGTCACCGATCACCCGCTCTAGCCGGGTGATGATTTCGTCCTCGGATTCTCCCAAGGTCGATTGGTTCGAAATCTGGAAAAGATTGCCCAGAGACTCCGTCCCTTCTCCAAAGAAGCCCCTGACCGCGAAGCGCATCCGGGCGACTCCTTGCAAGGTCGGCCCCGCCTCATCGGACAAAACGAGTCCCGGCAAGTGCAACATCGCCGAAGCCCGCATCCCGGTGCCCACATTGGTCGGGCAAGCGGTCAAGTAACCGAGGCGAGTATCAAAGGCCAGGGGAAGAGATTCCGAGAGCTTGTCCTCAATCTTGACCAGTCCCTCATGGGCCTCCCGAATCTTCAGACCCGAGCGGATAGCCTGCATGCGCAGATGGTCCTCTTCATTGACCATGAAGCTGTAGGTCTGTTTGCGGTTGACGATGGTCGCACTCCCCTCTCCCCGGGCAGCCTGTTCGCGGCTGATCAGATGGCGTTCGACAAGCACCTGCTTCTGGACCGAAGTCAGCTCATCAAGGGACTGGGAAAACGCGTCCTTCATCTCGCTCAAGCCCTCCACCGCTGGCCGGACGGAATTGAGAACGTCGATGCGATTGCTTTTGTCCGCCCACCCCGGAAACGGCTTGGCTTCAATATTACGGGCAAGGCGAACCCGGCTCGTCACCACCACTGAGGAGCCATCTCCCTTCCCTCCCGACATCCAATCAGCCGGGTGCTTCAACAACGTTTTGAATCTCATCATTTGGCAAGCTCCTCCTCTTTCTCGAGCTCAAGGATCTCATCTCGCAGACGAGCGGCCTCCTCGAACTTTTCTTTCCCAATCATCTCTTCCAGCTCGCCTTTCAGCCGCATCAAGCGCGCCTGCAGAAGCTCCCCGCCCCTTGCTCCGACCGGCATCCTCCCTTTGTGGATCACCCCCCGGTGCATATTGGGCAGGCGACTATCCAACTCATCCGGAAAAATCTGGTAACAATGGCTGCATCCCAGACGCCCCACCTGCTGGAACTTTTGCCTCGTGAAGCCACAGACCGGGCAAGTATCCTGCTGCCCGGAGGCCGGACTCAGCGCACTCGGTCCCATGACCGCGTCCGCGAGGCCAAAGCCGTCGAGATCGAGGATCCCCTTCTTTTCCGCGCAAGCTTCACAAAGGGACATCTTCTTCATCTGCCCGTCCACGAGCTGGGTGAAATGCACGGTTGCCTTTTCGCCACAGTTTTCACAGTCCATTGCAAAAGGAGGTTAGCCCTCCCTTTGCGGATTTCGAAAAGAAAATCCGCGCCATGCCTCCAGATTTCGCTCCGAGCCCTCCCCCTATAGGGAGTTCTTGACCTCCTAAAACGGAGTGCCGGTGGAGCGGGTCAAGGCGACGTAGGCTTCTTGAAGAACCTTGGTCACGGGTCCGACTCCGCCATCGCCAATGCTTCGGTCATCGTAGGTCACGGCCGGAATCACCTCGGCCGCTGTTCCGGTAAGGAAGCATTCGTCGGCAGTGTAGATGTCATAACGAGTCAGGCTGCGCTCGGCGATCTCGATCCCCTTGTCCTGGCAAAGCTCGAAGATCACCCGCCGCGTGACTCCGTCCAGAGCGCCGTCGCCGATGGGAGGAGTGAAGACCTTTCCTCCCTTGATGATGAACAAATTATCACCGGTGCACTCGGCCACATAACCTTGCTCATTGAGCATCACTCCCTCCAGCGCTCCCGCCTTAATGGCCTCCACCTTGGCCATCACATTGTTGAGGTAGTTGAGGGACTTCACCTGGGGGCTCAGCGAGGCCGGCGCCGGGCGACGGGTGGCACAGGTCACCATTTCCAGCCCATTCTCGTAATACTCCTCCGCATAAAGGGTGATGGTCGATGCGATGATGAACATCGATGGTTTTTCACAGAGATAAGGATTGAGCCCCAGTCCTCCGGTCCCTCGGGTGATGACCAAACGCACGTAACCGTCCCGCAATTCATTGGCCCGGATCGCTTCCAGCGTCGCCTCGACAATCTCCTGATGAGACCACGGCATCTTCAGCAAAATCGCCTTCGCCGACAGAAAAAGCCGATCGATGTGCTCATCGAGGCGGAAAACCCGGCCATCGTAGAAGCGAATGCCCTCAAAAATGCCGTCTCCGTAGAGCAAACCGTGATCAAAAACTGAAATCTTGGCCTCTGACTCCGGGACCAGCTTTCCATCCAACCAAACAATGCGTTCCATGCGGGGGCCAAGCTGCCTCCTTTCCGTAGCCTCTGCCAATGGGAAAATTGGCCAATGCCTCATTCTCAAGGAGGAAAAGTGCACAAGAACCTTTCTGCCTCCTCCGAGGCCCCGTGAACCCTAGGCTACCCGATCCATTCGGTGGGTCGTGATTCCTGTCCGTTCTGCTAGCTCCGAGAGATGCTGGTGATGAGTGAAGATGAGAATTTGCACCCGATTGCTCCGTGAGAAATCGCCCAGAACACGAAGGAGTTCAGCCGCCCGCTCATCGTCGAAGGTCATTAAGACATCATCAAGAATCAACGGCATGGACTGGTGACTTTCCAGATGAAGCTCGATCGCAGCCAAGCGGAGCGCGAGGTAGAGCTGGTCCCGCGTCCCCTCGGAAAGCTCGTGAGTGGATAGCTCATCCAAGGAGCCGGAATCTTCATCCCCTTGCCGCAACGCGACCAAGCGAACGCCCCCTGCATCTGAGCTCCGCACCGCCACTCCGGCGAAGGACGACAAGGTCAATCGGCGAAAGTAGGCGGAGGTTTTGTCGACCAAAGGACCTTGCACCCGGTTTCGGTAGGCTTCGACTTGCGCATGGAGAAAATCGATGGCGTGGTGGAGGCGCAGGAAGCGCTCGGTCATTGTAACCAGTGCGGCCAGTTCTCCTTCCGCTTCCTGCTTCGCCCGCGCGGCCTCACCGCTGGCTTGCTCGAGTTCCCGCTTCCGTTGCTGCAGACCGCGCATCACATCCCGGGCTTCGTCGCGGGCTCCTTTCGCTTGAGGCAAGTCGGCTTCCAAGATCTCGAGCTCGGTGCGCAAGTCATCGGCATTCGCCTGGCGGCATTCCGTGATGAAGTCCTCCAGCGGCAAGGTATCGGAGAGCGCTGTGAGCCCGATTTCCAGATGCTCGCGCTCAGCGATCAGTTTGCTCTTCCGCTCATGTTGCTGGAGACATCGGTCCAATTTAGCCGGCGAGTCCGCCCCCGCCTCCCTCGCTAGACGCTCCAGTTCACTCTGCGCCTGCTCGACCTGGGCCCGATAATTCCGGCAGTCGTCCAAGCTTCTGGCAAGTTCCTTGCGCTGATTGGCCGCTGTCGCTTCCTCATGTCTCGCCTGTGTGAGCAGCTTATTCAGCACTGCCTCCCGAGCCACCACATCCAGCCCTTCCCCAGCGCGCTCGGGACAATGACGGAGAAATGCCAGCTCCAAGGCATCCTCGAACTCCTTTTTAAGGGACGACAACTCTTGCCGGTTTTGCGTGAGGTCGGCGAGGTGATTCGCCAACTCCGCCGCCTCCTTTCGGCTCTTCATCTCAGCAAGGACGACCTTGGGTGAAGCCGGAGTGAGCTTGAGCTCGGCCAGCTGCTTTTCCCAGCCAGTTGCCCAATCGGCCTCTTCCTCACAAGCGCTTGCAGCCAACTGCTGCCAGCGGGCGGTCTCATGCCTCAACTCTTCAATTCGTTTGGCTACCGCGCGTTGTTCGCCTGCCGATTCTTCCGCCCGGGTCTTAGCCTTCCTCAAGGTCACGTTGAGAGCCCCAAGGGAGGCATCAGGCTGTCCGAGCGCCTGCCGAAGATCATCTTGCAAGGCAGTTTCTTCCACCCGGTAATGACTCTGGCGTTCTTCAAGGGTAAGAGCCGCTTCATCCACCTCCTGCCATTGCTGATAGTCCTGTAGCCATTGCTGAAGCTCTTCGATTCGAAACTCTCGCCCTTTCAGGAAGCCACTCACCTCCCGCCATGAGGTCTCCCACTTCGCTTCCTTTTCCGCCAGCCGCTTCTTCTCCGCAAGGATGCGCTCTAGCTGAATGGCTCCCCGGTCTCGATCCAGCTGCCATTGCGCGGCCAGCGCAGTCTCTTCTGATTCATTCAACAGCTGATCCGCAATGCGATCCGCCTTCTCCTGCGCTTGCTGAAAGGATTCCCTCTCTTCCTCGGAAGACTTCTCACCATCGTCTAACAGCGCAGTGAGAACCTCCCACCGGCGGTCGCGTTCACGACGAGCGTCCTGCAGGTCGGCCTTGGTCACCACCAGTCGATTGCCTTGCTTGAACTTCTGCAGGCGGAAATCGAGCTCGGCAAGCTCCTCCCGCGACGCGGATTCCCGCTTGGCTAAATCGTTGCCAAGAGAACGCAATTCATCCTCCTCACTAGCGAACTTGGTGATCGTGGCTGCCGATGGGGGCGCCAAGAGCCGGGTTTCAGCCGCGGTGCTCTCGAGCTTCAGGCGGGCACGGAGCTTCTCCCGACGAATTGTCTGCCGCTCGAGGTCCACAGTCACGCTCTCGGCCACCTTGCGATTCTGCTCATACTCGTCCACTCGCCTGAGCAAGGCCTCCCACTCGTCCGGGAAGTTCGCCTGATCCAAGCCAGCCAAGGCTTCCTCATTCTCCTTCAACTGGCGGACCGCCTCGTTCCTCTTGTGGAGGCTTTCTTCCTTTCGCCTCCTTGCTTCCTGAAGCTTCTCTGCCACTTCCTCCAGGGAGGCCAAGGCCGACCCGCTTGCTACGGGAAGCGCCCTTAGGTCGCAGACAGATGTTAGACCCAATTCACCAACAGCAGCGTCGAGCCGACTCTCCAAGGCCGTCATCTCATGACCGATTTGATCCAGCTGTTTCTCCCGCTCGATATATCCGGCGATGCCCTGGTGAAATCCATCCAGTTGCGCGGCCTCGTCGAGAATCGCCTGATTAACGGGACGCCCGGCCAACTCCTGCTTCAGTTGGACCGTCTTTTCTTCAAGAGGCTTGAGCGCGGCCTGCGCATTGGACAGCCCTTTCTGCCATTGCCTGACTTGGTCAACGAAGTCCTCGGGGAGATCCGGCAGATTGATTTCCGCTAGATTCTTAATGACTTCCGCACGATGCCCGATGGAAGGCAAGGCCGCCAAGTATCGCTTCAGCTTCTCCTTCCGTAAATTCTGCCGGGCGAACTCGCTGTCCCTCTCCGCATAACTTCGCTCCGCCTCCTCCAAGTCCTTGTTCAAGGTCTTCCAGTGAGTGACGAGCATGGATTCCTCCCTCACTCTCTTCTCGCAATCCTTCAGCCGGGCGAGGGCGAGGTTGATTTCTTTCTTACGGGAGGCCCCCTTGGCGAGGGAATCCGCTTCCTCCTGCAACTTGTCAATTGCACGGTCGATGCGCGTGCCCCCTAGACTGGCCGAGAAGAGGAGCGCGCCGACCTCACCCTCACCCGCAAGCAGTTGATCAGCTCCTGCCCGCAGTTGCGCGGTATCAAGACCGAACATGTGCTCGAAGAAGCTCTGACTGGTCGCGCCGATGAATTGACCCAGGGCTCCCTCGGACAATTGCTTTCCAGACTCATCGACCAATGAGCCCGCCCGTGCCTTCTTGCGGTAGAAGCTCAGGGTATCGTCACCTTCACGCACCGTGGCCCCGATCCGGATCTTCTTCCCCTCGTGCAGGAAGGTATCGCTCGTGCGATGAGGGACGCCGTAGAGCAACCCATGGAGCGCGCGTAAGAGAGAACTCTTCCCCGCCTCATTGCTACCAAAGATCACATGGACATCCTGCTCGCTCTCTGGAAGGGCCAGCCCGAAAGAAGTGAAGGGCCCGAAGGCCGGAATCTCGATAGAATCAAATCGCATGATGGATGACAGATTGTGCGGGCGGCTCTAGCCGGAGGTGGAAATCGCATGCAGAACAATGGCTGAAACGTCTTTCCTCACTTCCTCCCGGACTGTGGAGTTGGATGCATCCAGTTGTTCGGCCACTTCATCAAGCACAGGCTGGGCTAGCTTGCCGCGCAAGTCGCTCACCGCCTTGGGCAATTGCGACGGGTCGAATTCCTCCAAAGACTCCAGCACGAGAGCGGTCAACTCATCCTGCTGCGCCAGCTTGACCGGATCGATTCGGGACGTGGTCCGAACCTTCAATTTCTCAAACCATACGCAATCGCTTCCTAAAGCATCCACAAGGCTGAGGCATTCGCTCTCAAAGCGCTGAAACTCGGAATGCAAGCTCTCGTGCAGGTAGGACGCCCCCGTTAGAGTGACCCTCACTGCGACTAAACGACCTTCCGCTCGTTCAATTGCCGCTTCCATCCCAGCCCTCACTGCGTCGAGCAGCTGAACGCGATCCGTCAGCGGTTCGCAATCAATGACCAGGTTCTCCCACCTCACACTGTCCAGGGGGCGAAAGCTCAGACTGATGATGGCCAACTCCTCATTGACCTCCACGAGGTAACAGCCTTTGGCCCCCGTCTCCCGCACGTTGCGACCTTGAGTATTCCCGGAATAAACGACCGCCGGCGCTTCATTGAGGATCGACCGCTGATGGATATGACCCAAGGCCCAGTAGTCATAGCCTTTCGCGACGAGCTCGGGCAAGCGGCTGGGCGCGTAGTTGCCATGCCCTTCGCGATCGCCCACATTGGTGTGCAGGAGCCCGATATTCAGATGATTCACAACCGGAGCCGGGTACTCGGCAGCCAGATTCTCTGTGACGGCTGCGGTGGCGAATCCTTGCCCGTGCAGCGACACCGGAAGATGGGGATGCGTTAGAGTCTTTGCTTTCTTCGTCGGAAAGCTGAACACATTGGCAGGTAGGGAGAGAGCCTTGGTCAGCTTGGACTCCGCATCATGATTCCCCGAAATGAGGTAAACATGAATCCCGGCAGCCTCCAGCCGCCGCATCTCACGAACGAAAAAGAGTCCCGTGCGGTAATCCTTCCAATCTCCATCATATAGATCGCCTGCTAGGACAATGAAGGCGACTGATTCTTCAATCGCGAGATCAACTAACTGAACCAAAGCCTGCCTCGTCGCCTGCTGAATGATATCAATTGGTGAGCCCTCAACCTTGGACAACCCCACCAAAGGGCTGTCGAGATGCAGATCGGCGGCATGAATGAAACGGAACATCGACCGCCCCATCACAGGCTCCCCGACGGACTAACTCCAGCGCGAAATCGGCGACTGAAGGGATTCGCCGCATCCAGGATCCACTGCCCTGCTAGAAACAACGGACTAGTCGCGACGGATACGAAAGACCAATTCCCCAGGCCGATACCAGCTCAGGAGATCACGCGCTTTGAGCTCTTGATACTCGGGATTCTCCCGCAGGGCCGTCAACTCGCGGCGCCGCTTATCCTCTTCGTCCAGGATCTCCTTCTCCCGATCTCGACTCTCATTCAGCTCCGCCTCCAGGGATCGGAGACGCCGAACTTCAGGGAGCACGCTCACAGCCACGGCGACGCAGATAAGCACAAGCAACACCGCAATGGCCGCCTTATTCAAGAAGCTCAAGCCAGCGGTGCGAGCCTCCATCACCTGACGTGAAGGACGCCGCGAACGACTCTTCTTTCTGGCACGTGGAGATCGCTTTGAAGCCATGCCGCGAGAGTGCCTCAGACCATTAAGTTTATCAAAACAAAAAGAGCCCGACCAATCATGGCCGGGCTCTAGAAAATTCAGGAAAGCAGGCGGCTTACTTCTTCAGTGTGCCCGCGTAGATCGCATTGTCGCCCAATGCCTCCTCGATGCGGAGGAGTTCATTGTACTTCGCAATCCGGTCGGAGCGGGACATAGAGCCCGTCTTAATCTGGCCGGCATTGGTCGCGACCGCGATGTGAGCGATCGTCGCGTCTTCGGTCTCACCGGATCGGTGCGAGATGACGGAATTGTAGCCGTGGACCTTACCCAGCTCGATGGCATCGAAGGTTTCGGTCAGCGTTCCGATCTGGTTCACCTTGATGAGGATCGAGTTGGCCACGCCGAGGTCGATTCCCTTTTGAAGGAATTCGACATTGGTGACGAAGAGATCATCACCGACGAGCTGGACCTTGTCCCCGATGGCTTCGGTGAGCGCCTTCCAGCCATCCCAGTCATTCTCGTCGCAACCGTCTTCGATGGAATCGATTGGATACTTCGAGCAAAGCTCGGCAAGGAAAGCGGCCTGCTGGGCGGAGTTGAGCTTGGCTCCCTTGTCCCCCTCGAACTTCGCGTAATCATAGACACCGTCGGAGAAGAACTCGGACGCCGCGCAATCGAGTGCATAGGTGACGTCCTCGCCCACCTTGTAGCCAGCCTTCTCGACTGCTTGGGAAATCGTATCGAGCGCATCGATGGTGCCCTCAAAGGTGGGAGCGAAACCGCCCTCGTCACCAACTGCGGTGGAGAGGCCACGCTCATGAAGCACTTTCTTAAGATTGTGGAAAATCTCGGCCCCCATGCGGATGGCTTCGCTGAAGGTTGCAGCACCAACGGGGCGGATCATGAACTCCTGGAACGCGATCGGCGCATCGGAGTGTGAACCTCCATTGACGATATTCATCATCGGCACGGGCAGAACCTTCGCGTTCGGGCCGCCGAGGTAGTTGTAGAGGGGAAGCTTGGAAGCGGCGGCAGCGGCATGAGCGACAGCGAGAGAAACGCCAAGAATCGCATTTGCGCCGAGCTTGTTCTTATTCTTCGTGCCATCGAGGGCAATCATCGCGGCATCGATGGTCGCTTGCTGGGTGGCGCAAGTTCCCAAGAGAGCAGGAGCGATGGTCTGATTGACGTTCTTGACCGCGTCTTGCACGCCTTTTCCGAGGAAGCGACCCTTGTCGCCATCCCGGAGTTCGCAGGCTTCGTGCTCGCCGGTGGAGGCTCCACTGGGCACGGCCGCGCGCCCGAAGGCTCCGCCTTCCAGCGTCACATCGACTTCCACCGTGGGATTACCGCGGGAATCGATGATTTCACGGCCTTTGATTGAAGAGATTGTCGTAGCAGACATTGTTGTAGTTCTAGTTGGTTGGGTGTTTTCTGGGTGAGAAAATGGAGAAAGGGCTCCAGAAAGAAGAAAGCAAAATTAGGATTTCCACGCACGGACATCTTTGAGGCGGAACTTGCCCATCTTGTCCGTTTCCATATCGCGCATCTCGACCTCATCGCCCACTTTGTGGCCAATCAGGACCTGCGCGGACTCGGAGAGGTAGGGCAAAACATTGTTCTCAGGATCGCTGTCCCACGCCCCCAGGATGGTGTATTCCCGCTCTTGCCCGGACTCGGTCTCGACGGTGACCACAGTTCCGATGCCAGCTTGGGAAGCGTCGGTATTGGAGAAATCAGTTCCCTGGGCGAGCCCCAGTTCACGCTCCATATCCTGACGCTGGCGGTGCAGCTTGCGCTCAGTCTCCTTGGCGGCGTGATACTCGAAGTTCTCACGAAAATCGCCGTAGGAAGCAGCCAACTTCTTGTCAGCCAGGTTCTTGGGAATCTTGTTCTTCACCAAGTCCTCATACTCGGCCTTGCGGCGCTCGAGGCTTTCCCAAGAGACAACGAGAGCTTCGTCCTTCTCCTCTTTTGCAGCCCCGGTGACGAGGTCTTGCGTTTCCGGGTGGGAGCGGATGACCCGAGCCATCAACGACTTGCGGTCCAATTCTGCAAAGGCGGGGCTTTGCAAAAGCTTGCGGGCGAAGTTACGCGCCTCATTCAGATCCAGATCACCAAGCAAATCAGCGACCAAGGTCTTATCGTCCATGAGCAGATTCTGCAGCTTCGTCCCCTTGCGAGGTCCATCATCAACCGCACCGGCATCAATGGCGCTCATCATGGCGAACCCGACTTCAGGCCCGAAGTGGTCATTGGCCGAGTTCTTGCGCTCGCGACAGATCCAAACCAGAGCGTCGGAACTGATTGTGCGGAGAGACAGTCCCTTCTTAATATGGTGAGCAAGCTTCTCTCCATGATCCGCGCTCTCGAGCATCTTGGAAATCTCGCTGACGCCCCGCGTGCCGACCCGGTCGAAGACGCGTAAAATTTTATCCACCCACTCATCCCCGTAGGCAATCGGGAATGATTCATAAATGCGACGCTGGCGGGCTGCTGGCAACGAGGTGATTTCCCCGGCCACATCGCCATCGGTGAGGACGAGGGCATTTTCAATTCGAAGCGCTTCGTCACCGAGAGCCAACTTCTCAACCAACTCGACCAATTCGTCGCGGCAAGCCAAGAGGTCCAAAGCGGGTCCGAGGTTCAACTTGAGGCCCTTCTTAACCGTATTATCAATCTCCGGCGAAAGCTGTTGGAAAGCCTCAGGCTGTTCGTTGAGGGCGTCGGCCTCGTTCTTCAGGGCATCGAGAATGGCGGTCTTGGCTTTAAGATCACGAGCTTCCTGGAATTCGCTCACCAGAGACTCCAGTGGAGACTTGCTCGTATCGCGGAGCACGAGCGGCTCAGTCCGCTTGGAGGGAATGATGACAAGACCACTCTCCCGGGCAGCTCTTTTGGCTTTGTCCCACCATTTCTTGTAGTCCTCTTCGGGGACGATGGTGCCGCAGATTTCCCGGTCCACCTGATCCGGCTTGAGAGAGCCGCCATGACTCTCCAGCATGCGCACGATCAGCTGTGTGGGTTCGCTGTCTGCCAAGGCCCGTAGTTCAGGAAGCTTGTCAACACGCTCCGCCCGGAAGTCATCACTCTCAAGCTTTTCAGTTTTCTGAATAGCCAATTGCAATCCCATGACTTGCGGCTCCCGAGCCCGTTCAAAATCAATGGTCACCTTCCCTCCAAACAAGTCCCAGTCCTTGACCTTCCCCGCTCCCCAACTCTTGTGAAGACAGAAACAGCCGGGAGCCAACTCACTCAATCTCAGCCCCACTGCCTCGGGAATTCGTCCCGCGTCCACAAATTTCGCCACATCCGGATGCATGAAGCGGACCTTGGAAAGCCTCGCGGCAAAACGCAATGGTTTTCCATCAAAGCTTGTTCATTTCCCCATTGGTCGACTCAATCGCAGGCTCACTTGCGCCGGTGTCCCGGTGGATGATCGCGCCGTTGGTGACCTTTCTCCAGCTCGTCGGGCGTGGGCACACGGCGAACGCGCGGAACCCGAATCACCTTGTCCTCGGAGGCTTCCCGTTCCTCCGCGTCAGCCAAGGATTCAACCAAAACAATCAATTTACGCTTGGTATCGGCATCCTCGACCTCGTCCCAGGTCCCGGGCTCCTCGGAAGGAAGCTCTCCCCGCTCGGTCAACTTCCCGTCCTCCATGACGAAATACTCGAAGCCGTTCTTCTTCCGCCCCAAGCTGACGAGCTTCCCATTCTCCTCGATGGTTGCCTGGCGCCGACCGAAGAAGACCTGCTTAACAGCAACAGGCCCCTCATCGACGGGAGGTGACATGATTCTCACGACTGCTTCCTTGCTCTCCTCCTCCTTCTCGGAATCCGGACGGGCACTGAGCACGACGGGCAGAACAACCGGCTCTCCGCCGCGGGTCACAGTGAGGCTCGCCTCCCCGTCGATTCCCTTCAAGCGCATGAGGGAATAAAGTTGCCATTGATTGGCGAGCAATTGGTCGTCGAATTTCCAGAGGACATCAAGCTCCTGCAAACCGGCTAACGCGGCAGGACTACCTTCCTCAACCTTCTCAACGAGCAATCCGAAGCCAATGGGCACGCCCTTGAGGTGCTCGGCCAGCGCGCGGTCGACCCACTCCAAGCGCACTCCCAACCAAGGCATATCGGGCCCGGGACGCCATCGGTCAGTCCACTTGCGAGCCCCGTCGGCGCTGAGCCAAGACGAGCACGTAACAAGTATTAAAATTACCAGCAAAGACCTCATCTAGAGACTCGTAGAAAAATACTGCTCACCCTCCAACTCCCGCTGCACGACCACCGTGTAGCCGGTTTGAGGATGAAGCAATCGCTCCTCCTCAATCGCGACATAGGAGAAGGCGCGCATCGCTTGCCCATCATCGGTTGTCGCTTGAATCCCTTCATCGCGCCCCTCCTCGAGCCAAAGCCCTTTCTCAAGCAACTCGAACTCGGTTTCTTCTGACTGCTCGGCAGTGAATCCTGCGCCTCCCGCTTCAGGCCGACTCTCCTGCATCATGGCTGTGGCGCTGAGAGCGACCACAATCGATGCGGCTAAAGCCCAAGGCCACCGCCTCATCCGCGGCGGTGTGCTCGCGGCCAACTCGTCGATCACTCCCTCCAGGCGGAGGCGGGTCTCGTCCCCCATTCCCCGGGGCATCAGGCGTTCCAAGGAGCGCTCCATATCGTCAAGATTAGCCATTGCGCACCTCCTTCAGATGACCCAGCTGCTTTTGCAAAAGCTCGACCGCGTAACGGTAGCGCGAAGCTGCTGTGTTATGGGAAATTTTCAAAACCTGCGCGATCTCAGCAAACGTCAGGCCAGACCAGACCTTGAGAGTCACAACCTCCCGTAATTTATCGCTTAGATTTTCCACCGCCGTTCTCAGCATCTCGGCCTCCTCATCCTCTTCCAAAGACGGGTCGAGCCAATGCTCATCGTAATCGTGAAATTGAATGACCTTCTGATCCCGCTTGTGGCGACGACCGGTCTTCCGCCCGGCGTCCATGGCCACCAGCCGGACGACGGAAAAGGCAAGTGGCAGGTCCGGCGGCACATTCCCCCGTTCCTCTTGGTAGCCCCACAGGCGTATGAGCGAATCCTGCAAGACATCCTCCGCTTCTTCCAGGGAGCCTGTCCGCTGCTTGGCATACATCAGCAGCTTTCCGCCATCAGCAGAGAGCCACTCCTTCCAAGCTTTTCCGGGATTCTTGCGACCAAACATTGTTGTGCTTTCTCATGACTAATGCCGCAAAACATCGGCCCTGTCTCTTCTTTCGAAAAAAAACTGTTCGCCCGGCTCCAGACCAAGTCAACGGGCTCCAAGATTCTGAATGGTTTGGAAAATGGCGGAAATCATCGCGTAAGCCATCGTGCCGACCAGGGTCGCCATCAAAAGAAGAACCGCCGGCATGACCATGGCCATCACCTTTTGCAGGGCGGAATCGAGCTCGCGGTCATAGCGATCACCGGCCCGGCGCAAGGCTTGATCAATCTTACCCGTCTGCTCACCCACCGAGACCATATCGATGAGAAGAGGAGGGAAAATATCCGAACGAACCATGGCCGAAGAAAGCGATCGGCCATCGCCAACCTGCTCAATCATGCCGTCCATTGCCGCTCTGAGGTGAATGTTCTGCGCCGACTCCCGCGTCAGTTCCAGCGACCGGAGGAGCGGCAAGCCGTTGGCCACCAGGTTGGCCATCGTTTCCAGATACTGCACATAGAATCGCCCTCGGACGACGTTGCCGTAGAGCGGCAGCTTGAGCTTAATTCGATCCCAGGCAGGCTTATTGCGCTCGGCGTCCTTCCAAGCTTTGAAGAAAATCGCGGCGGCGATGAGGATAAGGAGAATGACGAGCCAATAGGCACGCAGGAAATCGCTAGCGCCGATCATGATCTGCACTCCCAGGGGCATCTTCGAGCCCGGAGTCCCCTTGAGCAGGCCGGTCAATTGGGGAATCAGCTTGGTCACGAAAATGACCGACACCCCGATACCCGAGAGGACAAGGAAGGCGGGGTAGATCAGAGCCAGCGCGATCCGTCCCTTCAGTTCTTGCAGGGTCTTCAGGTATTCCGCTTGGCGCTTAAGAATCGTATCGAGCGCTCCAGATGCCTCCCCGGCCGCTGCCAGCGAGCAGTAGAGAGGTCCAAAGCTCGGGCTCACCCGTTTGAGAGCATTGGAGAAGCTCGTGCCATCCCGCACCAAGGTCCGGATGCGATTCGACACTTCCTTGATATTTCCCTCCTCCTCGCGGGCTTCCATGGCCTTAAGGGCTGGTTCCAGCTGGAGCCCGGCAGCGAGCATATCACTCAATTCCTCGGTAAAATAGACCACCTCCTTGGCGGGAATTTTGATGGGCCCCTCGGGGTAATCTTTCTCGGAGCCCTTTCCCTTGCTTTTCGTCGCCTCTGCCTTGGGCCGAGGCTTGACGGAACGCTCCGTTTTCTTGGTCGGCCCCTTGCTCTTCACCTTGGTGGCCGCCGAGACTTTGGCCTCCGCCACCTTGACGGGCTGGAGACCCTTGCGGTCCAGTTGCCGAAGAACTTCCCCCCGGTCACCAGCGCTGAGTTCTCCGGTCACCACCGCCCCGTTCGGGCCAAGCGCTTTGTATGTGAAAACGGCCATTCCTTTTCTAATTCGCAGTTGGTCAGCTATCGGGCTCAGTCAATGTCACCACCCAAATCGACGGCGGTGGCTGAGATCACTTCCTCAATTGTCGTCATTCCAGCCATCACCTTATACCAGCCATACTCCCGCATGGGCAGGTAACCATCGGCGACGGCCTGCTCCCTCCACTCCGCATGGGTCGCTCCCCTCACAATAAGGTCCTGCATCTTCTCAGTCAGGATGGCGACTTCGTAGATTGCGAGTCGGCCTGCGAAGCCCGTGTTCCGGCACTTGTCACATCCCGCGGGCTCGTAGGCTTGGCCAGGCAGCTTCGGTATCTTCAGCTTCCGATGCTGATCCTCGCTGATCTCGATAGGACGCTTGCAGTGCTGGCATAGCCGGCGGACCAGTCGCTGAGCCAAAAAGGCACGAACCGCCGCACTCACCAAGAAGGGCTCAACCCCCATATCAATGAGACGGCTAATGCCACCCAGAGCATCGTTGGTGTGCAGCGTACTGAAAACCAAGTGGCCGGTCAGGGAGGCTCGGATCGCAATCTCCGCCGTCTCCAAGTCACGAATCTCACCCAGCATCACGATGTTGGGGTCAGCACGCAGGATGGAACGCAGGCCATTGGCGAAGGTGAGACCGATCTCGGACTTCACCGCGATCTGCATCACCCCGTCCAGCTTGTTCTCGACGGGATCCTCGACGGTCACGATGCGCACCTCGGGCTTGTTCACTTCACTGAGGAAGGAGTAGAGACTGGTCGACTTACCCGAACCCGTGGGACCGGTGATGAGGATGATTCCATTCGAGAGGTCGAGAAGCGACCGAATCTTCTTCTCGACGAAAGGCTCCATGTTGAGCTTGCCGACATTGAATTTCTCCTGGTTCAGGAGACGAAGGGAGACGCTCTCCCCCTCAACGGTAGGAACGGTGGCAACCCGGACGTCGATGGATTGCCCTTCGAGCGAGAGATTGATCCGACCATCCTGAGGAAGGCGTTTTTCGGCGATATCGAGCCGCGACATGATCTTGAGACGAGCGATGACCGAACTCTGCAGCTGCTTGATATTCTCCGGCACCGCCACATCAACTAATTGACCATCAATACGGTATCGAATCCTCAAGTTATGGGAAAGCGGCTCGACGTGGATATCTGTCGCACCCTGCTCAAGCGCTTCGCGAAGAATCTGATTCACGAACTTAACGACGCTCGCCTCGGCATCGTCGTCATCATCAATGACATTCGCCTCATCCTGGACCTCCAGATTATCGAGATCCATTTCGCGACCTTCCAAGATTTGCTCGAAAGTGTCCGCCCCAACCCCATAGAGTCGGCGCAGAGCCTCATAGACCCGGCGGCGGGAGGCCATCTTCCAGATGATGGGCATGTCAACCGCTTGCACGGCGGCCTGCTTGGCAAGGAAGTTCAGCGGATCATAGGCCACCATCACGAGGGACTGATCCCCTTCCTCGCCGATGACTTCGACCGGCAAAACCTGGTGCCTCAAGGCCACCCGCGGGCCGCAGGTCTCGCGCAATTCCGCGGGCGATTCGGGAGTTGGAATCTCCTCGAGCCACTCCATCCCCAGACCGTCAGAAAGCAGACGCATATATGGCTCCTCGTCAATGACGCCAGTATCGAGGACATCATCAATGGGCGAGCGCTGCCGCTGGCGGGAAGCCTGCAACACTTCCTCAACCGCATTCAAATCCTCGCATCCCGTTGCCCTCGCTGGCTCCAATAACAAATCGTACATGACGTCTCCCCCTCAAAACGCCCCAAACGCATCGACCTGTCAGCAATTTTTCGTGAAAGCCGCCCCCCGGCGGCCACAAATTTAGCCGTTCGCTCACAAACCCGGAAGGACGCCACGGAAATCACTCCTCCGGAGCTGCTTGCGGGACGCCCGCGACCAATGAACGACTGCCTTATCTCGACGTTGGTCAGCGCCCCGGAGGCCGCTCAAGTTTGGCGATTTCCGCCATGATGCGGTCGGCAATCCGTTGATAGCCTTCCTTGCCTCTTCCGCTCTTCTCCTCCTCGGTGAAGTCAATGGGATCGCCGACCACGATGGTGATGGGCTGGGGCTTGAGCTTGCCACTCCCCCGCGGCAGGGATTCATAGGCCCCGAAGATACGAACTGGCTGGACTGGCACCTTGGACTTGGCGGCGACGAGCCCGACTCCCGCCTTTCCGGGCAGGAGCTTGCCGTCCATGGACCGCTCCCCCTCGGGGAACATGAGAACGCGATTCCCTCCCTTCAGCAGCTTGATGATCGTCTTCAGACTCGCCGGATCCGGGTTCTCCTGGTCGATGGGGATTGCATTCCATCTTGGGTAGAGCCAGCCGCCGAAGCTGCGGAAGAGCGTCTTCCGCGCGAGATAAAAAATGCGATTCCGGAAGGAAATTCCGACCATCGGAGGATCGAGAAAGCTCTCGTGATTGCAGCAAATCAGCGCGCCGCCCTCTTCGATGAGCTTGTCCTGCCCGACGACCTGATGATCGAAAATGGCACGGGCCAATGAGCGAAACCAAGTTACCCCCGTCCAGTAGATGGGGTTCATTTCATCTTCCAATAGTTCCTTCTTCACCATCCCAATTCGTTCAGTTTGCTTTTCACCTGCTCCAGCACCTGCTCGATCGATAGTTCGGACGTGTCGATGACAACGGCATCGTCAGCCACCTTGAGCGGTGCCACCTTGCGCTCGGAATCCTGCTTATCACGCTCCGAGACAGCATCTGCCGCCCCTTCCGCAGCGCGTCGGGCAGCGCGCACTTCCTCGCTGGCAGTGATGTAGAATTTGAAAGGTGTCGACGGGAAAACCACCGTTCCGATATCGCGGCCTTCCATCACCAGATCACCCAGCTCGAGAAATTCGCGCTGCTTCTCAACTAAAAGCGTCCGTACCTCGGGAATCCTCGCAATGAGGGAGACCGAGGCATTCACCGCGTCGCTCTTCAGCTCGCTCATGGCCGGCTCCACTCCATCGACGCTCATGATCGTGGCTCCATCGCGGATGACGCAGCCCCACCTGACCTGGCGAAGCAATTTCAAGACCTCCGGAGTGTCACCCGGATCCATCTCCCGACGAAGCACCTCCCAAGTGACAGCCCGGTACATCGCTCCGGAGTTCACCATCGTGAGGCCGAGCTGCTCGGCCAGTCGGCGAGCCACGGTGCTCTTGCCCGAGGCGGCGGGTCCATCAATGGCGATCGCACGATAAGCCATTACGAAAGACGAGCCTCCTTCCCGGTCCGAATCGCTTCCAATGAATCCTCAAAGCCGGGGTAGGAAGTCGCAATGCAGGCTGAATTGGGAATCACCATCTCACCTTCCGGCAAGAACAGGCCAGCAATCGCGAAGGCCATCGCGATTCGGTGGTCACCATGACTTTCAATCTCCGCCGCCTGCAAGGGACGCCCCCCGGTAATGACCATCCCGTCTTCAAATTCTTCGACCTCTACCCCGATGGCGCGGAGGTTGTTGACCACCGCTGAGATGCGGTCCGTCTCCTTCACCCGCAGCTCCTTGGCATTGCGGATTGAGGTTTTGCCCTCTGCCAACGCAGCGGCAACGGCAAGAACCGGCACCTCGTCAATGAGGTTGGGAACCTCCGCCGGGAGGATCTCCGTTCCCCTCAAGACACCGCCTTCGACGATGATGTCTCCAATGGGTTCACTCCCGGAATGGTCCTGCTCCTCGGTGGTGATCTTCGCGCCCATCCGCCGCAAGACCGTCAGAAGCGCGGTTCGGGTCGGATTGAGCCCGACATTTTCGATGCGTAGGTTGGACCCCTCGCTCGCTGCAGCAGCGACGAGCCAGAAGGCAGAACTGGAGAAATCACCCGGCACTTGGATATCGGTCGCCTCGGGCATTTGGCCGCCCACCACGGAGATTTCATCTCCGTTGAACTCGCACTCGATGCCGAAATCAGAGAGCATGCGCTCTGTGTGGTCCCGGGTGACGGCAGGCTGGATGACTGTCGTCTTTCCATCCGCAAAGAGTCCGGCTAATAGGATTGCGCTCTTCACTTGCGCGCTCGCTACCGGCATCCGGTATCGGAGAGGCCTCACCGAGCCCCCTTTCACCCGCAGGGGAGCACAGCCGGCTTTCTCGCCCTCCGCCACGAAATTGGCTCCCATCTCACCCAATGGCTTCATCACCCGGCCCATGGGACGGGATTGCAGGGAAGCATCACCGATAAGGCGGGACTCGAAGTCTTGCGCGGCCAGGACCCCGGCCAGCAGCCGCATCCCGGTGCCCGAGTTGCCACAATCGATATCACCCTCGGGAGCGGAGAGCGTCATTGAGGTTCCTTGAATCTTCAGGTCGAGGGGGCCCCACGGGCCGCGGCGCAGCTCCTCCACCTTGACTCCCAGTTGCTCCATGGCATGCAGGGTGTTCAAGCAGTCTTCGCTCGGAAGAAAGTTGGTCACCGTGCATTCCCCGTCCGAAAGGCCCGCGAGAATGGCGGCGCGGTGCGAACAACTTTTATCCCCCGGCACTTCCAATACCGGCCCCAGCTTTTCCAGTGGTCGAACCTTCAACATTTTGTGGCCGCGGATTCCACCCGCCAGCCTCGGAAAAAGCAATAACAACCCGCGCCCAAAAGCGAAGGCTTGGTCCACGGCCAAGACTGAAGCGAGCTTCTACCCTCCCCGTGCGCGACCGCGCCCGTGATGAGGCTGTCTTTTCCCTAACAAATCCATTATCCTAAAAATTCGAACAGAATTGATTTCACGGCATCAAAGAGACAACCATTCGATATCCAATGCCACCTAAAAGCTTAAATTTTGTCGCTAGCCCCGAGAATCGCTTCAAGAAGCGGATGGCCAATCTTTACCTTATCGGCGTTCCCGCTGCAGGCTCAATTTTTTGGCTCTTCAATATGAAGAAGTTCCCGCTCACGTGGATTGAGGTGTCCTGCTTTCTGACCTTCTACGTGCTAACTGGTCTCTCGATTGGACTGGGATTTCATCGATGCTTTTCCCACCAATCCTACCGACCCATCCGGCCCCTCAAATTGGCCATGCTCTTCTTCGGTTCCCTCGCCTGCCAAGGCTCCATTGTCCGCTGGGTCGCCGACCATCGACGCCATCATCGCCTGACTGATAAGGAGTGGGATACCCATTCGCCTTGCTATGTCGAGGATCGCAAATTCTCCAGCTTGGTCAAAGGCCTTGTGCATGCCCACTTCACCTGGATGTTCGACCGTACGACGACCGACCATCAGACCTATGCCAAGGATATCCTCAAGGACCCCGATATCCGCTTCTTTAATAAGTTCTACTATCCGATCACTCTTCTGACCTTCCTTCTACCGGCGGCCTTCGGTTACCTCCTCGGCGGAAGTGAACATCTCATCTCCTGCCTCCTGATTGGCGGAGCACTGAGAACGACTGTCTTCCACAACGTCACATGGTCCGTCAATTCCATCGGCCATGCCTTCGGGTCCCGGGACGCTACCGAAAACGACGATTCGCGGAACAATCTCTTTCTCGCGCTCCTGACCTTCGGCGAAGGCTGGCACAACAATCACCACGCCTCCCCAAGGTGCGCCATCAACCAGTGGAAATGGTATCAAATCGATATGGGCGGCTGGCTTCTTCTGGGAATGGAAAGAATCGGACTGGTCTCCAAAATTCACCGCAAGCACCTTTGACCCGGTAAGCGGTCAGGTGTGACACAGGTCGCTCTCACAAGTAGCCTGCGGCATCTGGTGCAGGTTGGCCGCGACCTCCCGGTCTTTCTTCCGGAAGAAGATCTTTGAGAGGCCATGCCGATTGGCGGCTAACAGGTTACAGGCTTTTTTGGCAAGCGGCAGCAGCCTCGGAGCGGCCAGACGATGCGCTAGCTCGCGGTAGTTGGCGCAGCTATAAAGACAAAAGACCCAAGCTTCCGCGCCGCGGTGAATCGCACCCGTATCGGTGCGAACCACCATCTCCCGGGCAGGGTCGAGTTGCCCAATACCGGGGAAAATCCGTTCCGCTTCGTCCGATTGATACGGAACGAAGCGGATCGGGTAAGCTCTCGGCTGCGCATTGATCCATTCATGGAAGGTGCAACACATGCCACAGCGACCATCGTAGTAAACCTCGATGCCATTCACCTGTAGGGGAAGTTTCATAATATTTGTTTTTTCAGTATTTTCCGAAATTTAGTGTCAAAAATTTTTATCCAAGTAGCTTCATGGCGAGCTGGATGGCCTTGCCATGAGGCATCGATGAGACTCGATCACTCATCTTGGACGCGAAGCTGACAAATTCCTCCAGCTCGGCCATCTGGTCGTGGAATGCCTTGGCTTCGTCGGACTTCATCTGAGCCGCACTTTCCTTGCAGCGCGTCAAGACAGCCATTGCCGGGTCGATCTCCCGTCGTTTCCGCTCTTGGCTGATGCGCCGGAAAATCTCCCAGACGTCTTTCTCCGCCTCAAAATATTCCTTCCGGTCCCCTTTTTTGGTGACGATGCGAAGCAGGCCCCAGTTCACCAGCTCCTTCAAGTTGGTGTGGGCGTTCCCCCGGCTGATGTTGAGCTCTTCCATCACCTCATCAGTGCTGAGAGGCTCAAGACTCGTCATCAGCAAGGCATGGATCTGGGCCATGGTGCGATTGATCCCCCACTGCGTCCCCATGACGCCCCACTGGGCCACAAATTCATCGCGGATGGTCTTGAAGTTGTCGCCCTCTTGCGTCATCAATTTCAGAAATTACTGAAAATACCGTTAGGGTCAATTCTTATTTTCGGCTTCATTCATGTCAGCCATCATCCGTTCTGGAGCGACCAGGCCGGCGGAGAGAAGGAGCTTCGTCGCCTCCTCAACTGTTAAATCGCTGGGAATGAGCCTGTCCTCATCCACTACAATCACGAATCCGGTGAGAGGATTGGGACTAGTCGGGACAAAGACCGAGGTCAGCTGTTTCCCTGTTTCCTGGTCCGAGAACCCACCAGTGATGAAACCGAAGAGACGACATCCAGGGCTGGGATACTCTACATAGGCCACCCCCCGGAACTTACGCGGTCCTCCCAGATTGCGGAAGGAGTCGACCCCTTGCTTGAGCGTCGAATAGAGGAAGCCCATGAAAGGGACCTTCGTGATCGAGCGGTCCACCCAATTCAAAATTGCTTGGCCCGGCCGATTGGTGACGGCAGCCCCCACCAGGCCGAGTAGCAGGATAGGAATCAGGAACCAGAACCATGAATCCCAACCATGCAGAATCGAAGACCAGGCTTCTTCCTCGAGAGCGTCCTTGCGATTTCCGTCATCGTCATACCGAATCCCCCGCAGCCAATCCAAGGCTCCGACAATGCCATAGATAATCCTCTGGCCGACCTCGAGGAGAACCCGATAGATGACTGAAAGGAGCCATAGGGTGCCGACAATCGGGATGATTGCGGCCAACCCCGCAAGGAGAAGATTGAATACCCTCCGCGCCAGACTCGGACTATGCGACCTCTCCTCCATTTCCGCTTTCTCCTTCACCATTCGTTTCGCGTGGAAAAGCAAAACCGTTTTTGCAGAGGGATGCAATAGCGAGCATGCCAGCCGCTCTCAAAATAGCCTGTCTTGAGATCCCCTTCCTCCACTTCGCAATTCCAGCTTGCTCTCTCGAGCGGAAAACCCCGTTTCTTATTTACGAGCGGTCTGCTGGGACGACCCATTCCTCCGCGAGCACCTCATCAATGGTGAATTCGTCCTCATTGACTCCTTGGGGCTTGGAAATCCTGAGGGTGACGCGCTCACCATCCAGATCCCGGCCTTCGAGGAACCGTCCGTAGTTCAGGAGTTCCTTCAACTTCTCATCCACCGGACCTGACGTGGTGGCGTAGGCCCAGACGAAGTTCTCCTGATACTGGTCCAGCAACTGATACCAGGAAAAGGTGTCCTGATCACCCAGGTTGTCGAAATGCGGTTCCTTACGAAGGAAGGCCCGCACCAAAATCCCCTCCCCGATCTCTTGCTCGGGTAAACGGGAAATGGCGACCTCCGACCAGCACTCGGTGGCATCCGCATCCAATCGCAGACCATCTGCCGTGGTGACAAAATAAGCCCGGAAGGAACGAAAATCCGATCGATTGCCAATCACCGTCATGAAACCGGTGTCTGCTGACGAGCCAAACTCGAAATTAAGCTGGGTCGGATTCCTCAAATCGAATGTCGCGAACTCCCCTGCTTCCTTACTGGCCAGGATCCGCTCGACCTGCTCCTCATTTCGCAGCACACTGCCCAGCTCCTCGGCAGTCACGTCCGGATCATTAACGACCTCCAAGACATCAACGGCCTTGCTGAGAGCATCGCCCGCATTGTCGTAGAACCATTGCTCCGTCAGCTCCTCACGCCCTGCGGAGACGGCATCGAAATCGATGTTCAGGTCCGAGACCCCTTCATTGGTCGCATTGGGTGCCGTCGCCTGAATGATCGCGATCAAGCCCACGACCAGGACCGGCACGGCCAAGCCAATGACTGCCCAAAGCATCCACTGGGAGCCCCGCTTCCGCTTCGAGCGGTCGCCCCATCTTTCCTCATCGTCGGTCACCCGCTCGCCCTTCTTGAGGGCCTCCACCTGATCGCGGACCGTGATGGGGGAATCCTCGGATTCCTGCATCTCCTGCAGGAGCTGCTTTCTCTTCAGGTAAAGCGAGTCCCTCGAAACTCGTTTTTGACGTCTTTTCTTCACCCGGCGTTCGCCCGGAGCGTTTTCATGTTCGCCGTTTTCGTCGCTCATTGATCTGTTTGGTTGGAATTGTTCTCACCCTGCCGGCGGAAGCGCGCATAGTCGCTGCGCCAATGGGGCGCCAAAATCTCTTTCAATACCATCTCCCGCTCTCCCCCCCGGTTCACAGATTCCCAAGCCAGCACCACTCGCACGCGGCGCAATCCCTCCGGATCGCGGGTAGCGAGCAGAGAACCGCCATCCTCCTGCACGCTTTCGTCATCCGAAAACAAGTTGCGCAAGGTGATTCCCTCATCGGAATCCAGCGGCACCTCAATCACCGGACTGACCTCCACCTCGCGCATTTTCTCATCCAAGGTAGGAGGATAGAATCTGACCCGGATCATCCGATCCTCATCGTCCGTTTCCACGAATTCCTCAGCGTAGAGGCGGAATTCACCCTCCTTTTCCCGGCCAAGCTGGCTTCGAAAGAAGGTCCAGTCGGGCGTTGAATAGCGGACAAAGTGCTCCCAATCCAGCAACCAGCCATCTTCCGTCTTGAGCGTCACCGCCTCATACTCATTCGCCAATTCGTCCCGCCACACGATCTCTACGAAAGGAGGCTCCTCCGCATGCACCAGGTTCCAGAATTGCGGACGTGGAAGAAGGTCTTTCACCAAGCGCTGACCCGTATGCTGGGCGTAGTACGCTCCCAGAATTCCGGGGACTCTTCCGGTATTCAGGACATACAAGCCCCGTCCGGAGTCCGCTTGAGTAGCCAGAAAACTTCGCAGCACGGTCCGGACCCGCTGATATTCCTCGAGGTAGAATGCCCGCTCCATTCCCTCGAGCTTGTCCTCGATGGCCACCCCTTGGACTCCTTTGGCCGAGAAGTGGCTTTTTAGATTCAGGTAAAGACCAATCGCGACGCTCAGGGCCAAGGCACTCGCACCAGCGATGCCGAGGTCGCGCAACAAGGTGGACTTTCTTTTCTTCAGTTTCCGCCGACGCTTCTTGGGAGGAGCTTCTCCCTCGTCATCAGGAGTTTCCGTGGCTACCTTGGGCTGCTCAGGCGCTTCAATTTTCGCAAACTCCGAGCCATTGACCGCTCTGCGCTTTAGGGCAAAATCGCGCTCCACCGAAGTGCGGGTGGCACGTCGCACCAACTGGTGCTCCCGGGGTGCCGGATGACCGTGACCGACGGTGGGACGGGAGACCTCGTAGCGATGCCCGCAAGTGCTGCAGACCGCCATTCCTTGGGAACCTGCCTTGCTTATGCCATTGCACAGCGGACACAGGTAGACAGCTTTCGCTCCGTTGCTCATCCGTGCCCGCATCCTTTCACAGGAACTTGCTTCGCGGCAAGCCTCATCACCAAGCGTTCACAGTCCCATCGCCTTCTCGACCACCAGAGCAGCCAATCGCTCACTCGCCTGATCAAGCTCCTCTACCGCAGCCTTCAACAGAGGGCCATTCGACGCCCCTCCCTCGATTTCCTTCCGGACCCGGGCCTCCGCCGCGCGAATCGCCGACAATTCCCCTTCTTCCAGATCCTCTCCGGCTAGCGCCAGAGCGGGTTCGAGCGAGTTGAGCAGCTCCTCGGCCTTCAACTTGGCTTCGGTGAAAACCCGGGCCCGCATATCCGCGAAGGCGTGCTCCACGCTCTCACTGACCATCTGCTCGACGCGCTCATCGGTCACGTCAACCGCAGCCGTCTCAATCGTCAGCACCGTGTCCACACCGGTCTTTGTATCTCTCGCCAAGACCTCAAGCATCCCGTTCGCATCGAGCGAGAACTGGACGCCTACCCGGGCTTGCCCCTTCCCTTCCGCCTCGAAGGGCACTTCGACCGCGCCCAGCTCCCAATTATCCCCCGCCAGCTCGCGCTCCCCTTGCAGCACCCGCAGCCTCATGGAGCGTTGCCCCGCGGCGGCATTGGTGAACATCTCGCCCGCCTTGCAGGGTATCGTGGTATTGCGCGGGATGATCACGTTCATCAGCCCCCCTACGGTCTCGATTCCCAAGCTCAAGGGAGTGACATCGAGGAGAACCACTTCGCGCACCGCACCGCTGATGATGCCAGCCTGAATCGCAGCCCCGAGTCCCACCGATTCGTCCGGATCGACGCCTTCCTCGACTTTCCTTTGGAAGATGGCCTCCACCTTCTCCCTGACGGCCGGCACCCGCGTACTTCCTCCAGCCAAGACCACCGCGTCAATCCCTGCGGGTTCAAGACCCGCATCTGCCATCGCACGGCGGCAACAGGCCTCCGTCTTTTTCAAAAAATCCGTCAGTCCCGCCTCAAATTCACGTCTCGAGATCTCCTTCTCGACCGGTCCACTAGCGAGGAAGGGAAGCCGGAAGGTCGCCGTCTCCTGCTCACTCAGGGTCACCTTGACTCGTTCCGCTTCTTCCATCACGCGGGCGCTTTCCAAGCTATCGCGACCCTTCTCCCAATCGTCACCCAGCACCATTGAGGCGAGTAGCCTGTCAAAATCATCTCCTCCCAGGCGAGTGTCGCCTGCCGTGGATTGCACCTCAAACTGCCCTTCCCTCATCTCCAGGATGGACACGTCAAAGGTTCCTCCTCCCAGGTCGTAAACCGCCACCCGTTGCAGCTCGCCCATTTTCCCCAATCCGTAAGCCAAGGCCGCCGCCGTCGGCTCACTCAGGAGCCGGACCACCTCCAGCCCGGCCAGCTCGCCCGCCCTCTTCGTCGCGCCCCGTTGAGCTTCGTTGAAGTAGGCAGGCACCGTAATGACTGCCTTGGAGATTGGCTGCTCCAGCCGATGCTCCGCGATGCGTTTCAGCTTTTTGAGAATCTCCGCGCTCACTTCCTCGGCCCGAGCCTCCTGCCCCATCAGACGCTTAATACTGGTGACGACACCGCCCAGCGCGAGACGACGCTTGGCCGTCCACCCCACTTCAACCTCTTCCTCCTTGCCATACCAGACGGCGCTCGGGAGCAAACGCCGCCCCTCCTCATCAGCCAGAAGAATGGGAAAGCCTGATTCCACTACCCCGACTGCTGAATTCGTCGTGCCCAAGTCGATACCAACGATTACCTCACTGCTCACGCCTTCCTGTAAGAGCGAAACGGGTCGGCATCAACAGCCGAAAGCAAGACACCCTCTCCCAAGCCCCCCTCCCTATCTCCCACGACGCAGGCTGGACAAAATCCACCACTCCCGCTAATTCGCCCGACGCTCTTCTGACATGGCTTCTGGATTCCAAACCCTCCCCGGCTTTCGCGACTTCGACCCGCGCACTTGCATGCTGCGCAATTATCTCTTCGAGACTTGGCGCGAGGTAGCGCGCAAGTATGGCTTCTCTGAATACGAGACGCCAATCCTCGAGCCGACCGAACTTTATTTGAAAAAGTCGGGAGGCGAACTGGCGACCCAACTCTTCCGTTTTGAGGATCAAGGCGGACGGGACGTCACCCTCCGACCAGAAGTCACCGCCTCTCTCGCACGCCTCGCGGCCGCCGAGCAGCGCAATTACCCCAAGCCGCTCAAGTGGTTCGAAATCGGCCAATGCTTCCGCTATGAAAAACCGCAAAAGGGCCGCACCCGCGAATTCTATCAATTTAACACCGACCTGCTGGGAGACGATTCCCCGGCAGCTGACGCGGAGCTCATCGCTCTCAGCATCGACACCATGCGTGCCCTTGGCTTTTCTCAGGACCACTTCAAAGTGCGCCTATCGGACAGGTCCTATCTGACTTCTCGTCTCCAAGATCTCACTTCAGGCGCACATTCTTCACTATGGTCGAATCCGGAAAGCCTAGTCTCAATTTTGTCAATCATAGACCGATTCGGGAAGGATTCAGACAAAATCAGCGAGATGAAGCTCGGTGAGTTCGGACTTTCTCTTAGCGACATCTTAAATGTTTTCGATGAAGCTAAAGAGCTGATTGGAAACGAGCGATTGGGCCGCGTTTATGAAGACCTCACCGCGCGCGGCCTCGGTGACTTTGTGGAAATCGACCTCTCCATCGTTCGAGGCCTCGCCTACTACACGGGCGTTGTTTTCGAGATCTTCGACACCTCCCGCTCCCTGCGCGCCGTCGCCGGCGGAGGACGATACAACACCCTTGTCTCCACCCTGACCGACGGCAAAACGGAATTGCCCGCGATCGGCTTCGCCATGGGCGATGTCGTTATCGGTCACTTCATCAAGGAAAATACCGCCGCCAAGCTCCAGTTCGAGCACTGGCAGCGTGAGCAATCCACCTGCGATTTCTATCTCGTCATAGACGACGAAGAGAAGCGCCCCGAAGCGCTCAAGCTCGCTCAAGATCTTCGCAACTCCGGCCTCCGTATCGACTTTCCCCTCACCAAGACCAAGTTCGACAAACAGCTCAAGGCCGCCACCGCCACCATGGCTCCCTATGCGTTGATCATCGGTCGCGATTACCCCGAACTCAAACTCCGCCACCTTTCCTCCCGCCACAACGAAACGATCCGCGCCAACGCCCCCCTCGCCGACCTTCTCCGCGAACGCCTCGACAACCCCGAGGGAGGGCTTTTAGCATAAACTCCGACGAACGCCTCAGAGGTGCCAAGGCTCACTGAAAGGGCCTTTTTTGCGACTCAACCCAAACTCCGAAACCATTTTCAACTAACTTTGCGGGACTTCTTCCCTCAATCGCTCAGCGACTCAACATCTTTCAAATGAGAACCCATCACTGCTCAGAACTCCGCTCCTCAGACATCGGCTCCGAAGTCACCCTCATCGGCTGGGTGAAGTCCGCCCGCGACCACGGCGGCGTCATCTTCATCGACCTCCGCGATCGCGAGGGCCTGACCCAAGTCGTTTTCCATCCCGAGGTCTCCAAGGAAATGGCCGAACTCTCCCACACGCTTCGCGACGAGGATGTGGTGCAAGTTACCGGTAAGGTCGAGGCCCGGCCCGAGATTGACGGCAAGCCCACCTCCAACCCTGATCTCCCGACTGGCGAAATCGAGGTGTCAGCGACCGAGCTGAAAATCGTCAACAAGGCTGCTGTGCTTCCTTTCCAACTCGACAAGGAGCTTTCCAACGAGGACTTGCGGATGAAATACCGCTATCTCGACCTTCGCCGCAACCGCATGACCCGCAACATGCAGCTTCGCCATCGGGTCTCCAAGGCCACCCGCGACTACCTCGATGAGCTTGGCTACCTCGAGGTCGAGACCCCGGTGCTTTCCAAATCCACTCCCGAAGGTGCCCGCGATTTCCTCGTCCCCAGCCGGGTCCATCCCAAGTGCTTCTACGCCCTGCCCCAGGCCCCCCAGCAGTACAAGCAGCTTCTCATGGTGGGCGGTATCGAGAAGTATTTCCAGATTGCCCGCTGCTTCCGGGACGAAGATTTGCGCGCTGATCGCCAGCCCGAGTTCACCCAGATCGATATCGAATCCTCCTTCGTCAATCAAGAGGACATCATCACCCTCATCGAAGGCCTTCTCGCTCGCATCTGGAAGGAATCGCTCGACGTTGACATCCCCACGAATTTCGACCGCCTCACCTACTACGACGCCATGAACACCTACGGCTCTGACAAGCCAGACCGCCGCGTGGGCATGGAGATCGTGGACCTGACCGAGGAACTGAAGGAGTGCGAATTCCGAGTTTTCTCCGGCGCAGTTGCCAAGGGAGGAGTGGTCAAGGCGATCAATGCCAAAGGCTTCGCCGACATCTCGACCGGACAGATTGAAAAGCTCACCAAGACCGCCCAAGAAGCGGGAGCCAAGGGACTGGCCTATATCCAGGCGCGCGATGAGGATCGCACCACTTGGCGCTCTCCATTCGTGAAGCGGATGACTGATGAGGAGGTGGAGGCCCTCCGCACCAAGCTCAACATCGAGCCTGGCGACCTCATCCTCTTCGCTGCCGACAAATGGGCGGACGCTTGTGAAGTTCTTGGCCGCATCCGCCTCGAAGTCGCTGAGCTACGTAATCTTCTGCAAGATAACAAGGAGCTGAACTTCCTCTGGGTCACCGACTTCCCACTCCTCGGTTACGACGAGGAGGAAGGCAAGTGGAACGCCGTTCACCACCCCTTCACCCGCCCCGTCGCGGAGCATGAGGAGGCCTTGAAAAAGGGAGAACTCGGCGACGGCCTCCTCGCCCAAGCCTATGACGTTGTCCTCAATGGCTACGAACTCGGCGGCGGCTCCATCCGAATCCACGAACAGGATTTGCAATCGGCCATGTTCGACGCCCTCGGAGTGACTGAAGAGGAAAAAGAGACCATGTTCTCCCACATTCTCGAAGCCTTTACCTTTGGCGCGCCTCCCCACGGCGGCGTCGCCCTAGGCCTCGACCGCATTGCGATGTTGGTTGCTGGGGAATCCTCCATTCGCGAGGTCATCGCCTTCCCGAAAAACAACAAAGCCAGCGACCTGATGACCTCGAGTCCGGCGGAAGTGGATTTCAAGCAGCTCCGCGAACTGCGAATCAAATCCACCGTCGCGGACAAGCCGAAAGAGTGAGAGTGAGCCAAAGCTGAGAAAGCACCCACGCGCGGGTCGCAACTTCTCTTGATATCAAATCAATTCAGCAGGCGATTTCCTCGGGAATCGCCTGTTCGCTTATCAGAGGCCAGTCGAGCCGCCGACGCTCTAGTCTTCTTGCCTCGCGACAGGAACGAGGATCGCATCCTCCATCCCGTGGATCTTCTTTTTGTCCGCCGGAACGATGGTTGCCAGGCAGCCGCCCAGCTGGACACCGGAGTCGCCGAGAAAATAATAGGGACAGAGCCTCGCCCTCCCCGTCATCATCCGCACGCTGCCTGTCTCCTTGTCGAAATAAGGATGCTCGATGAGCTTGGCTTCGCTGAAGCGTTGCATCATCCAAGGCTGCCGGTCGTGGTCCTTGAGAGCCTCTTCAATGAGGCTGGCCCATCGGTCACCCGGTTCGTCATGCCCGATGTGCACCCCACGGCTCCCCCACGCCCGCTCGCTGAACCCGGAAACCTTGAGGACGAGGCGGCGGTCCCGTTGACTCATTTGTCCTACTTCTGCCCAAGAATTCACCTCGAGCCCCGGAATTGCCGCATGAGGAGGTAAAGGTTCGGGATCAAGCACCCATCCTCTCGGGATCCACTTGCGGAGGAGCTCGAGATGCTTGCCTCTCATCTCCTCCTCCCAAAGGCGACGCAGACCGGGGGTCCAGAGAAGGGAGAGCCACAATTTCTCCTCGAACAACGGCTTAATCGGGGGCGTGAGCCCCGCCTTGGCCGACGAAGTGTGTAAGCTGGGAATCGATTCCCAATCGAATAGCTCAAAAAATCGATACCCCGGCTCGCCCGACCACTCCTCGGCCCGTCCGACCTCCATCTTACCTAGACGCTCGGCCAACCAGACCATCTCCGGCCGGTAGTCGGCGGATTCCTCCGAGACCCAAATCGTGGCATCTTGGGGCAAAATTCCGCCAAAGCCATCAAGCATCCCCGACGGACCGCCCAAGGCATCGGGATAGACCGAGCCTAGCCAAGCCGTGATCCCCATCCCACCAGGCACGGAGTCGAGCTCGGTGATGGAAAATCCCTCCTCCGTGAGGAGCAGATCGGGTCGGATCACCCGGGGAACAACCTCGGCCTGTGCCCCCTCCTTCTGCCAGTCCGTCATCCAGCTTGGCTTGCCGGCATCGAGGAGATTGGCCAGCCATGGAGCAACTTTTCCCTTGGCACTGCGGCGATAAATCCGATCTTGAGCGGATTGGAAGGAGGCTAAAACAGGCCCCATCCGCTCCAACTCACGGACCTCGCCAGCATCCAGACGGAGGGGCTCCGGCGACATCAACCAATTTTTCCCGGCCAGAAATTCTCCCGGCCATGCCGCCCGCAACTCGTCCAAACTCAGTGCCATGATTTCAACAATCCTGTCCGCCCCGCACGAAACGGGCCCGGCAGAATCAGCCCTGAATACGCTTTTGCAACCCGGAAACCTCAACTCAAGCCGCGCAGGGCCTCCCGAATCAAGTCATCGACGCCCGCCGCAGCGTTCGCCTTACGGGCAGCATCGACCGCCTTACGGGCTTCATTCTGCTTATAGCCCAGAGCAATCAGCGCCAGCTCCGCATCACGGGCAGCGCCTCCTGTCTCGGTGCCGCCTTGCCAACTCTCCACCACCCCGACTTTGTCTTTCAACTCCAGAACGACCCGTTCCGCAGTCTTCTTCCCAAGTCCCTTGATGCGGGAGAGGGCGGCCACGTCAGCCTCCACCACGTAGCGTTGAAAATCCTCGACTGGCATGCCGCTCAAGATGGCCATCGCGATTGAGGGCCCGATGCCACTGACCCGCTCGATGAGGAGAAGAAAGAGATCCCGCTCTTCATCCGTAGCAAAGCCATACAGACTGAGCGTGTTCTCCCTCACGTAGAGATACGTCTTCAAGAAAACTTCGGCTCCTTTGAACGGATTGAGTCGGTCAAAGGTCGAAATCGGCACATGAACCAAGTAGCCCACGCCACCACAACCCACGACAAGCCGGTTCGGCAGGGCATCCCAAACCTCTCCTTTCAGCGCAGAAATCATCGAGAACGGTTCAACCAGCTTTTCCCAACCGACCAAGTCCCTTTACTGACAACAGAAAGATCCTGTGTCATTTCCGTCAACAAATCCGCACTATGACCTTGCCAAGCCAACCGTCAAAAATAAGTTAGGCAGATTTTTGAGTCGCTTTTGTAACAAATCAGCATTATAAACACCCCGCACTATGGCAACCACGAAACGAACCCGCTTCTCTCGTCGACTTCCTGACCACGTCACCGACGAACTCGTCACAGTCTTGGCCGCAGAAAAAAAATTCTTCGGTTTCAATGAGCTTTTCGAGAAGGTCTTCGACCGACTTAAGGAGCGTAATGCAGTGAGCGGAGGCGAAGAAATGCTTCGTCTCCGGGCCTACGAAAAACTCCAAAACCTCGTGACCCGCGGTCTTGTCGAAAAAGACGGCAAGGAATACAAAGGTCTGGACCGCGTCATGGAAGCTCACAGCGACAACATGGCGAACCAGCAAGTCTGACACCCCAGACAATTATTGCTGGCACATTGCCGACAATTTCTTAAAAACCCCGCGTCACCCGACGCGGGTTTTTAATTTCTACGATTATGCTCTCCGATTACCTCCCCGTTCTCTTTCAGATCTTACTCGCGGTAGGCTTTGCTGCAATCTCGCTCGTTCTGAGCGTGGTGCTTGGCAAAAAGGGTCAGGCTGACGGAGTGAAAAATGAAGCCTACGAATGCGGGATGCTGCCAGTCGGCGACGGGACTCCCCGATTCTCGGTCAAATTCTACCTCGTGGCGATGCTCTTCGTCATTTTCGACATCGAAGCTGTGTTCAGCTACGTCTGGGCGGTCTCCTTCAGCGACCTGATTCAAGAGAGCGCCAATGTGCTCTGGTCGATGCTCCTTTTCTTTGGCGTGCTCACCCTCGCCTACATCTATGCTCTCAAGAAGGGAGCTCTGAGCTGGAAATCCTGAGTCTTTTTCAGGCTCTCAGCCAAAAAAGGTCGGAACTCTCCGGAAAAGCAGTGGAGACAGGCTTGCTCTGCCCCATGCGGGTTTCCTCGCACGTATTCTCCTGCCGCATTCTGAACACGCGCGAATCATTTCCCTTCGCACCATCATCCCCGGATCACTGATTCCGTTCTGACTCAAGTTGCCTCCGCATGAAGCGGAGGACTCGTGTTCGTGAATCTCTCTGCTCCCTCCCCTATCGCTTGGAAGCTCGAGTGAGAGCAGCCTCATGCCTCAAGCCCCCTTCATCTTGACGACGGCCAGAACGGCCGAGAAAAGAAGCATGAGGGCGGAAAATATGCCGCAGGCGATATCGACCCCGGTCGACTTGGGCCGATGGGGTGAACTTGACTTGGGAAAGACCACCGCGCCGTATATCGCTCCCGCCAGCAAGCCACCCCCGTGGGCCCAGTTATCAATGAATTGATAACCGACGAAACCGATAAAAAAGGTAAGTAGGATACCCGCGACCAAGCGGCGAGTCGCCGGAATAGGCACCAGACGGGCGTGTAACCACTCGAAGACGAGCAGGAAACCCAGAAGCCCGAGAATTCCCCCCGAGGCTCCCACGGACGGCTTCGCCAGTCCATACGCGGAGGCCATTCCTCCGACCACCATGGAAGCGAGGAACACCAACAGAAGATGCGGCCAGCGGGCCATCACTTCCGTTCGCCGCCCCAGGTAGAGCAAGCCCAGCCCATTCATCGCCAAGTGGAGCAGCCCTCCATGCAAGAAAGGTGCCGTGAGAAGACGCCAAAGCTCCCCCGCGTGATAGCCACCTGCTTTAACGAGCCCTGCCTCAGGCAAACCTGCCAACTGCGGAATCCCTCCCAAAGTCAGCGTGGGAGCGAGCAAAGCTCCCAGGATGTGACTTCCCGCCCGGGCAGACAAAAGCACCTGCACCAGATAAACCCCAATGAGAAGTCCGAGCAAAACCTTGGTCACCGGCGCATTCTGACGGCGAATCCAGATCTCAAATCGCACCTCTGCGGCCTCGGAAGCCAGGTTTTCCTCGCTGAGGCGGGTCGCCTTGCGCTGGCTCTTCCATGCCTCATAAGCGGGCAAACCTCCGAACATCAGCCAGAGGACGATGTAAAAGCCTGTCTCTTGGCGTTGAAGATTGAAGCCAAGTGAAAACAGGAGATACCCCAGCGGAATGAGCAAAAAAAGAGCCTGAGACCGCTTGCTGAGCCAGCTCTCTTTCGCAAACTGGCTCTTGCGGGACTTCAGGCTTTCCAGCAGTGCGCTCTCTTCTTCCGGTGGAAAACACCGGGCTCTCTCAGGAGTCCAAATCAACCCTCCCGGATGGGCTGAATCCCTGAGCCAGTTCTCAAGCTCGGCAAAGGTCTCGAATGGCTTCGATTGCCCCCGACCGACCACCACCCCGTAGGGTGAGCCTTCCGGCTTGGCCGGAAAAATCTTCTCGCGCTGCCAGGCTGGGAGGTCGGCCTCAGCTTCCGCGCTCATAGGGCTCAGTCTTCAATCGGCTCTTCGCCCTCAGGCAGAGCGGTTTCCTCAGCAGGAGCGTCGTCAGGAAGAACTGGGGACTCATCTGTAGGAGCCGAGACCTCTTCAGCTGGTGCTGGCTCCTCGGAGGCGGGAGCATCCTCCTCCTCGTCAACATCAATGCCAACGCTTTCGAGAATGTTGAGGTTCGGCTCAGCAGCCTCTGTCTCAACTGGTGGAACCTCGCCAATTGCCGGAGCCGCCGTTTCTTCAAGAGGGGCAACTTTCGTGCCTTCTTCGATCTTGCCAGTTATTTGGTTCTGGCGACCGACCAAGATGGCAAGAATCAGACTGATTAGGAAAAAGAGGCAGCCAAGCCACACGGTTGCCTTTTGCAGGAAACTGGTCGTTCCGGCACCGAGGAGTTGATCGGTCATCCCCGCTCCGAAGGCCGCACCGAGGCCTTCTTGCTTGGGGCGCTGCATCATCACGACGAGAATCATCAAAAGAGACACGAAAACGTGCACGATGATCAGCAACGTGATGGAAATGGGAAGCCAGTTAATGTCCGCCAGAATCATGGGCGGCGGACTATGGATAGCTGACCCCATGTTGTCAAAAGAAGATTGAGGCAGAATCCATCGTCTCAAGACGATTGGGTGATCACCTCATTCTTTTCGTTCATCACGATGCGTTTGGCCGTGATGGGACCCTCGGACAAGCCGAAAGCCATAATCGTAACCCGCTCCCCTTTTTTGATGCGATGAGCGGCTCCGCCATTCATGATGATTTGCCGTGTGCCTGCCTTCCCAGTCTGGACGTAGGTCTCCAACCGATTGCCGGAGGTGACCGAGGCGACTAAAACCTTCTCGCCCGCGACGAGGTCGGTCATTTCCATCAAGTCTTCGGGAATCTCGATACTCCCTTCGTACTCAATATCCGCCGCGGTGATCATGGCCCGGTGGATCTTTGATTTGAGAAGCTGTCTGAACATTCGCGGGGAAGTTCCTCGGGTGTCGGGGTCTCGTCAACGGTGAAAATACGCCGCTAGCGTTTCATGATACGATTGAGGGCCGAGTCGATCCCCGCCTTCACATCCGCGTCCTCGTGCTTGCTCGAAGCTTCCTGAAGATAAGGGACGCTCTCTTTACTGCCCACCGCACCCAAAATACTGACCGATGAACGCAGGATGGGTAGCTCGCGGGACTCCAGATAGGGCCAGATGAAGCTCTCAATCGCGGAACCAAATTCCTCCAAATAGGCTTGGTATTTACCCGGATCCTTCTGCCAAACACTGATCAGCAAGGGCATCGCGGTCGGCGTCTGGCGATCGCTGAGGAAGCGCACGATTCCCATCGGGAGGTCCCTTCCCTCGAGGAGGAGCTGATTGCCTTGGTCGACGACGAAATCATCGGCACCATCCCCCGGCTCAGACCACACCTTCAAGGCCTCCGCGACGTCGCCGGAAAATTCCGCGTCTAGATTCTCAGACAGCAGCGCAACCAGGCGCCGGGTGATATCGCTCCGCATCCGCACCGGCTCTGCCCGGGAGAGACGGCCCACTGCATTCCGGACACGTTCGCGGTCAATGTGCGCGAGCTCGTTGAAATTAAGCGTATAAAAGGCTTCCTCGGAGGGATCCTCCAGCTTCCGCATGGTATCGGAATCCGCTTCATTAAAAACAGTGCCGTCAAGATTGACTCCGACCACCCGAAGCTCGGCGAAGATATCGATGACATCCCCAACCTTGGAAGCGACGGTCGCCACCTCCTCCAGGTCGAGGGACTGACCTTTAAGAATAAAGATGCCGCCGGGCCCCCGACCATTGAACACCGGGCGCTCACTGAGCGGCAAACTCTGCTGGAAATAATTGCGTAGCTGCATTTGCAGGTGCTCATCCATCCGACGGATCCAGATGACGGCGAGATTGCTTTCCCCCATACTGACCAAATCCGGCTGGATGGAAGCCTCCCATCGAATGATCTCCATCACATTCTCGAAGGTCAGATCATCGTCCGCGATATCGTAGAGCGAGGTTGGCACCGCGCCCCTCTCTATCTCGCGGGTGGGCTCGACCTCCCGCTCTGTAAATGGCCCCTTGTATTCCGGACTGCGATAGACGTCTGTCGTCCACACCAGTGCTGAGATCCCTGCCAATCCCAAGACCGAGATGACCACCGCCAGAAGCCGGTTACGCATCAAACCCCAAATCAGGAGCCCCGAACCAATCACTCCCAAGAAACCGCCCAAAATCATTCTCTGGGGCTTCTCGACGTCGGTCAGCGGGGCATCAAGGGACTCACCCGAGCCAAAGAAAAGAAAGCAAGCCGTGAGCACAAGGATGAGGAAACCGATTCCCGCAGCAAAATGATTCGCCAACGGAACGGGCCCGACATGCACCGGTGGGGGCGCGTCTTGATAGGCTGCGGTCCGGAACTCGACCGGCGCCGAGGACACCGGCGCCCGGCCAAACCGGCTGAGATCCGCATTTTTCTTAATCTCGTCCGGGAAGTAGCGTTCCTGAGTCCTTTTCGCCAACACGGCGTCAGTCACCTGGAAGCGGTGTTCGCAAGCACCACACTCAACAGTGCGGCCCTTCAGTTCCTCACTCACTTCGAAAGCCTGCTGGCAAGACGGGCACTCTATTCGCAAAATCATTTGTTAACTATACCGTGGCGGTTGTTGCCGTTAGTCTTCCCTTTTCTCCGAGTGGCATCAACACATTAAGTCAGCGAGTGAGGCAGCCCGGCCTGCCCCTTTCGGGCTCCTCCGACGGCTAGCTCGAAACCGAAGACAACGAACCCAGCTCCCAATAAGATCCCCCCCTCGGCTTTCCGCCGATTTCCCGAATTTTTAATTTAGGCAATCGCGCTGGAGACTGCTAGACAAGCCCCATGCTTCCAGTCATCGAACGCCTTCTGGTTCTTCAACTTCGCGACAAAGAATTGGCCGATCTGGAAGCGGACCAGAAACGCATTCCGCAGGAGAAAGAACTGGCCAAGATGCGGCTGCAGTCCTCCGAATCCGCCGTTGCTCAAGCGAAGAAAGCGGTGCAGGAAAACGAGATGGCCATCAAGACCCTCGAACTCGATGGAGAAACGCGTAAGAACACCATCGGACGCTTGAAGACCCAGCAGTTTGAAACCCGCAAGAACGAGGAATTCCGAGCTATCGGCGTCGAGATCGAAAAATATCAGGCCGAGATTGATGACCTTGAAACCAAGGAACTTGAGCTCATGGAGGCCGGCGACACCTTGCGGGATGTCCTGAACGAAGCCAACGACAAGCTCGCTAAAGCCAAGGAATCTGTTGAGGAAGAAATCTCCCTTCTTAGCCGACGGGAAGAAACCAATAACGAGAGACTAGCCGAGCTGAAAGAGCAGCGGGCGCGAGCGGCTGCGGCCGTCGAGGATCAAGAAGCGCTGGAACTTTATGAACGATTGCTCACCTCGCGCGGGACGAATTCCATCGTTTCTCTTGCAGCCAGCGGCCAATGCTCCGGATGCCACGTGAAGGTGACCCCCTCCACCCTTCTGCGAGTGAACGCGGACAAGGAGCTAGTCCAGTGTGAGAACTGCGCCCGCATTCTTTTCCCGGGTTAATCCGACTCACCCTCGGCAGGCTTGAGCTTCCAAGCGGGGTGAATCAATTTTTCCACCCTCACCTCGACGTTTTCCGGATTGTCGTCCGGCTCATACAAGTTCTCCGGCGGTGACAAGGTGACGATGCGGTCTTCCTCCACTTCCTTCACTTCCTCGACGAGCACCCCACTGAAGTCACCGTCATCTCCGCTCCATTTCTGCCATTCGAAGTGAAATTTCTTTCCCTCGATCCACCAGATTCCCGTCGCGTAGTTCCGGAACCTGCGGAAAAATGTCCCCTCAATCGGCTCGCTAAAGGCAATCTCGAAGGTCCGATCCTCCTTCCGAATCATCTCCCATCTCATCCGCATTCTTTCCCCTCGCCACTTACCGACGAACTTCTTTTCCAGTTCGTTAAGAGGCCCGGTGGGAGCAACAGCTGATTCGGTCGCCTCATCTGCGTGGAGGGGCGTGATTAGAAGAAGGAGTAGGAATGGGAGAAGGCGCTTCATCTGGAGTTGAATGATTCACGCCCAAGCTGAGCTTCTGCGGAAGCTGGCACAAGGAGAAATGAAAAACCCCGCCCGCCCAATTCTTCGGGCAGCCGGGGTTTGAAAGTGAGAATATTTGGGGCTTAACCCTCCTCCTCGTCCAATTCACCTCCGTGATTGAGGATGAACTGAAGGTCATCGAGACCAAGGTTACTGGCAAAGCCTTCGTCGCCAAGGACGTTGCTCACCAGAGCGGTCTTCTGATGCTGGAGGACGCGGATCTTCTCCTCGACGGAATCGCGGGTCAGGAGACGGTAGGCAATCACCTTGTTCTTCTGGCCAATGCGGTGAGTCCGGTCAATCGCCTGGTTCTCGACGGCGGGGTTCCACCATGGATCGTAGAGGATGACGTAGGACGCCGAGGTCAGGTTGAGGCCCGCGCCACCGGCTTTCAACGAGAGGAGGAAGACGGCCGGATCCTTGGTCGTCTGGAACCGCTCGATTTCCCCGCGACGATCCTTGGTTTGACCGGTCAGGTAATGAAGAGGGCGGCTATCAACCTCAAGCTGCGCCTTGATGATCTCCAGCATGGAGACGAACTGGGAGAAGACGAGCACCTTGTGGCCTTCTTCCCGCAACTGGTCGAGAAGGTAGAAGAGGGCCGTGAGCTTCGCGCTTTCCTCCTTAAGATACTTCGGATCAATCAAGCCAGGGTGACAGCAGATCTGGCGGAGACGCATGAGACCCTGAAGGATGGCAAAGGAATTCTTCTTCACCGCTTCATCAGAATCGAGTCCCAGCAGAGCCTTCTGGATCCGCTTCAGCTCGGCCTTATACATATCCATCTGGATACCCTCCATCTTCGCGTAAACTTCTTCCTCCGTTCTCGGCGGAAGATCCTTGGCCACCTGGAGCTTGGTGCGGCGGAGAAGGAAGGGCCTGAGGCGAGCAGCGAGGCGATTCTGGGACATCGGATCCTTCCGCTTGTCGAAGCGCTTCTTGAAGTAAGCCCGACTACCCAAGACCCCGGGCATAGCGAAGGCCATTAGCGACCACATGTCCATGAGACGGTTCTCAATCGGAGTTCCCGTGAGCACGAGGCGATTTTGGGCCTCCAGCTCGCGGGCGCCTTTGGCAGCCTTGGAGTCAGGATTCTTAATCTGTTGCCCCTCATCGAGGATGACCACCAGCCAACGAATGCTTTTCAGCTCGTCGGAGCAGACGCGCAGCTGTGCGTAGTTGAGAACGAGAACATCCACATTCGCGCGGATATTTTCCTCATCGAATTCATCACGTGACCGGAGCACCTGCACATTCAGCATCGGCGCAAACTTCTGGGTCTCCATTGCCCAGACATCGAGGACGGACTTGGGACAGACCACGAGCGCAGGCATCTTCTTGTCCTGCTTGATGGCTTGCTCACGCAGCCAGAGGAGATAGGTGATACTCTGAATCGTTTTCCCGAGTCCCATGTCATCCGCGAGGATGCCACCGAAGCCATTGGTCGCGAGGTAAGCCAGGAAGCGGAAACCTTCCGCCTGATAGGGCCGGAGCTCAGCTTGCAAGTCTGACGGGACGTCGGCATTGACCTCGATCTGAATATCCTTGGCGCGATCCTTGATGCGCTTCCAAGCCTTGGGATCGAAGACTTCCGCCGCTTTCGGGTCGGCCAGCTGCATGGCATGCATGCGGTGGGTCTCACCCGAAAGGTCGAAGGGATCGAGGCCCAGACGGGTGACCGCCTCGCGCTGATCATCATCGAGCTTGATCTCCAATCGCATCCAGGAACCGTCTTCCATGCGGACGTAGCCACCCCGCGCGGCAACGAGCTGGCGAATCTGTGCTTTCGACAGATTGACACCCTCCACATCGATGACGATCCGAAGGTCGAACCAGTCGATCTCCTGATTGACCACCTCGAAGCGGACTGCAGCGGTAACGGGATCGGCCAGAATGGTCTTCAGTCGTCCATCCATCTCGACGTCCAAGAACTCGGGCATCGACTCACACCATTCGGCGAACTTCTCAGGAAACTGCTTGGTGACGCGGGCTTTGAAGGATCCCAGCTTCTCGTCGTAGGTCAGCCCCATCTCATCCAGAAGATGAGGAACAGGATACAGCTTCTCCCGTGCGAAGCGGAGCAGTTGATTGCCGCGGACAGCCTTTTGCTCGACCATCTCCCAACCGGCCCGGGTCATCTTCTCGGTGCGGCGGTCTTTCTTCTCAAGCGCGCTCACATCGATGACCAAGTGCTCGGTCTCGGCGGCGGTGAGCCCCTGCATGAGCTTCATCTCAAAGCGTGGGTAAAGGTCGAGATCGACCACCCGCTTCTTCATCGATTCCGGAAGGGTGGCTCCGATCTTGCGAAGGAATTCAACCCCTTCCAAGCTATCGATCACTCCCTTGGGGATGAGATAACGAGGCATCACCTCGGTATCGTCCAGCCAGCGCGGAGGTCCCGGAAAGACGGTTTCATCCGATTGGTAAAGTGGCTCACGACCAGGCAACAATCGAACGGAGTGCGAGACAGGCACCTCGGCCTTGGTGATCAGCTGGAGAGCAAAGGCATTCGGATTGCCCGGCTCATCTTCACATCGCCAGCGGAGAGCATCATCAACAACCTTGAAGTAATTCTCGTCGAGATTCACCAGATAGCCCTTCAGCTGCTTCTGGCGGAAAAGTCGGTTCATGACGGAGCAGGCCGCTTCGTCATCGAGGTCCAGCTTGGAATCCCCCGAAGCGCTGAGGAAGCTCACGAACTCTTCCCAAAGCACCTGACTGGCCGTGTCCATGCGCAGCGCGGAATCAGCATAGAGGCCTTTGAGCCGTTCGATCTCCGGCTTGTCGCTCACGGGATACCAATCGCCGCCGTTTTCGCGGGCCTGCAAACGACCTTCATTCATGGTCGCGACGAGGCGGAACTCGACTTCGACCGGCTTGTCGATGGGCGGACGCTCGTTGACGCTCTCAATGCGCTCATACCAAGCGGCAATCTCGCGCTCCTGCTCCCAATCCCGCATCTTTTTCTGCACCGACTCAAGGTCAGTGATGCAGTTCATGAACTCGGGATAAGGCAGCTTCCGCTTGTAGAAGGCGTAGGCAATGTAGTTCCAAAACTCAATGATATCGCCCGGGGGAATTGGCCAGAGCTCCAATGGCTCGTAGCTTTGAATCTCCCAGCGGGGACTCAGGCGGACCATGTCGTGGTCATGCAGTTCGCCCTCGATCGCATAGCGGCGATAGCGTTTCTCCACCTTGCTGACGAAGTCGGCTTCCTTGTCATCCAGCTCGCGGTCGAGCTTCTCTTCAATGAGATCGAGAATCGGTGTGTCGTCGAATTCGTTCGGCGACTCCGGCAAGTCTTCACCCCGATGGAGCCGTTCCAGCATCGTCGCATACTGGGCCGCTCCCGATTCATTCTCGTCATCCGCAGTGCAGCTACCAAACCAGCGGTTGCCCTGCAGGCGAAGGGTCGTGCGATGAATCTTTCCATTATCATCGACCCGGCCCTGAATGAACAAGTGGTTTCCGAAGATCTGGGTCACAGCCGCATCCTGCTGAAGCTTCTCGCCTCGCTTCTGGACCTTCTCCGGAAAACTGTTCAAGAAATTTAGAGTCGCCCGATCCGGGTTGAGCGAAGACATCAAAGATTCTGCCATGTTTTATTACTTCCTGCGTTCGACTAAATGAGTTTTGGCCGCCTGAATCGCGGGGGGCGAAGTGACGGACGCGCAGCCTAGCACCAGCCTTTCCGAATTGGCAAGGATTCTACGAAATTGACGGAATTTCCCTCTGTCAACTCATGGTTTTCCATTCACGCCTAGTCGGCAGACCCGCACCAATCTCCGCTTTCTACTCCGGCAGCCTCGGCCTAACAAATCGTTGTTATCGAACTTGGTAACAAGTTAACTGTGCTACTTCCTTCATCATCCCCGCGGTCACCCTACGCTGTCATTGCTCAAGGCGAGCTCCGATACGAATGGAGGAATTGCGCAACCGATGCTGTCACCCATCGCCCGAAGGAGTTCGATTTCCCGACTCGTCAGATCCCCGTCCGAGGCCACGGCGCGCGCGCAGCCATTGAGGATGGCTCGCTTCAAAAGCGGAGAAGACTGCTCGAGCTTCTCGAGAGCAGCATTGATACGGGTGAGCGAAATTGCGTCTTCGTCAAGCAAGCCGCCTGCGGCCTGCCCTTCCCTATCGGCGGAGGCAAAAGCCTGCGCCGGCTCTTCATTCATTCGAGCAAAGGCCGAGTAAAGCAAGCGAGCTTCCTCAGCCACCTGCGCGATTTGCGTGTAAGCAATGCGGGCGAATCCGCGATGGCCAAAATGACTCTCCAGATGATGATCAACGAGTCGCTGCAGCATGTATTCGAAGAGGTCCACCCGGCCGTCACTGGCCATTAGATGACGTGTGATTTTGGCGAAGCGCTCGTATTCAGGCCGACTCAGGTTACGCAAGGTGGGGATCGCTAGATCGACGAGCGCGATCTTGCGGGCCGAATGAAGCTCGGACAACTGTTGATGCCAGTGCAGCGAGAGCGTCGCCGCATCATCTCCCGCAGCTTCCTGCAAATAGGTCACCTCGCCCGCCAACAAGCCCTCATCCTGGGCGAGGAGCAGGCCAAAGATGACAGCTTGAGCCTCATCTCTTCTCTGCACCGCCACTTGCCAGGACTCATCGAGGCCCTTGTAGATTGCTTGCCCCCGCTCGATATGCACACGATCAGAGGAAGAGAGGGAGGCCAACCCCGGCGGGATCTCATTGACCGCCAGGCCCATTGTGGGAGCTAATTTCGGCGTCGGCACCCGCGGACGCTGTCGCTGCCCCGCGATGGGAGGAAGTGAACTGCGGGTGAACTTGCCGTCCCAGTCCTTCTGAATCTTCTTGATGCGCAAGGAAAGAGGCGGGTGAGTGGCGAAGCCAAAGGCGAACATCCCCCCATCGGCGAAGAAGCAATGACTCGCCTCGGCGGCCTTGGCGCTCTCGATGCCCGAGCCTTGCCCACCGATTTTCTTCAGCGCCCCCGCTATGCCGGCTGGCTCGCGGGTGAATTGCACTGCCGAGGCATCGGCAAGGAACTCCCGTTGCCGTGAAACCGCAGCTTGGAGAAGACGGGCAAAAAAGGTCCCGATGCCGCCAATGATAAGAAGACCAAAGCCCAGGGCCAGAATCGCGATGAGGATTGCCCCCGCGCCATTGTTGTCGCGTCGGTTTCCTCCGCCCACCCGGACAAAGCGGAGCGACTCCAAAAGGCCACGCCCCAAGATCGAAATCACAACCAAGCCAAAGACCCAGCCGATCAGCCGCATATTCAGCTTCATGTCCCCATTGAGGATATGCGAAAACTCGTGCGCGATGACTCCCTGCAGCTCGGCTCGGCTGAGCCGGACCAGGCATCCCCGCGTCACTCCGATCGCGGCATTTCCGGGCTCGGTGCCCGCAGCAAAGGCATTGATGCCCTCCTCGTTGTCGAGAACATACACTTGAGGAACGGGCACCCCGCTTGAGATCGCCATCTCTTCCACCACGTTAAGCAGCTTACGCTCATCTGTGTCGGTGGAAGAGGGCTCGATCAGCCGTCCTCCCAAGTCGCGGGCCACGACCCCTCCTCCGCCCCGCAACTGCATCCCTTTGAAGCCGCTGGCCAAAAGGATCAGCGCTCCCGATAAAGCTCCCGCGGTGCCCATCAATGCCCAAGGCAACTCGGCCAGCATGGTCCCCGCATCCGAGGCCAGCAGAAAGCCGGAATTGTCTCCATTAACGATCGTTGAGATAAGAAGGGTGAGAAGGCCGATAGCGATCACCACTCCCATCACGCAGAGAAGAAACAGCAGCAGCAGCCACCTCGTTTTCTTGCGAGCTGAGTCCTGTTCAGCGAAGAAATCCATGTATCAGAAAGGGCGCTCGGGTTCTCGATTCCACCGACCTCGCCTCCTCGGGCGGCTTCTCTCAAGCCACCGCCTCTAGCCTTAGAACTTCACGTCCACGCGCTCACGCTCCTCGGGTCCGCTGACCTCGAAGAGGACGGCAGGACGGAAGTTGAAGAGATTCGCAATGATCGTCGTGGGGAAGGTCTCGGTCTTGGTATTATAAACCGTCACGGCATCATTGTAGGCTTGGCGGGAGAAGCCGACCTTATTCTCGGTGCTGGTGAGCTCCTCTTGCAACTGCAGCATATTCTCATTTGAACGAAGCTCGGGATAGGCCTCGCTGAGGGCAAAAAGACGCCCCAAGACACTGCCTAGGCCCCCTTCGGCCGCGCCCAGCTTGTTGACGGCTTCCGCGCTCTCCGGCGTCGCTCCGCCCCGCGCGCTCTCCGCCGCATTGCGTGCCTGAATCACGGCCTCCAAGGTTTCGCGCTCATGCTTCATGTAGCCCTTTGCGGTCTCGACCAGATTCGGAATCAGATCATGACGTCGTTTCAACTGCACATCGATTTGCGCAAATGCGTTGCGATAGCGATTCCGGGAACTCACCAAACTGTTGTATTGCCCAACCAACCAGATGCCGACGACAAGAAGGAGGACGACGATAACGATTAGTGCGATCAAGAATCCGTTCATTTCGGCCAATCTAGCAGAGCTTTACCGTCTGGCGATTACAAATCGCCCTTCGGATCACACCTCTTCCTAAGATTTTCGTTTCCCTATTCCTCGATTTCAACTTTGACTGCCCGCCGCATGCTCACACCCGTACCCGACCGCCGCGATACTGGATCCCTCAAGTGGGACAAGCGCCCCGATCTCGACCCCTTCTGGGTCGCTGACATGGACTTCCAGAGCCCCCCGGAAGTGATCGACACCCTGCGTGACCGGATTGACCACGGCGTCTTCGGCTACGCCCTGCCCCATGCCGGACTCGTCGATTCCGTTCTCGGCTATCTCGACCGCAGGATGAAGTATCAGGCGAAGGAGGAAGAAATCATTCATCTTGGCGGCCTCGTCCCCGCCCTTTCTCTCGCGGTCAGAGCGTTCTGCAAGCCGGGCGAGTCGGTCATGACCTGCACCCCCGTTTACCCCCCATTTCTCGGCGTCCATCACGATGGTGACACTGAACTGATCACCGTCCCCCATCTTCACGACGGCGAAAAATGGACATTCGACTGGGCGAAACTCGTCGCCTCGGTTCGCAAGGACACGGGCGTTTTCATCCTTTCCAATCCCCAGAACCCTCTCGGGCGGGCCTTCACCAAGAAGGAAATCATCAAGCTAGCCACCTTCTGCAAGAAGCTGGGCATCGTCCTCCTCTCCGATGAGATCCACTGCGATCTCATCCTCGACGAGTTCGAGACGCCGCACTTCTCCGCTCTCAATCTCCCCGAGGACTTACGAGCCAATACCATCACCCTGCTCTCCCCCTCCAAGACCTACAATATCGCTGGGCTTGGCTACGCTTACGCCGTGATCCCCGATGCCAGCCTGCGCCGCCGCTTCACCGCTGCCCGGGGTCACACCCTCGCCGAGATCAATGCCCTCGCCTACCATGCCGCCGAAGCCGCCTACCGTCACGGAGAGCCTTGGCGCGAGGAGCTTGTGGCAACTCTACGGGGAAATCGCGACCTGCTGGTCAGAACCTTGGAAAGCGAATTGCCCGAGGCCGTGGTCCCTGAGATCGAGGCCACTTACCTCGCCTGGATCGACTGCTCGGCCCTATCTCACGAAAATCCGGCCCTCCGGGCGGAGAAGAATGAGAAGCTCTTCGTCAGCGACGGCTCCTTCTTTGGCTACCCCAAGGCGGTCCGCTTCAATTATGGCTGTCCGCGCAATCGCGTGGCCGCGGGCTTGGAGAAGCTCGTCCGCGCCCTCAGGTAGCCTCCTCCTCGGACACCCCCACCCGGGGGTAGCTCCACTTGAAGCGCACGGCCAGCAATCGGAAAATCGTGACTACCGCCGCTCCGAGAATCATCGGCCCGGGACGCGGCATCTCCAGATGCTGCGCGATGATGAAGACCCAGCCTCCCGCGAAGCAGCAAGTCAAATTCATCGGCCTACCCGGCCGGAAAGTCTCAGGCACGCGATTACAAACAATCTCTGCAATCACTCCTCCGAAACATCCGGTCAGGACGCCGAAGAGTGAGGCCAGAAACCAAGTGGTGTCCGCCCTCAGCGCCAATGAAGCCCCCGTGATGGTGAACGCGCCCATCCCCAGAGCATCCGGAATGGTGAGATAGCGCTCCAACGCCGTGATAACCCGCGGCAGGAAGGACGCGAGGAGAGCGATGCCAAAGACGATCAGCGGATAGTGAGGATAGGCGATCCAGAAAAGAGGCTCCCGATTAAGAAAAACGTCCCGCAAAGTCCCTCCACCGAATGCTGCCACGAAGGCCACCGCGAACATTCCCGTCACGTCCATCTCCGTCCGAACGGCCAGAAGCACGCCATAGAAGGCAGCGCTCACGACAGCAATCAACTCGATGACCTGCAAGGGCGTCATGCCGACGTCATAAGCCCTTCGGCGCGTTTTTCCAATCCTCGTCCCGCTTGGGCCTATTCTGGCTTCCCGCCAGAGCCCGTCCCCTGCTTTTTCCGTGAGGCCTCAGATGCGGACTTCCCTCCCTCTTCGAAACAATTTGCCGTAAGATTACGTGACCGGGAATGGTAAATGCTCTTCGGAGAGAAACGCGACTGCATAAATTTGCCGTTTATTGACAATTTAAACAGTCGATTATCCTTTTCGTCCACCTCCTTATGCTAGCCTCACTCATGCCTGACTGGAAAATCGCCGCCACCCTCTTCGTCTCCGCCTCCTTCTTGAGCGCCGCCCCGGATCCTCCGGTACCCAAGAAAACGCTCGATTTCACGGCTGGAGACAGCCTGCCCAAGAATCGCTCCCACGATTGGACCCTGGGACCTACCGGCGCACGGGGATGGATGCAGATCTCGGGCAATGATGCCATGGGCACCAGTGCCACCTCCCGCCAGATCCTCATCACCGATGTCGACCGGGGATCGCCTGCCGATGGAGCGCTGAAGCGAGGCGACGTCATCACCGGCCTGAATGGCAAGCCCTTCACCTCCGATGCCCGCATCAGCCTCGCCAAGGAGATCAGCCGAGTGGAAAGCGCCGACGGCAAGCTCGAGATCGTCCGCTTCCGCGACGGGAAGAGTGACGAGGTCGTGATCTCACTGCCGACTTGGCCCGCCTACTCAGACACCGCTCCTTACAACTGCCCCAAATCGAGTGCGATTCTCAAGGCCGGAGCGGACGCCTTAGTCAAGCGCGGTCTGGAACGACCGGCTATCGATAGCCACATCAACGCTCTCGCCCTCCTGGCGACTGGCAACGAAGCCTATCAGGATGCGATTCAGCAACACGCTCACCGCACAATCAAGGATCCTCTCTCTGCGGAGATCGGCCTGGCCTGCTGGCACTTCTCCTTCGCCAACATCTTCCTGAGCGAATACTATCTCATCACCGGTGATGAAAAGGTCTTGCCGGAAATCACCCGCTTGAGCGGGCATCTCGTCAAGGGCCAGGGTCCGCTTGGCACCTGGGGTCACACGTTCGTGAATCCCGAAACCGACCGCCTCCGGGGCTATGGAGCGGTCAATGCCGTCGGCCTTCCCGTCGCCATCTCCCTCGTTCTCGCCCGTGAGTGCGGCATCGAGTTGGATGGCTTGGATGAAGCCATCGTCCAGAGCGCGAATTTCTTTCAGCGTCACGTGGGTCTGGGAGCCATTCCTTATGGTGATGGCCCGGCCAATCTCCAGTATGGCCACGACGACAATGGCAAAAACTCGGCAGCAGCCGTATTTTTCAATCTTCTCGGCGACCGCCCTGCGACGGAGTTCTACACCCGATGCGCCATCGCCAGCTACGGTCCGGACCGTGAGCAAGGCCACACGGGCAACTTCTTCAATATGCTCTGGTCCATCCCCGCCGTTTCACTCGCCGGCCCTGAGGCCACGGGGGCCTGGATGGAGAAGTTCAGCTGGTATCTCGATTTCGCCCGCGACCCCGAGCTGGAATACCCTTACCAAGGCTACCCCCGCCAGCGTCGGGGTGCCGCCTACGCCTCTTGGGATTGCCCGGGCGCTTACCTCCTGCACTATGCCGCTCCCTTGAAGAAGCTGCGCATCCTCGGCCGCGACCAAGCCGTTGACCTCGCCTACTCCCGGGAGCAGGCAGAGAGCATCGTTGCTGATGGCTCCCTTAATTACCGCAAGGCCAGCTTGGACTTCCTCAAGGAGAAACTCGCATCCTGGTCCCCCATCGTTCGTCACGAGGCCGCTCGCGAGTTGCGTCGCCGCAAGGCAAACCCGAAGACTGAAGTGACCTTGGCGGCCGCGAACCCGCTGGACCGCATTGCCGCTCTGCGGACCTCCACCGACTTCGAGGCCTGCGCCAAGATGCTGCAGGATCCCGATCTGCGGGTCCGTGTCTCAGCCATCAACCGCTTGGCAGGCTTGAATAAGGAGCGCGCTGCCGCCGCTATCTTTAAGCACCTCGCCGACCATCCCGAGCCCGACCCAGTCTTGACCCAAACATTCGGCAATCGCTTTTTCCCTCTCGGAGCCAGTGCCGCTGCGGTGGGCAAGTTCCTCAATGGCCCCAAGGACCGCGAGTCCACCATCAAAGCCATCAACCGCTTGCTGGATGATGAGGACGCCCTGGTCTCCTCCCGCATCGCCATGGGGCTGAAGTATCTCCCCAGCGAAGAGCTGAATCCTCTGCTTCCCATCATGGTGAAAGGCTCTCAGAAGACTCCTGTGGGCAACGTCATGTTTGCGAACAAGCTCCAGGTTTCCTGCGCCGAGGTGCTCACCCACTTCAAGTATCAGGAAGGCCTCGAGGCCGCCACCTCCCTGCTCGTCAAGAAGGCCTGGGGCCGCAACGCCCGCTTCCCCCAGGCGGCCAAGCTCATCCTGGAATACAAGGGTCATGCCAAGGCCAGCCTGCCCACTCTGCGCAAGAGCCTTCGGGAAGACTACGGTCCGAAGCCGTCAAAATGGAAAACCCTCCTCGAGGAAACCATCGCGGTCATCGAATCCTTCCCCGAGCCTAAAGGCGAACTGAAAAGCGTCGCCGATGTCGCCAAGTGAGTTGTTGCCGCATCGCCAGTGAGGGAGAATCGGCCATCTAGTCGGCCGATTCTTACTCCCTCCCCGGAGAGCCTCATCGGTAAAGGCCTCCCTTTCCAATAGACCCCTCTTTTCATCATAGCATCGTGAAAAAACGAAACTTAATCATCCGACTAATCAGCGCGTGCCTGCTCGCCTTGCCCGCGGCTGCCGCCGACCGCCCCAACATCGTCATCTTCCTCGCTGATGACCTGGGCTACGGCGACTTGGGCTCCTACGGCAATCAGATTATCCAGACACCTCATCTTGACCAGCTGGCCGACGATGGCGTCCGCTTGCTTGATTGCCATTCCGCAGGAACGGTTTGCTCACCCTCGCGGGCCGGACTCCTGACCGGGCGGACCCCTTATCGGACCGGCTTTTACACCATCGCCGGGCCCGAGAAATGCCACTTGCGCAAGGAAGAGATCACCCTCCCTTCGCTCCTCAAAGAGGAAGGCTATGACACCTGCTTCGTCGGCAAATGGCATTTGGGACGGTTCAAGAGTCAGCCCGATCCCGGCGACCACGGCTTTGACCACTGGTTTGCCACCGAGGTGAACGCCTTCGATGGACCAGAGGATACCGACCGTTGGGTCCGCAATGGCGAGGCAATCGGTAAGACCGGGCAATGGTATTGCGACGCCATCGTCAAGGAAGCGCAAGATTGGATCGCCAACCGCAAGGACCAGGAACGCCCCTACTTCCTCGTGGTCAGCTACCACGAGCCGCATACCCCGATTCACCCGCCCAAGGAGTATTCCGACCTTTACGACAACGAGCGCACCGAGATGCTCGAATCCACCGTTGCCTACGGTCAGTATCACCGCCCGTTCAACAACGACATCAGCGGGAACAAGAAGTATTACTACGGCACCGTCACCCAGCTGGACGCCAGCGTGGGCCGGCTTCTGAAAGCCATCGACGATCGCGGCGAGCGTGAGGAAAGCGTGATCATCTTCACCAGCGACAACGGGCCGGAAACCCCTGTCACTGTCGAGGAATCCAACAATCAATGGGAGGATCCCATCCGCGACCGTTGCTTCGGCAGCCCCGGTCCATGGCGCGGCATGAAACGCTACGTCTATGAGGGCGGTCACCGTGTGCCCGGCCTCGTGCGCTGGCCCGGCAAGGTCGAGCCCGGCTCCATCTCGGCCAGCCTGGTCAATGGCACCGACTGGCTACCCACCCTCTGCTCCGCCGTCGGCATCGAAGTGCCCGATGACCGGACCATCGACGGAGTCGACGCCCTCCCCGCCCTGCAAGGACAAGACGTCGAGCGGCCTATCCCGGCCTGCTGGACCTATCCGGTGAACTACAATGCCGATCTCATGGGCAGCATGGCAGTGCGCGACGGCAACTTTGTGATCATCGGCTGGTTCGAGCCCAAGCCCCACGGCGAGGACGCGCCCGGCTACTCGGAGTGGATTCGCTCGACCCCTATCCAATCCTTCGAGCTCTACGACCTCTCGATCGACACCAGTCAGAGCGCTCCACTCAATGAGGTTCGCCCTGAGAAGTTCGAAATGATGAAGGCCAAGATGCTCGAGCTCTGGAGCGGGATCCAAAAGGATGCCCCCGACTGGCCATCCTACGCCCATTAATTCCCTCTCGACCCTTTACGCCCGGGCCTCAGAAGCCCGGGCGTTTTTTCGCCTCCTTTAGTCGAAAAAGAAAAACTGAAAGGGTTAATTTCCAAATCGACAACCACCCCCCTTCTGGGGTAGCCTAGCGGCCTTGAAAATTCTTTCCGCCAGTGAACAGGTTGCCGCGCACCTGAAGAGATCGATTCAAGAAGGCCAGTGGTCCCGCTACATCCCGGGAGCGAAACGCCTTGCCAGCGAATTGAACGTCAATACCAAGACGGTCGAATCCGCCCTCCTGATTCTCGAGCGCGACGAGATCATCATCAATCAGGGTCCCGGCAAACGCCGGCTCATCATGCCCACGACCACGGAGTCCTCCCGCCAAGCTCGGGTCGGCATCCTTCTCTACGAGCAAGCGGATCGCCAGGTCCCTTATCTCATTGAGCTTCAGCACGCCCTGACCAAGGCGGGACATAGTGTCATCTTCGGGGAAAAGTCTCTCGTTCAGACGAAGATGAGGCTCAGCGCCATTGAGAAAACCGTTGAGCAAACTCCGGCGGACATCTGGCTGATTGTTGGTGGCCCCCGTCATGTCCTCGAGTGGTTTGCGGAGCGCCCGGAGCCCTCCTTTGCCATCTTCGGGCGCAGCTCCGAGGTCAATATTGCCGGCGCGGGTCCAGACAAGGCTCCCTGCTTTGCCGAGGCCACCCGAAAGCTCATCGGGCTCGGCCATCAACGCATCTCCCTCATCACCCGCAAGCTCCGCCGCCAGCCCACGCCCGGACTGTGTGAAAGAGCCTTTCTTGCTGAATTGGCCAAACATGGTCTCCCAACCAGCGACTTCAACCTGCCCGATTGGGACGAGTCGATTGAGGGACTCCAAGGCCTCTTGAAGTCGCTCTTCCAAGTGACTCCGCCGACGGCCCTCATCGTGGATGAAGTGCCTTTCCTCATCACCACCCTGCAATTTCTCGCCAGTCGCGGCCTGAAAGTCCCCGAGGACGTCTCCCTTGTGAGCAACGAATTCGACCCCAGCTTCATGTGGTGCAAGCCGACCTTTGCCCACGTCAACTGGAGCTCACGACGCCTGGTGGATTCCACCCTCCGCTGGGTCGATGCCACCACCCGTGGCAAGCAGACCCGCCGTCAGATCCGCCTGCAAGGCGAGTTCATCATGGGCGAGACCATTGCCCGGGCCAAGGGCCGTTAGCAATCGGTCCTCAATCCGCATAGCGTGCCACCAAGGACTCTCCCACCGACGCCAGCCGGCGGCGAAGGGCGACCGGCTTCACCACCTCCACGTGTGGCCCCCAGCTCAAGACCCAGCGCTCGACCTCTTCCAGATGAGTCAGCTTAAGGGTCAACTCGAGTTCGCCCCCCTCGAGTTCCTTCCTCTCCTCGCTCTCGTGCCAAACCCTCTCCCGCACCAGCGCCGCGGCCCATGCATTGAAGCGAAGAACAACCCGCATCACCTTCTCTCCCCCGCCTCCTCCGAAAACCCCGAAGCTTCCTTTAAGGAACTGCCGCGCGCTGAATTGCTCCGGTCGCTGGAACTTCTGCCTTGTTAGCTTCACCCCGCCAATGCGCCCCAAGGCAAAAGTTCTCTCAGCCTCCCTGACTTCATCCCAAGCGAAGAGATACCAAGCCCCGCCGACATGCGCCAGATGCCAAGGCCGGACCCTTCGCTGCTCCTCCGCCTCCGCTCCCGGCTTCCGATAAGCGAATGTCACCACCGTCCTCTGCTTGACCCCCTTGGTCAGAGCGTCGAAGACTTCGGCGTCTGCCTGCACATTGCCTTTCTCCAAGATGCTCAAGGCTTCGCTCACTTCCCCCCACTCCACATCAAAGCTCATTTCCGCATAGACAGAGATTCGCTTGACCGCCGTCTCCAGCTGCTCGCCCAAGGGTGTGCCCCGCAAGGCCCCCGCCGCCCTCTCGGCTAAGAACAAGGCCACCAATTCGCCTTCGCTCAACTGAGTCACCGGCAAGTCAGGCAGAGGCCCCGTCAGGGTGTAACCGAACTCGGTGGAGTGATACTCGATGGGAGCCCCCAGCTGGTCTCGCAAGTAGTCGATGTCGCGCTGGATGCTCTTGGGCGAGACGCCATAATCCATCGCCATCCGCTGACAATTGGGATAGTCGCCACTCTGGATCTGGGCCAAGACCCACATCGCCCGATTCACCGATGCTTTCCGGCTGTATCCCTCCGTCATGGGAGCCTGTTTACGACATCAAAAAAAATTAGGCAATCTTTACCCTGGGACACTCTCTGTCCTACCCCACCTGCTAGAAACGGGATGTCTGCGCGAGTTGCGGTGCGGGTCCCGAGTCACCTTCCCCCACCAAGGCCATGGGTCTCGGCTGAGCCGGGGCCTGCACGGCAGCCCGTCGCAGGCAAATTCATCCAACAGAAAGACATGAACAACGACCTAACCGAAATCGCTTTCATCCTCGACAGCTCCGGCTCCATGCTCGCATTGGCGCAGCCCGCCATTGATGGCTTCAACAGCTTCCTCGGAGACCAGCTCGCCGCCCCCGGCCAAGCGCGACTCTCCCTCGCTCTCTTCAATCACGACTATTCCCTCCCGGTAGCCTCTCTCCCGCTCGAAGATGTGCGGGAGCTCACCCCTGCGACCTATCGCCCCTCGGGGACGACGGCGCTCCTCGATGCCATTGGCCGAACCATCGACGACTTGGGGAAACGGCTGGCTAATATGCCCGAGAATGAGCGCCCCGGGCATATCGTGGTCGCCATCTTCACTGATGGACTGGAGAATTCGTCAACCGATTACACCCTTGCCCAAGTTCAAAGCCTGATCACCCATCAGACAGAGAAATATAATTGGGAGTTTCTCTTCCTCGCTGCCAATCAAGACGCCCTCGCCACGGCGGCTAGGATGGGAATTCCTGAAAAAAGTGCCTCCACCATCGAATTCTCCCATGAGGGGCTAGCTAGTAGCACTGAAGCGTTCTCATCTAGCATCAGGGAATCCCGCAGCATGTTATCCGAATGCGGCACGGTAGCGAGAGAAGAAAAGGTCGCCCTGAGTGAAGAATATGAGGCCTCTAGAAAGCGCCGTTAAAAAAAATTCCCCCCTCCCCGAACGCTGGCCTGCGGGCCAACTCCATCGCAACGAGCAGCGGTCCCAGTGCCAGCGTTCGGTTTCTCTACAAGTCATCCTTTTGGGCAAGAGATATCAATTTGACTTCTCAATTGGCGGAGGTTGGTTAAGCAGTCTTTGTGTCTTACTTCGCTGACCAATCCGGTCATTCCTTCATTGCCAACCTTCGCGAAGACACTCTCCGCGAAATCGCTACCGCGAAGAGCCAGCTGCAGGACATTTGGTCCCTCCCCTTGGAGACGCGGGTCAAGAAAGGTCATTCACTCGGACCTTTGCGAACTCTGCGTTTATCCGACAAGCGACTTCACTTATCCCATGAGACCGCGCTCTCACGGGATAATTTCTCCCGAATCCGTGAGGGGGATCTGCTCCGTCTGACCGCCAATCTTCCGGAGACCAGGGGCTGCCGGGCCTCCTTCTACGAGGACGATGGAGAGACGATCACCGTCGAACTACTTGATGCCCTGCCCGAGACCCTCCCAAGCACGGGATTGACTCTCGATCCCGACTTTTTTGATCCCACGGATCGCTTCCTGGCCGCGCTAGACGCCTTGCAGACCACTGAGCATGGTCGCGAGGTTGTCCTCCCCCTGCTCGAGGGCGGGCAAGATGGCGCCACCGATCTGGAGACCTATGAGGACGAGCTCGACGCCCTCGAGGCGCTCCCTGCGGACGAGCAATTCCATAGCTCGCAGTCCGAAGCCATCGCCCTCTGCATCGCGGCTTCCCGCTTCCATCTCGTTCAAGGACCTCCGGGAACAGGGAAAACCCATGTGCTCAGCGAGGTGGCAGCCCGCTTGATCGCCAGGGGGCACCGGGTGCTGCTGACCGGCCCCACGCACCGTTCCATCGACCATGCCCTCCGGGCCTGTCGGCGACGCATCAGTGCCGAAACCCCAATCGCGAAGATTAGCCGGGTCAACTTCGATCCAAGCTCTCCCGTCGCACACTTCGAGAGATTTTCAGACGCCGAGCTTCCCGAGGACGCGCCCTATCTCATTGGCTCTACCCCGCACAATCTTTGGTCGAGTGCAAGCGGTCTCATGAGCCAGTTCTTTGATACCGTCCTCCTTGATGAGTCCTCTCAACTGACGCTCATGCTAGCGACCCTCGCCCTTCTGCGAGGAGAGAGATTTCTCTTCTTTGGTGACCACTGCCAGCTGCCCCCGGTCAGGCTCTCCGCCTCTCTGCTCGATACCGAAAGTCAGTCCATCTTCCTCAAACTGAGAAAGGCCGACTCGACCACCATGCTGACCGAGTCCTGGCGTCTCAATCGGGAACTCGCTGAATGGCCCTCCGCCACCTTCTATGACAATCGTCTGGAAGCTCGCTTTGATCGCCGGCTCTCGCTCTCTCCGGCTTCTCCCCATCCCGCCCTGCAACCATCACCCAGCTTCGTGGCCATCCGTCATGACGAGGAGAATGCCACCAGCCGTTCCGCCGAGGAAGGGGAACTGCTTGCCGAGCTCATCCTCGATCTTCTCCGCGGCGGACTATCCCCCTCCGAGATCGCCGTGGTCACCCCCTTTCGCTCTCAAGCGGCACTCATCCGGCGCATTCTCAGGACCCGGTCCGAATTCTCCGACTGGCCCGTCCGGGAGCTGCTCGCCGACACCGTGGAGCGCTTGCAGGGTCAAGAACGAGAGGTGATTTTGATCTCCTTCGCCGCGTCCCAGAGCGACTTCATCCTTCCTCTTGCCAGCTTCCTCCTTGACGAGAAGCGGCTCAACGTCGCCATCACCCGGGCCCGCCGCAAGACGATTCTCATCCACTCGCAGACGCTTCTCGCAGTGGCCCGATCCTTGGCAGACTCCGAAGGCGACGAGGCCCGGGGTGCCAACGCCTTTTGCTCTCTACTAGATAATCCGTAACTCTCAACAACATCCACCCTCCCTATGGCTACGCTTATTCCCGAAAAGCCTTCCGGCACCACCACACCAGCGGTTGCCCGGCTTTTTCGCATTCTCAAGAAGCTGCCTGACAGCTTCACCGTCTGGCACAACTTTTCTCCGGACCAGCCCCATTTCCTGGTTCTTAACGAGCAACACCAGGCTTTCCTCATCCATGTCGCCGAGACGTCGGAAGAGTTGGCTCGTTCGGCTATCCAGCTCGATTTGTTAGCTGATGCGGAACAGGTGAGTCCTGACACCCTCGCCTCCGGGGAGGTCGAATTGTTAGCCAGCTTCCCCCTGCCTTCGGAGACGACCATCAGTCGGCTCCTGGTCTTTCCCAACGCGACCCAAGACACCCTTGACCAGATAACAATGCAGCGCTCCCAGCACTCCGAGGTCCGGTTTCTTGGCTTGGAAAGACAGAGCCCGGATGACTTCATCGCCTCCCTTGAGCAGCTTGCCGGCAAGCCCCTGCCCGAGCCCAAGCTCTTTAAGATTCGAGCCCAATTCACCCCGGAATCCGTCATCCCCACCCACCAGCGCCCTACCCTCATTGAGCGGGAAAGGGCGTCCTCGGAGAGCCCCATCTTTCTCGATCTCGATCAGGAAAAGCTGTTCAAGCAAGACCTGCTCCTGCCTCCTCCAGGCGAGGATCTCACCTCGACCTCTCGCCTGGTGACCGGGCCCGCCGGCTCTGGCAAATCGCTGGTGCTCCTCCATCGCGCCATCCTGGCGGCTCGCCTCAACGAAGGTGCACGCATGCTGATTCTCACCCATAACAGACCGATCAGCGTCCAGCTCAAGGAACGCTTCAGGGGCCTCGTCCCCCAAGGGGCGAAGGTGGAGTGGCGCACCTTTTTCTCTTGGGCCACGTCGATCATCAGGCCAGCCGAGACGGTCATTGGTGACGGCAAATTCCGCAATCGGCTCGCTTTGCTCAAGGCGACAAGGCCGGACTTGGGCAAGTTCACCGTCGACTTCCTCGCCGATGAGCTCGACTACCTGCGCGACCTCGGGGTCCGCAGCAAGGATGCCTATCTCTCCCTCGAGCGCTCGGGGCGATTGACCGCCCTGCAGGCTCCCGCGCGGGAGGCCATCTGGCAGCTGTTAGTCGATTACCGTCACGAGCTTGAGCGGGACAAGCTACTAGATTGGCCCGAGGTCGCCTTACGCTTCGAGGATCAGATTCGCCAAGCTCCAGAAAAGTTGGCTCCCGGCTACGACTTCATTTTCATCGATGAAGCCCAGTTCTTCGCCAAGATCTGGTTCGCCCCCGTCCTCTCGGCACTCAAGGGCAACGGGCAACTCTTCCTCTCCGCCGACCACACACAGGGCTTCCTCAAGCGGAGGCAGACGTGGCGCGACCTTGGTATCGATATCATCGGCCGGGCCCATCGCTTGGGTCGAGTCTATCGCTCGACCCGGCCCGTTGCCTCGGCAGCCCGCAATTTCTTCCTCAACCGGCAGCCAGTCAGCGCGGAAAAGGATCTCGCGGATATCCCCGACCTCTTGACCCCGGAGGACATCGCCAAATTGCCCGAGGGAGAATCGATCCATTTCTTCCGCTCAGGCTCCAAGGCTCAAGCGGTTAAGAAAGCGGCTGAGCTTGTTCGCCGTCAGCTTGAGGCCTCTCCCCGCTTGCGGGGCAACATCCTCGTTATCGAGGCGGATTCTTCCAGACTCGCGGAGACAAGAGACACACTCAGGACCGAACTGGGCGCAGGCACCGTTCACTATCTTCAAGCCAAGTCCAGTGAGCGTCCCCCGGACGATCCCTGCTGCCGCCTGAGTTCTCTGAATGCCGCCACAGGTCTGGAGGCAACCAGCGTGATTCTTCTGGGTCTCGACACCCTCTTGGAAAAAGAAGGGGATCCCACTCTCAGTGCCGAGGCCGCCGCCGAGCTTCGACACTCCCAAACCCGCCTCATCTACGTCGCCCTCACCCGGGCCATCGCGCGACTCTCCATCGTGACCGAGCGAAGTGACCAATGGAAGAATCTGCTCGGGCTGGCGGCAAAAAAGAGCAGCGGACCCGAGCTTTGCCAAAGCACGTAAGCAGAGAGGTAAAAGAAATGAAACGCCGCGCAAGAGATGCGCATCCTATGCGAGCTGATGCGGCGCAAATATTCCTTCTTCGGCATACTTTCTCACTCGCCCATGCCGAAGCAATCGAGGAAGTCGCCCAATCTAGAGACGGTCACCACCATCAATGATGACGGCTCGCACTACGTCCTCCACCCCGCGGATGTGAGCGGGAAGTACACCCTGCTGCGCCGGGTCGTGGCTTTCATCCTCCTTGCGGTTTACATTCTCCTCCCGTGGATTCCCATCAATGGTCATCCCGCCGTCTTCCTCGATTTGGCGAACCGCCGCTTTCATCTCTTCGGCCTCACCCTCGCCGCGCAAGACCTCTGGGTCCTTTTTTTCCTCATCTCCGGGCTCGGATTTTCCCTCTTCTTCATCACCTCTCTTCTCGGGCGATTGTGGTGCGGTTGGGCTTGCCCCTACACCATCTTCCTCGAGCACATCTTCCGTCGGGTCGAGCGTCTCATTGACGGTGATGCTCCCGCCCGCCGCCGCCTGGCTGCCGCGCCCTGGTCCCTCAAGAAGCTTGGGAAAAGGGTTCTCAAGCACGGCATCTATCTCCTCTCCGCAGCTCTCATCGCCCACATCTTCGTTTCCTACTTCACCTCCCTCACCGGGCTTTATGAAGCCATGCACAATAGCCCCTTGGAGAATGCGAAAGCCTTCGGCGTGGTCGTCTTTCTCACCGCAGTGCTCTACTTTTGCTTCTCATGGTTTCGCGAGCAATTTTGCATCATCCTTTGTCCCTACGGACGGATTCAATCGGCCCTCACCGACGACGATACCATGGTCATCGGCTACGACGAGAAGCGGGGGGAACCACGGGGCGCGAAGGGCAAGACCGAGGGCGACTGCATCGACTGCCGCCGCTGCGTCAACGTCTGCCCCACCGGCATCGATATCCGTAATGGGCTGCAGATCGAGTGCATCGGATGCGCGGCCTGTGTGGACGCCTGTAATGAAATCATGGTCAAGGTCGGGCAGCCAAAAGGGCTCGTCCGCTACGATTCGCTCAATGGCCTCGCAGGAATCAAGCGCCGCATCCTCCGGCCCCGACTCTTCCTCTACCTCTTTCTCGCCGCGTTGGGGACCACCGCCTTGATCGGCTCATTGACCCAGCGGGCGAGGCCCTTCACCATGACCATCTCCCGGATGGCCGGACCTCCGCATTACACCACGGCCATGCACGTCAGCAACCGCTACGAGGTCCGCATCATCAACAAGAGAAAACAGGAAGCCACAGTCAAGGTCGGCCTCCTCTCACCTCTGCCCGGCTTCTCCCTCGCTGGAGGAGAAAAGGCCTTCACAATCGAACCCGGGGGCGAGGTCGCCAGACCGGTCATCATTCTCTGCGATCGCGAGGATTACGCTGGTCCACGAGAGGTCGTGATCCAAGTGACGGCGGACCCTGGACAAGCGGTGCTCGAGCAGACCGTGCGCTTCCTCGGGCCAAATCCCGGGAGCCTTCAGCAGCAGCCAAGCGAAGCGCCATGACGCGGGCATCACAGGATACGCCCAGCATCCCGGAGGATTCGCGCAGCGCCATGCCGCGCGAGCGAGTAAACTATCAACCAATCATTCCCATGTTTCCCGCTTTCATCAAACACCCGCTAGCCCTCGTGGCCTTGGTCTTCCTCCTCCTCATTGCGGCCTGGAGTGGCTTGATTTACATCGCGGTGAAAAACCAGGTGGAAGAGGTCCCGCTCAGCACGAAAGAACCCCAAGCCCAGCCCGACCATCTCTAACCATGGAATCCGTCGCCACAGTCTCCGCCGCACTCATCGCCGGTCTCGTGACCAGCGTGCATTGCGTGGGCATGTGTGGCCCCATTGCCTGCACGGTCAGCTCAATGAAAGGCAATGAAACCTCCCGCTTGTTAGGAGCAACGACCTATCATCTTGGCCGCCTCCTTTCCTACGGCTCGATCGGAGCCCTGTGTGGGCTCGTCGGGGAGCAACCGCTGAAGTGGATCTTCAACTCTCCGGCCGTCATCCTGCCATGGTTTCTCGTCGCGGTTTTTGTTGTCACCGCGTTGGGTCTGTGGAAGCAGTTGCCCAAACCCGCTTTTCTTAACCGTCTCTTCGCCCAAGCCCGGATGAGGGCTTTCAAGCTCTCCGCCACCCACGGCGGATTCCTCCTCGGACTTGCCACTCCCATCCTCCCCTGCGGTCCTCTCTATCTCCTCTTCGCGGCCTGTCTGCTGACCGGCGATCCCTTGCGTGGCGCCGAATTCGCCCTCGCCTTCGGCCTCGGCACGGTGCCCCTGCTCTGGATCGCACAGCAATCCTTGACGCAAATCAAAAAGCTCATCCCTGCGACTACTTTCACCCACCTCCAGCGCGGCCTCGCCCTCGTCGCCGCCGGCATCATGCTCTTCCGCCTGCAAGACACCTTGCCGATGCCTGGCGAAGGGACGGCGAACAATCCGGAGGAGCTTCCCTCCTGCTGCCACGCGGCACCCTAATCCCATCTATCATGTCCACCTGCCTCCATTGCGGGACCCCCAATCCTTCACCGCAAGACCGCTTCTGCTGTTCCGGCTGCGAATTCGTCTATCAAACCTTGACCGATGAGGGCCTGGACCGCTTCTACGATCTGAAGGGCAAGGCCACCGGCATCCCGGTCAAGGATCGCCCCTTCCAGCCGCAAAATCTGGCTTGGCTAGAGCAACAGGAAAGCGTGGCGAACAGTCTCACCGTGGCCGTGAACGGGGTGACCTGCATCGGTTGTGTCTGGCTGATTGAGAAACTCTACCTTCAGCTTCCCGGCGCCCAATCAGCCGCGATTTTTCCTGACTCCGGACAGGCGACCTTCACTTGGGCAGAAGGCTCTAGCCCGCTGTCCGAGCTTGCGCGCGAACTCCCCCGCTATGGCTATTCGCTCTCCGCCCTGGACGCGGCGGAGACGCCCGTGCGGGAGTCCTCGAAGCTGCTGGCCCGTCTGGGGCTCACCGCAGCCTTCGCCTTGAATGCGATGGCCTTTTCCCTGCCGCGCTACCTCGGCATGGACCCGGACTTCCTGCTCGCGGAGGCCTTTTCCCTCGTCACGCTTCTCTCCGCCACCTTCGCCTTGCTACTAGGGGGCACGTATTTCTTCACGAAGGCGATCGCTTCCCTTCGTCGCGGCACCATCCACCTTGACCTACCTATCGCTCTAGGGCTCGCCCTCGCCTTCCTCGGCTCCCTGGCCGGCTACTTCTTGCAGGTCGAGAAGCTCCTCTACTTCGACTTCGTCGCCACGTTCACCACTCTCATGCTGGGAGGGCGCTACCTCCATCTGGCCGCCGCAGAACGGGCCCGCTCCAATCTAACCAAGACCAATGCCCTCCCCGAATACGTGACTCTCTGCAGTGATGAGGATGGCGAACAATGCCGAGCACCTACCCGCTCCTTGACCTCCGGAACCCGCTTCCTCGTTGCCGAGGGCGCGCCTTTGCCCGTGACCAGTTTCCTCAATGACCAACCAGCCTCATTTTCCCTGGCTTGGATCAATGGCGAGCCCGAACCGCGTGACTTTCAGCCCGGCCAACGCATTCCCTCCGGCGCGGTTAATCTCAGCCGGAGCCCGGTGGAGGTCACCGCCGATGAGGCCTTTGCCGAGTCCCTCGTCTATCGCCTGACCCGTCCTGCCGAGCGCAACGAATCTTCCCCCCTTCTGCAACGCATCCTCCGCATCTACCTCATCGCGGTCATTGTAGTAGGAGTCGCCGGCGGCGTCTTCTGGTGGACACGGACGGGCCAAGCCATTGATGGCCTTCACGTCATGCTGTCCATCTTCGTGGTCAGTTGCCCCTGTGCGCTTGGCGTCGCCATCCCTCTGACCGACCGGCGAGCCGCGACCCATCTGCAAGGGTTCGGCGTCTTCGTTCAGAATACCAGCTTCTGGGGTCGACTTCGCCGTATTAAAAACCTCGTCCTCGACAAAACCGGCACCCTGACGCTGGAGCATCCCCGCCTCACTAATCCATCGGTCATCGAGAACTTGTCCCGGGAGGAACGCTCGGTCCTTCTCCATCTCACCAGCCAATCGCTGCATCCTCTCTCCCGCACCTTGCACGCCACCCTGGCAGCCCAAGGCAATCTCCCCCTCCCTGCCGCACAGCTGGGAGAAATCATCGAGACCCCCGGCCGGGGGCTCAGCACAAGCTATCAAGGCAGGACCTATCACTTGGGCAAACCCGCCTCCTCCTCATCGACCGAGTCTCCCTCCGCCAGGTCGGCTGAGGGCCCTACCGCCACCTTATCGCGTGATGCTTCGCCAATCGCCATCTTTCAATTCGAGGAATCCGCCCGACCGGATGCCGCGCTCTCCCTCGCGGCCACGCAGCTGCCTGTGACCATCCTCTCCGGGGACAAGAGCCAGCGCGTCAAAAGCTTTGCGCAATCCCTCGGACTCGAACCCGACAAGGCCCGGGGCGATCTGGAACCCGCTGGCAAGGCCCGCTTTGTGAAGACACTCAACCCCGCCCTTTTCTTGGGAGACGGGGCGAATGATTCCCTCGCCTTTGAGGAGGCCTGGGCCACCGGATCACCGGTCGCGGATCGCTCCCTACTCGATACCAAGGCGGACTTTCTCTTCACCCAACTCAGCCTCTCGTTCCTGCCCCACCTCTTCGCTACGGCCAATTGGCGGCACCGCATTGTTCGTCGCATCCTCGCCTTCACGATTTGCTACAATTTGATAGCCGTCTCCATCTGCCTGAATGGGGCCATGAATCCCCTCCTGGCCGCCATCTTGATGCCCCTCTCCTCGCTTGCCTCCCTCGCCATTGCCATGGCTCCCATCGACCGGCAAAAAGCCGTTCGAGAAACGACGGGAAGCGGGGCCTCGTCCCCAGCAGCCCCTGCCCCGCCCATCAATGGCCTGGAAACCTCCCCTCCTTCATGAGCAAGCTGTATCGCGGCCACGGGATCAATCTCCACGCTTGGGCAAAAGCGATGAATTGCGGTCTGCAAAGCTTGAGTTCAGACCAAAGCGGGCCTAACTTGTAGTTGAAATGGACGTCGCGCCAAGTAGCCCTGCCAACAAGCTTCCCGGCTTTGAGCAAGCTCTGTTCAAACGCCTGCAAGCCTCCGACCTTTTCCAAAGTTATTGCGATGCCTTCCGCAATGCGACCGGGCTACCCCTTCGCTTCATGAGAGCAGACGAGCAATGGTGCCTTAATGAGCACCGCGAAAACCAGAGCCCTTTTTGTGAACGGCTCCATCATTGCAAGGTGGCCTGCCATGATTGCTTGGATGTGAATCACCGCCTCATGAAGGAAGCTGAGGTCAATGGGCCCTCTTCATGCGGCTGCTTTGCGGGCCTTTGTGCCACCGCAGTCCCCATTAATCTGGGAGCGACCACGATTGGCTTTCTCAAGACCGGACAGGTTTTCCATCAGTTACCCACCGAATCCCAGTTCGAGCGCTTGGCCAGCAAGCTCGCGACCGACGGACTGGCCAGTGATGAGCTGGTCGAGTTGAAGCAAGCTTACTTCGAAACTCAGGTCGTGGATCCCAAGCGTTATGAGTCGATGGTTTCTCTGCTTGAGAACTTCGCCCAACAGCTCTCCCGCCACGCCGAAGAACTGGCGCTCACTGAGGAAGGCAAGGAGCCGGCCGCAATCCTCAAGGCCCGCAAGTTCATCCACGCCCATCTCGATGAGCCCCTGCCCCTCGGGGTGATCGCCCGCCAGGCCGGGCTTTCCGAGTCGCACTTCTGCCGCGTGTTCAAGGAAATCACCGGCCTCACCCTCACCGATTACGTGACCCGGGCTCGCATCCAATGGGCGCGCAAGGAGCTACTCCGACCAGCGGCACGGGTTTCCGAGGTTGCCTTCAAGGTCGGCTTCCAGTCGCTTTCCCAATTCAACCGCTCCTTCGCCAAAATCAATGGCTGCTCGCCAACCACTTGGCGCGACAAGCAATTGGAGCAACTGAGCGCCTGAATCATCGCAAGAGAAAGTCGCCAAGAAGTCAGCCTTCGGGCTTGGCCCACTTTCCCCAGCCAGTCCAGACTGCGCCCATGTCCTCCTCTCCCGACCGCATCGGCTCCACTGCCATGGAGGATTACCTTGAGCAGATCTCCCAGCTCATTGCCGAGAAGGGATATGCCCGGGTATCCGACATTGCGGAGCGGTTGAATATCTCACGGGCTAGCGTCACGAACATGGTCAAGAGACTCGATGCGGAGGGCCTCGTCCTCCGGGAGCGTTACCGGGGCCTCGTCCTGACCGAGCGCGGGCAAGAAGTGGCGGACTACATCATCCGCCGCCACGAGATCCTCACCCGGCTCCTGCAGCTCTTTCCCATCGACGAGGAGACCATTCACAACGATGTCGAGGGCATGGAGCATTACATCTCATCGCCCACGATGCGGGTGTTTGAAGCGCTGGTCAGTGAGCTGGAGAATTCCCCTGACGCAGTCCGCCGCATCAAGAGGAAGATCAAGCGCTGACCCCCTTCCTCAGGACGTCACCTTCTTCACATACTGCGCCTTCAGGGCGATGGACATGTTGTCCATCTTGCAATCGATCTCATGGTCACCATCACGCAGTCGAATGGGCTTCGACTTGGTGCCACTCTTGAGAACGTGCGAAGTTCCCTTCATCTTGAGATCGGTGATCATCTGGACGATATCGCCATCGCTGAGATGATTCCCATACGCGTCCTTCACCACCCGGGCTTCTTCCTCTCTGTCCCACTCGTGGCCACAGGTCATGCACTCGTATTTGTCCTCAAGCTTGAGAACCTCCTCCATCTCACACAGCGGGCATTTCAATTCGCTCATGCAAGGCTTCTAACGCTCCAAGGGTCGCTTGAAAAATCCTCAGAACGAAAATTGTGGAACAATGAGGCAACTTTCACTTGTCACAAAATTAGCTCAAGCTAACACTGATTGCGTGAAACACTTCTTTCTTGCTCTTTTCGGCTTGTCCCTGCTCGCCTGCAAGCCACCCGAATCAGCACAAACCGCCAAGCCTGACGGAGCCTACTCCATCGTCACGACCGTCGGCATGATCACCGACATCACCAAAAACATTGTGGGCGACGACGGCTTGGCCAGCGTGCAAGGGCTCATCGGGACAGGCATTGATCCCCACCTTTATAAGCCAACCCGGGATGACATCCTCACCCTGCAGAAGGCGGATATCGTCTTCTACAATGGGCTCCATCTCGAGGGCAAATTAACCGATATCCTGGAGAAGATTGGCGAGAAGAAGCCTGTCCATGCGGTGGCCGACGGAATTCCGTCCGAGTTTTTTCTCAATGACGAGAACAAGCAGCACGACCCCCACCTCTGGATGGACGTAACGCTCTGGCTCGAAGCTGCCGAGTCCATCACCGGGCACTTGTCGGCCTACGATCCGGAGAACGAGGCACGCTATCGGGCGAACTTCGACGCCTATGCAGAGAAAATCGCCGGGCTCGACGCCTACGCTAAGCAAGCGATTGCCACCATCCCCGAGGACCAGCGGGTCCTCATCACCGCGCATGATGCCTTCAGCTACTTCGGCAAGGCCTATGGCATCGAGGTCCGGGGCATTCAGGGGCTCTCAACGGAATCCGAGGCCGGAGTTTGGGATATTGAGAGAATGACCAATTTCATGATCGAGCGCAATATTCCCGCTCTCTTCGTGGAGAGCTCCGTGTCGGACAAGCACGTGCGCGCGCTCATCGAGGGCTGCGCGGCGAAAGGGCATCAGGTCACGGTCGGTGGCGAGCTCTTCTCTGATGCGATGGGTCCCACCGGAAGCTATGAGGGAACCTATCTTGGGATGATTGACCACAACGTCACCGTCATTGCCAACGCCCTCGGCGGACAAGCTGCTGGCTTTCGCAATCAATCTGATACCGAAGACCAGTAAGCTCTGGCAGAGGCGGCCCGATGGTCTGGGCAAATAAAGTTCGCACCACGCCGGGTTTGCCCTTCAATTGAGCTCATGAAGTCCCTCATCAAGACCTTCTCCCCGCAAGGCGATGCCATGGGACCAACCCTTTCGGACCACCCGAAAGAGGTTCCCTTGGCCGTGCATGACCTCACCGTGGCCTATCATCGCAAGCCGGTCCTTTGGGATGTCGATCTGGACATCCCTGATGGCAAGCTGGTCGGCATCGTCGGCCCGAATGGCGCGGGTAAGTCGACCCTGCTCAAGGCCTGCCTGGACCTCATTCCCCGGACCTCGGGAGAGGTCGCCATCTACGGACATCCCTACAAGGAGCAGCGTCACCTCGTGGGCTATGTCCCCCAGCGGGAATCCGTGGACTGGGATTTCCCGGTCTCCGCTCTCGACGTCGTAGCGATGGGAACTTATCGCAAACTCGGGTGGTTCAAGCGGGTCGGCAAGCAGCAGAAGGAGCGTGCTCTCAATGCCCTCGATCAGGTGGGCATCGCCCACTTGGCCAATCGCCAGATCTCCCAGCTCTCCGGAGGACAGCAGCAGCGGGTGTTTCTCGCGCGGGCGCTGGCGCAGGATGCCCAGCTCTACTTCATGGACGAGCCCTTCGCCGCGGTGGATGCCGCTACCGAACAAGCAATCGTCGAATTACTCCAAACCCTGAACAAGCAAGGCAAGACCTGCCTCGTGATTCATCATGATCTCGCCACGGTCGCCCGCTATTTTGACTGGACTGTCTTGCTCAACATGCGGGTCGTGGCCGCCGGTCCCACTTCCGATATCTTCACCCCTGACAATTTGGAGAAGACCTATGGCGGCCAGCTCAACGTGCTTAATCAAGCCGTGCAAGCCCTGCAGGAGATCACCAAATGACAGCCGCCCCTAACTTCCCCGCTATCTGAAATGCCACCCTCTCTTTGCCCGTTAATTGTCGGGATGAAAAACCCTCTCCTTTCATTCGCCAGTCTCCTGTTCTTCGCCGGCGCCCTGCCGGGGGCAGCCGCCGAGCGCCCCAATGTCCTCCTCATCTGCATCGACGATCTCCGTCCGGAGCTTGGCTGCTATGGTAAGGATTACATTGCCTCCCCTCACATCGATCACCTCGCCTCGCAAGGCCGCCTCTTCTCCCGCCATTACGTGCAAGCGCCTACCTGCGGCGCCTCCCGCTACACCCTCTTGACCGGCCAGTATGGACCCCGGGGGAACAAGGCCATCTTTGAGCGGAGTCGGAAGATTGCGGAAGGCAAGGAAGTGACTCCCTCGCTGCCTGCCTGGTTCCGCCAACACGGCTACACGACGGTCTCCGTCGGCAAAATTTCCCACCACCCGGGCGGACGGGGTGGCTCGGACTGGGATGACCAGACCAACCTCGAAATGCCCGAGAGCTGGGACCGTCATCTCATGCCAACCGGACCTTGGGGACATCCCCGGGGGGCGATGCACGGTCTCGCGAATGGCGAGACCCGGCAGCGGGTGGAGAAAGGCTCCATGGCCGTCTTCCAATCCTTCGATGGACCGGACACCAGCTATCCCGATGGTCTCATCCTGGAGGAATCACTCGCCCAGCTAGAGGACTTGGCAGCGGCGGAAGACCCCTTCTTTCTCGCCGTTGGCTTCATCCGCCCCCACCTGCCTTTCGGCTCTCCCGCCAAATACTTCGAGCCTTACGAAGACGCTCAACTTCCTTCCATCCCCCATCCCGAGAAGCCCGAGGGCCAGACGACGTGGCATCGCTCCGGGGAATTCCATGGTCAGTACACAAGCTGGGGAAAGGATCCAAATACCGATGCTGAGTTCGCCACCGAGGTCCGCAAGCACTATGCGGCCTGCGTCACCTACGTTGATGAACTCGTCGGTCAAGTTCTGGCCCAGCTCGACGAATCTGGAGAAGCAGACAACACGATCATCGTTCTCTGGGGAGACCACGGCTGGCACTTGGGTGAGCACGCCATCTGGGGTAAGCATGCCCTCTTCGAGGAATCACTCCACTCGCCCCTCATCATCAAAATGCCGGAGACGCCAGAACCGGGCAAGGCCACCCCTGCCATCGTGGAGACCATCGACATCTACCCCACCCTGACCCGCTTGGCCAAACTCCCGCAGCCTGAAGCGCTCCATGGTGAATCCCTTCACCCCCTGCTGGAGAACCCTACCGGTGAAGGAAGCCCGGCGGTATCGTATAAGGGCAAGCACGAAACGATTCGCAACGATCGCTATCGGCTCATCGTCCACCCGGATGGCCACACCGAGCTCTACGACCAAGAATCAGGCTCCACCGAGAACATCGCCTCCAGTCACCCGGAAATCGTGGCCGACCTTACCGCCGAACTGCAACGGAAGTTGGCTGTGCCGAAGGACGTCGAGTGACAGTCTCCTCCAAGCAAGAAAACGAATCCGGGCGAACGCTCCCCATCATTGCGAGCCTCACATCCTGCAAGCGAATCCCATGAGCCTCAGCGAAGTCATCCAGACCCTCACCCTGCAGAACTACAATACCCGCCTCGTCGTCCTCTCCACGACGGCGCTGGGCATTGCGGCCGGGCTGGTCGGCTCTTTCCTCTTACTACGCAAGCGCTCGCTGATGGGCGATGCCCTTTCTCACGCCACTCTCCCGGGCATCGCCCTGGCCTTCGGCATCCTGACCAGCCTTGGTCTCGACGGGAAGTCCCTGCCCGCCCTTCTCACCGGAGCCACCATCTCCGGGGTAGCCGGCGTCCTCCTGATGCTGGCCATCCAGCGCACCACGCGCCTTCGTGATGATGTCGCCATGGGCCTGGTGCTCTCCGTCTTTTTCGGCCTCGGCATTTCCCTGCTCACCTCGGTGCAGAATCTACCCGGTGCTTCTGCAGCCGGTCTGGAGTCCTTTATCTACGGCAAGTCCGCCTCCATGGTGAAGGGCGACTTCCTCCTCATCATCACCGTCGCGATGGTGATCGTGGTGGCCGCCGCCATCCTTTTCAAGGAGTTCACCCTGCTCTGCTTCGACGACGCCTTCGCCGGCTCGCAAGGTTGGCCCACCCTCCTTCTCGATATCCTCCTGCTTGGCCTCGTCACCGCTGTGACGGTCATCGGCCTCCAGGCTGTGGGGCTGATCCTGATCATCGCCTTCCTTATCATCCCGCCCACCGCCGCCCGATTTTGGACAAACCGGCTCTCTCGCATGCTTCTCCTTTCCGCTGTCTTGGGCGCACTCAGTGGGTGGTTTGGCGCCACTCTCTCCGCCCTGTTGCCCAAGCTGCCCGCCGGGGCCGTCATCGTCCTCGTCGCCGCCGCACTCTTCATCACCAGCATGCTCTTCGCCCCCGCCCGGGGGATCCTGCCCCGGCATCTCCGCCATCGTAAGCTGCGTCAAAAGGTCCATCGCCAGCACGTCCTGCGCGCCGCGTATGAAATTCTGGAAGCCGACGCCAAAGACGAACAATCTGATGCTGCCAACTTTCACGTTGCCAATCACCCGCTCTCCATCGAGGCCGTCCTCCGCAAACGGACCTGGTCGCCCGAACAACTTCGGCGCACCCTCCGTGCCGAGAAGGCTCTCGGCCACCTTGAGCTCCTCCCCGATCGAAAGATCCTTCTCTCGGAGGCTGGCTTTGGCGAGGCGGCCCGGGTGACCCGGAATCACCGACTCTGGGAAGCTTATCTCGTCACTCACGCCGATGTCGCCCCCTCGCACGTCGACCGTGATGCCGACATGGTCGAGCACGTGCTCGAGGCCGACCTCGTCAGGGAACTCGAGCGGGTTCTGCGTACCAATCAATCCTGGATCCCCATCCCGCCGAGTCCTCACGAACTCTCGGCAAAACAATAGTCACGCCATCGACAGGATCCGGGCGAATACCTCATCCAGGCGAGCGCGGTCATGTCTCGCATGATAGTCGCCAAAGCGTTGGGCAAGCTCATTGCCCTCCCAATCCACGCCTTCCAAAACCCGGGCGATGGCCTCGACCCCCTGCCCAACCTCTCCTTGGTCAATGGTTAATCCGATCCCATAGTCTTCCACCCGTTGGCCCACGCATTCTCCTCGCGTCGCTATCAGTGGACGATGAAAAAGCGCTCCTTTGGTCAGGGCATTGCTACTGCCCTCGAAATCCTCGTAAGCCGCGTAGATGACATCGAAGACTTTAATCAACGAGTTGAAGTCCCGGCCGTCGTTGACCCTTTCACCCGGCAACTCGAGATACACGTTATCGAGCTCGCCTTCCCGGACTCGCTCCGCAATTTGATCCACGAACGCCTGCTCCTCCGGGGAACAGGTCTCCTTCGCATACTGCCCGGCTGCCACGAAATACCAGTCCTCGACTCCGGCGACCATCTCCGCAATGCGTAGCATGGTGAGAAACCCCTTCCTTTTCTCCAAGCTCACCATGCCGATGATCTTCCGACCCGCCGCACGTTTGATGATCTCAAGCGCGAGGTCCCCCGGCACGTCAGGATCCGTCTCATTGGTGATGTCAGGAAAAGCGATGATCTCCTTGCCCGTCTCCTTCCGCATCTCCTCCTCGAAGCGCTCGTCCAACACCCCGACGGCTACGCAATGTTCATTACGCAAGCTCCGGTCTCCCTTGGCCGCCCGATGAACCGACGACGCCTTGCGCGAGAAATGGTGATTGCGGAAATACAGTCCCGACCATGGCTTCCCGATCATGTTCGGCACCGAGGTGGAAGGTTGAAAGCGGAGATACGAATCCAGCCAGGCGAGAAAAACAAAATCCCCTGTCCAGCCCGAAGACTTCTCCGCGAGATCGATCGCCTTCTTGAGGGCCTTCCACCGCATCACGGTGCTGACTGGATCGTGGTCCTGCCCCGGCCGCAAAAAAGAACGATCCGGATCATCCAACTGACCAGCTACGATGTTGCTCTCAAAGTCGATCCCCATCTCCTTGCAGATCCGGCTCGCTCCCTCCCGGAATTCATCCGGCTGTCGGCACAAGCCGATCACCCGATGGCCGAGACGAAGCAAGGAGGCGGTGAACTCCAGAAAATAAGTAGGGTGATGACCATTCCATCGAGGGTCGGCCAAGACGATGGTTCTGGCGGAAGCTTGCGGTTGTTCCATAGGTTCTCAGGCGAGGTTCTTCTTAAGGATCTCTTCGAATCGGTCTCCGATGCGTTTGATATCGAAAGTCTCCACCGCGTAGGCACGGGCTCTCGCACCCATCGCTTTCGCCGCAGGCAGATCATTGACCAGCTCCTTGGCGGAGGACAAAAATGCCTCTTCGTCAGCAGGAGCCACCGTCCTGCCTGCTTCCTGCTCCCGAATGACCCGGGAGGCCAAGTTGACCTCGGGCACGGCCAGCAAGATCGGTTTACCGGCACACAGGTAGGTGAGCACCTTGCTCGGAACCGAGAAGATCCCCGCATCCTCCTCAAGCACTCCGGTGAGGATATCTCCCGTAGCCAGGACCTCGGGCAACCTTTCGAAAGGCTGATAGCCTAACAAGACGAGATTATCCAACTTCTCAGCAGCCTTGCGCTCCTTCAACCAGTCCGAGCCCATTCCCTCGGAAATAACGACCACTCTCACTTCCGGTCGATCGGCAAAGCTCCGAGCCAAGCCCGCCAGCAGATTGGGATTGTGTTTCATCCCCAGGGTTCCGGTATAAAGAATGACCACCTTGTCATCCAAGCCCTGCTCGCGTGACCATTCGTTGTCCTTCTCGACCAAGGGAAGGCTGTCCAGAGGAGCCCAGTTGGGAATTACCGATACCCGCTCGTCCTTGACTCCAAACTCTTCAGTCATGATGGGCTTGAAGTCTTCCGTGATGGCGACGATGTGGTCGGCAGCCTGAAAATGCCTCCGGTCTAGGCGCTTGTAGTAGCTACCAATAAGCGAGCCCAAAACCGGGATCTTCTTTCGCACCAACTTATCAACCGCGATGCTGTAGAAATCCTGGCACCAATAGACAAAGCGGGCATCAATCTCTCGGCAGGCAGCCAACAAGCCGCCTTGCGCCTCCGTGGGGGTGTTCGACGAAAGAACAACATCGGGCTTCCACGCTCCAATCATCGCGCCAGCTTCCCGCCCATACGCGATCTCCATCTGACGCCGCTTGACGAAGGAATACTTGAACTCCGCGTATCTGTCAGACATCGGGACCTCGTAAGAATCGAACTCCAACGGATCGTCCGACCGCCGCTTCAACTCACCTCGCGGCGTCTGCAAGCCGCCCGCATAGGCATGCCTGACCGTGTATCCCCGCTCTGCCAATTCCCGGCTGAGTTGAACTTGAAAGGGGTGCCCCGCGTAATCGTGAACTAAAATCTTCATTCAGGAAGTTTCTGCTAATGAGAAAAATTGTCTGGAAGACTTTAATAAAAATTTCGGTACCGGCCAGCACGGATAGCATATCGCTGCACAAATTTTAAAAATCCGACGAGAACACTTTCTCCTTCTGCGGCTGGCCAGAAGCTACCAAACAGCGAACCTCCCAATTCTCTATCCTCGCTCGACTTGGGAAGGCCTTTGAAGCCCCCCGTCCACCCGAACCGAACGATATAGAGATAGGGAAACGAAATAGGAAAAAATGGTGACAGAAACTCTCGAAACTCCTCGCTTGACGTAGCGAGGGAAAAACCCTAGCGTCCGCGCCCCGCAGAAAAAAATCTCTGGATCAAATTATGGCAAATAGCAATCTTCGTGGAATCGACGTCAAAAAGGGCGAACCAATCGATCGCGCCCTCAAGCGCTTGAAAACCAAACTGGATACCGAAGGAATCCTCGAAGAAATGCGTCGTCGCCGCGCGTTCGAAACTCCCACCACCCGCTACCAGCGCAAGCAGCGCAGCGCTCCTAAGAGAAACAAAATCCGCTGGCGCTATGTCAGCGACGAGGGCAGAAAGTCCGAAGAGTCCGCTACCGCTGATTCCTAAACCATTCCCTGCGGGAAACTTTAAATGCAAGAAAGGCTCCAATCGGAGCCTTTTTTGTTGCCCGCGAGAACCCTGGATCGAGGGAGGCAGGCCACCATTTTCTCGATTTTCCATCTCTGGGATTGGCCCTCCCCGCCCTCCCGTTCAAAAATAGGCCATGACTCCCGCCGACCAACCCAACCGTCTTTTTCTGCTGGACGGTATGGCTCTCGTCTATCGCGCCCATTTCGCGCTAATTCGCAACCCCATCGTCAATTCAAAAGGAGTCAATACCTCCGCTCTCTTCGGCTTCACCAATACGCTGCTCTCGATCATCGAGAATGAGAAACCGACCCATCTGGCGGTGGCCTGGGACACCTCGGCACCTACTCCCCGTCACGAAACCTTTCCCGAATACAAGGCCAATCGGGAGGACATGCCGGAAGAACTCGCTGCCGCCATCCCGGCCTGCAAGCAGCTGTGTCGCGCCTTCCATATCCCCCAGCTTGAGGTCGATGGCTACGAAGCCGATGACCTCATCGGGACATTAGCGAAAACTGCCGATCGGGAAGGCGGCTATCACACCTTCATGGTCACGCCAGACAAGGACTTCGCCCAGCTCCTATCTCCCTCCACGACGATGTGGAAGCCCGGCCGCAAGGGCTCCGACCACGAGGCCATCACGCTGGATAAATTGCAAGAGGTCTGGGGAGTCGAGCAACCCCACCAAATCATCGACCTTCTCGGTCTGATGGGTGACACCGCCGACAACATTCCCGGCGTCCCCGGCGTGGGCCCCAAGACGGCCGTCAAGCTGATCGCCCAGTTCGGCAGCATCGAAAATCTTCTCGATAACACCTCTCAATTGAAGGGTAAGCAGAAGGAAAAGATTGAGGAAAATGCGGACAATGCCCGCCTGTCCAAAGACCTTGCCACCATCATCACCGATGCTCCTCTCGAGACCAGCTTCCAAGACCTCACTCTCAACGAGGCCGAAGATCGCGATACCGAGGCCATCAAAGCACTCTTCGCCGAGTATGAATTCCGCAGCCTCAGCAAACGCCTCTTCGGCGAAGAGCTAGCTACGGAGACCAGCTCTTCCGAGCCCACGGGAGAAGAAGGCGACGCGTCTCCCCTCTCTCCCGGCGAGCCAGTTACCTATCAATCCGGAGGAGCCAACTACATTCTGGTCGACGACGAACAAAAAGAAGCCGAGCTCTTCTCCGCTCTGCAATCTGCCGCCGCCTATTGCTTCGACTTGGAAACCACCTCCCTCGACCGATTCGAGGCCGAAATCCTGGGCATCGCTTTCGCCATCACCCCGGGGACGGCCTACTATCTCCCCTTTCGGGAAGAGCTGCGCCCAGCCCTGCAGAAAGTTCTCGCCCGGCCCTGCGAGAAGATTGGGCATAATCTTAAGTTCGACCTCCATATCCTGAATAGCCATCGCTTCACTGTCGCTGGCCCCTTCTTCGATACCATGCTGGTGCACGCGCTCATCTACCCCGAGCAGCGACACACCCTCGACCGCCTCGCGGAGACTCTCCTCAATTACAAAACCATCAAGCTAACGGAAATTGCGGACATCCTACCCGCTGACGGGGCCTCCGCTGCGACCGACGACGCCACAAAGACGAACGATACGGGGGACCTTTTCAGCCAAGTCAAAGAAGAGAAGCCAACCTCCTCTCGCTCCGCGGCCAAGAAAAATGCGGAGCTGGATATGCGCTCAATTCCTCTCGAGGCCTTGACCATCTACGCTGCTGAGGACGCTGATATCACCATCCAACTCGCCGACAACCTGCGGCCACAGCTGGAGGAAAATGACTTGCGTCAAATTTACGAGACCGTGGAAGCACCGCTCCTGCCGGTCCTCGTCGCCATGGAAGCGGAAGGAATCGGATTCGATCCCCAACTTCTCGCCGAGGTCGATGCCGATCTCACCCAAACGATTGCAGAGCTCTCTTCCCGCATCACGCAGGCAGCAGGCCGGGAGTTCAATCTCAAGTCTCCCAAGCAGCTTGGTGAGATTCTCTTCGACGAGCTCAAGCTGACCGACAATCCGAAAAAGACCAAAACCGGCCAATACAAGACCGACGAACAAACCCTGACCCTATTGGCCTCGGAGCACGCCATCGTCGCTGATATCCTCCGCTACCGGCAAGCGACCAAGCTGAAAAGCACCTACATTGATACGCTCCCCCAGGACGTCGCTCCCCACGACGAGCGCATCCACACCCACCTTCATCAGCACATCGCAGCGACCGGCCGCTTGGCTAGCTCGGATCCAAACCTGCAGAATATCCCCATCCGCACCGACTTGGGCCGCGAGATCCGCAAGGCGTTCGTCCCCCGGAAGAAGATCGGCTCGACCGACCAGCAAGAAACCACCCGCTTCACCCTCCTCGCAGCAGACTACTCCCAAGTCGAACTCCGCATCATGGCGGCGCTCTCTGGAGATCCCGGCATGATCGAAGCCTTCCAAAAGGACGAGGACATCCACACCGCTACCGCAGCCAAGGTTTACGGCATCCCTAGTAGCGAAGTCACTTCCGACCACCGTCGTACGGCCAAGATGGTGAACTTCGGCATCATCTACGGCATCTCCGCCTTTGGGCTGAGTCAACGCCTCGGAATCCCGCGCGGTGAGGCCGGAGAGATCATTGCCTCCTACTGGAAGCAATATCCCAAGGTGAAGGAATTCATGGAGACCACAATCGAGTCAGCCAAAGAAAAAGGCTACGTCGAGACGCTCTCGGGTCGGCGTCGCCGCTTCCCAGACATTGTGAGCCGGAATGCAACCATCCGCGGAAACGCGGAGCGGGCGGCCATCAACACCCCTATTCAAGGGACCGCTGCCGATATGATTAAGCTGGCCATGATCAAGGTCGCCACCATGCTGGATGAGGAGCAGACTCGCTCCCGCATGCTCCTGCAAGTGCACGATGAACTCCTCTTCGACTTGGCTGATGAAGAAGCGGACTCACTCCCGCCCCGCATCATTGCGACGATGGAATCGGCTCTTCCCCTGCCCCACCAGGTTCCCATCAAGGTGGAGGCGGGAACTGGACAAACTTGGCTGGAAGCTCACTAGCCCCTCGTTGGCCGGAGAGCTTCCTAGAAAAATTTCACGCCTCCGGCTCGCAACGGTGGCATTTAGTTAACTTATATTAATTATTCGACAGTCTGAACAAATTTTGACAGTTTCCTTCCACACACCACGACTAACATGAAAGAGAAACTGTCCGAACACCGGGAGGTGTTGGAGGCCATTGAATATGCGATTGAGAAAACTGACCAAGAAGAGCGGGAAAAACAGTCTAGTCTGAAGACGAAGAAGGGCGGAATGCGGAAGCTTGCCGCAAGAACCTCACGTGCCAAAGCGGTAGCAGCTCCCCGCGCTTCCCTGGGCCTCTTCCTCCCCATCGTCGCGCTTATCGGACTCGTTGCCGCCTATCTGGTTTGGCTGCTACTAGGTCAGCAGTAAAAAAAATGGACCGGAAACTGATTTTCCGATCCATTGCTCAGGCTTTCTGAGCCGAAAAAAACAGTAGCGGCAGATCCTGGCGCTCACCAGCTACGGCCCACGCCGTATTGATCAGCAACGGCGAGCAGGTCCTCGCGCATCGGCCACTCGTCGGGACGCTCACAGGGTCCATCATGACGTTGACTGGCTCCCTTGAGTGCCATGCACCCGGTATTGTCACCAATCGCGCGAACCGCCTCGACCTCCTCTGCGGAGAGCTTGACGTCGGGAAGATTGGCCAAGTTCGCAATTTGATCCTCGACGGAAATCGCATTCTCCCCGGCCTCTTGGATGAAGGTCGGGACGACGCTGGCGACGGGGTCTTGGGAGAGGCACCAGGCGGCGGCAAATTGCAGCATACTCAGGCCATGCTTCTCCGCGATCGGCCGCATCAGCTCCCGCTTTTCGCAGCCTCTCTCCACCCAGCCCTCCGGACGATAAGCGCGGTGGTCACCGGGACGGAATTGGTGCCCCGGCTGCATGTCGTCATGAAAGACGCCCCCGTAATCAATGACCCGGGTTAGGATTTTGACCTGATTCTCTTTTGCTCCCGCCAAGACATGCTGTCCGGGCCAGGGCTCGAGGGGGTTGAGAATGATCATCGCCCAGTCGATGAGTTCAGCGTAGGAATTGAAGCACTTGAGCAAATCGAGGGTGAAGCCGTTCGCCGGACCCGGCGCGACACCCAGCCGCTCGGCCAAGCCTTCGTCCTTGAGGCGACGCATCCCCTCCCAGACAGCCTCGCTGGTGTAACCGATTTCATCGGGATTGTGCAGCATGAGGAGGTCGAAGTGGTTCGTCTGACAACGCTCCAGCGAGCGCTCGCAAGCCATCCGCAGATAGGAGGCATACTCCTTCTCAACATACCGATCCGGGTGGGTGAATCGGGGGTATCCCGCGCTCCCCTGCCGTTCCCCCTTGTAGAAATCGTGACCGATGATTCCGACAAGGGAGTAATCCTCGCGAGGAATCCCCTCGAGAGCTTGCCCCAACATCTCGTCAGCGCGCCCCAAGCCGTAAACATCCGCGGTAATGAACGTGCGGATTCCCTTCTCAAAGGCATGCCGAATGAGATTGAGATAACGTTCTTCACTCACCATTTCGCCAAAATGCATGAAGCGACCGCCGCTCCAGGTTCCGTAACAAGTTTTTGTCAAATCCATCGTGCTTGGGCTGATCTACCCCTCGAAACCGATGAGATCAACACCCAGCAATTTCTGCGGACCAATTGAGACTCCAAGCCCAACGCATTTCGCCTAGCAAAAGACGGCGCATCGAAAAATCGGTATCGATACGTTCGCTTGATATTGTGCCAGAATCCTTTTAATAACAAGGGTCCGCTGCGATCAATCGCACTTGAATCCCACCCCCGGCTCGCCTAAGCCGTCAGCGACATGGCAAACCGCGTTCTCGTTTCTGATCCCATCTCTGAGAAGGGAGTTGACCTTCTCAACGCTCACCCGGACATCACTGCTGACTTCAAGGTCGGTCTCTCCCCGGAAGAACTCCTCTCCATCATTGGAGAATACGATGCTCTGGTTGTCCGCTCCCAAACGAAGGTGACCCCCGAGGTATTCGCTGCAGCCAAGAATCTCAAGGTTGTCGGCCGGGCCGGCGTCGGGGTGGACAACATTGACCGTGATGCCGCCAATCAACACGGCGTCATTGTAATGAATACTCCCACGGGAAACACCATCTCAACCGCGGAGCACGCCTTCACCCTCATGCTCTCTGCCGCGCGCAACATCGCTCCCGGCCACCAGTCCGTCCTCAGCGGCAGCTTCAAGGAAGGCCGCAAAGCCAATCAGGGCATTGAGCTCAATGGCAAGCGGCTGGCCATTATCGGCATGGGCCGGATCGGAAGCGAATTCGCCAAGCGGGCTCAAGCCTTCAACATGCAGGTGGTCGCCTACGATCCCTTCCTCTCACAGGCTCGCGCCGATCAGATGAAGATTGAACTGGCCGAGACCCCTGACGCCGCTCTCGAAGGTGCCGATGTGGTGACCTTGCACGTTCCTCTAACGGATGAGACCAAGCACATTCTCAACGCCGACCGCCTGGCTCTGATGAAGAAGGGAGCCCTCGTCGTCAATTGCGCCCGGGGCGGCCTCATTGACGAAGCAGCCCTGAAGGCGTCCATCGATGCCGGACACATCGCCGGTTGCGCGCTCGATGTTTATGAGGAAGAGCCGCCAGCCGCAGATCACCCGCTCCTTTCCCTGAACAAGTTTGTCGCCTTCACTCCCCACCTGGGAGCATCCACCGCCGAAGCTCAGGAAAACGTCGGAATCCAAGTTGCCGAGCAAGTGCGCGACTTCCTCGCGACCGGAGAAATCCGCAATGCGATCAACATGCCTTCCCTTGATGCCACCGCTCGTCAGGAGATTGGCCCATACCTCGACCTCGCCGCCTCCTTGGGCAAGCTCGCCGCCAAGCTCGGACCGGAAAATCCCGACTCTCTACGCGTCTCCTACCACGGTCCCTTGGGCAAGAAAGACACCGGGCTCATCTCCCGCTCCGCCCTCACCTCACTCCTCGAGGCCTCCCGCCCTGATGGACAGGTCAATATCGTCAATGCTCCAGCCGTGGCCAAAGAGATGGGACTCGACTTGGTGGAATCAACTATCAACGCGCAGACCGAATACCAAGAGCTCGTCGTCGTCGAGCTGCGTAAGGGGGACAAGCGTTTCCGTCTGTCCGGCACCATCATTGGAAAGTCCCCCCGTATTGTTGAGATCGACAAGCTCTACGTGGACATCAATATTCAGGGCAACTTCCTCATCGTGCGCAATGATGACCGCCCGGGCATCGTCGGAGCCGTCGGCACCCTCCTCGGAGAGAACCATGCGAATATCGCCAACCTGTCTCTCGCCCGAAATAAGACCGAGGGCAATGCCCTGACCGTCATCGAGGTGGACGAGCCTCTGGGAGCCGAGCTAATGGATCAAATCCGCAACCTTCCGGGCGTGCTCTCTGCTACTGGAGCGACCCTCTAAAAACGAATCTTCTAGTAGAACAGTTTGACCAAAAAGCCGCACCTCCGAAGGGTGCGGCTTTTTCATGGCTCCGTTTCAGGAACTAAAATAGGCGGAGGATTTCTCCTCCGCCCTGTAAATTCTTTATACTCGGGTGACTGGTTCGAGTTTAGAAGTAGAAGCGCATACCCACTTCAAGCTGGGTGATGTTGTCCTTGATTTCGTCACCCACTCCGAGGGTGTCGTCAAGAGACCAGGTGAAGTTGGCGCCTGCATAGACAGCCATGTGTGAGCGGATGAAATACTTCAAACCGAGCTCACCGGCGAAGGCAACGCCGTCTTCTCCATCGATGCGGGTACCGACGCTGTCGTAGCGGTCACCAGCAGAAGCGAAGGTTGTCGCCAAGCCCACGTAGGGAACAAACTTGGTTCCGGTCGCGAAGTTATACTCGGTGAAGACACCAAATTGACCGCTGTCGAGGAGGTTACCATCTTGGCCAGCCCAATCGACGGTGAAACCCAATTCCCAGTTGTCCATGATGAACCAACCGTAGGTCAGGTTCAGGTCCCACTCGGCACCATCACTCAGGTCGATGCTACCACCGATACCAAGTTCCTGGGTTCCCTTGGCCAACATCGGAAGGGAATCGTCGGAAAGATTCATGAATCCGCCGGAGGATTGCTCGGACATTCCGACTCCGTCAGTAACCACGCTTCCAGCGTGAGCGGCTGTGGTCGCCATTGCGGCGATGAGGATAGTTGCTTTCATTTGTTTTTCTCTTTTGGTTGGGAAACTCACTCCGGGCCCATTGAGCAGGAGCGAGTTCGGCGGGAGTTAGCACGGGCCTCCCACCTCCGCTACTAATAATTTATTTTATCTTTCCGAAATATTCGCCAGACTCCGGGGACCCTGGTGGAACCTCTCATCGACAGCTTTATCCTCTTCCTTGCGACTGAGCGGGGCCTCTCCCCCGCCTATCAAAGCTCGGTAAGGCAGTCCCTTGACGCGCTGGCCACTTGGGCGGCAGGGAAGAAGCTCACCCACGCACGAGATCTCGGCACGGACGATCTCAGCGCCTTTCTTTCCCAGCGAAGAAAGGAAGGACTCTCTCCCTCATCGCAGCGTATCCTCGTCGTCCACCTAAAGATCTTCTTCCGCTTTCTCGTCAGCCGTCGTCACCTCGAACACGATCCGGCCGAACCACTGCTTGCACCCAAAACCACCGCCAAGCTTCCCGATACCTTGTCAGCCGCGCATGTCGCCAAACTTCTTGCCTCGATCAATCGCGATCACTTCCTGGCCCGGCGGGATTTAGCCATTTTGGAGCTATTCTACTCTTCCGGGCTCCGCCTCTCGGAGCTCTGTCAGTTTAGGTTTGAGAACTATGACGAGGAGGACGGCATTCTCCGGGTGACGGGGAAAGGTAATAAAACGAGGCTCGTCCCCATCGGGCGCAAGGCGATTGACGCCATCAATGATTACCTGCGCAACGAACGACCCTCCCTGGTGAAGAGCGGGAAGACCTCATCCCATCTCTTCCTCTCGGTTCGGGGCGGCCCGCTTTCGCCGGATCGGGTTCGGCAGATTGTCAAAAAGCGGGCTGAGGCGGCTGGCCTCCCCCCCGGGATCTACCCCCACCTTTTGCGGCACTCCTTCGCGACCCACCTGCTTGAGGGCGGGGCAGATCTCAGGGTCATTCAGGAGCTACTCGGCCACGCGGATATCTCAACCACACAGATCTACACCCATCTCGATCAGAAGCACCTCATCGAGACCCACCGGAGCTTCCATCCTCGCGGTTGAGCGGACCATCCCCCGCATTGGGCGAGAAGGTGACGCCGGGACAGCAGCCGATCAGCTGGCGAGGCTTTCCATCAATTCGATGACGATCTCGTCCGCTTCTTCCTCCAATTTTTCCCTCTCGCGCTCGCTCAGCTTTTTGTCGGACTTCGCTTTAAGCTTGAGAGAATCGAGTGCATCCATCTTTCGCTCGATGGTGCTCCGCTTGCCCTTGCTGATCTTTTCGGTCGCGATCCCAAACCAGAGAAGCTCACGGGCCCGCGCCTGCTCGCTATTGACATTTGGCGTGCCGGTGGCGGCATCGATGACACCATCCAAGCTCTCGGAGGCTTTCACCTGTAGCTTGCCCAATTCCTCCGCAAACTTCTCCTCGGACATCTTCTTGGCGTTGAGAACCAGCCTCACATAGTCCGTCCCGATGTCGCCGAAGCTCTCATCGGAGAGGCGCTCCTCCTTGACCGCCTTGTTCAAGCCTTCATAGAAGCTTTCCACATTGCTCTGGTTTTCCGTCGACAAGGAACCTTGCAGGGAAGCGGCTCCCAAAATGGCCGTCTTCCACGCTTCAAATTCGCCTTGCACGGAATGGAACTCGCGCCGGGCCACAACCTCGTCCCGGTTCACCATTCCCCTCTCGCCTCGCTGCGCGGGCAGAAGCGATGAACCAGTGGCGAATATCAATGCGGTGATGATCAATTGCTTTTTCATACCCCCGATCGAACCCTCCCCTCCCGGAGGAGTCGCAAAAAAATAGGCGACCCCTGAAGGAGCCGCCCAATTTGGTTAAGTTGTGGTCGGATTCCTTCCGCCCAATTACTTGATCTCGATGGTGACCTTTTCCTTGGTCTCCATCTTCAATCCTTTGATTTCAGAAACCGTCTTGGCAATTGCTTCCCGGCCTTCGGCTCCCTCAATTTTCTTAAGCGCGCTGATGCCTCCTTCATTGGTCAGGATCTCATCCATGATGAAAGAGAGAAGAACGACTTCGTCTCCATCCTGATAGGTTGCATTCGTCTCGGCGATTCCGCCCTCAGCCTCAATACGGGCCGTCATCTTCATGCCCGCCAGCATCGGTGCCATCATCGCCATTTCCTCATCACTGGCTTCTTCGTCGCCGAAGCCCAGGTCCGCACTGTCAGGCTCGGGAAGGGTCACTGTCAGGACGCCATCATCGAATCCGAAGGAAGCTTTGTCTTCCTCCTCAACAGCGAGTTCCTCCTCGGTATCCATCATCGTTCCAGGGGAATAGGACACCTTGGTGATATCATCGAACTTATAGGTAGCAGTGATGACCAAGCCGCCATCTTTCTCAACCTTTTCAACGCCGACAAATTCAATTCCCTCACCATATTTGGAGGCTTGCTCCTTGAGCGATTCTTCGTCGAAGTCGGCCAAGGGATCTTCCGCACCCTCTTGCGCCTGGCTCATCTTCATCATGCCATAAGCTTGCGCACCAAAGGAAATCGTCTCTTGGATGGTTCCCGATCCGTCTTTCTTGACCGTAATCAAAGAGTCAACTTGCAAGCACCCGCTGAACATCGTCAACGCCATTACCGCGCCCAGCAGGGCCATTGCTTTTTTAATCATAGCGAGTTGAGTGAAGTCGATGCGCGCCTCCGGCTCAACTGCCAAATTGTGAACTTGGTGCCTTTCTGAAAAGCCTGTCCGTCTATCGCTTATCAATCGGAATAACCAGCACCTCGCGCGGGCAATGTGACGCGAGTCACGCCCCCTTTTCGAAGGCCCCCTGGCTCGTCCGCCACGGAACCCGACAGGCCATTAATCCATGTTCACGCGCATTCGCGGATTGCCTCGACTTCAGCCAAGCGAGCAATCACGGATAGACCGTTTGCGGCGAAGGCGGATTCATGTTCATCTCTCTGCAGCAGTGAGCACCGCCGTTGAAATCAATCACCTCGTCAAAGACTTCCCCGGACAATTGGGCAAGAAAAAGCACCGTGCGGTCGATGACGTCTCTCTCACCATCGGGACTGGCTCTGTCTATGGGCTCATCGGCCCCAATGGCTCGGGAAAATCGACGACGATGAAGGCTCTTCTCGGACTTCTCAAGCCGACCTCAGGGTCCTGTGAAATTTTTGGCAAGAACTCCCTCAAGACCGATTCCCGCCACGACGTCGGTTACCTGCCAGAGAACCCCTACTTCTATAAGCACCTCACCGGCCGCGAGACCCTCCGCTTCTATGGCAAGCTCTGCGGCATGAAGGGCCAAGCGCTCGAGACCCGGATCGCGGAACTTCTCGCCCTCACCTCTCTCGAAGAGGCGCGCGACCGCCGGCTCGGGGGCTATTCCAAGGGCATGCTCCAGCGTATCGGCCTTGCGCAGGCGATGATTCAAGCCCCCCGCCTCCTCATCCTCGATGAGCCCACCGCTGGAGTCGATCCCCTCGGCTCGAGGCAAATCCGCGATCTCATCATGCGCCTGAAGGACGATGGCATCACCATCTTCCTTTGCTCCCATCTCCTCGAGCAAGTGCAAGAGGTCTGCGATACCATCGGCATCATCCATCATGGCAAGATGCTCAAGCAAGGCCCGCTCGACGAGCTGGTCTCCCTGCACGACCGCACGGAGGTGACCCTCCAAAATGCGAGTCCCTCCTTGATCGAATCGATCAAACAACTGGTCGCAGCGGAAGAAGGGACCGAGTTCCTCTCCGCCACGCATCCGCGCACTTCGCTCGAGAAGCTCTTCCTCGAGCAGACCGACGATGGCCCCAGCTGAGCCCAGCGCGCTTCCTCTCACTTCCGTCTGGACTCTGGTCGCTTCCTTCCAGAGGCTCTGCCGCCCATGGACGACATCAAAATCACCATCAAGACCAACAAGGGCGATATCGACATCACGCTCTTCCCCGACGACGCACCAGTCACCGTGACCTCCTTTCTTCACCTCGCCTCCCGAGGCTTCTACGACGGTCTCACTTTCCACCGGGTCATCAGCAACTTCATGATCCAGGGCGGCTGCCCCTCCGGCACCGGCACTGGCGGCCCGGGCTACAAGTTCGAGTGCGAATGCAAGCCAAACCGCCGCCACGACAAGCCGGGCATCCTCTCCATGGCGAATGCGGGTCCTAATACCAATGGCTCCCAATTCTTCATCACCCACGGCCCTACCCCACACCTTGACGGCAAGCACACCGTCTTTGGCGAAGTAACCAAAGGCCAGGACGTCGTCGACAGCATCCGCCAGAACGATGTCATCGAGGGCATCACTATCCACGGATCCACCGACGAACTCTTCGCCGCCCACGCCGACCGCATCGCGGATTGGAAGGCAGCAGCTTAAGCGCTCACGCTTCACCTTGGCGTCAAATTTTGGATATCGAATCACGGGGCTGGTGAGGCCCCGTTTTTTGTTCCCCATCAGCAGCGGTTTCAGCCCACTTCGAGGCTCGAAAAATTGACTGAAAGAATGCGCAAAAGGCCAAGGTAAATTTCGATTCGCCAATTTACAAGATTCCCCGTAAACTCGGCGACCATGTTCGTCAAAACCCTCCTCCGCACTCTTCCCCTCGTCGGACTTTGCTCCGCACTTTGCTCATGTGGCGGCCTTCTTGGGATTCCCTTCGTCCCCATCGTCCAGAACCAAGAGAACCAAGAGACTCAACCTGCTCTTACTGTTCAGCGGCCTAAGGCCGGGGTCACGCAACAAGCCACCAAGCTCGCCGAAACGAAGGCGGAGCCCAAGCGCAAGCTCATCGCCGGTAAATACGTCGTCCGCTCCACCCAGCGGGGCAAGATGTCCTGGTATTCCGTCAAGACGAATGGCGGCACCAAGACGGCCTCCGGCGAGCGCTTCAGCGACTCCGGAATGACCGCCGCCCACCGCACGCTCAAGTTCGGCACCCGGGTTCGCGTTACCAATCAAAGCAATGGCAAGCAGGTTATCCTGCGCATCACCGACCGAGGCCCCTTTATCAAAGGGCGCATCATCGACGTCTCCATCGGAGCCGCCCGCAAACTAGGCTTCGTGAAGACCGGAGTCACCGCCTGCAAGGTCGAGGTGCTGAAGACACCGTAAACCTCGAGCCGCGCGAACCTCATCCCAAGCGATACGCTGTTACTCAGCACACCCGGACTCGCCTTCCCCGCCATCGACTGCTAAGGTGCGCCGAGATGAAAACAACGCTCTCTCTCATTCTTGCCGGCGCCTTGGCTGCCAGTGCGACTGAGTTGATCACGCTGGGAGACTCCCTGACCTTCGCCTACGAGGCGACATTCGCCAACGAGGCCGAAATCCCCTTCGACGGCCCGATCGGCGACGGATTCGACCCCGATGAGGTGAAGAATTGGGCTGAGATTCTGCAGCAGCTGCGCGGTAGCGAATTCGACCTGGGTGAGCGGGACACCATCTCGGCTTCGATTTCTTTTTTCACGATCACCTCCTTCTTTCGGCAGGAGCGAAACTGGGCCATCCCCGGGCTTAAGCTCAATCCCTTGCGTCGCTTCATCACCGGCGAGGCAACCATCCTGACCCTTCTCGCCGAGAGCGAGGAATTCTCCAATTACGCGGAGCTCATCGAGAATACGGACTTCAATGAAGCCGAAGACTTTGCGGTCGGGGACCTGAATGACCAGATCGAGAATTCAGACGGACGGCTGGTTCTCTTCATGGGCGGCAATGACGTTGACGCGATTTACGGCACTCTCTACGACGGAGGAAGTGCCGGAACCTTCATCACGGATTTCCTCGCGGATACCGCCGCCGTACTGACCCATATCCAGATGCTCAATCCGGACCTTCCCATCGCCTTGGTCAATGTTCCTCACGTCGGCATTACGCCGAATGTGAAAGAGGTTTACCCACCGGATGCGGTCAAAACCGCGCGGGTCACCGACTTCATGGAGGAACTAAATGAAGGTCTCGAGGACTTGGCAAACTCTCGTGGGATTGCCTATGCAGACATCTTCACCCCCACTCGATTTCTCTTGGACGCTGATCCGCTCTCCGTTTACGGCGTGCCTTTCACCAATGCAGCTACGGAGGCTGGAGCGACGGATGACGATCTTGAGTTCGTCTGGCTCAGTGGCGACCTGGCTCAAGGCTTCCACCCCAGCACCTCCGCCCAAGCGCTGATCGCCAACGAGATCATCGCCGCCTTCAATGACAAATACCAAGCTACCATTCCCGCCTTGACCACCAATGAGGTGCTTGTCGACCTCTTGCAGAGGGAGGAACAGGAAGTCGACATGAACTTCACCTCTTGGGCAGCCAGCTACTCTCTGGCCGGCTTGGACGCGGAGGATGACCAGGATGGTGACGGCATCCCCGCGGCTCTCGAGTTTGGCCTCGGCCTGAACCCTCTTTATGCGGACCGCTTCACCCTCGACTACTCCCTCACTCCGGAGCAATTGACCGTCACCTATCCCCTGCGCCTCCCCAGCTCCAGCCACGTCACCGTGACGCCGCAGTTCACGGACAATCTCGCCGACGGTTTTCAACCCTTCGATCCACTCCCCACTATCGGCGAGGACCAGCTCTTCCGGGCGAGCCTTCCGCGGGAAAGTCCGCGAGCCTTCCTCAGGGTGAGCGCGACGCTTGAGCCCTAGGCGAGTCATCTTCCCCCCAAACCACCCCTTTCCTTCCTGAGACAAGGCAGGCTTCGAGATTGAATCCTGCGGCCCGCTCCACCTAGACTCCGCCCGTGCCTTTGCTAGACGTCCAGAATTTGACCACCCGCTTCCACACCCGCGATGGCATCGTCCACGCTGTGGAGGATGTTTCCTTCTCCGTTGATCGCGGTCAAACGCTGGGCATCGTTGGTGAATCCGGCTCAGGCAAATCCGTCACCTGCTATTCCCTCCTCGGCCTCATTCCCAAGCCTCCGGGGAAGATCCACAGCGGCACGGCCAACTTCGACGGCACCGATTTGCTCTCAGCCTCGGAGAATGACCTCCGCTCCCTTCGCGGCAAGCGCATCTCCATGATCTTCCAGGATCCGATGACGTCCTTGAATCCTTACCTCAAGATCGTCGATCAGATTACCGAGCCTCTCGCCCTTCATGAGGGAATCAAGGGCAAGGAGGCACGCGAGCGGGCCATCCAAGCGCTTGGCGAGGTGGGCATCCCCAAGCCCGAGACCCGCATCGACTCCTATCCCCACGAATTCTCCGGCGGCATGCGCCAGCGCGTGATGATCGCCATGGCGCTCATCACCCATCCCGAGCTTCTCATCGCCGACGAGCCCACCACCGCCTTGGACGTCACCGTCCAGAAGCAGGTCCTTGAGCTCATCAAAAAGCGTCAGCAGGAACTCGGCTCCGCCGTCATCATGATCACCCACGACCTCGCTGTCGTCTCCGAGACCTGCGACCACGTCGCGGTGATGTATGCCGGCCGGATCGTGGAGACCGCGCCGGCAGCCGAGCTCTTCAGGAATCCCCAGCACTCATACACCCGCTCTCTCCTGCGCTCCATTCCCGCCACCCATCAGAAGGGCGAAAAGCTCTACACCATCCCCGGTCTGCCTCCCAATCTCACCTCCCCGCCCCCGGGATGCGCCTTCCAGCCCCGCAACAAGCTCGGCCAGGCGGACCAATGCCTCACGGATACTCCCCCGCCCCTCATCGAGGTCTCGCCGGGACATTACGTGCAGAACTGCCCGGGCTGCCTGAGCGCTGCCTGAGCGCGGCTTAATCGCAGCCTAAGCGCGAGCGCCCGGGATGCGTCCGGCCAGGATACGCCGATGGACGACGGAAAAATTTGCGTCACCCCTGCGGTAAGGTGCTACCTTGCCGCCATTCTGGGGTTTCAACTCCCGGAATCCAGCTGATGAAACCTCTCGAATCTTTCCTCGCCATCGCCTTCATCGCCCTCGCGGCCGTAGTGGGATGGCTCCTCTTCTACGATGCCACCGCGACCGAGGATCGACAGGTCGCCGCCGAGGCCAACGGTGCTACGCCTCTAACCCGGGATCCCGTCGCCTCCTCGCGGAGCGGCCAATCGGCGAAAAAGTCATCCAATGTGACCATGGAGGATGTTCTCCTCGGCATCCCTGGCGAGCGACTCGTCCGCTTCGGCTCCGAGGAAGACTATCAGGCATTCCTCGAGTCACTCAATGGCTCCGGACTCCGTCTCCTTGGCCAGCTCGATGCCCTCCGCGTCGCCCGCATCGGCTACGATAGCATCTCGGACCTTGACGATTTCCTCGGCGATTTGGAGAACGAGGCCAACTACCTCGTCACCGTCCCCGGCATCCCTGATAGCGGCTCCGTCCAGGCCGGTGCCATTGGCTTCGGAGACAGCGTTCTCGAGTGGCTCGGCGTCACCGGCGACAATTCCGCGTGGGGCGAAGGCGTCAAAATCGCCATCATTGACAGCGGAATCTCCGCTCACGATGCCCTGCCCGGCAACATTCTCCACCTCGACCTCACGCAGGGAGGTCCCAATGATTTCTTGAACGGACATGGCACCGCCGTGGCCTCGCTCATTGCCGGGGAGAGCGCAATCATCACCGGTCTCTCTCCCTCCGCGTCCCTCATTGATGTCCGAGTCGCCAATGGTGACGGTGAGTCCAGCTCCTTCCTGCTCGCGCAAGGCATCCTCGCCGCCGTCGACGCGGGCGCGGATCTCATCAATATCTCCATGGGCAGCTACGGGGACAGCATCGTGGTACGCGACGCCGTTGCCTATGCCGAGTCTGCAGGCGTCGCCGTCGTGGCTTCCTCGGGCAATGAGGGCTACGACCAACCCGCTTGGCCGGCCAACATTGCCGAAGTCACCGCCGTGGGTTCCGTCGATGCCAATGGCGACCTCGTCGACTTCTCCAATACGGGAGAAAACCTCGACCTCGTCGCCCCCGGCCTGCAAATTTATGCCGCTTGGCTCGATGGGAAATACGTCGAATTCACCGGCACCTCTGCCAGCGCACCGCTGGTCGTGGCCTCCGCCGCCACGGTGATGAGCGAGTTCGATCTCAGCGCCCAGGCCGCGGTCGACTACGTCATCAACTACGCCAGTGAGGGCGGCTACCCGGGACTCGATGAAGATTATGGCAACGGCGTTCTGAATGTCGGGACCACCATCAATTCCCAAACCAAGGGCATCTACGATCTCGCCGCCGTCTCGAACTACATTGATGACAATGGCGACCTGCTCGTCACCGTCCAAAATCAAGGCACGGAAACCTTCTCGAACAGTTCCCTCACCGTCTTCGCCAATGGGCTCAGCTCCTCCTTTAATGTCCCCAATCTGGCACCGACCGAAACCGAGACCTTCACCATCCCCGCCAATATCGACCCCGAGGACGGTTTCCTCATTGAGTCGGAGGTCACCATCAATGGAGCCTACGAGGACGCCAATCCTTACAACGATGCCAAGGTGAGCGAGCAAGATCCTCTCTTCGACGAGTAACCCATTCTTTCATTTGCGGACCCACCCGCACTTGGTAAGGATCCCTCACTCGCTCGCCCATGCATCGCGCCCTTCTTTTTCTCCTTCTCGCCTTACCGCTCTGCGGACAGCGGCTCGATCTCGTCGCGCCCCACCCGCAATTTGCTTGGGTCAACCAAGAGAACGGACCCGGCAACTCCTGCGGACCCGCCTCTCTCCTCAATGCCTTCGGGTCCGGCAGCCAGCGCTGGCAAGGGGTTTATCAGCGTGTGCCGGGCACCATCGACCAAGGACGCCTCAACTCCGTCATCAAAATCTGGGCTCTCCGCGATTCCCTGCACCTGCCCGGGAGGAAACGGTGGCAAGACCGGCGGGGCATCAGCCTGAATGATCTCACGGACATCGCCAATGAAATGGCCTCTCTGGAGCGAACCCCCGCCTTGAAGAGCGAACTCCTCTTCACGACCTCCTCCCGCCCGCGGGAAAAAACCCTCCGCCACGCGCACAAGCGGATGGCCAAGTCTCTGAAGAACGGCCTTCCCCCCATCCTCTCCGTCCGGCGCTTCGTCTATCGCGACGGCCAATGGCAGGGTATCCAAGGCCACTTCGTCACCCTCATCGCCCTCCCTGCCCGATTACCCCGGGGTGCCACCTCCCTTCCCCTGCGCTACTTGGATCCCGTGGGTGGCCGCGTCCTCGATGCCCAGCTCATCCTCACCGATACGTCGCCTTCCGCCCCGTGCCTCATCCTCCGGGCACCAGGCACCTCCGCCGGCAAGCATCTCGTCCGCGGCAACGAACCCAGCCACCTCGGTCTCGCTGCCATCCTCGGCTGTTATTGACCCGATTTGGGGTTTTCTCACCGCGCGTGGCCTCCTTCCATTCCCCTCATGCGCGCTCTCATTCAACGTGTCTCTCGAGCATCTGTCACCGTCGACGGACAAGTAATTGCCAATCAAGGCAATGGACTGCTCATCCTCCTCGGAATTGAGGAAGCGGATGACGGCGAAGACATCGCTTGGCTCGTTCGCAAGATAAGCCAAATGCGCATCTTCGAGGACGAGGAAGGGCGAATGAACCGCTCATTGCTCGACGTCGATGGAGAAGCCACCGTTGTTTCGCAATTCACCCTTCACGCCTCGACCAAAAAAGGAAACCGGCCCTCCTACCTCAGAGCCGCCAAACCGGCTCTCTCGAAGCCCCTCTACGAGCAATTCTGCCAATCATTCAGCATCACCTTGGGGAAAGAGGTCCAGCGGGGACAATTCGGCGCCATGATGGATGTCGCCCTTGTTAATCAAGGCCCCGTCACCATCTGGCTGGACTCCAAAAACCCCGAATGAACCAGAGGCCCGGCCCTCATGTATTTACATTTGGCGAAAAAATCATCGCATTATCCCCTTTTCCCTTGAGACGACAACTAGCCGCATTAGCGTCGATAGTCTCAGAGTCGATTGATTCTGGGAACTAAATTGGAGGATATCCTCCGCAACACAAATAGATAGAAGAATGAAAACCAACCTACAGATAGCTAGAAAAGGCTTCACTCTGGTGGAGCTTCTCGTGGTGATTTCGATCATCGTGGTTCTCGCAGGTATCGCAACCCCAGCCGCCATGAAGGCCCTCAACAAGGCCGCTCTCGTGGAAGGCACCAACAACGTCCGTAACATCAAGCAAGGCCTCGACCTCTTTGCTGATGATATGAACGACGAATACCCCAACGACGATACCGCGGAAGAAATTCGCGAACTCCTCGACGACAGTGAAGCGGGTGGCAGCCGTGGCCGCGCCAGACTTGACTCATCATCTGGTCTCGACCGTCGCGGTGGCGTCGGTTCCCGTGGCCGTTCCGGCTCATCCAAGACCGCGAACAGCTACTTCGAGCAAGCCCTTGCCCGTCGTGCCATCGATTCCGATGAAATGTTCTACCACACCAACTTCAAGAAGGCGTTCAAAACTGGCCTCCGCCAGCCTAACAACGACCGTAAGCTTGAAGCCGGTGAGAACGTTTGGGGTTACAACATGGGCCTCCTCCGGACCTCCTCGAGCTACCAGCCACTTGTCTTCGATACTCCTATCGAGACCGGTGAATCTCCTAAGTTCGCTAAGAAAGTCTGGGATGGCAAAATCGTTGTCGCTTACCTCGATGGTTCTGTGAAGAACGAGAACATCGGCGGAACCGACACCAAAGCCGGCCCTGTCCGTGGCAACATCGAAGGTGAGAAGATGAACATCTTCTCCGAGGACGCCCTTGAAGGCATCCTTGTTCCTGCCGAGATGCGCCGCAGCGGTGGTAACTAATCCAAGGACCTTTTCTTAATCCTATTTCAAGCCGACCGGACCTCCGGTCGGCTTTTTTCGTTTAAGCAGGTCTCCAATCGACTTCACAATCCGGTTGATCGGATGGAATTCGCATGCCCTGGGATCACCTTCTCAAGAGGCGCTGCCAGGAAAAGGAGGCAGCCGCCCCGATCCCTCCAAGCCCCCCCCTACCGCAATCGTAGGACCGAAAAACCTCCTCAGTTCGCTCCAAACCGGAGAAACAACTTCCACTCCTTCCTCGTCGTCAGCGCCGATCAATCGACTCAGAAGCAGCTCACTTTCCTCGGCCATCAAAACCCCATTGGCATAAAACCGTCCGCCTCACACCTCCAGATAGCCCCATGGAGAGTCGGTGCTCAATGGTCGCCGGATAGCCATTGCCTCCTTTTCGAAATGCTTCCCCTCCGCCCGACACGAAAATGGCCGGGGGGAGCCCGGCCATGATGAGGTGGTGTGGATAAGGTAGGGAGTTAGCCCCCTTTCAAATTACTGCGTCGCGCTTCAGGCCTCGGCCTTGACGACTTTGGTCTTGGCCCAGTCGTCGCCCAGTCGACGGCCGGCTTCCGGCTTGTCCTGACGGGAGAGGAGGATGATGAGCTCAATGAGAGCACCGATAGGTGTCGGAATAGCCATCAGAATATTGCGGATGAGCCCGGTCTTGTAGTCATTCACCAGCGAGCCGCCATCCTCCTTGACCACCTTTAACTTGAGGGCGCCCTTGCCGAGGCTTTGCCCTTTCAAGAATGGCAGCGAATCGCGGCCAATCCAGTAGAGCGAGGAGAGAGCCCAACCTGCGAAATCGAGAGCTCCGGGAAGGATGAGAGTGGCAGTCCAGTAGAGGCCGATCGCCACCAGGCCATCGATAAGGCCCGCAATGAGGCGGTTCTGCATGGTGACCCCCTCGCCTCCGGTGAAGGTTCCGTCCGCGTATTGATCGAGGACGGATTCTTCTTCTGGCGTGGCTTCCGGTGTTGGTGCCGGTGGAGGCCCCATCTCAGCGGCTACGGGTGGAGGTGGCGCTTGCGTCGCGCTCGGGACATTCGGCTTGGGGATGCTCGGCTTGGGAATATTGGGTGCCGGGATATCGGGCTTCGGTACGGAGGCCGAGGGTGTGCTCGGCTTCGGGATCGTGGGCTTAGGAATATTTGGCTTCGGGATTGTGGGTTTGGGGGTTTCCGATTCTTGAGTTTCGTTGCTCATTCCGGCGACAACTAGCATTCGATTTCACCACGTCGAGACTTCAATGGCCAAGGAAGGAGCAAATGTGAAGAGACGCAAGCTCGCGAATCCACAGCGTAAAGACTTGGTATTGCTGCCCCTTGCAAAAGACAAGATCCTGCGAAGGGGTGCGTTGTTGGGCCGGCGAGGTCAGAACCGGACGCGGAAGAGTCGCCCCGCGTCTTCTTCAAGAAGGTCCTTCTTGATGCCAGTGGTGACGAAGAGCTCGCTCTCGTCCTCGCCAAAGCAGCAGGAGGTGGTTTCCACGCATGGGAAGTCGATGCGCGCGAGTTCCTTGCCTGTCGCGGGGTCGAACTTGATGACGCAGCCGCCATGGCAGAAGGCGACGAGGAGCTTGTCCTCCTTGTCGATGGTCATGCCATCGGGCGAGGAATCCAAGTGGCTGGTATCGACCACGGTGCGCTGGTTCGACCATTCTCCGGTGGCCTCATCGTAGTCGAAGGCCCAAATTTCCTTACGAGGGGTATCGATGTAATAGACCGTCTTGGCATCCTTGCTCCAAGCCATTCCATTGGAATTGGTCACCCCATCGAGCACCTTGCGAAGCTCTCCATTGCGCTCAAAGCAGTAGAGGGCTGCGGTGCCCTGCTTCTTCACCATGGAGATGGTTCCAGCGAAGATGCGGCCATCGGGTGCCCGCTTGCCGTCATTGAAACGATTATCCGGCAGATCCTTCTCCGGATCCGCGATGGGCGTGATGAAGCCGGTGTCAGGATTGAGTCGACGCAGGCCGGAATCTCCGCCGATGATGAGGGTGCCATCCTCGTCAGGCGTCACGAAGCCGATGCGCTCGGCGACGGGCCACGTCTTTTCATCCTTCCCTTCTTCCCAACGGACCACGCAATGGCCCTCGATATCGACGTAATAAACGCCGCCCTTCCACCAGACCGGCCCTTCTCCCCACTGCGCACGATAGGATCCAACAGTTGAAATCTCCATGCCCCACGCGTATGGAAAAAAGAGAAAGCACTCAAACCTCGAATCAAGCAATGATCACCCTGACCCCAAAAGCCCGAATCGCCCTGAAGGATTTGCTCGAACAGAAAAGCGCCCCTCCGACCAGCGGACTCCGTTTAGCCATTGAGCGGGGAGGCTGCGCCGGTCTGGCCTACACCATGCGCATCGCCGAGCCCGAGGACGGTGACGAGTGGCTGGAAGCCGAGGGAGCACGCGTGGTCATCGCAGCCGATTCCATCGACTTCTTGCAGGGATCCACCCTGGATTTTGCCGATAGCCTTAATGATTCCGGCTTTAAGATCACCAATCCCAATGCCGCTCGTTCCTGCGGCTGCGGAACCTCCTTCGAGCCCGCCGAGGAAGGGAAAAAGCCGGAATACGATCCCTCCATGGACGGCACGGCCTGCCGATGATCGAGAAATCGATTCCCAATTTCCCATTCTTCCCTATCCATTGCTTTCATGCCGAAGGCGAACCAGCCGGAACCACGAAAGCGCCCGTCCATCTTTTGGTGGTCGATGATCAATGTCTTGGCTCTCGCCTTCGCTATCTTCTCGTGGACCTCTTGCTATTTCCTTTTCAATTTCCCGGAGCGCCCCTGGAACTACTCGGTCTTGAAGAAGCTGGACCGTCTGCCCCCTCTCGACTTCTTCGAGGATCCCAAGGATCTCCCCAAAGCCTCCACCCTATTGCCGAAGGGCGACGCCAAAACTGACGGCATCTATCAAAAGCTTGATACGCAGGCTCTCAAACAGCTGGCCCCGGGTAAAAGCCCTGCCGAGGCCTTGGCAGCGCTCAACACGCGCTTGAAGCGCAATTACCTAACCCACTTCAAGAACCCGGATAATCTGCATTACATCCGCGGCACGTGGCGAATCATCTCGGTCCGCCGCCTGACTGAACAGGACTTCCTCAGTGACGGCTACGTCATCCTGGCCCAAGCCTTGGAGACGCCCGAGGATGCCACCCTGACCACGGAGCTCGTCCCCTATCCTGTTGAAATGGAGGTCATTCTTCCAACCACCGCCGAGCAGGAAATCCCGGAAGATGCCGCCCTGATGGCGGACAATGTCCTCTCGGTGGACCGACTCCCTCACGCGCTGGCGCTTCTGCATGTCTCGCGCTCGGGCACGCCGGATGAGCCCGTTACGCGGGTTACCACCATTCCCCTTCTCGGCACCTCGTTTCCTCTCGGTAATATTCGTCTGCCTCTGGAGGCTCCGACCTTTGCCAATCCGGAGGCGCGCTTCCCCCTCGTCCGAGGCGACGATGAGGGCGGTTGAGTGGCCTCCCGCATCTAACGTCGGCGGCGGCGCACGTTAGGCTTGCTCTTGCCCCGCCCTTCATCGACAGCGACAAGCTTCGCATCGCCGGACCCAGACGGCTGCGCATGCCGCGCATCAAGCATTCTCACCTGCACCATGGCGGAGACTCCTGCCACAAGCATGGAGAGAACTAGCACGAAGGGATTCCAAAACGCCTGCCACAAGGCCAGAACAGGTGAGGCCATCATCGCGAGCACGAGAGCAGTGGCCAGCAGCAAGAGGCGCCGATCATGCCCGGGAGTGCCCTCGATAGCCAGGACGAGCGCCAGGAGGCAGGCGAACATGACCCCGAGCGCACCCAGCGACTGACTCGGGATGCCTCCCTGCAGCGAGAAACCACGGCTCTCGTAGATTTCCTTAAGCCACAGACCCGCACCCTGGTCGACGCGTAATGCCAGCAGCAGCATGCCCACGAGCATGCCGATGCCAGCGGCCAGAAGCGACTCCTTGCGCAATTGTCCTTGTTGATAACTCATTCCTCCCCGTGGGAGTCACGGTAACTCGCTACGACGAGTCCACTCAAGTATTTGTCTGGATTTGCGACGGCTTCGGGTTCAATGACGAATTCCGTGCGTCCGGTATTCTTCTCGATGAGCTTGATACCGAACTGGTAATCCTTAAAGAGAGTGCGACAGAGCCGGAGCACACTCTTGCCGAGATCCGCCCCCTGCTCGGCGAGCATCTGGACGGTCATCTCATCCAATCTCACTCGTGAGCCATGCTGCTCATGGAACTCCTTTTCCCATTGGCGAGCCTCGTCCCGGGCCTTGTCGATATCAATGCGACGCCCCAAGGCGCGGAACTCAGCGAGACGCTTCTCCCGGTTCTCCAAGAGCTCACGATCGATCAGCAGCTCGGTCACCGCAGTCCCCGGTAGCTCGAATTTGAAGTCGCGGAGCAACTTCTCCAGCACGGTCATCAGGGCGCGCGCTCCGGTCTCCTCCTTCTCGGCCAACTCCGCAATGAGCTCGATGGCATCCTGCTGGAACTTGGCTGCGATTCCATAAGCCTCGAACTCGCGCTCATACTGCCGCAGAATGCTGCCCTCGGACTCATTGAGGATCTTGACGAAGTCCTCTGCCTTCAGTTTCTCGCAAACCACCCGCACAGGCAAGCGGCCGACGAATTCGGCCTCGAAGCCGAAGTCGACAAAGTCCTTGGTCTCAATCTCGCGGAAGAGTTCACCATCGAGCACCGCGTCTTTGATCTCGGCACCAAAGCCGAGCTGACCGCTCTTCATCCGCCCCTGCACCACCTTTTCCAGCCCCGAGAAGGCTCCGCTGACGATGAAGAGGATGTGCCGCGTATTGATGCTGTCCTTCTTGCCCGCGCCTCCAGAGCGCATCTGCATCATTGCCTTCATCTGAGCCCGCATGTCGTAGGGATTCGTCATCGGGACCTCGGTCTCCTCCATGAGCTTGAGCAAGGTGGTCTGCACTCCGCGCCCGCTCACGTCCCGGCCCATGCCGCCGGACTGGGTGGCCAGCTTATCAACCTCATCCAGATAAATGATGCCGTATTCCGCCAGCTCGACGTCCCCATCAGCCTTCTGCACCAGCTCGCGGACGAGGTCATCCACATCACCGCCGACATACCCGGTCTCCGAGAATTTCGTCGCGTCAGCCTTCACAAAAGGCACGCCGATCAGGTCGGCAATGTGCTTGACGAGGTAAGTCTTCCCGACGCCGGTGGGGCCGACGATCATCACGTTCTGCTTCTGATACTCAAGCCCTTCCGGCAGCTTACCATTGTTCGCCTCCTCCAGGCTGCGCATCTGGCGGGCGTGGTTGTAGTGGTCGCAAACGGCTATCGCGAGCGCCTTTTTAGCATCATCCTGCCGAATCACGAAGCGGTCGAGATGCTGCTTGATATCGCGGGGCAGCAGATTGAATTCGCGGATACTCTTGTCTCCCTCACTCTCTTCGGATGCCTCGGGCGAGGACGTCTCGCCCGCTGGACGTTCTCCGAAGCCGACGGACTCAAGACTCACGTTGCCAAACTTTCCAAAAAAATCTTCGAATGCCTTCTTCAATTCATCCGGCGACTTGGGCCCCTCGGGCTTTTTCGGTGGATCATCTGCCATAGGAGATACCTTCGTTCCTTCGGCGATTTCGTCAACCGAACTCGAATGCGGACTGCCCGCATGCTTACGGTTCTCAATCCGGCATCTGCCGAAAAGAGAATGCTGGCAGAGGCACCCCGGTTCTCCTTCGCAATCCCGCAAAAGGCGAACCTTGGAGCGCGCTCCACCAGCACACTGTTAGTTTCTCTCGTTTCTCTCAAGTAAAGGCTTCCGCCTGCCGAGCTAGCACCCGGATGGCCTCTTCGCCTCCACCCGAACCCGGGCGACCCGGCGAACGGGGCGGCGAATGAAGAAGAATTTCAAAATCTTGGTTTTCATTTCGATAGAGTTAGTTTCTTGGTTACGGACAATTCTCACTCCTCAGCAGTGGCTTCGCTGAAGCCATCAGGACCGACAAAACCTTTCGTCACATCGGCACTACCCTCGTAGTAGTGACCATCGTGGAAGCCCGCAGGCTCAAGGGCTGGGTAAAACTCGAATTGGATATCATCGAAGGAATCATCGCTGACTTCCCCGGGTTCGGTCGGGTCGCTCAAGCGGGCCAGGTCTTCGAAGGTGACGAAGTTGCTGACGCCATCACCGAAGAGCATCATCTGGTCGCGTCCCTCCGGGTTCCCACTGTTCAAGGAGAAAAGAGGCTGCCGCTTGGTGCGCTCGCCATTACCCCGCGGCGTATAGCGCCAAGGGTTGGTGAGGAAAGTTGACGTCGTGTTGTTCGGGATGAGCATCAGCCCGATGGTCTTCCCGCTGAAGGGATGCCCGGTCAGGTTGATAGTCACCTCATCTCCCACTTCGCTCACGCGGTCATCCATCAGGGTGATGGAGTTGGCAGCCGCAATCTCGCGAAACTCCAGGGAGCCGGGATTCAGTGAATAAACTTGGTCGTAGTCAAAGGCCGCCAAGGTGAAGGACATCGGGCTCCGGTCTTCGATGAGGCGAATGGTCAACTCGGACTGGTCGGCGGGCACGTAGAACAGCTCACCCACGCTCTCGAATTGAGCTCCGCTGACCCCATGGGTCTCCAGCATGGTGGCCAGGCCCCGGGGGCCGGAGTCGGAGTTGATTCCCCGCTGACCCGAGACCACCCCATCGTGCTGGGCAACGCCAAGGGATACAGGAACGATATCGACCTTCAGAATCACATCGTTGAAGTCGTTGTCCCGGCCCTCGTTCAATTGGTCTTCAAAGGCGACGATCAAGGGGCGGTCCTCTTCGTCGAGAAGAATGTTCGAAGCCATGAAGCCACGCCCTCCCGGATTGAGGTAATCGTCCTGGTAGATTTTCTGCACGCCACCAAGCCCCCCATTCATGACCAGTCCGAAGCGAAGCTCCGTGCCAGCAGGCAGCACACCCAAGCTAGCCGATGAGCCCGGAATTAACGGTGCCAGAGGACCTGTCGCGAAGGATTCCCAAACGGTGCTCCAGGTTTCACCCGGATTACCCGCATCATAGTAGCAAACAGAATTGTAGTAGGCCGCACCATCGTAGATGACGGTGACGATGACTTCACTATCCTCCATGAGGTAGAAGTCCTCTTCAGCGAAGCCACGCTTTTCTTCTTCAAGCGGGACACCCTCAACATCACAATTCAGGACCTCCTTGATTCGATTCCACACGTCACGCGCGGCATCGTAGCTCTCAGGATAGATGCCGAAGTCCGCAAGAACATCGAGGTCCCGAATCTCGAACTCGACCATCTCGACGGGGCAGATGCAGTCTTCCTCGACCACTTCTGACACTTCACCCTCCTCTGCGACGAGGTCGGTCGCGGTCTCGTTGTTAGTGAAGGTGCTCTCAATCAAATCAGCCCCCACCTTGGCAGCCATCCCGATCTCTCCGGCAGAAACAATTTCAGCCTCGTAGCTCAGCTGAACTTCGCTCTCGCCGGCCTCAGCACTCATATCATCGAGCTTCCAGACCAAACCATATCCGTCCGGGTCGGCATCGGATACCACATCACCTCCGGTCATGGTTCCCGGCACGTATTCGAGTCCTTCGGGAACAACCGAGGTCACCAGAACATCCTGTGCGGCATCAGGGCCATGATTGACCACCGTCAGATCGACAGTCACCGATTGGCCGACCTGAAAACTCTCGCCAGCGAGGGTCATCTGCACCTGGAGGTCAGCCTCCGAGTAGCGAACCACCTCGAAGAGTGCCGATGGCGTCGCCGGGCAAAGATGGGTCGCGGAGGTAGCCACCACGTAGTAGCTGCCCTCAAGCTCGGGCTCGAAGCGCATCCCAGTGACTCCGGTAGAGGTTCCATCGGCGGAGAACCACTCGAAGTCGGTGAAAATACCGCCCGAGGGGTCGATGGCATTGAGCACGATGCCCGGCAGAGCGGTCGTCAAAGGGTCCTCGAGCTGAACGAGTGGCTTGAAGTCAGGATAGCCCGAGTAGTAGGCGCCCGCTCCGATAGGATTCTTGAGCATAACCAGGCTCACGGCAATGGCTCCGCTACTCTCCACTGAAGGATTCCCCTTCAAGCCGGTCTCGCGATAGAGCACCCAATCGCTCGTCCCGGGCACATCCAAGGGGCCTTCCTGCGGAGCCCGTCCATTGATAGTCACCGACTCCCCTGCGCCAGCTACGATGTTAATCGTTGCTTCACCAATGAGGTCAATGTCAGCAATGTTGTCCACCTTGGTTGCAATGTCCTTATTCAAAGGTGGGACAAAGTTGAGACCCGGCGTGGCCGGAGAGTTGGCTCCGGCCATGGTCTGCCAAGCGAGCACTGGCTTGTTGGTCTCCAGGAAAAGAGTGCCGGCACCAGCGAATTCGCCACTAATAAAATAGTAGTCACCTGCGTTGAGGGGACTCTCGTTAACAGGGGTCAGTGAGCCATTGAGGAAGAGATTGGTCCCGTCCTCGACGGCCACAACGGTAGGCGATTCCAAATCGGAGCCATTGAGTCCGGAGCCTTTGACAAAGAGATACTCCCGTCCGGCACGCGTTACGGGAGCAATCTGGTCGAAGCCCATGTCGCGTGACCCCACATTGTTGCGGTCGGGGCAGCCGAGAATGGTTCCGGAGTTGACTACCACTGGCTTGTTCGAGCGGACGCGGGTGCCGTTGACATCATTGAGAGAAGCTGTGCCACCGTCTCCAGCATACGCATCCACCCGCACCCCGACCACGTAGCTTTCGCCACGGTCGAGGGTGATGGAGAAATCATCGGTAGTCAGAGGGGTCCCCGAAGCGGGCAAGCCGGTAAAGACGATCCCGTCCTTGATATCGTCGACCGAGACCACGGTATCGTCCTCGGTAGCCATGACGGAGAAGAAGAGAGAACGATAGTGATGAACGACATCGTTGTTCCGCATTGTCGCCACGCGGAATTCCTGACCCAGAGCAGCACATCCCTTGGCCGTCAGCGAACCGCCTTGGTAGCCGGACTGGTGGCGCACATTGACGTAAACAGCAGCGCTAGCTTCCACGATGAGTCCCTCGGCCACCACCCGTGCCAGACCGGAATCTCCTACGACATTCCCCGTCCCGGCAGCGGCGCTGGCTTGATAGGCACCAGCGGCATCGACTCGGCCCAGCAGATGGACGAGCGGGCTGTCATTGGAAATCGTCTGGTCGATGATGACTTCTCCAGCTCCATTGGTCACCTTCAGATCCACCCCATCAAAGGGGGTCGAAATGACCAGATAGTGACGGTCGAAGTTATTCCGATCCCCACCTCCATCAGCAAGGCTGTAGTAAACTGGCGGAACGAAGTGAACGCTATCCAGCTGGGCAAATGCCTTGCCGCAGAACAGGACAGCCAACAGGAAACACCAAGGCGCTGCCTGGGCTGAAAATTTGGCTCGTGAAGGTGGAAGGGTGATCATGGACACCTTGTTAACGCAAGGCTGGTGCCAGCACGACCTGCACACTCTTCAACAACCTATCGGTGAATAAGTTACACACTATCCTCCCCGATTCTCATTTCAGCGTGCTTCGGAGAACCCTGTAAATATTACCGCCTCCTGCAAAAAGGACGGGCAACAATTACCGAGCCTCCCCTATCTGATTTGCCTCAGAAGTAGAAGGTCAGATACATCTCCATCGGCTCACCTTCCAGCTCGCCCTTCAACTCGGCGTTCATTTCAGGTATGTCCGCCTTTTGCACCGCGCGCATGGTAAAGCCCTCTTGGATGGCTCCTCCGGCGATGCGAGACTCGAAGCGGAAGCCGCCTACGCCTCCGTCTGCTTCGATTGTGAAGCGGACCGTCAAGACGCCGGGCATGATGTGTTCCCGGCGCATGATGCATTCCCGCTGCCAAGCCTTTTCAATCTGCTTGTTCACCTCGGCCAAATAGCGCCCCATCACGCTATCCTCGACATCGACCGCGCTCTTCCCCGAGCGGCGAATGGAGCCGTGCATCCGATTCTTTCTCGCCTCCCGTTGATAGCCATTTTCCGTTCCCCTCTCACCCGGTCGGCCTCCTGCCGAGGCCGATGGCTTTTTCTCCTCCTTTGGTTCAGGGATTTGCTCCTCGGGAGCCGGCTCTTCCTTGGGCTCCGGAATATCCTCGCGCATGCGGGCGGGAACGCTTTCGTCCAAGCTCAATAGCTGGCGAGCTTCCTCACGGGCACGTTCCAAACGATCTTCCGCCGTTTCCTGCTCCGTATCTGGCTCTGGCAATGATTCTTCCACCGGCTCGGGCTCGGCGACCATTTCCTCCGCGACGGCCTCCCCTTCTGCTGACGACTCGGTCTCTCCTCGTCCGAAGTCTCCCGGAGCGCCTGGAGTCCCCTCGGTCTCCCCGTCTGCGAAGTCGGTATCCATGAGCTCCATCTCATCCTCCCGGCGAGGCTCACGTCCGTCTTGACTCGGGACCGGGAGGGCATCCTCGACCGCGTCCGCCGAACTCGCAGCCAGGGTATTGCGTTCGCCGAAATAACGAGTGTCTTCCGGCCTCTCAGCGGTCTCTTGCCCCTCATTGGTTGCCATAAACCGCTCGCTGGGCTCTGCCGGAGCCGGCGGCTCCTCGACGGGTGGCTCAGGAGCGGGAACCTGCTCGAACATCTCTGGGCGGATCTCAAGGAAAGTCTCTGGCTCGGGCGGCTTCTCCTCGACCTCCCGGGAGGTGAGGGTGAAGGCCTCGGCCATCTGCAAACCCACGAACAGAAGCGCCAGAATCACATGAAGCATCACGGAGACGAGCATCGCTCGCATCCACGCGGGTTGCCTGGTTCTGGAAGAGACAGCGTTCATGGACGCAGGGAAAACAAACTACGGTTTCGGCGTGCGCGCAAGCGCCCGGCGCGTTGGCAAGCGGCCTTGAGCAACCCTCATGAATCTCCCGCTTCCCTCTGCTTCAGCAAGCGCCAGCATTGGCGAAAGCCTCCGGAGAAATCTTCCGGCCTTCTCTCCACCCAGGGAGTCAGAGCCTCAGGATGGATCCACATCGTGCCCTCCACCTCATTGGCCCGGGTGCGTAGGGCCCCCGAAAAGACAGCAACGTAGAGGCGGACAAACTCCCATCCATTCTCCTCACTGGGCGGCACCTCGCCAGCCGGTTTCAGGGTGAAATCACTGGCATCAATGCCGAGTTCCTCCTCGATCTCCCGCCGCGCGGAGGGCTCGTAATCTTCCCCGCTATCCAGATGGCCAGCCGAGCTGGAGCCCCATTTGCCCGCGTCCCGGTCCTTGAGACGGGATCGCTTTTGCAGCAAAATTTCTCCTTTTCCGTTCACGAGAAAGACGTGCACCGCGCGATGCTTCAGCCCCTTGGCATGCACCTCCTGTCGGGATGCCTGACCGATGACCTTGTTGCCCTCATCAACCACATCGAAGAGTTCCTCGTCCCGCTGGGCCGGCTCCCCACTGGTCTCATCATAGCAACGGGTCAGCTCCGTCCATTGTCGCAGCGTCAGCTCCTCTGCCCGGACCATCTCCCCCACGCCGATCTCCCGCGCCACTTCCGGCCACTCGGCGGTGTCAGGCATGGCCTTGCGCAACATCTTCCTCCGCTGGGCGAAGCCGCGACGGACAAGCTCGTCGAAGAGGCGCTTGTCATAAACAGGCAGCTCTTGGCGAGTCGGCTCGCAAACCATCACCGTGGAATCAATGATGGGGCGTGGGTGGAAACATTCCGGAGGCACCGTCTTGACGGGCTGGGAATCCCACTCGCTCTGCATCCGCAGGGAAAGCACGCCATATTCTTTGGTGCGCGGCTTCGCCATGATGCGGTCGATGACCTCCTTCTGCAACATGATGACCGCCCGCGTGATGGGGGTCGGCTGCTTGAGAAAGTTCCGCATGATGGCACCACCAGCTGAGTAAGGCAGATTGCCCAACATCTTGACGGGACTCTCCGCCCACAGCGGGCGGATATCGAATTGGGCCCCGTCCGCGCTATGAACCTCAACGTGATCGTAGTCGGCGAAGCGCTCTTGCAAATACTCGGCCAGGCGGCGGTCGAACTCCACGAGAACCAACTTGCGCACCCGGTCGACAAGGTGCTCGCTGAGCGCGCCCGTGCCCGGCCCCACTTCCACCACGCAGTCATCAGGCTGTGGATCAAGCTGATCGACAATCCAGCGAGCCACATTGGCATCGTGGAGAAAATTCTGGCCCAGCTTGCGCGCCGGGGTCACTCCCATGCGGTCGAGGACCGCTTTCACTTCGGGCAAGGTCATGTCTCTTAAATTTCTCCCGCAGGACGAATGTCGCGGATCATCATCTGGCAGGTGGTATTGCCGCGGAAGCAATTGCGGTCAATGGTGAAGGCTATGTCCCAGGGAGCCTCAGGCAGCTCATACTCGCCCCCGCCAAAGTACATCGCATCCCGCTCCACTGTGCCCTGCCGCAGCCACAGCTTGAGATGATTATTCTTCAAGCGCCGTGGCGGCTCGGCAGGCCAGACCTTCCGCGCCATGAAGACAGGCACCGGATTGCCTGAACCAAAGGGTTGCAAGCGCTCGTATTGATGAAGAAAGTCGAGGTCGACATCAGCCAGAGGGAGCACGGCGTCGAGATGGAGCCTGGGCTCCAGATCACTCGCACTTGTCGTCTCGCGGACGAAGGTGCCAAAGGCCTCGCGGAAGCTCTCCAGCTGCTCCTCCATCAGGCTGATTCCGGCCGCCATGTGGTGGCCGCCTCCCGCGATGAGATGATGGCTGGTGGCGTGGATCGCCTTGACTAGGGAAACCCCCTCGATGCTCCGCCCGCTGCCTTTCCCTATGCCCTTCTCCGGATCGATGGCCACCACGAAGACCGGGCGGTGATACTTGCGCATCAGCCGCGAGGCCACGATACCGACCACCCCGGGATGCCAGTCCCGCGAGCCGACCACAATCACTGGCTCACGCTCGACGTCAAAACGCTCGACCAGCATGGCCTCCGCTTCGGCGAGAATCTGCAGCTCCGTCTTCTGCCGCTGCCTATTGTAAGTATCCAGGCGAGAAGCCAGCCCCCTCGCCTGCGCGGCATCATCAGAGAGCAAGGCCTGCAGCGCTTCCTCCGGGCGGTCCATACGGCCTGCCGCATTGATGCGCGGGCCGAGCCGGAAGCCGACGTCGCTACTTGTCGTGAATCCATTGAGACCCGTCACCTCCATGAGGGCGCGCAGCCCCCGGTTCCGGGTCTTCGAGAGACGCTTGAGACCGTGCCGGACGAGCAAGCGATTTTCCCCCACCAAGGGGACGATATCCGCGATGGTAGCAACCGCCACCAGATCAAGAACGTCCTTGAGATCGAAGTGCGCCCGCTCCCGCGTTTTGAGAAGAGCATGGGCGAGCTTGAAGACGACGCCCGCCGCACAGAGATAGCCATAGGGTGTCGTCTCGAACTTGGGATTGACCAAGGCCACGCAATCCGGCCGGCCCGCCGGACCCCGCTCGTGGTGATCCACGACCAGTACATCAATCCCTTGACCGGCGAGGTATCGGATGGGCTCGTGGGAGACCGTACCGCAATCCACCGTGATCATCAACGAGGGCTTGGGCCCCTCGCCCAAACAACGCTCTAAAGCGACATCGCTCAGACCGTAACCCTCGCTACTCCGGATCGGGATGAATTGACGAACTTTCCCGCCGTAGGCCCGCAGCACAGCCGTCATGATCGTGATCGAGGTGATGCCATCGACATCGTAATCTCCATACACGCAAATCTCTTCCCCTTCGTCGATTGCCTGAAAAATCCGGGCCACCGCCTTCTCCATCTCCGGCAGCTCGAAGGGATCGCTCAAGTCGCGCAAGCGAGGCTCAAGAAAATTGGCGGTCGTCTGACTATCGGTCACCCCCCGCTGCCCGAGCAAGCGACAGAGGACCGGATGAAGGCCACTCACGGCCTCACACACGGGCAAGCTATCCGGCTCATCCCGCAGGATCCACCGTCGCTTTCTCTTCACTTTATCGGACATCACACCAGTTGGTTGCCCAAGTTAGGCACCATGCGGGTCCGACTCAAGGGTCGTTCTTTGAAAGTCTGTTATCGGCGCCTTGCACGACCTCTCGTCCGCAAGAGCTGGAAATGATGGCCCTGATGAGAGGCAATGGCCTATCGCTGGAGGAAGAGATTGATGCCATCGGTCAAGGCAATCCAGCTCGCCTCGATGATCGACTCGGATACTCCCACTGTGCCCCACTGCCTCTCGCCATCACTTTGCGCAATTAGCACCCGGGTCTTGGCCGCAGTCGCCTCTTCCCCATCGATGATCCGCACCTTGTAGTCGATGAGGCTCACTTTTTCAATTTCGGGATAGAAGGGCCGCAACGCCTTGCGGAGGGCCTTGTCGAGGGCATTGACCACCCCGTGACCTTCGGCCACGCAGTGCTCGGATTCGCCGTTGACCTCGATCTTGACCACCCCGTCGCACACTGGATCGTGGCCATCGCGGTATTGGCGAAAGGAGCAATGATACTCCCGCAAGGTCCACTTCCGCTGGTAGTTCCCCATCTCGCGGCGAATCAGCAGCTCCAACGAGCCGCCGGCCGATTCGTAGGAATAGCCTTCCTTTTCTAGCTCCTTGACGCGCTCGAGCACCGCCTTGGCCACCGGGCTTCCCTTCTCGAGAGGCAGTCCCATCTGCTCGGCCTTGATGAGGATATTCGACTGCCCGCTCAGCTCGCTCACGAGAATCACCTGCTCATTGCCCACGGACTCGGGGCGAATATGTTCGTAGGAATGCGCCACCTTTTGCACGGCGTTGACATGCATTCCTCCCTTGTGGGAGAAGGCCGTCCGCCCGATGAAGGGCGCGCGGGGGAAGTGCGGATTGTTAGACAGATCATCCACAAAGAAGGAGAGGTTCTTCAGCTCGCTCAGGTCCGGAACGAGAGGAATGCCCTTCTTGAGCTGCAAAATCGGGATGACCGAGGTGAGATTGCAATTCCCTGTTCGCTCACCATAGCCATTCATGGTGCCCTGAACCTGCACGGCCCCGGCTTCCACCGCGGCGATGGCATTGGCCACTCCGAGTTCACAGTCGTTGTGGGTATGAATGCCGAAGGCGACTTGCGGGAGCCTCTCCTTCACCGCGCCACAGATCGACTTCACTTCATCAGGAAGGGTCCCGCCATTGGTGTCACAGAGCACGAGCACATCGGCACCTCCCTCGGCCGCTGCCTCCAAGGTCTGCAGAGCGTATTCGGCATCATCCTTGAAGCCGTCAAAGAAGTGCTCGGCATCATAGATCACCTCCCGACCCGCCTGCTTGAGGAAGCGAACCGAATCACGAATCATCGCCCGATTCTCATCCAGACTCGTCCGGAGGACCTCGGTCACATGAAGCGCCCAAGTTTTGCCAAAGATAGTCACCACAGGCGTCTCCGCGTTCAGCAGAAGGGCAATCTGGGGATCGTCCTCGACCTTGATATCCGCGCGCCGGGTCGAGCCAAAGGCGGCCACCTTGGCGTGCTTTAGCTCAAGCTTCCTCGCCTCTTCAAAGAACTGCACATCCTTGGGATTGGACCCCGGCCAGCCCCCTTCGATGTAGTCGACCCCAAAGTCGTCCAGACGCTGGGCGAGACGAATTTTATCCAATCCCGACAGGGAAAATCCTTCTCCCTGCGTGCCATCACGCAGGGTCGTGTCGTAAATTGATACTGGTTTCGCGCTCATCGGTCCGGTGAAAAGGACGCGCAAGCTAGCGGGCCGGACCGGCTTGCGCAACTCGGTATTCTGACCTTGTCAAGGACAGACCTTCGCTTTTGCGGATAATGCCAGTTTATCATCGAAACCGCCTCTCACCTCTCCCCTCGTGGGTGCGGCGACCCCCGTCAATTTCCTCTAAATAAGTCACCTTCCTCTCTGGCAGCCTCTTCCGCTCCGTGGCATGCTGGGGCCATGAGTGATTTGGCGACCTTACCCTATCTTCTGCGCTTGTTAGACGACGAGGAGCCGACGGTAAGAAGTGAGATCAAAGCGCAGCTTTCCCACTTCGGCGGGGATCTCAGTGACCACATCGCCGGCCTGGGCATCGATCTCTCACCCCAGGATCGCGAGGTTCTTTCTCAGATTCTACTGCCCGCGAGGCGCAAGGCTCTCCGCGAGGCTTGGTTTGCACCGGGCAAGGCGCTGGACCATGCCGATGGCGATTGGGACCTGCTCGAATCCTTCCTCCGCTTACTCTCAGATTATCTGCATGATGGCGTCTCCCTACGCGCCTCCCTCTCCGACGCCCTTGATGATTGGGCGGAGGAATCCGCCAGCCTCTCTCTCAACGAGCCTTTGCTCGTCGCCAATTGGCTGTTTGATGGCAAGCGCTTGCGAGCCAATCGCAAGGATTATTACAATCCTCGAAATTCCGACCTCGCCGAGGTCCTTGAGACCGGAGTGGGCAATCCGCTCTCTTTGAGCCTGATCCTCATCCTCATCGCACAGCGGAGAGAGATGCCCGTCTTTGGCTGCAATTACCCGGGCCACTTCCTCTGCTGGCTGGATACCGCCGACGGCCCGCAGGTGATCGACCCGTATAACAAGGCCCGCATGTTGCCGGTGAAGCAGATCGTCCACAATAATCCCGGCCTCTCGAATGTCAGCCGCGAGACACTCGCCGCCCCTTGCTCCCAGCTGGATATTCTCAAGCGGATGCTCTCCAACCTCTCCCACTCCTTCACCAAGATCAACTCACCCGAAGACGCCGAACTCGTCCGCGAATTGCTCGATAGCCTTGATGAACCTCATGACTTCGACGTGCCATTCTGAATCCGTCACCGTCCTCGGACGCCCTTTGGAGTTCTATCGCTGGCTCCCGGAGGAGGAGCCAAGAGCCGCCTTCTTCTTTCTCCACGGCCAAGGCGATTTCGCCCAACGCTATGAGGAGATCGCCCAGGTGTTTCTCCGCCACGGGGTCGCCTTCTTGAGCTGTGATCTGCCCGGACATGGCAATTCCACCGGACGGAGGGGCCACGTCCCTTCGCTGGAATTGATTAGCCAGCTCACCCGGCTGGGCCTCTCTGAGGCACGTGAGATGAGCCCCGGCCCCGTCGGCTTCGGTGGACACTCGGTCGGCGGCCTGCTCTCTCTCGCCATGCTGCTGGAGGTGGAGCCCGCACCCGATTTCTCCTGGATTAGCTCACCCATTTTGCGGCCTGATGCCAACCAGCCCGCTTGGAAGACGACCTGCCTCCGCCCTCTCTCCCATGTCCTGCCCAAGGCCACAGTGTCCACCCGGGTGACCGCCGAGATGTGCCGCATCCCGCTCGAGGGAGAAACGCCGACCGCTCCCCTCCTTTTCCACAATCGCATCTCACTCTCCTGGGGCCGCACCCTCATCGATCTGGGCCGCCAGGTGAGGAGCCAGCCGGACAAACTCCCGATGGCGACCAACCTCCTCCTCACCCAGGGAGGCAAGGATCTCATCTGCCCGCCGCAATATTGCGACGACTATGCCGAGGCCATCGGTCTGCCCGACTTCCGCTACGAATACTTTCCCGGGGCTCGCCACGAGCCCTTCGCCGACAGCACCAAAGAAGACTTCCTCGAAACCTTAAGCGACTGGCTCAGCCAATACCTCTCAACTGCGGCCGACAGCCCGGCGACCGAGACTTCCCATCCAGCGGAATAGCCTCGCGACATCGTCGAGCACGACGTAGATGGAGGGCACGAGGAAGAGCGTGATCACCGTCGCGAAAAGAATCCCGAAGCCGAGCGAAACCGCCATGGGGATGAGGAAACGGGCCTGCATATCCGTCTCCGAAAGCATGGGGAACAAGCCGGCAAAGGTGGTCAAGGAGGTCAAGAGGATCGCGCGGAAGCGTCGGCCTCCCGCCATCGCGGCAGCATGCTTGACGTTGGGCGATTCGTCCCGGTGACGATTCACGAAGTCGACCATCACCAGCGAGTCGTTCACCACCACCCCGGCCAAGGCCACGAAGCCGACCATGGACATGATCGATAGGTTCATCCCGAGGAAAGCGTGGCCCCAGATGCCACCGATGAGGCCGAAAGGAATGACGCTCATGATGATGAGTGGCTGGAAGTAGCTCTTCAAGGGAATGGCGATGAGAACATACATGATCACGAGCGCCCCCAGGAAGCCGACCCCAATCTCGCGGACGGAAGTCTTCTGATCTTCCTGCTCGCCCTCGAAGGCCCACGTGACCGAGGGAAATTGCTGTTCCAGCTTCGCGAGAACCTCCTTCGTATAGCGGGCCACCACCTCGTTGGCGTTGGTCTCCGAGTCGACGTCGGCGGTCACCTTCACTGACCTCATGCGGTCCGTGCGGTTGATGACGGCGGGTCCATTGCCATACTCATAGTTCACCACTTGGGAGAAGGCGACCTTCTCACCTGTCGGCGAGGTCAGCTCGAGCTTCTCGATGGTATCCAAGGTACGGCGATCCTCTTCGGGCAGACGCACCATCACCTTGACCTCGTCCCTGCCTCGTTGCAGGCGCTGCACCTCGTTGCCGTAAAAGGAATTCCTCACCTGCTCGCCCACCATGGCCAGCGTGAAGCCCAGCGTCTCCCCGGCGCGGGTGAGGCTGGTGATTTGCAGCTCGTCCTTACCCGCCCGGCTACTGTCCGCGATGTCAATGACCCCTTGATAATCGCCCAGGCCGTTCTTCGCGAACTCCGTCGCCTGTTCCAGCTCATCCAGGTCTCGGCCAGTGAGGCTCAGATCCACCGCATTGCCTCCAGCCGCCGTTTCGGCGCGAAAGCTCAGCTCCACCACCCCGGGAATCTCGCCCACGATCTCGCGCCAGGCATTAACAAGTTCATCACTCCCCACCCCGCTGCGCTCCGCCGCTGGGACTAGCTCCACCGTCACTTCGCCCAGATGGGTCGCCTTGGGTGGTCCGTCGGGACTGAAGCCCGAGATGAAAGGCTGCGTCCCGCTGCTTGCGAGAATATGCTTCACGACCGGGTTCCCCCGATCATCCTTGAAGCGCCGCCCCAGCTCGAGGGCCCCTTGCTCCAATTGCTTAATCACCTGCTCCGTCTCGCTAAAGGGTACTCCTTGCGCGAGCTCCAGCTTGGCCGTGAGGACATCGCCCTCCACATCGGGGAAGAACTCGGCCTTGATCCTTCCTGTCCCAACCACCGTGAGGCTCACAGCCAGCACGGCCACGAACAAGGCAATCATAGGATACCGCCAGTGGAGACCGAAGCGGAGCACAGGCTGATAGATTTTCTCAATGAAACGCTCGAGCCCATTTGCTATCGCCCGCTGGACTGCGAACAATCCGGAGGTGACAAACAAGATCCACTTCAAGGGATTCCAACTGGGCATCGACTTCCAGCGAGCCTCGGGCTTGGGCTTGCCCTGCGTCGTCGGTCCCAGCAAAGACAAGTGCGCTGGCAGGACAAACTTCGACTGAACCAGTGAGAACAAGAGCGTAGGGATCACCACCCAGGGAATATTCGGCCAAATTTTCCCGCTCACTCCACTCAGGAAAAGCATGGGGGTGAAGGCGACAATGGTCGTCAAGACCCCGAAGACCACCACCGTCCCCACCTCGTGGGTTCCCTTCCAGGATGCCACGGCAGGATGCTCCCCTTGCTGGATGCGGTGATAGACATTCTCCCCTGTCACAATCGCATCATCGACCACGATCCCCAGCACCAGGATGAAGGCGAAAAGCGAGATCATGTTGATCGAGATATCGAACATCGGCATCAGCCACATGCCCCCGGCAAAGGAGACCGGGATCCCCAGCGCCACCAGCAAGGCCAGGGACGGTCGTAGGAAGAGAGCAAGTACGACGAGGACGAGCAAGAGACCTGATACCGCATTGCGGGCCAGTAGATCGATGCGCCCTTCTAACAAGACGCTCTGATCGTTCCAGATCCCCAGCTTCACTCCTGCGAGGTTCTCCTTATTTTTGAGGGCCACATATTCCTTCACGAGCTTCGCCAAGCGCGTGGTGTCCTGCTCCCCCACTCGAAAGACATTGACCACGACCGCTCGCTCACCATCGTAATCCATCGAGAGATCAACATCCTCGAAGGTGTCGCGCAGCGTCGCAACTTGCCCCAGTCTCACCACCGAGCCATCGGCGAGAGTCTTGATTGGCGCGTTTGCGAAGTCCGCCGCGCGGTATTTCTTGCCAATCGTCCGGACAATCAATTCACCACCCTCCGTCCTGATCGAGCCGGCAGGTAGATCGACTGAATAGCGAGCGACGGCCTGCGCCACCTCGCCCAGGGTCATGCCCAGCTCGGTCAGTTCATCCTCCGCGACCTCCAGGGAAATCTCGTAAGGACGGGTGCCAGCGATGCTCACATTGGTGATCTTGGCTTCGCCCGCCAAGGCATTGCTCACCAGGCCAAAGAAGCCGGGCTTCTCTTGAGAACGAAAGGCGAGCAGCTCATCCTTCACCTCCTCCGCCAGTTCCCGCAGCGCCTCCTCGTCGGCCCCATCGGCAACCAGCGTGATAGCCATCACCGGGGAAGTGATTAAAATTTCCTCCAAGATCGGCTTCTCCGCCTCTTCGGGGAAGTTGTCGATGGCGTCGACGCGCGTCTTCACATCATCCATGACATCGCGGACGTCATAGCCCGTCTCCACCTCAACGGTCACCGCCCCCGTTCCTTGAGCTGATGTCGAACTCAGCTCCTTGATGCCGACCACATCGGCAATGGCCTCTTCCACCGGGATGACCACCCCGCGCTCCACCTCCTCGGGTGTCGCGTTCGGGTAAGGAATCTGAACGGTGAGGGCATCGATCGCCGTCTCGGGGAAGATCTCCTTCCTCACCTTGAACCACGTCGTGAACCCCGCGAGCAGGACAGCCAACATGAGGAAGTTGCCCGCCACATGGTTGCGGCTAAACCATTTGATCCATCCTTCCATTGCCTAGTCTTTCTCGCTGGGTTCTTCCTCCCCGGTCCGGACCGGCATTCCTTCCACCGGGCCATTGAGCCGGGTAATGATCACCTGCTCACCAATCGTCACTCCATCGGTGGCAAATACGGTGTCCGCCGTACTACGAACAATGGTCAGGTTACGAAAGCGGAGCTTGTCCTCCTCATCCACTATCGCCACTCGGTCTCCCTCGCGGACAGCAGAGCGCGGAACCATCATCGCGTCGGGAAGAGCCTCTCCCTCCAGTCGCGCCTCCACAAAGAGTCCCGGCGGCGGCAAATTCAATTCCCCCTCGTCATCGGTCGGCTCCACCGCCACCACCAGACCCGCCGTCAGGGCCGAGCGCTCCACCTCACCAGTGGTTCTCACGATGCGACCCGGCCACACAATCTTGCGCGCCCCCAGGGTGCCTTCAAGCTCCACGCTGCCGATGGGATTCCCTTGCGAGTCCCGCCGCAGGAGAGCAAAGTCCTCCAGCTTGACCGGGAGAATGACATCCAGCGCTTGGCTCGAGAAAAGAGTCGCCACCGGGCTGCCCACTGCCAGAACCGCTCCACGCTCAACTTCCTCCTCACGCACGATGGCGTCAAAGGGCGCGCGAACAACCGTGCGCTCCAGATTCCGCCGTGCCCGCTCGACCTCGGCCTTTGCGCTAGCCAAGCTCGCTTTCGCGCTCGCCAGCTGCGGCACTCTCACAAGGAGGTCTCCGGGCTCCCCTCTGCCCAGCTTTTCCCAATCCCGCAGAGCCTGCGCCCGCCTGGCCTCTTCCTGCTTAAGATTAAGCTCTGCCTCCGCCACCGATGCCTTGGCCTGCTCCAGCGCGGTACGATAGTCGCCCTGCTCCAGCTGAACGAGTAGCTCTCCGGCCGAGACTCTTCCTCCCACTCGCAGCGATGGACTCATCTCCACCACCTTGCCGGAAACCTCGGTGGTCAATCGCACCACCTGCCGGCTCTCAACGATGCCCTCCGCGCGGACCTCAACGCCACCCTCCACCGCAGTGACCTCACGCACCTCCACCGCCGGAGCGGCAATCGCTTCTTCCTCCTTCTTGGCAGCCTCTGGAGCCGTGGCCAGAAGGATGGCGATTCCTGCGATTGCCAAGCCAAGAACGAGTAACACTCCGACAAAGCTCAGCACCGCATGCACGGCACTGCGGCGCTCCACCTCCAGCTCTTCTTCGGATTCGATTTCTCTTTCTTCACTCATCTAAATTCTTCTCTCGTTGTTGTTTCGATAACCTCATCCACTACTTTCCCCGTACTTTAAAGTCCCCGCCAAGGGCGAGGTGCAGATTGACCCGGTTCTCCAATCGTTGCCGACGCAGTGTCACCAGCTGGGTCGCGATCTCCGTCCTGGAGCCCCGGGCCTCCAGAACCGTCAGCACAGTCTCGACTCCATCCGCGTAGTCTTGCGCGGCCGCTTGATCGGATTCCTCCGCTTCCCTCAGCGCCTCTCGCGTGGCAGCAATTCGCTCATCAAAGAAATGGTCCGCGACGAGAGCTTCCTCGACCTCGCCAAAGGCATCCAGCACGGTTCGCTGCAGGTCGGCCAGCTGCTCGCGGCTCTCGCTACGAGCCTTCTCGTAATTCGCCTTTAGCCGTCCGCCATTGAGAATGGGCATGGTCAAATTTCCGGCGAGACTCCAAACCCCAAAGTCACTATTCACCAGGTCACCTAGCTCGGAGCTGGAAGTCCCCGCGCTGCTGGTCAGGGAAAAACTAGGAAAGCGGGCCAGATCGGCCTCCTCCGCATCTTTGACCGCAGCGACATAGCGTCGCTCGGCCTCGAGAATATCCGGCCGCCGTAGAAGCAGATCACTTGGCAAACCAACCGGTGGCTTTGCCGGTAACTTGGGGAGATAAACGTCCCCTCCTCCGGTGCGGCCAGCGGGATAACGCCCGGCCAAAAGCTCGATCTGCCGCTTGGCGCTTTCAACCTCAGCCTGACGACGCTTGATCTCGGCACGCTGCCGGGCCACTTCCGTGCGAGCGAGCCGCAGCTGGGAAGCCGTCCCGCCATCATCGGCGAGGGCATTCGCAAAACGCTCCATCACCGCCGCCTCCGTCTTTTCCAGGATATCCAATGATTCGTAGGCCAAGCGCAACTGCTCATTGGCTTCGCCCAAGGCCAACCAAGCCTTCACCACCTGCGCGGCGAGGCTGGCCCGCGCAGCGCGATAGGCTTCCTGCTCCGCGCCCACCCGCGCGAGGTCAGCCTCGTTGGCGGACCGAACTTTTCCCCAGATATCCGGCTCCCAGCTGACATCCAGGGACGCGCCCAAGGAGGAGGAAAGCGAAGACAGGATACCCGACTGGTTGGGAATAGGTAATCCTGTGAAGACCTGCTTACTACGCGTACCATTGAGAGTTCCAGAAAGCTGGGGATGGGCTTCGCTACGAGTGGCACGAGCCGTCAGCACTGCCTGCCGCACTCGCTCCTCGGCGGACCGCAAGCTCGGATTAGCTGACAAGGCAATGGAGACAACTTCTTCCATCTTGCCGTCACCGAATCGCGACACCCATTGATTATCGATACCAGCCCGTGCTTCCCGCGTCGCCACCCAGCGGCCCGGGGCCATCTCCTTGGCCTCGCCAAAGTCCCTTCCAGGAGCCACCGCATTGCCACACGCGACGAGGAAGAGCGCCACGGCTCCCATCCCCGCCAAGCGAAGCGGCGTCTTCATACTCTCATGTTTCTTCATGCCTTCCCTTCTTGTTCCGCCATGCCGCCGGTGCAAAAGACCAGCACCTCTTGATAGATCTTCTCCGGCTCCCAAGCCGCGAGCTTCCGCTCGGTGATTTGCTCAAAAACTTCGTCCCGGAGAAGCGCCTGTGTCATCACCGCGAAGCAGAACTTGATGCGGCAGAGTGTCTCCTCCGTGGAGAGGCCCGGGAGGGCGCGCTGGAACGCTGCCACCGTCAACTTCATCATCTTGGTGAAGGCGGGCACCATCTCCGAGGGGATGCCCTTGGCCTCCTCTCCAGTGACGCGACCCATGAAGCGCCCAAAGAGCCGTCTTCGTTCATCAGCCTCGGTGATTCGCTCAATCAAGGGGTCGAGAAAGGCCTCGATCACCTCGCGCACCTCGGGTCTCGCTTCCCCCTCGAGCAGGCCTTCCAGACGGCGGACACGCTCCTCGTTCACGGGCAGGGCGTGCCGCTTCATCACCTCATTAATCAATCCCTCCTTACTGCCGAAATGGTAATTCACCGACGCGACATTGGCTCCCGCCGTCCGGGTGATATCCCGCAACGAAACCGCCTCGAAGCCCTTCTCGGCGAATAACCCTTCGGCCGCGTCCAGCAGACGCTCGCGGGTTTCATTCTTCATCTCCGATTCAGACATGGCGGAGAGAATAATTCCCCTTGCCCCCTTGTCAAACAATCGTTTGAAACACGATTTCAATACTCATCAGCGCCAGTTGGTTATCCGGCGCAGACGAAATCCGCGGCAGCAAAGTCTTGAAAGGATCAACGGGAATCGGGACTCTTCCGTCCCATGATTCCGAACGTCCTCGCCGAACGCTATGCCTCGTCCGCTCTCAAAGACATCTGGTCTCCGGAAGGCCGAATCCTCCTCGAGCGCGAGTTATGGCTCGCCGTGGCCCGCGCGCAGAAAGACCTCGGACTCGATATCCCGCAGGACGCCCTCGATGCCTATGAGGCGGTGAAGGAAAAAATCGATCTCTCCTCCATCGATGCCCGCGAGCGGGTCACCCGTCACGACGTCAAGGCACGCATTGAGGAATTCAACGATCTCGCCGGCCAAGAACAGCTTCACAAAGGCATGACCTCACGTGACTTGACCGAGAATGTCGAGCAGCTGCAGGTCTATCGCTCCCTGCTCGCCATCCGGGACAAGGTGATCGCGGCCTTGGCCCGCCTGTCCAATCTCTCCACCCAGTATGCCGACCAAGTCATTACCGCGCGCACCCACAACGTCGCCGCGCAGACGACCACCCTCGGCAAGCGTCTCGCCATGTTCGGCGAAGAACTTCTCGGTGCCTACGGCCGCCTGGAGCACCTTCTCGAGACCTACGCCGTGCGGGGGCTCAAGGGAGCAGTCGGCACCCAACTCGACCAGCTGTCTCTCTTCGAAGGAGACTCCGACAAGGTCGCCCAACTCGAGGAACGTCTGGCCACTCACTTGGGCCTGCCCTCGGTCTGGAGCAATGTGGGTCAAGTCTATCCGCGTTCGCTCGACATGGTCGTTGTCTCCCTCCTGCTCGATATCTCCAGCTCGCCTTCCTCATTTGCCAAGACCCTCCGCCTGATGGCGGGTCATGAGACCGCCAGCGAAGGTTTTGCCCCCGGCCAGACTGGTTCCTCGGCCATGCCCCACAAGATGAACTCACGCTCCTGCGAGCGCATCAACGGCTTTCATAGTATCTTGAAGGGCCATCTCACCATGGCCTCCTCCCTCGCGGGTGATCAATGGAATGAGGGCGACGTCTCTTGCTCCGTGGTCCGCCGGGTCATGCTGCCCGACGCCTTCTTTGCCACCGACGGTTTGTTCGAGACCCTCCTCACCGTTCTCGATCAAATGGACACCTTCCCCGCCGTCATCAATCGGGAAAATACCCACTATCTCCCCTTCCTGCTCACCACCACCATCATGATGGAAGCGATCAAGGCGGGAGTCGGCCGCGAAACGGCCCACCTGGCCATCAAGGAAAACGCCTTGGCTACCGTCACCGATCTGCGAGCAGGCACCTTGGACGAAAACGATCTGCTTCACCGCCTCGCCGAGGACGAGCGAATCCCTCTCGACCTCGAAACGCTCCAGAACATCTTTGAAGCCAACAAGGCGAACACCGGCAACGCCGCCGCCCAGGTCAATCACTTCACCGCCGAGGTTGCCAAAATCATTGCTCGCCATCCTCAGGCCGCAACCTACTCCCCCGGCTCCATTCTGTAATCTTTCAAGGCAGGCCTCCCCGCGCCCTATCAGCCCGGGGCCCTGCCTGGATGAGATCTGAGAATCCGGCTCCGTCGAGAGACCAAACGTGCTTTGAAGACCGCCTGCGGATGCCCTGCATTCGGTCATTTCCACGTTCCCTCCGGTTGCGTAATTCAGGGAAGAAAACTCGAGCCTCACGTTCCACAATTTCCCTCGAAAAACCCTTGCCCACACCCCCTGATTCGGGTCACCCCGGCTCTGTATGGAACTACGCGTATTACTACCCGATGACGAAGCACCAGCGACGATCAGCGAAGTCGTCGCGGCCCTGAAAAAAGAAGATTTCACAGCAAAGCACGACAAGCAGAGTTGGGGTGACTGGATCACGCTAGGACGCCACCAGACGGTGATCGCCATCGAATCCCAACGGGGCCTGACCACGAGCGCGGTCATCGAATTTGGCGAAGGGGAAGAAGATGAGCTACAGGGTCGCCTCTGCTCCGCATTCCGGTCGCTGGGTTGGGAAGGCGAGGACGAGGACGGCCGCTTCACTCTCTAAAATCAAACATCCCCACCCTGAACATCGATTGATTCGATGATTTAGCTTAAAAAAACAATTCGACCCCGACCCCGCTCTTGCTCCAAATTGTTCCCCTACATGAGCACCGCGAACATTGAAATCCTAGGAGCCGACCGCCTACCTGGCACACCGACCCTGCTCGTCCCGGGTCGGCTCAGCTTCCCCCTCCTGCTCGCGATCGAAAACCGGCTTGCCGGACGGCACGTCACTTACCTCGCGGAGGAATCGGTCAAGCTGGATCCCAAGGTCCAGAGCCATCTGCAAAATTCCGGTCGCGACGGCGTCGGTTTCTCCTTGGGTGATGATCCCAAGGTCTTGGCCGCCGCCTTGAAAAAGAAGCTCGGCGATAACGGAGTTCTAGTCTTCCTGCCCGGGGCCACCGTGGCTCGTCCCGGCACCCCTTGTCATCTTCCTTCCCCCATCCTCAAGGCTCTTTGTGAGCTGGAGCTGCCCGTGGTGCCGCTTGCTATTCACCTCCCCAAGGAGGTGCATCTTAGTATCGAGAGTCCATCCTCCCTTCCAGATGCCATCATGGTGTTCGGCCAGGCGCTGGAAGAGGATGAGGCCAGCCTTCCCAACTTCCATCAGTCTCTGCTCGAGGCCAGTGAAGCGGCCTTCTCCTCTCGCGATTTTCTCAATGGCTCGCTTCCCCAAGCCCTTCTCGCTGGCCTGAAGAAACACGCCAATACCAACTACCTCCACGACGGGACAGATGACTCCCAGCTGCCCTTTTCCAAGATCCTCGCAGTTGCCATCGCTCTCTCCAAGGAAATTCAGAAGGTCACCAACAAGCGTCGCGTCGGCATCCTCCTCCCTCCCGGGAAGGGCGGTCTTCTCGCCAATCTGGCCGTCATGTTCGCAGGAAAGATTCCGGTGAACCTGAACTTCACGGCTTCTCACGCGGCGGTGCGCTCGGCCATCAAGCAGGCCGATATTGATAAATTCATCACTGCGGATCCCTTCGTCCGGAAGATGGCCTCCTTCCCTTGGCCTCCCAATCGTGACCTCGTCTTCATTGAGCGGGTGATTCCGCGAATTAAGAAGCAGATCACCCTTTGGTTCGTGCTCGGCAAGCTGCTCCCTGCCTCGGCATTGTGTAAATTGCTGAAGTTAGGCAAGTCCCATGGAGACGATGAGGCCGTGCTCCTCTTCACCTCGGGTTCTTCCGGCGAGCCCAAGGGAGTCCCGCTCACCCATCGCAATCTCTTGGCCAATGTCTGCCAATTCGCAAGCCGCGTCGGTCTCCCTTCCGATTCCAAGATTCTGGGCTGCCTCCCCCTCTTTCATTCCTTCGGCTGCACGGTCACCTTATGGTATCCCGTCATTGAGGGCATGAACCTCGTGACCTACCCGACGCCGCTCGAAATCAAGCGCTTGGCCGAGCTCATCAAGGAGCACGATGTCCCCCTCTTCATCTCCACGCCCACCTTCCTGAGAGGCTTCCTGAAGAGGGTCGATCCCGAGCAGCTGGCTCCTCTCAAAATTCTCGTAACCGGAGCAGAGAAGCTGCCCACCTCCCTGGCTGACTCTTTCGAACAACGCTTTAAGATCCGACCGCTGGAAGGTTACGGCCTGACGGAGACTTCACCGGCAACCAATGTCAACCTCCCCGAGCTGACAGGGCCGGACGAAGCAACCGTCGTCCCCTCCTCACGCAATGGGACGGTAGGCCCCCTGCTCCCCGGGATGGCAGCCCGCATCACCAATGCAGCCAACGGAGAGCCCGTCTCTCTTGCCGAGTCGGGCATCCTTTGGCTGAAGGGCGCCAACGTCTTCCCCGGCTACCTCGACCGCGAGGATCTCACCAAGGAGGTGATCGATGAGGATGGCTGGTTCAAGACCAATGACGTGGCCAGCTTCGATGAAGACGGCTTTATCTCGATTGAAGGCCGGATGTCCCGATTCTCCAAGATTGGCGGTGAAATGGTGCCCCACGAGACCATTGAGGCAACAATCGACAAGGTGCTCGGCTTTGATAAGGAGGAAATGCGCAAAATCGCGGTCGTCGGCATCCCCGATGAGCAAAAGGGCGAAGCGGTTGCCATTCTCTCCACCGTCGCCAGCGATATGCTTGAGCAAGAGGTCATTGACCTCCGTTACAAGCTGCTTGATGCCGGCCTCCCTTCCCTCTGGTGCCCGAAGGTCATCATCCCCGTCGACGAAATCCCCGTGATGGCATCAGGCAAGCTCGACCTGAAGGCTTGCCAAGCGATCGCCCGCGGTGAGATGTGATCGCCCGCTACTCCCTCATCCCGACAAGACCCATCCTGCTTCAGCCCCGCCTCCCCGGCGAGGCCTCCGTCCCCATGCTCCGTTTCGATCGCTTCATGCACACCGCCCTCTTCCATCCGGAGCGCGGCTACTACACCTCTCGTATCAAGACCGTTGGCGCACGCGGAGATTTCTCCACCGCCGCCACCCTCTCCGAGTGCCTGGCTCGCTCAATTGCCCGCTGGGTCTGCGATTCCCAATACCAGCACTTGATCGAAATCGGTCCCGGAGACGGCTCCCTCTCGCGCGATCTGCGCCGCTACCTTTCGCCCTTCAAGAAGCTGCGGCTCACCCACCACTTGGTGGAGACCTCACCGGTCCTTCGCGAGCAGCAGAAGAAGAAACTCCCCCGGGCGCACCATCACGAAACCATCCAACAAGCACTCGAGGCAGCCCAGGGCGAGGCTCTTATTTTCTCCAACGAACTCGTCGATGCCTTCCCAGTGCGCATCTTTCGAAAGGAGGAGGATGGCTACAGCGAGCTTCATTTCGAGAAAGGCAGCCAGCCCGTCGAGAGCTTTCTTCCCGTCGAAGAACTCCCTCAGTCGACCTTGTTCACGCACGCCTGGCCAGTGGGCCAGCGCTTGGAAGTTCACGAATCCTATCATCAATGGCTTAAGGATTGGCTCCCCCTCTGGAAGGCCGGGCAAATGCTGACCATCGACTATGGAGCCTTGAACGACACCCTCTACCACCGGCGGCCCGGGGGCTCGTTGCGAGCCTACTTCATGCAAGATCGCATCGAAGGCCCAGCGGTCTATCAGAATGCCGGCCATCAAGACCTGACGGCCGACGTCTCCTTCACCGATTTGATGAAGTGGGGGGACGAGCAGGGTCTCACGACCATCGATCTTCTCTCGCTCAGGGAGTTCCTCATGCCCAACATGCGGCAGACGACCACGGACACCTACCTCACCAGCCCCAACGGCCCGGGGGATGCCTTCCAAGTCTTGCTGCAGACCAAGAACGACGACACCTTCGGAGTCTGCCTATAGCGGCTAGCTCCTTGGTGTCATTCCCCCTCGATCGGCACTACCCAAGAAAGCGTTTCGCCACTACCTTCCCGCCGTGCGCCGCTATCTCCCCCTCGCCATCATCGTCATCATCCTGATCTCCGCGACGGTCACCGTGCTCATGACCCGCAGAGGGAAAGACCCCGAGCCGGCTCCGACGGATCAACCCGTCCTCTCGGACCTCGCCATTCCCCCGAATTGGCAGGAGCTCGAGCGCTATCAGCAGACCATCGACCGGGACACCTTCGAGCGGCTATTGACCTCCTTCTATTCTCTTCCCGGCGCATGGACTGGCAAGCTCTCCTTGAATGCGACAGCCGTCGAAGTGGTCAAGCAGATGGCTCAGCCCGATGAAACTTATTCCTTGGCCTATGCCGACGCCTCCGAGCCCCTGCCCCGACTCCCAGCCTTGGACGATCTTCACATCGCCATCGACCCCGGGCACATCGGTGGCGAGTTTGCAGAGATTGAGCAGCGAAACTTCGACCCGACGCCCGATGATCCCACCGACATTCCGGTGCGGGAAGGTGACCTCACCCTGTTGACCGCTAAGCATCTTAAGCCTCGGCTCGAGGCACTCGGCGCGACGGTCACCCTCGTTCGCGACGAGGCTCTTCCCGTCACAGATACCAGTCCCGACGACTTCCTGGCCGATCATCCCGACCGGCGAACGGCTGAGCAGCTCTTCTATCGCACCGCGGAGATCCGCGCCCGGGCCGACCTCATCAACCACGTCATCCAGCCCGACCTCGTGCTCTGTCTCCACTACAATGCCGATGCTTGGTACGGGGAGAATCCTTGGGCGCGGGACAATCACTTTCACCTCATCCTCCACGGAGCCTACATGGAGGGCGAGCTCGCCCTCGACGATCAGCGCTTTGAGATGATGCGACATCTCCTCACCCGCACCAGTGAGCAAGTTCTCGCTCTCGCCCAGACCATCTCGGACCACTTCCTCGCCGAGACTGACCTCATTCCCTTCCACTACCGCCCCACAGCGCCAGCCATTCAGATGGACCCGCTCCGCCCTATCTATGCGCGCAATCTTCTGGCGAACCGGCTCTATCAGGCGCCCACCATCTTCCTGGAGCCTTACGTGATGAATCATCGTGACACCTTCGCTCGAGTTCAGGAGGGCGACCACGATGGGCTTCGCCTTGTCAACGGCGAGCTTCGCCCCTCCCTGCCACGCGAGTATGCCATGATCCTCGCCGAGGCCATTCGCATTCATTTCGAAGAACGAGACGGATCACCCGAATCCTAAACTAGCCGTGAAGCAACCACCGAAACCCAACCTCCTTATCGCCGGCCATGGCTACCTTGGCCAAGAGGTGGCCAGACAGGCCGTGGCCGAGGGAATGCCGGTCACCACCCTGACTCGTTCCGGCACGGGGGCGGACCATGCCTGCGACCTGACGGACCTTACAGCGGTGCAAGAGCTTGCCGGCCGGATCAACCCGACGCACCTTCTGGCCTCCGCCTCTTCCGGACGGGGCGGAACCGACGCCTATCGCGCCATCTTCCGTGATGGGACGAGACATCTCCTTGATGCCTTTCCAGACGCCAAGCTCACCTTCATCTCATCGACCTCGGTCTATCGACAAACCGATGGATCCACGGTGACCGAAGAGAGCGACACTGCCGGACAGACCGAAAAATCAGAAATCCTCAGAGAAGCCGAGGACATGACCTTGGAAGCTGGCGGCACTGTCCTGCGCCTCTCTGGAATCTACGGAACTTCCCGTAGCTACATCCTAAGCGCTCTCCTAGGGCAAAGCTACCGCCTGGAAGTCACGCAAAGCCCTGCCGGGACGCAAGAAATTGGAAAACGCATCATCAATCAGATCCACGTCTCCGACGCAGCCAAGGCCGTTCTCCATCTGCTCACCCATGACCTGGCCGGACTCTTCAACGTCAGTGATGATTGCCCGATCAGCCAATACGAGCTGGTCACCGCTCTGTGTGACAAGCTCGCTCTCCCCCTTCCCCAGACTGCTCCGCCAAACCCTCAATCTAAGCGAGGATGGACCAATAAAGCGGTCTCTAACGCCCGCTTGAAAATGACGGGATGGAGCCCGGCATATCCCCACTTCCTCGCTTCTGTTGAGGAAATTCTTCCCACTATCAGCCCCAAATCTTAACTAAGACGCCAACGCATGAATTCCGTCGAATTGCTTCAGACTCTCGTTCGCATTCCCTCCGTCAATCCCGACGGCGATCCGGACTCTCCTCACAGTGGCGAGCTGGAGATGGCGACCTACCTCCGCGACCTGCTTCAATCATGGGGTTTCGCCATTCACTTGGAGGAGGTGTTGCCCAATCGACCGAATCTCATCGCCCGGGCGCCTGGGCCGGACACGAGGCCCCGTCTTCTCCTAGGGCCACATCTTGATACCGTCGGAGTCACCGGAATGAGTATCGATCCCTTCGCGGCCGAAATCCGCGACGACAAGGTCTGGGGCCGGGGAACATCGGACACCAAAGGCCCGATGGCCGCGATGCTGATGGGTCTCTATCAAAACCGGGAGCGGCTGCACCAGCTGCCGGTCGCCATCGACTTCGTTGGCTTCATGGGCGAGGAATCCCACCAACCGGGTTCCATCCATTTCGCCCGCCATCATGCCGAGGAGTATGACTTTGCCCTCGTCGGTGAGCCGACCTCCCTCCAGCTCGTGCACACCACCAAGGGCTCCCTATGGGCCACGCTGGAGAGCCATGGGCAAGCGGCGCATGCCTCCCAGCCACAGCTCGGTGAGAATGCGATCATCAAGCTGACGGAGGCACTTCATCAACTTGACGGAGAATTCAGGGCGCTGCTGGCAAGCTTCACGCACCCCATCCTCGAGGCTACCACGCTGAATATTGGCACCATCTCGGGTGGGACGAGACCCAATATCGTTCCCGATTTCGCCCGCGCCCAGATTGACATCCGCTTCACCCCTTCCCTCCATGAGGCCGGCGGAGCAAGAGCGCTTTTGCAGGAGTTCCTCGCCAGCAACGAGCTTCCGCTTTCCATCTCATCCTGCAAGGAGGCTCCCCCGATGGAAGTGCCCGCCGATCACTTCTGGATGAAGAAGATCCAAGACACCCACCCAGGCAGCAAAGCGGTCGGCGCGCCCTGGTTCTCGGATGCCGCCCACCTCAATGTCGCCGGTCTCGATGCCATCTGCATCGGCCCGGGTTCAATCGACCAAGCCCACACGGCCGATGAGTTCATCAGCATCAACGCTCTGGAAGACGGCGTGGACTGGTTCACCAAGTTCATCGCCGAGCTTTGAGCATAGCCGCACTTTCACCTCAAACCTGAGGGAACCCTCGCCTCCCGTAGAATCTGCGAGAAAAGTCGAATCAAGGATATCTCTAGTAGATTCTAGCGCGGCGGGTAGCTATTCTGCTTTTCGCAGCTCCTTTGGCCAAGGATCATCGAAGGCCTCTCCGCTCTGCCAACGCTCCACTTCTTCATCCGTGCAGAGAGCGTCCTGTAAGGCTCGGACGAAGGCCTTCCTCGGCTCTTCGAGGCCGATGATGGTCAACTCAACGGCGCGATCGCCAAAGGAGGAATGCGCAGATGCCAGCTGGGCCCTGAGATGCTCGACCTCTTCAGGCAGGAGCTTGCCTTCTTCATTCTTGACGAGTTCCGCACGCCAAAGTCCCGTGAGTTCGAGCGAAATCTGACTACCGGATTGCTGCCAGAGAAGGACGTGAGCCGGCCGCGAGGCGAGCCACAGAAATCCCTTGGTCCGATAGACTCCCGTGCCCAGCTGACGCTGACAGGCATCAAACAGACGCTGGGGATGAAAAGGTCGGGAATCGCGCAACACGCTGGCCGCGATTCCTTGTGCGGTAGCTCCTTGGGGATCGCGGCCTCGCTGATAGGCTTGCTTTCGTAGGGCGCCAATCCGGGGCGCGGGCGTCGAATCAAGCTGTGGCAGGAGGAGACCCGCTTGGGCCGAGAGGCCGATGGCCGCTCGAGGCTGCAACCTTTGCAAGGTTTTCACCTGCGCATCGGCAACGGGTTTCGGGATCGTGTCGACCTTGGTTAGAATCACCACGCTGGCAAAACTGATCTGTTCGGCAAGAATCTCGGCAGCTCCCCGGAGTGCCGGGTCTCCGGGAGACGCCACCTCCTGCGTCAAAACGCGCCCGTCGGCGAAGTCGCGATGAAGATTGAGAGCATCAACGGTCACGATAAAGTGCCGCAAAAAAAATCGTTCATTTTGGGTTAGCGCTGCAATGAGGGGCCAGGGGCGCGCCGCCCCGGTGCTCTCGCAGAGAATGAGCGGGGGCGCGGGAGCGAGTTCCGCAATGTCCCCTAGTACGCGACCGGCGGACTGGTGCAGCTGCTCGCCGGCATGCTCCCCATGGAGGGCAGCTACCCGGCCGTGGAGAAGTCCGGCCTCGGTGGAAGCTCCCTCTTTGGACAGTAATTCCGCATCCAAGCCAAATTCGCTCAAATCGTGGATGATCAAGGCTGCGTCGCGGAGTGCTTCGTCGCGACGCCAGCGGCGAAGCAAGGTTGTCTTCCCCGAGCCGAGGAATCCGCAAAGCGTGATGATAGGGATGGGTTCCATGGGAGTTGGATTCAGGTGGGTAGTTGCCGAGCGTTTGAGCTGAACTGACCCTAATCAATCTCCGCCCATTCGCGAGCTTTCTGCCCCGTCGCGCGAGTCAGCACTCAAGATTGCATCCAAACTTTCAAGAATATCATTCTCTCCCAAAAAAACGGAGCATCACTCAGGCGGTTTTGAATGAACACTCTACCTTATTTCAATAGTGATAACACTTACCTATTTTTGTATGGAAACTGCAAAAATTTCAGTTTAACTCGGAGAGCTTTATGAGTCCTTTTCAAAGGAAAATTCGCCCTGATTCCACCATCGATCCGTTAGTGATCTCGTTGGGAGAAGACCCAGAGCAAAATATTCGACTCCTTATTGAGAATGGTTCCAGTTACCTAGAGTCCGAGCGATTGGTCTATAGAAGCCTCGCTGCCGGAAGCATTGAAAATGGCAAAGAACTCTTCGAAGTCTCCACCGCCAACGGAACGAAAAAGCTTTGGGCGATTGCCCCTTCTCCGACCCTAGCTTCGGCCAAGGTTATTGCCTTCAAGCAACTATTGGATTCGCAGGAGAAATGGCTGCAGTCCCTTAAGCGCATCGAGTTCCTCAAGATGTTCAAATCCACGATGTATGATTCCAGCCCGGATGGCATTGTGCTCCTTGATCCTCTTGGCCGGATTTATGATGTCAACCGAACCTTCGTCCGTCTCTGTGGTCGACCGATGAGCGAGTTACTCACCTCGCGGATTTCCCACCTCATCCCGCGCCAATACCTTCGCGGAGCGATTCTTGCCATGAAAAAGGCAGTCGAGACCGGGGAGTCTTATTACGAGGGTGAGTTGCAATCACCGACCAAGTCGATGATTCCAGTGAGCATCACCTCATCCATGATCAAGCTCAGTGGCGCGTCGTTTGCCCTCTGTGTCGTGCGCGACCTCCGCCGCTTCCAACGTCGGGCTGAGAGAACCATCGATTATGAACTGAGTATGGCGAGTGCCATTGAGAAAGCCAGTGACAGCTTCATTATTGTTGATGAGTCCCTCGTTATCAGAAAAATCAATCCTGCCTTTTCCCGGCTCATGGGATGCCCCGGCGATCGACTGATAGGAAAAGACTTCGGCGACACCCTTGATGTGAGTTCGATGAAATCCTTTCGCCTTCACTTAAGACATGTGCTGAGGAACGGCTACGCCAAGTTCCAGGCTTTGCTCCTCCTTGCCAATCGTGAGACCGTCGAGGTTAACATCATTATCATGCGTTTCAGCTCGAACGATAACTTTGCCTATCGAATCTTTATCGAAGAGCTGCGACCTCTCCTCGCTCAATTTAAAAAGAAAAGAAAAGCGACCTAGCTCAATCAAAAGGAAGAGCGGCGCTTTGCCCCTCTTCAAGATAGACCGTCACGATCTTGCCAGTCGCAATGCGGGCCCCCTCGTGCTCCACCGAGAAGGCCCAAGTGAGGGAGGAACGGCCTTTCTTCGCGATTTCTATTTCAATCTCGACTTCATCCCCGGCCTGCACGGGCTTGAAGTAATCGCACTCGACCCTGACCCGTGGCCAAGCAACGGTCCCATCGTGGACCGCCAAGCCCATCTGCCGAAGCTGATGGTGCTCGGCATCTTCAGCCCATTTGAGAATTGAAGTGAAATGAGCTCTCCCCGAGGCATCAGTCTCGGAGAAAGCAACTGTCCGTCGCTGCCTCATCGGACCGGATTGGCTTAGGCAAACTTCTGCACCAACAGGCTCGCGTTATGTCCGCCGAAGCCAAAGCCGTTGCTCATTGCCGCCTTCACCTCAGTTTCGCGCGCCTCATTGGGCACATAATCAAGGTCACACTCCGGGTCTTGATCTTCGAGATTGATGGTCGGTGGCACGACGCCTTCCTTGACTGCCATGATGCAGGCAGCAAGCTCGATGGCACCTGTTCCACCGAGGATGTGCCCCGTCATCGACTTGGTCGAGCTCACCATGAGTCCATTCTTGGCGTGGTCGCCAAATGCCAACTTGATGGCTTTGGTCTCGGCGATATCACCTTGCGGCGTCGAGGTGCCGTGGGCATTGAGGTAGGCCAAGCCTTCGTTGTTCAACTTGGCATGATTCATCGCCATCTGCATCGCGCGGGCTGGTCCGGTTCCATCAGGAGACGGTGCGCTCATGTGGTAGGCATCAGCACTGAGGCCGTAGCCTGTCAGTTCTGCTAAGATAGTGGCCCCGCGCTTCTTGGCATGCTCTAGCTCTTCGATGATCACGGCCCCGGCGCCCTCACCCATGACAAAGCCATCACGCCCGACATCGAAGGGACGGGAGGCGCGCTCAGGCTCCTCGTTACGAGTACTGAGAGCCTTCATATTACCGAAACCACCAAGTCCCATCGGGGTGAAACTGGCCTCCGCGCCTCCACAAATAAAGGCGTCGGCATCGCCGAACTTGATGATCCGCCAAGCTTCGCCCACCGAATTATTGGCAGTGGCACAAGCGGTCACGATGGACATATTCGGACCTCCGAAGCCGTACTCCATCGAGATCAACCCACTCGCAATGTTGGAAATCATCATCGGAATGGTGAAGGGCGAAATCCGGCCCGGCCCCTTGTTGCGGTAGTTGTCGTGCTGCGTCTCCAGGGTAGCAAGACCACCAATGCCGCTCCCCATCATCACACCCACGCGGGTCAGGTCGACCTTGTCCGGATCGAGACCGGAGTCTGCCATCGCCATCTTGGAGGCCCCCATGGCCAACGCGGTGTAGCGGTCCACACGACGGGCTTCTTTGGGATTCTTGAAATAGGGAACCGGATCGTATCCCCGCACTTCACCGCCAATTTGGCAGGCGTAATCGCTGGGATCCATGCTTTCGATTCGCTTGATCCCGCTTTGGCCATTCTTCAGAGCGTCCCAACTGGTCGCCCAATCATTGCCCAGCGGAGTCACCGCTCCGATTCCTGTAATCACCACTCGTCGCTCAGTCATAGCCGTTTCTTGAGCCCCCGAATCTAGGGCAGAGCGTCCTGCGCGCAAGCCTCATCCGAGTTTTCGGGACCGGTCCCGGCGGGTGACCCCGCCACAGCTTGGGCAGATGCCGAATCGATCGCTGCCAGGGCCACACTCCTCAATCGTGAAACACTGCACGCAAACTCTCTGCGAGCGCCGCCGCTCTTTGCCTTCGCGCGCGCGACGCCACCAGCCCAACAAGCCGAGCAGGACAGAGAGCCCAAGCAAAATCGGCGCCGCCCATCCGATGAGTTCTGGCAAAGTCGTCTCTCTCACTTCTCCTCCTGGTAGTTGAAGCTCAAGGGCCCCGCGCGCCGGGGACCAGCGCCGAATCGAAGCGATTCCAGAATACGGCGCGCTTGGTTGGTCACCTGACTGTCCAGCCCACGCTCCTCCGGCAAGGCCATCTCCACTAGTCCGTCCTCGTCGATCACCGCCCAGAAGCGTAGTCCGCCCGTCGGCAGCGAGCCTTCCCATTCGACCTTCACGGGAGCCAATCGCTCCCGCAATCTCCCCTTCCCTGTCAGCAAGACCATGCCCCCCTCCCGCATCGGTGGAATAGCGAATTCAGTCGTCGGTGCCGGCGGCAAGGTCAGGTCAACAGGAGGAAGAGAGACCTCGGCAAGAGGCTCACGGACAGGCGGAGGGATCAGGGCGGGCCGATGGACCGCGTCCTCGTTGAGGCCAAGACGCTCCAACCAGTCATCCAGACGCAGGGGCTCATCCCAACCGGCATCCAAGGCCGAGACCGGGCTCCTGGACTCGGCAAAACGCTCCAGCGAAGACCCCCGCAACACCTCGGGAGAGACTAGCCTCACTGGTGGGAGGTGCTCTCCGTCTGCCGCAAAAGATTCGCGCACCCGAATATTCAGGCCGACCACCGCGAGCAGCGTGCAGGCAAGCGCCAGCCCCACGGCCAGGATGAAGCGGAAGTCACTGCCATCCCGAACGCGCCAGGCAAAGCTCCATCCCCGGCCCACATCGTCATCCCGGTGACCGCACCTCGCCCTCATTTCTCCCACTCCGCTTCAGGTTCCGCCAGCCAGACGCACTCCAGATTCTCGGCCAGCACCAATTCGCTCAAGCGCCTCTGCACGGTAGCAGGCAAGCTGACATCGGCCCGGAGCAGCACCATGCGGAGGCCTCCTGTATCCCGGCGGTGCCTCAAAAGGCCTGGCAGTGAGCCTTCTCCGACTCGGGAACCATCAAGATAAAACACGGGATCGGTCGTTCCCTTGACCGTCAACACGGCAGCCTCCGTCTCGGCGGCGACTCGAAAGGAGCTGCCCGCCATGCGGACCGGCACCCCGGCTCGATGAGCCATTCCGCCCATCACAAAACCGAGGACCATCACCAGCACCACGATATCCAGCGCGGCGAGAACATGGAGCGGACCAGGCTGCTCGTTCAATGTGAGTTCCACCTTCATCTTTCCCGGCTTCGGCGCTCGCGGCGGGAGACGGTCTCGCTCAGCTGCTCCTGCATGAGAACAATCTCGGCTTGGTCGCGGGCGTCCATCACCATGTTCACGACCTCGATTCCCGTACGCTCCAGATCGGAGAGCAGCCGCTTCGCCTTACCAAGGAGCACCAGATAGAATCCGTAGGCCGCACTCGCGATGGAAAGCCCCAGAACCGTCGTAATCAAAGCCTCGAAGATGCCTCGCGCCAAGGTGGACTGGGCTACAGTCGACGAGGTCTCTGCCATTTCGCCAAAGATATCAAGCAGACCGACCGCAGTGCCCAGAAGCCCGGTCAGGGGGGCGATGAGAGCCACCCCCAGCAGAATCCTCAAATTCTTCTCCATGCGGGGCACTTCCAGCCGGATTGCCTCCTCGGCAACCTCGCGGAGGTTGGTGCGCGGGAGAGCATGGCGGATGAGGATGGAGTGAGCCACCCGGGCAGCGGGCCCCCTTTCCCGCGCAGCCTCGTGCCGAGCCTCGGCATAAGCTTGCTTACGGATATGATTATCAAGACCCAGTAACAAATCGGTCACCCGGGTTTTCACCGTTTGAAAGTAAAGCAGGCGCTCAAGCACGAGCACCAGCCCGAGGAAGGCCAGGGCAAATTGTAGCCAAAGTAGCGGTCCTCCCGCTTCCAAAAGTTCCTTCACCCCGCCAAGCTAAATCCTTTTTGCTAAAGCCTCCAGCGCGGAAAAAGGCATGACAATCGCGCGGCAGACTTTTCTTGGCCTTGCTGGTTGCCCAAGGCGGACGATAAGTTCCGGCGTCATGATACCGCTCGACCCCGAGGAGATCTTTGCCGGTGGCATTTGGGAAACGCTCAAACGCTTCCTAGTGGGCTTGGCTTGCCTCTATTGGGGAAGCCTCATCGCGATCGCCATTGCAGTCACTTCCTCTATTCTCAAGGCGATCTTCACTTTCAATTTGCTCTCATTCTCCTCGTCCTCCGGTTCGGAGTCGCTCTTTACCCTCATCTATCTCCCCATCCTCCCCATTTTCACCGTGGCGGCGCCCCTCGCCGCGGTGAACATTCTCGCCGCGTTCGCCTACTTCATCACCCAGGAGGAGCCGAAAGCCCACCGCTTCCAGATCCACGCCTCCATTCACCTTCTCGCCACCTTGATTTCCTTCGAGCTGAGTCCTTGGAGTGGCCTTGATGGCCTCCTGCTTTGGGCCCTCTCACCTGTCGGCTTCTACGCCATTCCCTTCCTCACCCGATGCTGGCTCAGCAAGCAACAGCAGAGGCATGAGGAGCATCTGATGGAAGTCGCTATCGAGACGATGCAACGCAGGGCGGCACTGCGTGAGAAAGAATTCATCCCCGCGCCCCCCAAAGGGACCCCAGCACCCAAGTTGCTGCGTAATCAAAAAGAGGGACTTTCCGGTCCCTCTTGAAATGGCTGTTGATTGTCGAGCCGTTGATTGCCCGGCTGCGGCTTCATTTCCAAGAGTCCCGCAACGCCACGGTGCGATTGAAGACCAGCCTCCCTCCTTTGACGTATTCCTTGGAGTCCGCGCAGAAGTAACCTTGCCGCTCGAATTGGCAGCCTTCACCCGGCTCCATCTCCGCGAGGGACGGCTCGACCTTGACGCCGGTCAGCACTTGGAGCGAATCCGGATTGAGCACGCTCTGATAACCACCCTCCGCCGCATCAGGATTCTCCACCTTGAAGAGTCGGTCGTAGAGCCGCACCTCGGCCTCTTGAGCGTGGGGCACGCTGACCCAGTGGATCGCGGTCTTGCACTTGATTCCCTCCGGAGCGGGCTGGCCGACCGTGCCCTCCAGATACTCGCAATGAATCTCGGTCACCTCTCCATTCTCATCCACCTCATGGCCGACGTGCTTGATGATGTAGCCACCCCGCAATCTCACCGCTCCCTCCGGCTTGAGGCGAAAGTATTTCCGCGGCGCATCGATCATGAAGTCATCGCGCTCGATCCAAAGCTCGCGTGTCAAGGGGACCTCCCTCTCGCCCGCCGTCTCGTCCTCGGGATTATTGACGACCTTCATCATCTCACTCCGGGATTCGTCGTAGTTCACCAGCACGACCTTGACCGGATCCATGACCGCCATCCGGCGGGGAGCCGACGCATTGAGAAGACGCCGGATCTCAAACTCCAGTAAGGCGATATCGGTCACCCCAACCTGCTTGGTGATGCCGGTCTCTTCGCAGACCCGGCGGATGGCCTCGGGCGGAATGCCTCTGCGCCGCGCTCCGCTCAGGGTCGGCATCCGGGGATCATCCCATCCCTCCACCACCCCCTGGTTCACCAGCTCGAGCAGCTTCCGCTTGCTCATCACGGTGTAGGTGAAGTTGAGGCGGGAGAACTCAATCTGCCGCGGCACTGCCGGCACGGGACAATTGGCCACCACCCAGTCATAAAGGGGACGGTGATCCTCGAACTCAAGCGTGCAGAGCGAGTGGGTGATGTGCTCCTTGGCATCCTCGAGAGGATGGGCAAAGTCATACATCGGATAGATCTTCCACTGATTTCCCGTGTTGTGATGGGCTGCGTGAAGAACCCGGTAAAGAACCGGATCACGCATATTCATATTCGCTGCGGCCATGTCGATCTTGGCTCGCAGGACGGCTTCTCCTTCGCCGATCTCGCCGTTCTTCATCGCCTCGAAGCGAGACAAATTTTCTTCCACGGAACGGTCCCGGTAGGGTGATTCCTTCCCCGGCTCAGTGACCGAACCCCGATTGGCGCGAATGTCTTCGATGCTCTGCTCGTCCACATAGGCCTTGCCCTCGCGGATGAGGTGAACGGCGCAATCATAGAAAAAGGTGAAATAGTCGCTCGCAAAGTAGAGGTGCTCCCCCCACTCAAAGCCCAGCCACGCCACATCGCGCTTGATGGACTCGACGTATTCGGTCTCTTCCTTGGCGGGATTTGTGTCGTCAAACCGCAGGTGGCATCGTCCGCCGGACTCCGCATTTTCCTCGGCAATCCCGAAGTTCAGGCAAATCGCCCGTGCGTGCCCGAGGTGCAGGTAACCGTTTGGCTCGGGAGGGAAGCGAGTGATCGTGGTGGCGTGCTTGCCCGAGGAGAGGTCCTTGGCAATGATGTCGCGGATGAAGTCCTTCTTGGCGCTCATTCAGATTCAGTAAATTCTTGTCTGGTCATCGCCAAAGCGCCGGACAACTGCAAGAGCATTATGACCGTGCCTCATCGACAAGCGGTTTGAAGCTCCTCGACGGACGAGAAGGTTCCCCCACTCTCCTACCAATAGGATAGCACCTCGGCCAAATGGGTCGCATAGCCGCCGACATCAACGAAGCAGCCGCCTCCCAAAAGAAGGATGAGTAGCGCCGCGGAGATTGAATAGGTCTTGCGCAAATTACCCTTAGAAAGTTCACCGTTCCTTGGCCCGTTATCAAACCCTTTCCAAGAAGACAGGGTTCCTCCCCAGCGCTCGGCGAATTGCCCTGTTTCCGGCACCCCCAACCTACAAAAAATTGGCCGAGTCCGGAGACTCGGCCAACGAGAGAAAAAAGGAGAACTCCCTTTACTTGGCAGCCGCGTAGTTGGCGGCGACCACGTCCCAATTCACCACATTCCAGAAGGCGGAGATGTAGTCCGGGCGACGGTTCTGGTAGTTCAGATAGTAAGCGTGCTCCCAGACATCGAGTCCGAGGATGGGAGTGCAGCCACAGGTGTCTGCCGCCTCACCCATCAGCGGGCTGTCCTGATTAGGGGTCGAGGTGACGACGAGCGTTCCGTCGGACTTGACGCAGAGCCAGGCCCAGCCGGAGCCGAAGCGAGTGGCTGCGGCGTTTGCGAATTCTTCCTTGAAGGAATCGAAGGATCCAAAGGCGGAATCGATGGCTGCCGCCAGGTCACCGGAAGGGGCGCTGGCCCCGCCGGGAGCGATTGTCTTCCAGAAGAGGCTGTGGTTGGCGTGGCCTCCTCCGTTGTTGCGGACAGCACCGCGGATGCCCTCGGGCACGGCTGCGAGGTCGCTGATAAGTTCTTCGATGGATTTGGACGCAAGGGCATCGTGACCCTCAAGTGCGCCGTTGACCTTGGTCACGTAGGCATTGTGGTGCTTGCCATGGTGAATTTCCATGGTTTTGGCGTCAATGTGGGGTTCGAGCGCGTCGAACGCGTAGCCCAGTTCGGGTAGAGTGTAAGCCATAGTTCTTTTTGGTTGGTGAGTTTCGTTTTGCCAGCGCTGTGGCCTTATGCCAAAACGCTCTAGCGCCAAGAAAGCACTCTCGCTTTTTTGCGCAAGAGACAATCCGCCATGATTCTGCTCCCCGCCCAGCTCGATCCTCAGAACGCGCAGTATTATTACTACCTCTACACCCTCATCGGATGTGTCGTCGCCGCCCTCGTCCTCGGGACCTTGCTCACCTATCTCGTAATGAGAGGCCGCCTTCTCAGCCAGCGGGAACGCTTTGACGAGCGTGAACGCTCCTTGAACAAGTCCATCGTCGATCTGGAAGCGGCGTCCGCGAAGCTAGAGAACGAGCTCACCGAACTCCGCACGACCGAGTCCATCCTCCTCCGCCGCCAGGGCGAACTGGAGGAAAATGTCAAAAGCGGCAAAGCCCGTGAAGCAGAGCAGAAGCAGCTTCTCTCGAATATCGAGGAGCGGTTCACCAATTCCTTCCGCTCCCTCTCCAATGAGGCGCTCAAGATGTCGCAGGAGCAATTTCTCACCCTCGCCCAGCAGTCGCTGCGCACCCAGCAAGAGGAAGCCCAAGGCATTTTCGATAAGCGCCATGTTGCCGTCGAGCAGCTCATCGCCCCCGTCGCCCAGTCCTTGGAAAAAGTGCAGAATCGGGTGGGAGAGATCGAGAAAGCGCGGGAGACCGCCTACACTTCCCTGCTGGAGCAAGTCCGTCACTTGGCCGAGTCGCAAGCCGACTTGAACAAGGAGACCCACCGTCTCGTCAAGGCCCTCCGGCAGCCGACCGGGCGCGGCCAATGGGGCGAAATGCAGCTGCAGCGCTGTGTCGAGATGGCCGGGATGCAGGAGCATTGCGACTTCGTCACCCAGACCACCACCACGGACGACGAGGGCAAGAGTCTCCGCCCCGATCTCATCGTCAAGCTCCCCGGCAACCAGCTGGTGGTCGTGGATTCGAAAGCGCCCATGGATGCCTACCTCGATGCCATCGAGGCAGAGGACGACACCACGCGGGAGGAGCACCTCATCCGCCACTCCCGCCAAGTGGCTGAGCACATCCGCCGCCTTTCCTCGCGGAATTATCAGGACCAGTTCCCCACCTCACCCGAGTTTGTGGTCCTTTTCCTCCCTAGTGAATCTTTCTTCTCCGCCGCACTCCACAACGACCCGGGCCTCATCGAGAAAGGCGTCGACCAAGGGGTCATCCTAGCCACTCCGACGACCTTGATCGCGCTCCTGCGCGCCGTCAGCTACGGCTGGCGACAGGAAGCCTTGGCCGAAAATGCCCGGCAAATTTCCATCATCGGTAACGAGCTCTACGGCCGCCTGACAAATCTCGCTGGCCACTTCACCAAGATGGGCCGTTCCCTTGATACCACAGTGAAGGATTACAATCGGGCCATGGCCTCCTTCGAGAGCCGGGTCATCCCCGGCGCGCGGAAGTTTGAAGAGCTGGGTGCCACCTCATCGAGCCAGAGCTTGCCAGACGTGCCCCGCCTCGAGAGTCAACCTCGCCTCGCCGCGCCCGGCCTGGAAACGGACTTGGTTGAAGAGCCGGAGGAGCAAGAAATCAGCCCTCGAAAGGAAGATCAATTCGAAGGCTTCACGCCCCTCGACGAGAAAGATCCCCGGATGGAAGATGACGACGACTCATCCGAGCCCGAAGCACCTGTCCCGGACTCCTCGGCGAAGGCCATTGCCGCTGCCAACGACCTGCGCTCGGCCCTGGGCGAATAACGTCTTGGCAGAAGAACATCGCGAAGCCATCGCCCTGGTGCCTGAGCGACCAAAGCGATTCTTCTTGCCCTCGCATAAAATTTTGACCACTCGGTCAAACACGAGCGAAAACTACTGTTCAAAACTAAAGTTTTTAGAATTATTTAAGACATCTTAAAAATCAGCTTGCCCTTTCAAAAAATTTTTTGTCATATCATCCGCGTCATGAGCACCCTGCGTATCCTTGCCCTAGCTTCGGTTCTCTCGATTTTCCCCACCGCTCCCGCCTTGGCTGGTAGCTACACTGTGAAATCCGGAGACACCATCCACGCCATCGCGCGACGTCATGGAATTTCTTCCCAGCAACTGATGTCTCTCAATGGCATCACTGACCCGACCAAACTCCGGATTGGCCAGACTCTCAAGCTGAACGCCGCGACCACCGCGAAGAAGACCAGCACCTCCAGCAGCTCAGGCGGACGCAATCACACCGTGCAAGCTGGCGACACGCTTTACTCTATCGCCCGTCGTCATGGCATGTCCGTGAAGACCCTGACCGCGATGAATCCCGGGCTGAATCCCAACAACCTGAAAATTGGACAAAAGATCGCCCTCGTCTCGTCCGCCAAGCCGACTCCAGCTCCAGTCAAGAAGACTGAGACGAAGCCCGCACCTGCGGCGACTCTGGCGGCCAAGAAGCCCAAGCCAGCTCCGGTCCAAACCGCTAGCACTCCGGTGAAGTCGGTTGCGCAAACCAAGCCAGTCTCTCAAACCAAGCCGGTTGCGCAAACCAAGCCGATCGCTCACTCCGCGCCGCCCAAGCCTGAGCCAAAGCCGGCTCCGCAGCCCGAGGAAGCGTCCGCCCCGGCACCCAATCTCGCCACCATTTCGACAGTGACGCTTGAGAAGGAAATCTCCTTTGGCGCACTCGCCAGCCAGCATCGCACCACCCCCTCGGCGCTCAATGCTCTCAACGGTTGGGACCTCAAGCCGAAGACCGTCCTTGCACGCGGCTCCGAGATTTACATCCCGAAACACTAAACGAATTTTCCTTCCCCCGCTTTTTCAAAGGCGAAACCAGTTACCCTCATACGGCAAGGCAGGGCGATGCCCGGTGATTCCACGGAATCATCGGGCGTCATTTTTTAGAATGACAAGCTATTGGCAACGCAGCTGATCTGAGATCGCCCGGGCTGCGGCCGCAGCAATCAGGAGTCACTCAAGCGGCGCAAGACTTCCTGATACCCTTCCATGACGCCTCCCAAATCCTGGCGGAAGCGGTCCTTGTCCAATTTTTCTCCCGTCTTGGCGTCCCAGAGACGGCAGGTATCCGGGCTCACCTCATCGGCAAGCACGATTTCACCCGAGGAGAGGCGTCCAAACTCAATCTTGAAGTCAATCAAGCGAAGCCCGCTCTTGGCGAAGAAGTCGATGAGAACCTCATTCACGATCAAAGCGTCTCGCTTGAGCAAGGCACACTCTTCCTCACTCGCCAGTCCCATCTCGCGCGCATAATCGTCGTTAATGAGAGGATCACCCAGTTCATCCGACTTGTAGCTAAATTCGACAATCGGCTTCTTGAACTCCGTGCCTTCCGCCACTCCCGTCCGCTTGCAGAAGCTTCCTGCCGCCACATTGCGGACAATGACCTCGACGAGAAGAATCTCCACCTTGCGCACCATCAGGTTGATCTCATCCCCCTCACCTGCGAGATGGGTCTTCACCCCTTTCTCCTCAAGCATTTGATAGATGAGGGTAGTGATCGCCTTGTTGAGCTTGCCCTTGTTTTCGAAGATCGCCTTCTTCTCCGCATTGAAGGCAGTGGCCTCGTCCTTGAACTCCATGCGGAGGATTTCCGGATCATCAGTCGCGTAGAGACGCTTGGCTTTGCCTTCGTAGAGCGGAGTCATGACCTCCGATACCTGCCAGACCTCATCTGTCAAAGCGAGAAGTGCGTCTCTCATCACAAGCTCACCCCCGGCCGCGAGGCTGACGGACGGATGAGCGGCGAGGAACTGACATCCCCGCCCCTTGCATCCTCAGGTGGCCTTGCCAGACTTATCAACTGTGTCCGAATCCGCCGTCCAATTCCAAAGCCTCTGCCGCGCTCCGGAAATCGGCGCTAATTCCTATCTCATGACCTTCGGAGGCACCCGCCTGGTCATTGATGCCGGGATGCATCCTAAGCAGCTCGGCACCGACTCCCTACCCCGCTACGACGAGCTGCCCTATGACAGCATCGACACCATCTTCGTCAGCCACGCTCATCTGGATCACCTGGGCACCCTCCCTGTCCTGCAACGTCAGCAGCCGAGAGCGAAGGTTTACATGACGCCCGAGGTGGTCGAGCTCGCCGAAGCCCTGCTTCACAATTCCGTCAACGTGATGACGAACCAGCGAATCGAGCTCGATATCGATTCCTACCCTCTCTTCACCCACCGCGAGATCGATGAATTCAGCCAAGTTTGGCAGGGGCTGAAGTATAATAAGACGATCGAACCCTTCTGGGATCGGGAACTGAACGTCAGCTTCCGGGATGCCGGTCACGTGCTCGGGTCGGCGGGCATACTGCTTGAAGGTGAGGGCAAGCGCGTGTTCTACACCGGCGATGTTCAATTCGAGGACCAAACCCTCATTAAAGGCGCGCAATTCAACAACCTCCCGGCTCTCGACGCTCTCATCGTGGAGACCACCCGGGGCAATCATGCCGGCAAGCCTGGCTTCACTCGCCAAGCCGAGGAGCAACGGCTCATCGCGAACCTGAATGAGACCCTCGACCGCAATGGCGCGGCCTTGGTTCCGGTCTTCGCAATGGGGAAAACGCAGGAGGTGATCACGATGATCCAGAATGCCAAAGAATCGGGCGACCTCCCGGACGTTCCTGTCGTGATCGGCGGCTTGTCCACCAAGATGACCGTGATCTACGACCATTTTTCAGGAAACGCCAATCGTCGCCGCGAAGACTTCAAGATCCTGCGCGATGCCTACTCCCTACAGGCGGGAACGCGGCGCCGCAAGGGGCGCGCACCGATCAAGTATCAACCTCGGGCCATCTTCGCACTCTCCAGCGGGATGATGTCCGAGAACACGGTCTCCAACAATTTCGCCCGCAGCTTCTTGGACGATCCTATTAATTCCGTTCACTTCGTGGGTTACTCTGATCCATCGACTCCCGCCTATCAGGTTCGCAATGCGTCCCGGGGAGACAAGGTTGTGCTCGATGAGCGCTGGGATCCGGTCGAACTGCAGGCCGATGTCCACGAGTATGATTTCTCCGGCCACGCCTCGCGGGAATCCATTCTCGACTTCATTCTCACCAATCGTCCTCCCAAGGTCTTCCTCGTCCACGGCGATCCAGCGGCTTCGCTCTGGTTTCAGGAACAGCTCAAGACCCTCGCCCCTGAGATAGAGACCATCATTCCCGAGCCCGGCCAGAGCTATGGCATCTGATCGCGTACCGCCGATCTTCCTCTTCAACGTGCTCGAAAATCGGTGTCCGCTTTCACCGGAGCCTCTTGCAAAGTGCGCTTTTTCTACTAATTTCACCACCAAATGACACTACCCTCCCTCTTGGACCTGACTCCATTAGTCGCAGCTCCTATTTACGGCTTTGATGCCGGCATCCTGATTATTGTTGGCATTGCCATGGTGGCGAGTTGGCTGGTGAGCTGGCGGTTGCGCAGCAAGTTCGACCAATACTCCAAGGTCCCGCTTTCCCTCTCTGGACGTGAAATCGCCGAGCGCATGCTACGTGAAAACGGCATCACCGATGTGCGCGTGATCTCGACGCCAGGTCGTCTGACCGATCACTACAATCCCGCCGACAAAACCGTCAATCTAAGCGAACCCGTCTATCATGCCCGCACCGTTTCGGCCGCCGCGGTGGCTGCCCACGAATGCGGGCACGCCGTCCAGCATGCCAAGATGTATGCCCCTCTCAAGATGCGCTCGGCATTGGTTCCCGTGGTCGGCTTTGCCTCCCAGATGATGAACATCATCTTCATGGTCTCCATCTTCGGAGCCATGGCCTTCGGCAATCCGATGCTCATGGGTCTCTACGTCGCGGCGCTCGGCGTTACCACCCTCTTTTCCTTCGTCACCCTTCCGGTCGAGTTCGATGCCAGCAAGCGGGCTCTTGCATGGATCGAGGGCAGCGGGGTCGCCTCCTCCATGGGTCATCAGCAGGCCAAGGACGCGCTCTTCTGGGCCGCCATGACCTATGTCGTCGCAGCGCTGGCTTCTCTCGCCCAGCTTCTCTACTACCTGATGCGCATGCTCGACCGTCGATGAAGTCTTTCTCTCACAACGAGCCCAGCATGAGACGAAATGCCAAACAGTCGAGCCAACGAAGTCTGCGCACTCTTCTTGGCTTGAGCGGGCTCGGCCTTTTACTTCTTCCGCTCTCGCTGACCTCTTGCGGAGGGTCTGCCCAAGAGGAGGATCAGCGGCTCTTGCCGGGCTCGCATTCCCTCCGGGCAATGGAGCCTGGGGACTATCTGGTCGAGAAAGGCACCTCCCTCTCGCTGGGATCAGCGAAAAAGTCTCGCTTCTTCATCGCGAAGGGAGCGGCGCTACGCATTGAATCGTCCCGCTCTTGCACTTTCTACGCAGAGCCGGGAGCGCAGCTTCTCCTGCAGCCCGAGGCCACTATCCTCCCTGTCGAGGATGCCTCGAAGCAATACCGTCTGCGCCACACGCTCAAAGCGGCAGGCGAATTCGAGCCCGAGGCTGAAGGCTTGACCGGCATGCTCAATCCCTTCGCGTGGCTGGGAGGACTGACTTTCGGTCAAGGAGACGATACCGATGATGCCAAACCGAACCGGCGCCGCAGTCAGCCCCAATCGGTGAAGCCATCCTCCTATCGCTCCGGGAGCTAATTTTTTGCCTCTTTTCACCGAATAGGAATCAGGCGACGGTCGTTTCATGAACGTGCTTCGACTTCTTGCCGCTGCTATCCTTCTCCTTCTGGCTTCCTGCTCCAGCTCCCGGCTTGTTGACGGCAGCCGGGTCTTTGAGGCAGGAGAGCACCCGATCGGCACCCTGAAATCGATGGATGTGCTCATCGAAGACGGGGCCAAGGTCCATGTCGATTATGGAGAAGCTTGCCGCGTCTTCATCGCGTCCGGTGGTTCACTGACCGGGCTGGGCAAAGGGAGCCGAAACGTCCGTGTTTATCTTGAGGACGGCGCTTTCGTGAGTCCACGCCTCGCCTCATCCAGCCAAGTCGTCGACGACATCATGTCTGCCTGGCAGGAACGTCACACCCGCTTTCTCCCTACCCATGCCCAGGAGCCAGCGAATCCTGCTGGCCCCCGACGAGTTCACTTCGGAGGCTATTATGGAAGCACCTACCGATATGATCGTGGCTACCGCTACCATCATTACCACCGCCCTTCCCCACGTCCCACTTCGGTAAGCTCATCCTCTTATCGCAAATCCAACTAACTCCAAAATCACACAACAAACAAATGAAACGCACCATCACAGCAATCTCACTCGCCCTCTGCGGCATGGCCTCCGCCCAACTCCAGGGGGGTGGCGGTATCATCCTCGGGGGAGGCTATCTTGAGGACCCGGGCAAGGGCTACGCCTTCGCCCAGATTCGCGGCACTCTCTATGAGGACGATGCCTTCGCCCACCATGTCTTCCTCGAGATCCTCGGGCATGGAGACGACGCCGAGCTTACCTATGCAAGTGGCGGCTCCTTCTTTACGGAGGACGGTGACATCGCCTTCGTCAACGTGACGGCCAACTACGAACTTGAAATGAAGCTCAGCAACTGGCTCTCCGTCTACGGCGGTGGAGGATTGGGAGCGGAGTTCGTTTCACTCGATGACGAATTCGACTACAATATCGATAACGACACCAACTTTGTCGCCCAGACCTTCGTCGGACTGAGAGCGCAATATCAAAACGGCTTCGCCATCCAAGCGGGAGCCCGCTACATTTTCCGGGAAGACTTCTCCCTTCTCGGCGACCAGTTCATCACGAATGACAGCTGGGCATTCGAGGTCGGAGCTGGCTTTTCCTTTTAACCAGCGGCCCGGCTTTCCTCAGCAGCCTCATTGGCCTCTCCATCTCCATCGACGAGGCGGAGGGGCTCGATAACGGGAGCCTCATCCTTCTGCCCCTTTTTTCCTCCCCCTTCGTTCCAAATAAAGCCCACGACCCGGGCTCCAGAAGAATGGAGGATATCCATCGCCTCCTGAAGATCGCGGTAACGTCCCACTCCTCGCCGGGCCACGTAGTAGCTAGCATTCACGTGACGGGCGACTGCCTGCACATCATCGGAGCTGAGGACTGCGCTGACATCGAAAACCACTCGATCGAACATCGGACGCACCGCTTCAAGCAACTTCTTGAATCCCGGCCCCCCCAGATAATCGGCCGGATTGCCATCCACCTTGCCACTCGGTAGGAACCAGAGGCCGGGCAGCCCCGTCTCGAACAAAACTTCGGCAGCTTCCGCCTCCCCGTTGAGGTAAGCGGTCAAGCCATGCGCGTGCTTCATCTGCTGCGCATAGAGCTGACTCAAGCCCTCATGCCGGAAGTCGGCATCAACAATCAGAGTACGGTAGCCCTGCTTCACGAAGGTGCGGGCGCACTTGAGGACACAAGTCGTCTTGCCGTCACCTTCGAAAGCGCTCGCGAACATGACGGCTTCCATCTGCTCGTTCTCTGCACGGGGAGTGAAGGTGAAGCGGGAAAGGTGGAGCGAGCGGATGCGGTCCTTGGAGATGGCTCCATCCACCGATAATTCCTTGATGGTGGCCTGATCATAGACAGGTAGTGCAGCCAGCTCGGGAACGCGGATCGCGCGCTCGACGGCACTCCGTTCGCGCACCTTCCGGTCGAGTAATTCAAGGAGCAGGCCGATTGCCAGACCAAGCAGCCCGCCAAGACCGATACCGGCCGCGAGAAGCAAATTTTTGCGAGGGCTCGCGGGCCACTCCGGCACCAGCGGATGGGCTTCCCAAGTGAGGATTGAGGAATTGAGCGAGGACCCAATCTGTATCTTCTGCAGCCGGGTAGCCACATCGGCATGGAGGGCTCGGTCAATTTCGGCATTGCGGGAGAGGTTCGCGAACTTCTCTCGCAGGGTCTCCTCGGTAATCGCTTCGTCTCGCGCCCCAGCGACCAAGCGCTCCAGCTCCCGCTCCCGCTCGGCGGCGGCGGCGAAGTCTCTTTGCAATGATTGCTCGGCCTCCGACGCCACTTTGGCAATCTGCTCTTTCAGTCGATCAATCTCGTTCTTGGCCTCGATGTATTTCGGGTGCTTGTATTTGTAGCGCGTCTGGAGCTGCGAAAAGGTGGTCTCACTGGCAGCCAATTGGCGCTCGAGCTCCAGGATCAGCTGACCTTTTTCACCTTTGGCGGCAAGCATCCGTCCGTCGCTGGCGGATTGGCCGAGGCCCTTCACCTCGGTCTCCAATCTCAAGCGCTCCGTCGTGGCGGCGGTCAACTCCCGGTTGAGCATTTCCATCGTGCCCGTGGCCTGCCCTCCACTGGCTCCCTTGAGGTTGAGCACCGGATTCGCCTCCCTGAAGTCGCGAAGCAGACTCTCGGACTCTTCCATCTTCTTCCTCAGCCGTTCCTCCTCCGCAGCAAGCTCGACGCTGGCCTTCGCAATCAATTCAGCGCGGCCGCTCTCTTTCCACTCCTCATAGATGGCAACGAGAGCTTCGACCATCTCGGCCGCGCGGGCGTTATCGGAATCTAGGATTCTGATATCAATCAAACGGGAGCCCTTTCGCAATTCCACGTTGAGGCGTGAGTAGAGCGTGGACAGCAAGGCTTGCTGGGAATCACCTTCGGCCTGATAAATTGGGTCGGAGCCCAGGTCGAATTGCTCAATCAGCTGCAAGAGGATGGTCGGCGAAAGCATCCCCTGCTCAACGGTCTTCATCTGCTCGAGGTCGCGGGAGTCCTCGCTGCCAATTCCTCCCTCATAGATCTCGGGGGAGCTCTGCTTCACCCGGATCGAGCCCTCCGCACTGTAGAGCACCGGCTGCCGTGCAGCATGGAACCAGAATAAAGCGCCTCCCAGAAAAGCAAAGAGAACGGGCACCCAGCAGCGTCGCTTGCAGGCATTGAGAACCTCCTGGAAGTCAATGCGAGGCAGGACGGATGAGGTCGGTAGCCGAGTCGGAGACGCCTCCTTGGGCGGCGACGAAAGACTCTGATTGGGGCTTGGGATGAGTGCGCTCAACTTGGGAATAGGAAATGGATTCTAGAACCAGCTCTCCGGGACGGTGATGACATCGTCCTTCGTCAGGGTGACGTCACGTTGCTGGCCTCTCATGATCGCCTTGAGATTCACCTTATAGCTCTTGCCAGTCTTGGCGCGAACGATGGTGACTGATGAGGGGTTGGCAATCTCGGTCAATCCGCCGGCCATGCTGATCGCTTGCACTAGGGTCAAGCTCTGACCGGTCGGAATCTTGTAGAGCCCCGCATTTTTGACCTGACCATTGACTGAGACCGTCTGAACGGGCCGGGCGACGATCCGGACCCGGACATCCGGGTCGACCAGATAGCCGTCGAAAAGCTTGGCCTCGATAGCCTTCTCGGCCGCCTCCGTGGTCAAGCCGACTAGGCCGACTTGGCCAATTAAAGGCATCGTGATGGAGCCGCCCTGTCCCAAGCGACCGGTGGTATCTAGGTCGGGCTCACGGAATACCGTGATGCTTACCGTATCATGGGTCTGGATGATTCCTGTCGCCCCGCCTTCGATGCGATCATCCTGCTGGCCAGCAAGAGGGCTGGCAAAAGACAGGGCGAGAAGGATGAGGAGGTTTCGAAGATTGGCAGGCATAGGCAATTTGGTCAGAAGCGATAGTTGAGCGAGACTCCCAGCTGGTTGTTCGCGTAGCCGTAACTCGGATCCGTGGAATCATTCTCAGACCACTGGTAAAGGAAAATCAGC